>JBEKRP010000012.1:0-57649 GCA_049518595.1 Steroidobacteraceae bacterium
TCCATGTGCAGAAAAATCATCTTCGCCTGATACTTGTCCATCAGCGACTTGATCATCTGCAGCTGCCGATCACAAGGAGTGCAGTGCGCCGGTGTGGCGAATTCCAGCAGGATCGGCTTGCCGGTGGCGAGAGCCTGATCCACCGAGTACTGATACATCCGTTCGTCCGGCTGGCGATAAGTCGTGATGCGGGAGATGTCACCTCCGACATCGGCCAGGCTCTTAGTGTGCACCCGCGGTGCCAACGCGCCCAGCTTCAGAGTGAGGGAGCCATAGTGCGACTGCTGGGTCTGACTGTCACAGCCGCTCAGCCCCATCAATACAAGGCACGATGCCAGCACGCGCGCGCCCAGAACGGTCATTACTAATATCCTCGACCCGTCTTGAAAATGTTGTAGCCCCAGATGATATTCGCCAGCAAGACCAGTGTACCGAAGGAGCCCATCCCAGCCATCAAGTGTGTGACGGTCCGTTCAACCTCGGGACCAGGATCATAGCCCCCGATGGCACCAGCCAGAGTGAACAGGGAAACCATGCCGACGAGCCCGATGTTATGCATCCAGAAGTGAACCTTGACCAGGCGCAGACTATAGATCGGGCGACTGACCAGGCGAGGAATGAAATAATAGATTGAGCCGAAAATACCCATTTCAACCCACCCTAGAAGGTTGATGTGTCCATGCGCCAGCACAATCAGGTGGCCGTGGGGCACGGTATCGACGAACATGCGCAGGGTCGGGACGCCTCCCATCAGGGCTCCCCACGAAAAGCCGATGATGGCATAGACAATGCATGCGTAGACAAACAACAGGGTCCAGCGCGTGTATTCGCTGTCGTCGATGCCCTGCTGCTGTGCTGACGGCGCCGCTGGCACGCTATCGATGCTCGCTGGGCGGCGGTGCATCTTTCGCCCGTGCGTCTTCCTCTCGCACATCATGGTATTGCGACTTCCATGCGGACGGGGCCCAGATTTTTACCATTTCATCGATAAAGCCGGAGCTCCCGGCCATCGGGACACGCGCATCGGGCGATCCTTGCGTGGCTTTCAACTCCGAGAGAAACACGGCGAGAGAATGAAGGTCGTTTTCGGGCAAACGGGCTACATAGGCCGCCGCCTTGGCTGGGCCATGCTCCAGCGTTTGCGACCTGTAGGTTGCTTCCGGTTCATGCAGGAAGGCGATGAGATAATCCAGAGTGTGCCTGGAGCCGATGCCGTCCAGGTTGACGCCGTTGTTGGTGCCGTTGCGCACAGCACGGTGACAGCTGGTGCAGCCCAGAGCGCGAAAACGTTCCGACCCGCTAAGCCCTTCCGGCGAGAAGTCAAAATGCGTGGTGACCGCGTACATCTGCTTACCGGAGTGGTGGCGATAGACCTCCATGGCAATAAAGCTTAAGACCGCAAACAGCACAAAAGCCGCGGCAATGCCGAACAGAATCTTTTCGCCCAACCGCAGGCCGCCGGTCTTCATCCCGGCGACGCCTGAGGAGCACGAAAGTTGTCGACCACCGACACCTACCCGATCATGGCTCCATCCAGCCGCCCGTGCTGAACCGGTTGGTTTCGGGAGTTATGGTATTGCCAAACGTAGTGGTCGGCGCCATCGCCAGATATGCGGCGACGTTGGCAATATCCGCATCGGTGAGGTTATGTGCGGTGATGCGCATCATGCTGTACGGATCATTGGCGCGGCTGCCATCACGCCAGGCGTTCAGCTGCGTAACGAGATAGGTATATTTCTGCTGCCCGATAACGGGGAACATGGGCGCCGCTCCGCGACCGTTATAGCCATGACATGACTGGCAGGCCGACACTTTGCCAAGAACCCCATACTTTACAATGGCCTGACCGAGATATTTCTCGCCAACTGTCGTCCCGCTGTCCTTGAGCGCTTTGAGGTCGGATAAATCCGGTGGGCCGGAAAGCGTATTGACATAAGCGGCAACATCGCGCCGATCCTGGGGGCTCAATCCTGCCGCAAAGCCGGGCATGACGGCACCGGCCCCAGTGGGCGTGCGTTTTCCACCCGCCAGGTCGTTGAGTTCCTTGACGAGGTAGGGAAAGCCAATGCCCGCGAGACGGGGGGCCCCCAACGCGTCCATACCCCACCCGCCGGCGCCATGACAGGTCAAGCAGGCAGGTACGTCCCCTTTACCCTCTGAGAAAATCTTCTTGCCGCTGGCGACGTCTGCCCCGGGCATACCGGCCTCATTGGCAAGCGCACTGAAAGAAAACAGAACTGCGGCACCTCCCAGCAACGAAGTGACGGCAAGCTTGCCGAGGAATGTTCGCATTGATTGATAACCTAACCCAACGTAGCGGGAACCCATCGCTGCTACCTCACTGTTCTTACAGCCTGTCGGACTTAACGGTTTTGAGGAAATAATAGGCGCGTCCTGATCAAAAATTCGAGCATTTTGCGCGCTGGTCATTGTTCGATTCCCGAACGCGGTAGCCCACTGTCGCACCGGCTCGCCCCCCTCGAATTCTAAAGAATTTTACTACGGATGGATAACTATATCCAGAGTCAGCGCTATGCGCGCTAGGGCAAATCTGTTCTCCGGACGTCAAGCGTGCGAGCCTGAGGCAGCATGGCAGTTTTCTATTATAGGCAGATGGTCGAAGAGCAGGCGCATATTGCGCTTGAACTGACGCATGGTCTGGGCGACGCTGCGCAAGGCTTTAGACTCGATGAGGCCGACGGCGAAGCGGCGCAAGCCCGAGATATTTTCCGGGCCATGCCCCGTGCGGCTGCGGCTGCGGCTGCGATCCTCGTCGTAGTTCCGGTCGATGATGTACTGGCAGCTGTCGTCGATGACCCAGTGGCCGCGACTGATCTGGAGCAGGCGCTGCGCAGTGGCCTGTGCGGTGCGGCGGCTAGTACTAGAATTACCGGCGAATCCTACCGTCACTTTTGGCAGCAAAAATGAGGCAACCCTCATCGGCGCTCAGCATCAGTTTGCATGCTTTGGTACCTATTGCGCCGCACCATGAAAGGTACACGAATAGCAGCAAATGTACGACGAGGCCCACACGTCCAACTTGATCATCGGTACGTAGACGGCCCCTGCACAGCGACAACCAAATCAGACTAGACTGCCTTAGCGAGGCTTCGGCGGGTTTCACTTATAATAATAAATGGAGCGTGCGGCCTTGAGTACAGTTTCCGCTGATAATCGAAGCATTCATGTCGAAGTCAGGCAAGTGCCGGTTTTCCGGCCGCTGGCTTGGCTGCATCTCGGAATATGCGCAAGAATTGGGGAGCCAGTCTCGGCCACGGTGCGCTGATCATGGCGTTCGGCTGGACGCTTCTGGTAATTTGCGGCACCCACCCGTATTTCATCGCCGCAGCGATTTCCGGGTTCTTGCTCGTAGGCCCCATCATGTCGGCTGGGCTTTGCGAAATGTCGCGGCGCTATTCGCTGGGACAGTCCGCGAACTTCGATGACTCCTTGGAAGGCTTGGCGCGCAATACCGCGGGTCTGTTTGAATTCGGTGCCATCTTGGCAATTTGCGCCGTTGCATGGTTCGCCATTTCGGCGCTTCTGCTCGGTACTGTGTTTCACATTCCGGCGCCCGATATACGCGAAACGCTCTACCGCGGATTCGATATGCGCGAAACGCTCTACCGGGGATTTCTCGACACGGTGAACCGTTCGCAAGTATTGGCCTATATCACTACCGGCGCCGTGCTCGCCACCGCGGTGTTCGCCGTTTCCGTCATCGCGGTACCTTTGATCATTGATCGGCATACATCCGCAAGCCAAGGGATGCGCGCGAGCGTACACGCCGTGCTCAGAAACATGCCGGCTATGATCGTATGGAGTGCGCTGATCTTGATCTTGATCGTTATCGGCTACCTAGTACCGTTGCTCGGCGGTATGTTGCTCGTCGCACCGCTCTTGGGGCATGCCACATGGTATGCCTACAAGGATATGATTCGCTAAAATTGCAATCCTCGCCATTTGGAATTCCCCTCTCTTGTCGAGAGGGAGTTTGTCGGGTAATGCCTTGTTCTTCATCGTGAAAATCATCGTCATTGCCGGCCAGTTCAACTCTGCGATCGCCTCTTGCGCGATCGTTAGCTTTCCGGTGGTCACATCAATCTGCTTGCTTGTACCGACCGCGTCGTAACCGCTGGGCATCGTGGCAGTATCGAGGGTAAAGAACGGAATCTCCACCGGATTCGTTGAATCCACGATCAACCAGCTCATCGCTAAGCGGATGGTCAACAAGCGGCAGATGAGATGGACACAGCGTGGCGCACATCTGTTGCTACGGGTCCGTGCGAACGTGCTGAACGGCGATCTGCACGGTGCGTTCCGGCGCTGGCACCCCGGGATTCGGCGGAGCCGGGGAGGTGAAACTCGCGGCTTGGCACCCCCAGCCCGTGGTTAGTCTAGACTGGCAGAGTCTAGGTGGGCGCCTCCAGCGAGATCAATCAGTGCAGCGGCGCGCTCTTCTTCTTGCGCGGCATCAGGATGAACCACGACAGTAACATGCTGGAAAACGCCAAGGCCATGCCGAGAGTGGCCGCAATGGTATTAAGCATATGAGCTGGCTCCGAAGTTGATGCTGTTGATCGCGCCGGTGCTACCGAGCACGCGCCGCAACCCTGGCTTCCCTTTCCTCCGTATCG
Organism: Steroidobacteraceae bacterium; assembly: GCA_049518595.1. Classification (GTDB taxonomy): domain Bacteria; phylum Pseudomonadota; class Gammaproteobacteria; order Steroidobacterales; family Steroidobacteraceae; genus FEN-1191. The sequence goes on from JBEKRP010000012.1 coordinate 4,638, forward strand.
TGGCGCCCGAGAGCAACCGCCAGCAGCGCCACATAAGCTAATCCAAACACGATCATGCACCAGTCGATGAAGCCGGTGAACGTGTGCGGATCGTAGTCGAGGGGCCACCATCCACCCCAGTCCGCAAAGTCGCCACGGCCCAGGAAACACATCATGGCGGCGCCAAATACGCTGCCATTTCCCATGCCGGTCACCATGCCACCGATGATGATTATCCAAAATGCACGAGACTGTATCGATTTTTTTGTTGGCATTTGCTATAGCCTCCGCAGCACGTCAATTCAGGCTAGGTGCCGGTCACCAAACCACACCTACCGTTTCCCCGCAGCGACTCTACTAGAAGGCATTCATCGATGCAACGGCCGGCGTGGGTCACAACAGATTAGATAGATTCAGGTCAATTGCGGAACCGTATTGATGTTGGGGGTGCGCGTCTAGCAGTGCAGCAATCTCGTCGAGGGTGCGGAGCCGCTGGCGGGCCGAACGCGGGCGGAGCTCGCACGGCTGGCGAAGCGGCAGCGAGCACTCGGGGCCGCGGTTAGCCGATTATCCTCGCTGGAATGTCGCATGCGGCCAGCGCGCGACAATGCACTCGCTACATTGGCGGAGTTTGACGCCTTCTTCGCGCGCCCGGATCTGGTGCAGCGAAATGCGCTAACGCCGCAGCAACTGTACCTCGAGAGGTTTGCTCCTCGTAGCGCTATATCGCGGATGCCCTTCCTGACTAAAGGGCGTGCCCTATGTTGCAGATATGTTGTCGATACCCTCAGGGCGCGCTGCCGGATTCAATGCGGTCATCCAGGCGGTCGTCTCTAATACCCGCCGGCTCCATGTGTACGATCACTTCTGAAGAAGGAATAGCACCTTTTAGTGTGCATTCGATCGCGTCGGCGATGGTGTGTGCATCCCGCACTGACAGGCCACCGTCGAGCTCGAGATGAAACTCTATGAACTGCACGAGGCCCGAGCTACGGGTCCGCAGATCGTGCATGCCGCGTGCCTCTGGATGAGCCTCGACGAGTTGCGTGATACGCCGCCGTTCTTCGCCCGAAAGTTCATGATCCAAAAGCGTATTTGCCGCGGACTTCGCGATCCTGAACGCGCTCCATCCAAAGAAGATGGCGATGGCGATTGCAAAGAGAGGATCGAAGCGCGGCCATCCCGTCAATTTGGTCAGAGCCAGGGCCAGTAACACCGCCAGATTGGCCGCAATGTCGGACAGATGATGCGATCGATCCGCTGCGATGGCCTGTGATCGAGTCCGCTTCGTCACATAGCTTTCGAATAGCACCAATAGAGCCGTCAGCACCGTACTGCCAGCAATGACACCTAAGCCCACGTTCAATTGGGCCACAGCCTGCGGCGTGATGATTCGATGGAGCCCGTCGAAGATCAGAACGCTAGCCGCGCCGGCAAGCAGCACAGCCTGAATCAACGCCGCCAGCGACTCCGCCTTGCCATGGCCAAAGCGGTGCATCGCATCTGCCGGCCGGGCAGCGTAATGCACCCCAAGCACAGTCACGAGAGCGGCGGTCACGTCGACGACGGCATCGACGAGGGACGCAAGCAGACTCAGCGAATCCGTTACGAACCAAGCAGAGGCTTTCGCGATGACCAGCAAGGCGGCGACGGTGAAGCTGGCATAGCTGGACCAGCGCCGAAGCCGCGGTTCGGTCGTCGCATTCATCGTTTATTCACATGACCAACAGCCAAATTTCAGTGCCAGCGAGAAGTCAGTATTTCACTTTGAACAGCGGCGAATCCTCCGGCCGCGTCTTCCGGTGATCGTACACCCGGGTCGGAGAGACGTTCGCATGTCCGAGCCATTCTTGCACCTTGGCGAAGTTGGCGCCGGCATCTACGGCAATCGTGGCCGCTGTGGCGCGGGCGACATGGGATCGATGTCTTGGGAAGCCTCCCGCGCTGGCGCTGAATGCCTATTTTATGGCATCCGCGACCCCGGAACGGGATTTTACTACACGGACTTCGGTCCACAGATAAAACGTCGCGAAGTCGTTATCGAGGGAAGGCTCTGGTTCCCGCGGCCAAACGCGATGCCTAAAGTCGCGGAACAAAGGCTTACAATCTGGACTCAGGACAGAATCGAAGGATGTATCCGGTCTTCGATTTACAGTTGGCCGGGAATGTTAGAATTGGCGGCAGATCGCGATCGCGCTTGTGAATGATTCTGCAAGGTTGAATTGTTGCAACCGCTACTCTTGCCTCCACCAAAGGTACGCGCACCCCGGAAAGAATTCACTACGACTGGATCGATGTTTCCAGCCGGCTTGTTCGAGGCTGATGGTCCCGCGGCCTCGATAATTTTCGATAAGGTAGGAGGCAGAGCCCGTGCGGTTGCGACGAATACAATTTGTCTGGCTGAATCGGCGGGTTCTCGTAGGGTTACTGCTGACCGGCGCCTCATCCTGGCCCGTATTGGCGGCCCCGTCCGGGTTGCCTGATGCGCTCCAAGCCTGCACGCAGGAGCGAGATGATAGCCGACGCTTAGCCTGCTACGACCGGGAGATTCCACGCCTCGCAGCCACGCCCGACAAGTCCTTTGGACTCTCTGCAGAGCAGGCACGCAAACTGGAAGCTCCTGGGGCCCGCGACAAGCCCAGACCGCAGATCTTATCGTCCACCGTGTCGGCGGTCAGTGAGCGCGCCGACGGACGGAAAGTCATCACGCTCGCCAACGGCGAGATTTGGGTGCAGGGTGAGGCTTGGAGCGCCTTCCCACTCAGGGTCGGCGATACCATCACCATCAAGCCCGGCGCGCTGGGATCCTTCCATCTATATGCGCCTTCCGGATTAGCTACCTGGGTAACGCGAGCGCGGTAGGGGCGCCCAGCCTCCGGGTCACATCGCTTCTTTAAGCTGTGGGAAATGTTTCTGAGGATCCTGAGATCAATCTTGGGACCGGTGGCTAGAAGGGATAGTTTATGCCGGTAAACACGGCCACACCCTCAGAGCCATAGCCAATATCGACGTAACCGACGACAAAGGGCCGGGCGAGGCCGCGAAAACCCAGACCGCCGACCGAGTGCAGGTGCGCCAAAGGCCAGGTGCCCGCTTGCGACCATACCCGACCGAGATCGGCGAAGGGCGCCAATTCCACATCGACGTGCGTCGAGAAGGTATTGAGCGACCACACTGTCCGGCGCAGCTCGAGGCTAGCGGAGAAGGCATCGCGGTCGTAGTAGCGGCCGGGTCCGAAGCCGCGCAGCGGCTGGTCGCCACCGATCTCGCTCTGATCCCCGCCGAGGCTGCTAAGCGCCCAGAACGGCAGGCGGTGCGCGTCCGGCATATAGCGCAAAGACAGGTGCGTCGCGATTATCGTCTCAGGCTCGATCGGCCAGAAGGCCCGGCCGTCGATTCCCGTTTCGCTGTACAAAGAATCGTTAAATAAGCCCCGCCGGCTCGCCATGCCGCCGTACGCCACCCATTCCATGCCCTTCGACGGTATGGTCACGTCATTACGGGTGTCATAGACGATCGACACACGATTGAGGAGCTCATTATTCCTGCCTACACCCAGGATGCGGCCAAAGCGGATTTGCAGTGAGGCGATGCCCGCCAAGGTGCCCGGCAGCACGTCCACGTTGCGCACGCGTCCCGTGTACAGCAGCTGCCACGTATGGTTGTGGTTCAGACCGATCTGCGCCTGCGCCCACTCCTGCTGCTCGGTGTAATCGGTTTCAGCAATCGCCGGTGAGTCATTGCCGATGCCGAAAAAGCGCGGCGTACCGTCGCGGTTGAACACCAGACTGCCAGTGAACGACCAGCGTTGCTCACGCAAGCGTCCACTCTGGTACTCGGCATCGAGCTGGCGTTGGACACGTTCGTTGGCGCCGGCTATCACCGACCACTGCTCGTCCGCCGAAGGGTACGCATACACGCGCGCGTGTGCGCCAAATCCGAAATAGGGATTGTAAAGCAGATCCGGCGCGATGATGCGACGGATATCGTCATACTCATCCGTTTGCAGACGCACCGGAAGAAGGCCGAGCGTGGTGCCACTGTCCGGATCGACGGCGATCAACGGTACCGGGATGAACGGCGCGGTTGCGGGATTGAACCAAGTCGCGGGACTAAACCAGCGCACCAGATCCGCGCCCAGCGTCGAAGCCGGCGCGCTGCTCGGCTGCGTCGCCGGCGCCTGTCCCGCATCCGCGGCCGAATCCGACCATGACGGCGTTGCCAACAGAGTGGCGAGAACGCTCCAGAGGAGCTTCAATGCGAATGCAGCATGCGGGGGGAATCTTGCTCTATGGATCAGGGCCCGGCACATGGTCGAGACATTACTCTGTGGGTCACGAGCTCAGAGCGTACGGGACGCTGGCGGACCCGGGTAGCATATGAACGTAACGAGTCCGCGTCGGTCCTGCCGAATCGGACCGGGGCCGCCGTGAATTCGACATCTGCTGCAATGCAGCAACCAAGCGCTTAGCCGTAAGTCGCTCGAGGGAAACGCCTTGCTGCACGTCCTCGCGACAGATTCGAGCGGTCCGACGATTCACCCGCTAGGCTCCCACCCCGGGGTGCATGCAGTCAAAGCATGACTGGCCGGCGGACATTGTGATGGAACGCATTGAGGCTCCGGGATATCCTGTTTCAAGTCGGTGTGCATCCTTGAGTACCCCGGGCCCAACACCGATTCCTGGGAGGCCTGTAAATGACTTTATCTTCTCCGTCCCGGCAAGCGCTAAGAACGCTGTTCCTGCAGGCGCCCTCGTTCGATGGCTTCGACGGCGGCGCCGGTTCGCGCTACCAGGCCACGCGCGAGATCAAATCGTTCTGGTTCCCGACCTGGCTGGCGCAGCCAGCCGCGCTGGTGTCGAACTCCCGGTTGCTCGATGCCCCGGCTGACCAGTTGACCGTCGAACAAAGCCGCGACATCGCGCGTGGCTACGACCTGGTCATCATGCATACCAGCGCCCCGTCGTTTCCAACCGATGCCAAGTTCGCCGAGCTACTGAAGCAGGACAATCCGAACATCATGATCGGCATGGTCGGTGCCAAGACCATGGTCGACCCGGAAGGCTCGCTGAGGGCCACCGATGCGGTGGATTTCGTCTGCCGCGAGGAATTCGACTACACCTGCAAGGAAGTCGCCGAAGGCCTGCCGCTCAAGGACATCAAAGGGCTCTCTTACCGCGGCGACGACGGCCGCATCGTGCACAACCTTCCGCGCGCGATAATCGAGAACATGGATGAATTGCCGTTCGTCACACCGGTCTACCGGCGCGATCTGAAGATCGAGAACTACTTCATCGGCTATCTGAAGCATCCGTACGTCAGCTTCTACACGGGCCGCGGCTGCCGCTCGAAGTGCACTTTCTGCCTGTGGCCACAGACCGTCGGGGGCCACCGCTACCGCGTGCGCTCGGCTGAGAACGTCATCGCCGAGGTGAAGTGGATCAAGGAGAACATGCCGGAGGTGAAGGAGGTCATGTTCGATGACGATACGTTCACCGAATCCTCGAACCTGCCGCGTGTCGAAGCCATCGCGCACGGCATGGGCGCACTGGGCATGATCTGGAGCTGCAACGCCAAGGCCAATGTCCCCTACAACACCTTGAAGGTGATGAAGGACAACGGCCTGCGCCTGCTGCTGGTCGGCTACGAATCGGGTGACGACCAGATCCTGCACAACATCAAGAAAGGACTGCGCACCGACATCGCCCGGCGCTTCACCGATGACTGCCGCAAGCTCGGCATCCTGATCCATGGCACGTTCATTCTCGGGCTACCGGGCGAGACCTCGGAGACGATCGCGAAGACCATCAACTTCGCCAAGGAGATCAATCCACACACGATTCAGGTGTCGCTGGCCGCGCCGTACCCCGGCACGAGGCTGTACCAGCAGGCACTCGATAACGGCTGGCTGCAGCAGAACGGTGCCGTCAACCTGGTCAACGACAAGGGCGTGCAGCTGGCCGCAATCAGCTATCCACACCTATCGAAGAAAGAAATCTTCCACAGCATGGAAGTGTTCTATAAACGCTTCTACTTCCGGCCCAGGAAGATCTGGGAGATCGTCAAGGAAATGCTGGCAAGCTGGGAGATGATGAAGCGGCGTCTGCGCGAAGGCGTCGAGTTCTTCCGCTTCCTGCGCGCGCACCAGGCCTGAGGGAGAGATCGACCGCCGAGGCGCCGATGCCGTTGATTAATCCGCTCATCGCGATCATTGGCTTCGCTAGCTTAGGCTTAGCGGCCAGCTACGCCGTTCTGGCTCTCGTAGCCGTAGTCGTCTGGCAAATACGTCGGGCGCCAACCAATTCGCGACAGCTGCCACCGGTGACGGTGCTCAAGCCCTTGTGTGGCGCGGAACCAGGCTTGTACGAAAACCTGCGCTCGTTCTGTAAGCAGGACTACCCGGAGTTTCAGATCGTGTTTGGCGTGCGCGATCTGGCTGATCCTGCACTCTCGGTGGTGGAGCGACTGCTGGTGGAATTCCCGTCGCTACCGATCGACGTCGTGGTCAATCCACAGCAGCATGGTAGTAACTGCAAGATCAGTAACTTGATCAACATGATCGCGCGGGCGCGCCACGATGTGCTGGCGATGGCGGACAGCGATGCTTGCGTCGGACCCGACTATCTGAGCACCGTGACGGCGCCGTTGCTCGATCACAACGTGGGCCTGGTCACCTGCTTATACCGCGGCGTGCCGACCCAGCATATCTGTTCGCGTCTCGGCGCGATGTACATTAACGAATGGTATATGCCGTCGGTACTGGTGGCATGGCTTTTCGGTTACCAGGGCTATGCCTCCGGCCAAACCTTGTGCCTGCGGCGCGATACGCTGCAATCGATCGGCGGTCTGCAGACGATGGCGAACCATCTTGCCGAAGACCATCGATTGGGCGAAATGGTGCGCGGATCGGGACTACGGATCGTGTTGTCGCCCTATGTGCTCAAGGCGGAGCACCATGAGCCAAACCTGGACTCGCTTACTCGCCATGAAGTACGGTGGATGCGCACGATACGCGTGCTGCGACCGCGCAGCTTTCGCATGATTTTCTTGAGCTTCAGCTTGCCTCTGGCGATCCTTGGCATCATGCTCGCTGGCGTAGAACCGTCACTTTCGACGACTGCATGGGCGCTGTTCGGGACCACGGTCATTGCGCGGCTGCTGGTGCATTTTGTGCATCGGTTGCGCGGTGATCGACCTCTGCTCTCGGATCTTTGGCTCCTGCCTGCGCGGGATCTGTTGATCTGGTGGGTCTGGTGCCGAAGCTTTTTCAGCTCTCGCGTCACGTGGCGGGGTAGCGAGTTTGAAGTCGATGCCAACGGCATCATGCGCAGACTGTCCTGAGCGCCGGGTCATCCCCTACTTTTCGTGTTCAGCTAGATCCATCAGCGAGGGCGAGGCCTGAGAATCGCAGCATACATCGGCGCTCTGCTGGGTCTGGCTTTGCTGACTACTCTCGTCATTCGAGCAGACTTCGCTGCAATGCTCCAGACATTGGGATTGGCCGGCTGGAGGCTGCTTTGGTTGATACCCTATCGCACACTGTTCTTTCTCCTCTACGCCATCGGCTGGCGCAATCTCCTTCGTCCTTACGATCCAGAGCCGCGCGCCGGGCTCGGCTATCTGCTATGGGTCACTACTGTGCGCGACGCGATCGACCGCCTGCTGCCAGTGGCCAGTGTGGGTGGCAGTCTGGCCGGGGTGCGTCTATTGCGCTGGCGTGGACTCGCGGCGGCACCCGTAAGTGCCAGCGTCATCGTGGAAATTCTATTGACGCTGATCGTGGTGTACTTGTTTACTGCCATGGGTCTGCTCCTGCTGATCCACCTCAGTGCTACGGGCCACGAATACCGTCGTTTGCTCCTCACGTTCCTGCTTAGCCTGCCGATACCGGCGGTGACTGCGCTGCTACTGCGCTACGGGTCGCTTTTCGAGCGCCTGGAAAGCCTTTTGCGTCCGTTGGTGGGCGCAAGCGTTATGGCTGAAGGAGCGGCGTCACTCGATCACGAACTGCGCGCCTGCCTGCGTAGAGGGTGGACTTTACTGCTCGCTGGCACCTTGCAGTTCGTGGCGTTTATCTCGGGGTCCTTCGAAATCTGGTTCGCCTTGCGCCTCTTTGGTCACCCGGTGGGTGCCAGCGCCGCCCTCGCACTCGAGAGCATGACTCAGGCGATGCGCCATTTGGCCTTCATCATACCAGCCGGTCTCGGTGTGCAAGAAGCCGGCTTAGTCCTATTCGGGCACGTGCTGGGCATCAGCGGCGAATTGGCCTTGGCCGTCTCCATGGCCAAGCGCATGCGCGAAGTGCTATGGGGCCTGCCGTCGCTGATGTCCTGGCAATGGTTGGAAGGTCGGCGACTCCACAGGCTGATGCGGAATCCATCCTGATTGGCGGCACTCATCGACCCAAATGCAATTCAGCGGCTGTATTGCGTTCACTTTCATATTTCCGTTCAGCCTGCGCTTAGCCTGGTGATCGCCTGATTAACGCGATCGGCAGTCATCGGCAACCTGAACATGCGCGCCCCGGTCGCGTCAAAAATCGCGTTCGCGATCACCGCGCCGGTCGTGGTGATCGGCGGTTCTCCCCCGCCCTGCGGCGCCAGATCGTCATTCTTGACGAGCACGACCTCGATTCGGGGGACCCAGGAGAAACGCGGGATCTCATAGGTCCCGAAATTTTGATCAAGGATGTCGCCGCCGAGGAAACGAAGCTCCTCGGCTAATGTGTATCCGAGACCCATGGTAATCCCACCTTCAATTTGCATCTTCGCGCCCTCGGGATTCACGACGATTCCCATGTCCTGCGCGCACACCATGCGGACCACCTTGACTTGGCCGTTGGCGTGATTGACTTCGACCTCAGCCATCGTCGCGACATAGGTGCCGGCGTCGATGTTGCATGCCAGACCGAAGCCCCTTCGGCTCGGTGGCACGGCCGCTTGCCAACCAAAGGCATCGGCCGCCGCCTGCAGGACTCGTCGCATCCGGGTATCGGTCAGGTGGCGAAGTCGGAATGCGAGCGGATCGTCTCCGGCCGCCGACGCCATCATGTCGATTTGCGATTCGATGGCAAAGGCATTCATGTTGGCGCCCGGCCCCCTCCACGGCCCCACGGCAAACGGATGAAGGGTTGGTTGTGAAACGGTGGCACCGTAAGAACCACTTCCGGTCGATCGAAACCGGGCGTTCGGAATGTCGTAGCAAGCCAGCGCTCCGCGCTCGCCGGCAGAGTACACTACATAGTCCCACAGGGAGATTCTTCCATCTGCTTCGATCCCCGATACGACCTTCACGACGGAGGCGGGATCAAAGGTATCGTTGAAGAATTCTTCTGCGCGAGTCCAAGCCACCTGCACGACCTTTCCGGTGATCTGTGCAAGCCGCGCCGCTTCGAGCGCTTGTCCATCCGCACTCTTGCCGCCGAACCCGCCGCCGAGAAACGGGGCGATCACCCGGACGTACTTCGGGTCCAGCCCGAGTGTCTTGGCGATTCGATCGCGTGTGGGAAATGGCGTTTGCGTCGACGCCCAGACCGTAGCCCTACCCTCCTTGATCTCGGCCACGGCCGCGTGCGGCTCGAGTGCCGCGTGCGCAACATACCCTTTTTGGTAAGTAGCCTCGAACACCCGCGCGGCACTCGCCCGCGCCGCCGCCACATCACCGCGATGCGTGAGTGTCTTCAACGGATCGGCCTGGGATACCAGGCGGTCATAGATGCTTTCCGGGTCTACCGTCGCCTCGGGCGTTTGCCATTGTGCGCTGATTCGCGCCAAAGCTTGCTCGGCGGCTTCGGGGTCGGCATGCAACACGGCAATCAAGCCGTCCCGATTGACCAGCGTGACGCCGGGTAGATGTTCGGCCCCGGAGGTGTCGAGCCGCAATAATGTCGCGCCATGCGCCGGTGGGCGCAGGATCCGCGCGTAGAGCATGCCTCGGACTCGGATGTCGGCCGCGTATATCGACGCTCCGGTGACTTTCTCGAGCCCATCGAGTCGCTTGGGCGAATCGCCCATCACTTGGAATTCGGAGGCACTACGCAAAAATGCCTTGGTCTGCACCGTTCGCGCAATGCTCGCGCCCGCGGACAGTTCGCCATAGCTCACGCGGCGCGTCGGGTCTCCGGTGACGGACACGATGCCGTCCTTGACCGACAGGCGATCCGGTGGCACTCCCAGCTTCTGGGCAGCCAGAGCCATGAGTTCGGCGCGCGCCTGGGCGGCCGCCGCGCGCAGCGCCGGCCCGAACATGCGAGTGGTCAAAGAGCCGAATGTCCCCATATCCGCGGGGCATTTGTCGGTATCGCCCAGCACCATGTCGATCGACGCAAGCGCAACGTCCAACTCCTCGGCGACCATCTGCGCCTGCGAAGTCAATACTCCTTGACCCATCTCGATTTTGCCTGAAAACACGGTGACTCGGCCGTTCTTACCGATCACGAGGTAGGCGTTGAAGTCCTCTGGGTAGACACGACTGGCGTCCTGAGAGAGCCCCGCCCCTGGGGCGAGGCCCACGAAGACGACGATGCCGCCGCCAACCAAATGCAAAAACCCGCGGCGGCTCATTCCATGAGAAGGGCTCACGACAGCCCTCTCATGCGGAGGGACGCAGATTCAATTGCGGCAGCGATCCTTTGATGAGCTCCGCAGCGGCACAGGTTGCTTTCCATGTGGGAGACGATCGCGTCGCGCGACGGCTTTGGCGTGTTGCGCAGAAACGCCGCAGCGCGAAGCAACATTCCAGAAGTGCAATAACCGCACTGAAACGCACCGTGGTCGATAAATGCTTGCTGCAAGGGGTGCATTTCGCCGTTACGGGCGAGGCCCTCGATGGTGAGCACGTCTTTGCCCGCAATGTCCTTGAGCGAAGTCAGGCAAGAGCGCACTGCTTTGCCTTCGACAATCACCGTGCAGGCGCCGCAGAACCCTTGACCGCAGCCGTACTTCGTGCCGGTGAGCGCTAAGTCGGTGCGCAACACCCATAGCAGAGTGCGCTCGACGTCGGTGTTGAGTGTGATATCTCGACCGTTCAGGCCAAAACGGATGGAGCGCTTCATCACGATATCCCTCCCGGGTCGGCTGGATCGGGCCCTGTGCCGAATGCTGGGATCGATGCGGTTCGGCGTCGCAACTGGATTCGCGGGCGCAAATTATTTCGGCTCGCTGCTGGAGGTGTACGCCGCGACATTGCAGGTGCTCTCGAATGTCTTCTGCCCTGCCGCGCTGTCCACCGCGTGCGCGGGAATGGACGTGGCCACCCCCGTGATCAGGATTGCCGCAGCAACGATCCGGGTATGTTTCATGGATCTAGCACTGGGCTGCCCCGCCGGTGCAATGCGCATCGCTTGGCCTGGGCGATCGCGATGCGGATCGCCCAGGCCATCGTCGTAGCCTTCAGCCAGCAAAGCGTTCGCAATTTCAATCGCCTTTTCGCGTGCCGCGGCCGGGAGCGGCTGCATGGCCGGTGGAAATCTGTCCGTGGTCCAGGGCATTGTTGCGATCCGTTCGAGTACGCAATGGGCTATCGAATAACAAGCCGGCAGATGGTGCAAGACCGGAAAACCCCTAGGTCGCGTCCGATGGGGGCAAGCTACACCGATCACGAGCCTTAGCCTGTCGAACCCCGGAATGGTGCGGCACTGTCTCGCGTCGAAGCTTAGACTCGTGTTCACGAGCTACCAGCGTCGCGGCCTTCGGTGTTCATCCGGCCGCTGAACGAGGAGGCCGAAAAAAACAGCAGCCTTGACAGCGCTAGCGCGGTCACCGCACCGATCAGCTGCGCAATGATAAATCCGGGCGCATCGCTTGGTCTAATCCCGGAGAATGCATTCGTCAATGAGCGGGTAATGGTGATCGCCGGGTTGGCAAACGAAGTGGACGCGGTGAACCAATATGCCGCGCCAATCCACGCAGCAACCATCCACGGCGCATCCTGGGCTCGGCGGTGTCCCAGCACCACCAGCAAGAGGCCAAGTGTCGCGACAAATTCAGCGAGCCACCGCGCCCCGCCCGCCCGGATGTGCGTCGATGACTGAAGCAGTGGAAGTTCAAACATGGCATGCGCGAGTACGGCGCCGGCGCAGCAGCCGACGACTTGCGCGGCCGCGTAGGCCGCAGCCTCCGACCACGCCATCCGCCGCTGCAACACCATCACTAGAGATACTGCTGGATTGAAGTGCGCGCCGCTCACGGGTCCTAGCAATGCGATCAATGCAGCCAGCACCGCCACCGTGGCGCCCGTGTTAGCCAGCAATGCGACGGCGGCATTGCCGCCGGCGAGCCGTTCGGCCATGACACCGGAACCCACCAGGGCGGCAGCAAACAACGTCGATCCCAAAGCCTCGGCCGTCAACCGCCGCAACACGGCTTCAGGCCGCTTCGCTGGAACGCAGCTTGCCGATTTCTGCAAGCTGCGCTTTGAGTTCCGCTGGCCCGAGCTGCTCAATCGGCAGCCTCACAAACGCTTTGATCCGTGCTTGCAGCGTCTCGAATGCTTCGCGAAAAGCCCTCGCCTTCGCCGCGTCGCTCCCCTCGACCGCTGCGGGGTCCGCCACACCCCGGTGCGCCGTCATCGGGTGATCTGGCCAGATCGGACAGACTTCCCCTGCGGCGCTATCGATTGCATAACCGGCGATGACGTCGGATTGCCAATGCCCATGCACCTTAACGCGCGCGATGGCGTCATAGATGGGCAGCGCCTTCAACGCGTAGACGCCGGGATCGTCCGCTCGGTACTCTAATACGAGAGGCGTCACGATCGAGCTGGTGACGGTCACCTCCCCCGCTTGGAAAGCTCTGCGCCCCATGGCCCTTGAACCACCGGTTGGGATCATTGGTTTGGCTTGGGCGCTCGCGCGAGAAGGCGTATTTGAGTATCTCAGAGGCGGCACCCCCGATCGCGCTTGCGTCTATGGACTGCCAGATCGTGCGGCCAAATCGGCTCTCGCCACCCTCCCATAGCCCGAGTCCGACTTCGCCCACCAGCATGGAGTCGATCAGCAACAACTGGTTGCTGCGCTTCCAGATGCCCGCGTCGTCGTAGGTTACCGGGTGATCCAGCCCCAAGAGGCCGCTGCCAGCCTGGGCGGTGCGCACGACGCCGACACCCAATAGCGCCAGAATCACAGCCACTGACAATCGATTCGTGGGCGACGAATTCAGAGCCGGCACACGGAGTTTTCTCTTTTAGTCTACGATACAATGTACTTTGTACTACAGCGTTAAGGCGCACACATAATCGCCTTCAGGCACTTGGCGCGCCCCTCGCGGACCGGCGCACAGGCCGCGGTTTGACTGCCGCCATCGCGTCGCGCACCACCTGTTCCAGTACCGCGAGGTACTCGACATATCGCTTGCGTCCTTCGGCGGTGAGCCGGCAAAAAGTCTGCGGACGATTGTGCTCGAAGCTCTTGGAAACCTCGACGAACCTCGCCGTCTGCAATACCTGCACGTGCCGGCTCAAATTGCCATCGGTCAGCCCACACAATTGCTTGAGGTCGCCAAATCGGAGGCCCCTCGGGTGTGCGGCCAATGAGGTCAGCACGCTCAGCCGCGCCCGTTCATGGATCACGCGATCCAGACCCGCATACGCATACTGCGATGCACGTCCATCCTCCTTTTTAGAGTTGCTCATCGTCATCATTTTCCAGGCAGTTGCGCTGCAGAATACGGGCCACCAGCAGTTGACCCACGCCGTATGGGACGCCCATGACCCAGGGTGAAAATCTTTGCTCGGACGGTACGAGCGCCAGGCAGCCGAGTCCACAGGCCAGGTACCAGACACCGGCTAAAAACATCGGTCGCGGCAGAAAGCGACAGGAGGCAAAGACGCCCAGGCTGAATACGATCTGCCATAGTCCCGGCAGCATCCATAGAATCTGCGGGGCGACCTGCAGCAGCACCACCGTGAGCAGTCCTCCGGCAACGATGGCGGGCAGGAATTGCTCAACGGCCGACTGCAGCATCGGTACTGCCAGAGCGCCGTGGGCGCGTCGCGAACGTTGGATCGTCTCCATACCGATGACTACAAGTGAGGCGGCCGCCGTGACCACCCACAGCGACACGTATAGGTGCACATGGGCTGCGGGGTCCTTCAGCCATAATGCCTGAGCCCCGGCGACTACCAGCGCCAGGACTCCTGTCGCGGCCAGTGTCGCCGGACCATAGCCGCGAAATTCGGTGTCGCGAGCCAATTGCCCACGAATCACACTGATATCGGTCAAAGCGCGATTCAGATCCCGCATACGGCGCACCCAGCTGCTTTGCAGTGTAAAGTACGACAAGTCGCAGGGCATCCACAAGCTTCATCGAGCGACCCGGATGTCGGCACGTACCCAGCGAATGCCGGCGCATGCCAGATGCTATCATCGCTCAGCGCGCACGCCGATGAGTTCCCGCATGATGGAAACCCACAAGAATCAATCGTTGTCCACACGTCTGCGTTTTGCCCTTGCCGGCATTGCCCATGGCTTGCGCACCGAGCGGAGCCTCAGGACGCAGGCGATGGCACTGCTGCTGGTGATGCTGGTGTTGCTGATCCTGCGGCCGGCGCCGCTCTGGTGGGCCTTGGTGATCATCTCCAGCGCCGCGGTTCTCGCCGCTGAACTGTTCAATACGGCGATTGAGCGGCTGGCGGATCGCCTGCATCCCGAGCTGCATCCGGAAATCCGCATCGTGAAAGACTGCGCAGCGGCTGCGGTGCTCTGCTTCGCGATCGCTGCAGTGGGCGTAGCGATCGCGCTGGTGGTCGAGCTTACACGTCACTGATCTCGGGAAGAGCGGTCCACCGCGAGCGGCCCGAACGACTGTTGAACCGGCATGACCTCGATCGCATTGACGTTCACATGCGAAGGTAACCGCAAAATTGACTCGATCACCTCCACCACATCCGGCGCAGCCAGTGGGCGCATGCCTGCATAGGGCGCGCGAGCGGCCGCGGCGTCACCCTTGAATCGCACCAGCGAAAACTCTGTTTCGCACAAACCAAGTTCGACAGAGGTCACGCGTATCGCCGTGCCCAGCAGGTCGGCACGTAGATTTAAGGAGAACTGCCGAACATAGGCCTTGGTTGCGCCATACACATTTCCGCCCGGATACGGATAGGTCGCCGCCACCGACGACATATTGACGATGTCGCCGCGATTGCGCTCGACCATGCCGGGCAGGACCGCCCTGGTTACGCGTGTCAGACCGAGGACATTGGTCTCGATCATGGTTTCCCAGTCCTCGAGGATTGCTTCGTGGGCTTTACTCAGTCCCAGCGCCAGCCCGGCGTTGTTGACCAGGATGTCGATAGCGGCGAAGGTCTTGGGGAGGCCGTCGAGACAGGCCTGCAGCGACGGCATTGATTGGACGTCAAGGACGCGGGTGAGCAGTCGGTCTGATTTGGCTTCGTCTTCAAGCTGCCTTAGACGCTCCGACCGCCGGCCGGTCGCAAGAACGTGGGCACCCGCATCGAGCAGGCCAATCGCCAGAGCGCGGCCAATGCCGGACGTGGCACCAGTGATGAAGGCGACCCTGCCTTGCGCCCATGAGGCTCCCGCTGTCATGACCTCAGCTTCGCCAGGATCAGCACTCCCGAATGAATGGCGACAATCTTTTGTTTCGACGGATCCAGCCGCAAGGTCGGCGGCATCGCCGATGCCTCGCGCATTCTAGCGGTCCGTGGAGGCCGATCACCAGCCCGGAGTGCAGTCCTCAGGTGTGTGCGGCTTTGCCTACGCTGTAGGAATGGGCTCCCGCCCCAGCAAGGTGCCCGCCGTCCACGATCAGATATTCTTCGCGGATCGGCCGGCCCTCAAACCAGCATTCAAGGATTTCCCGCGTACCCGCCGCGTAGCGTGCCTGTGCGGACAACGAGGTCCCCGAAACGTGCGGTGTCATGCCGTGATGCGGCATGGTCCTCCATGGATGGTCTTTCGGGGCCGGCTGCGGAAACCACACATCGCCGGCATAGCCCGCCAGTTGCCCGCTTTCCAGCGCTCGGACGATCGCATCCCGATCGCATATCTTTGCGCGCGCGGTATTTATCAGGTAGGCGCCACGCTTCATCTTGCCGATGAGCTTGTCGTTGAACAGATGCTCGGTCTCCGGATGCAGCGGCGCGTTGATGGTCACCACATCGCAGACCTTGACCATCGATTCGACATCGGCGTGCCAGGTCAGGCCGAGCTCCTTCTCTACCGTCGGCGCCAGCCGGTGGCGGTCGGTGTAGTGCAGTTTCACATCGAACGGCTTGAGACGGCGCAGCACCGCCAGGCCGATGCGGCCAGCAGCCACCGTGCCCACGTGCATGCCTTCCAGATCGTAGGAGCGCTCTACGCAATCGGCGATGTTCCAGCCGTCCTTGATCACCCATTGATAGCACGGGATGTAGTTTCGGACCAGCCCCAGGATCATCATCACCACGTGCTCGGAGACGCTGATGCTGTTGCTATAAGTGACTTCGGCGACGGTGATACCGTGCTCGATCGCCGCCTGAAGGTCGACGTGATCGGAGCCGATGCCGGCTGTGATCGCCAATTTCAGTTTTTTGGCCCTCGCGATACGATCCGCCGTGAGATAGGCCGGCCAGAACGGCTGCGAGATCACGATGTCCGCATCGGGCAATTCCTGGTCGAATACCGATCTTGGGCCTTCCTTGTCGGACGTGACGATCAACTTGTGCCCGCCGTCCGCCAGGAACTTGCGTAGTCCGAGCGCGCCGGTGACGCTTCCGAGCAGTTCACCGGGTTTGAAATCGATTGCTTTTGGCGTCGGCGCGGTTTGCCCACCCGGATAGCGATCGATCTTCGGTATCGCGTCGCGCGCATAGGACTTCGGGTAGCCTGTGACGGGGTCGTCGTACAGCACGCAAAGTATTTTTGCCATGAAATTCTCCTTTGACGCCGGTTCAACGGCGAACGGCCGAAGCCGACCGCCGTGTCGCCATTTCGGCCAGATGACGGAGTCTCAAACAACATGGCCATCTCATCAAATCAAAGTTACATATCGGGTGATAGACACCTCCGATCAAGCGGCGGCGTACTGCCGCGCTAGCGGGCCGAAAGAGCAGCTTGTATTTTTTTCCCGATCGTCGCTTGGAGGTCGAGGGTTCGCGCCAAATGCAGCAGCGCCTTCGCCACCGACGCCAAAGGCTCGCGGTCCGATGCCACGATGCCGATCAAATGTGCGGCATTGGGCTCGGTGAGGGGGATGGCCACCAGGCCGTCAAGTTCTCCGAGCAACAACAGGAAGCTTTCCGGCACAACGGCGGAAAGAGCGCCGAATCTGACGTGTGACCACAGGGTAATCAGCGAATTGGTTTCGACGACGGTGTGGACTTCCGCAGCCGCCTCATGAAAGTGCATGTCCAGAATCCGCCGGTTCTGCATGTCCGGAGTCAACAGGCACATCGGCTGACTGGCGGCCTGCGCCCAGCTGACGCGGTCACTCCCGCCAAGCGCCGAGTCCCGGTGCGCCAGCAGCACATATCGTTCCAGATAAAGCGGCAGCGTCTGCACGCGGGAAAGAGGCTCGTTGTCGAGGTACGTCAAGCCGACGTCGAGGCTAAAATCGTCCAACCCTCGTTGAATGTCGATGGAAGTCTGCGATCTGACGATAATGGTCGTGCGGCCATGCCGCTCGATAAACGGCGTCGTGAGCAGTGAAACAATCGGCAGTGTCACCGGAATGGCGCCAATCCGCAGTTGGCCGACCAGGCCCTCCCGCATCTCGCTCAATTCCTGCATCAGCCCCTTGTAGTCGGCGAGCACGCGCTGCGCCATAGCCAAGGCGCGCTCCCCCTCCGGCGTCAGTCCGACGTAGCGTTGGCCGCGCTCGACCAACAGAACGCCGAGACTCTCTTCGAGCTGCTTGATGCCGGCGGATAGCGTGGGTTGGGATACGTTGCAAGCGGCCGCCGCGCGCGCGAAATGACGCTCTCTGGCTAAGGCGGTCAGATATTGCAGGTGACGGGTAATCATCACGGATGCTGCATATGATGACACGCGAGGCTCGCCACTCGTTTACGATGATGATTCAACCCTCGGCATCATGGGCAATACAATGCGTGCGGAAGCGCTGCTTCTATGAGCTCGCGGGCCCGGGAGCGGCGGCTGCCGTGATCAAAATCGCCCTGAAATCGTTCACGTTGGTCAACGTCGGGCCGGTCACGACCGCATCTCCGATTGCTTCGAAAAAGCCATGGCCGTCGTTATTGGCCAGGCTGCTCCTGGCGTTGACACCCTGGCCTAAGGCGCGCGCCAGGCTGTCGGGGGCCAGATACGCGCCTGCGACTTCCTCGGTACCGTCGACGCCATCGGTGTCGCCGGCAATGGCATAGACGCCTGCGTGGCCCTCGAGCGCGATGCCCAGTGCCAGCAGGAATTCGACGTTGCGGCCACCGCGACCGTCACCGCGCACAGTCACCGTGGTCTCACCGCCCGAGAGCAGCACGCAAGGAGCCGCGCAAGGTTGGCCATGCGCGCCGACCTGGCGCGCGATGCCCGCCATGACCTTGCCGACATCGCGTGCCTCGCCCTCGATGCTGTCGCCGAGGATCATCGCCGCAACGCCCGCCTGGCGTGCCACTTCAGCGGCGGCCTCGAGCGCCATCTGCGGCGTGGCAATCATCCGCGTCTCGGACCCCGCGAGCCGAGGATCGCCGGGCTTCAAGGTCTCGCCGCGACCGCTTTCGAGGAGCTCGAGCACATTCGGCGCCACGTCGACGGCGTAGCGCTTGAGTATCGCCAGTGCATCCGCGCATGTGGTCGGGTCGGCGATGGTCGGGCCCGAGGCAATATCGACCGGATTGTCACCGGGTACGTCGGAGATCAATAGAGTGATCACCTTTGCCGGGTGACACGCCGCCCCAAGCCGCCCGCCTTTGACTGCCGAAAGATGCCGACGTACGCAATTCATCTCCCGGATCGTGGCGCCCGACTTCAGCAGCGCGCGATTGACCGCCTGCTTGTCCTCCAGAGTCAGACCAGGCAGTGGGCGCACCAACAGCGAGGAGCCGCCCCCGGATATCAGGCATAGCACCAGATCCTCAGGAAGCAGATCCTGCACCGCTTTCAGGATCCGTTCCGAGGCGGCGAGCCCTGCAGCGTCGGGCACCGGATGCGCTGCCTCGACAATCTCGATGCGCTGGCAAGGCACCTTGTAACCGTAGCGCGTAACCACGAGACCGGACAACTCACCGCGCCAATTGTCTTCGACCGCCCGTGCCATCGCCGCCGATGCCTTGCCGGCGCCGATCACCACCAGCCGGCCGCTCGGCGGACGCGGCAGGTGTCGCGGGACGCATAGCGCCGGTTGCGCCGCCTCGATGGCAGCATCGAACAATCGCCGTAACAGCGTGCGCGGCTCGGCCAGCCCGTTTACGATAATGGGCATTTTCGGCGTATCGATACTTAGACCGACTTGGCCCCGATCTCATGGTTCGCCAGCAACTCGAGCACGCGCACCATGGCCGAATGGTCCCAGCCCTTGCCGCCGCGCGCCGCGCAGGCATTGAACAGCTCCTGAGCAGTGGCGGTGTTGGGTAGAGAAAATCCAACCTGGCGCGCGGCTGTCAGCGCCAGGTTCAAATCCTTCTGGTGCAATTCGATCCGGAACCCCGGATCGAAGCTACGCTTGATCATTCGCTCCCCATGCACTTCCAGAATGCGCGAGGACGCGAAGCCACCCATGAGCGCCTGGCGCACCTTGGCAGCGTCGGCACCCATCTTAGAGGCGAACAACAGCGCTTCGCCGACCGCCTCGATGGTCAGGGCGACGATGATCTGATTCGCGACCTTGCAGGTCTGACCGTCGCCGTTGCCGCCCACGAGCGTGATGTTCTTGCCCATGAGCTCGAACAGCGGCTTGACCTTGCTGAACCCGCTTTCGGAGCCACCAACCATGATCGTCAGGCTCGCTGCCTTGGCGCCGACTTCGCCGCCCGACACCGGCGCGTCGAGATACTGGCAACCCAGAGCATTGATCTTTTTTGCAAATTCCTTGGTATCGACCGGGGAGATGGAACTCATGTCCACGACGATCTTTCCGGGCGACAGGCCTTCGGCGACGCCACTGGCGCCGAACAGAGCCGCCGCCACGTGCGGTGTGTCGGGCACCATGGTGATGATGATCTCTGCGTGCTCGGCTACGGCTTTGCTTGACGCGCATTGAACCGCTCCCTGCGCGAGCAGCGCTTGCGGTACCGGCTTGTTGTCATAGGCGTACAGCTCGTGGCCGGCCGTGCGCAGGTGCCCCGCCATCGGCGCACCCATGATGCCCAATCCGACGAAACCGACCTTGCTCATGCTTCGTACCTTGCGTCGGAATTGAATTGAATGCGTGCGATCGAAGCGTCAGAGGTAGGGCCTGATCCAGTCCAAGCCTTCCGCGGTACTCTTGGCCGGTTTGTATTCGCAACCGATCCAACCTGAATAGCCGAGCTTGTCGATGAATCCGAACAGGAATGGGTAGTTGATCTCACCTGTGCCCGGCTCGTTACGGCCGGGATTGTCCGCGAGCTGCAGATGGCGGATCCGATCCAGATTACGCTGGATCGTCGGTGCCAGGTTTCCCTCCATTACCTGCATGTGATAAATGTCGTATTGCAGAAACAGATTGTCCGAGCCGACTGCATCGATGATCTCGAGCGCCTGCTGCGAGCGGTTGAGAAAGAACCCCGGAATGTCGCGCGTGTTGCACGGCTCCAGCAACAGCCGGATGCCGGCCGCCTTGAGCTGAGCCGCGGCATACTGCAAATTGCGGACCAACGTGTCGCGGAGCTGCACCGGATTGATATTCTTCGGCGTGATGCCGACGAGGCAGTTGAGCTGTGTGCATTGCAGGGCCTGCGCGTATTCGATCGCCTGGCCGACGCCCTCCTGAAATTCGCCGGCGCGACCGGGCACGCAGGCGATGCCGCGCTCACCCTTGGCCCAGTCGCCGGCGGGGAGATTGTGCAGTACCTGTGTAAGCCCATTGGCCTGCAGGCGCTCGACCAGATCCTCCTTGCGATGCGCGTAAGGGAACAGGTATTCGACACCTCTGAAGCCGGCGTCTTTCGCCGCCTTGAAACGATCCAGGAAATCGACTTCGCGGAACAGCATCGTCAGATTGGCATTGAACTTCGGCATGTTCACGTTCTAGCCATGATCAATATCAAAGCGAATTGGTAACTTCACCAGGGTTCGCTTCCAGCGCATTTACCAACGAGCCTATGCCGTCAATCGTAACCTCGACGGTCGAGCCATCCTTGATCGATCCGATGCCCAGCGACGTGCCACAGGCGATCACATCGCCCGGCAACAGCGACATGTCGTGCGATATCCGGCTTACCAGCTCCAGCGGCGAGAACATCATATCGGACAGCGGGTAGTTCTGACGCTCGACTCCATCGAGCTTGGTGATGACTCTTGCGCACGACCAGTCGAAGTCGGATGCGATGACGGGACCGAGGCAGCCGAAGGTGTCGTAGCTCTTGGATCTGCACCACTGCGCGAAGTCGGGGTTCTCATTGAGCACCTCGCCTGCGGTGACGTCGTTAACGCAGGTGTATCCATGAACATAATCGCTGGTGCCGCTCGCCGGAACATCCTTGCAGCGCCGTCCGATCACGATGCCGAGCTCGCCCTCGTAGGCGATCTTGCCCTTGTACGCCAGCGGCCGTTTTACCGCCTCACCCGGTCCGGCGACTGAACTTGCCGGCTTGATCAGATACAGCGGATGCGAGGGCGCCTGCTTGCCGAGCTTGGCGCCCAGCGCGTGAAAGTTATTCCACAGCGCGATTATCTTTGAAGGCGTGCACGGGCTGAGCAACGTGAATGCGCCATTCGGGACGGTGGCGCCGGTGGGCGTCGGTCGCTCGAACATGTTGCCTTGGTATTCCATGATTCCCTCGACGTCGAGCACGCCGAAGCCGACACGACCGTTCGCAGCCTTGAAACGTGCCCATCGGGTCATTTGGCTAAGCTCCGGCGCGATTGGCTGCAATCGTCCGCCCCAGCAGATCGGTAAGCGCGTACACCGCGTCGATGTGGGGTGTCGGCGTGTGCGTTAGGCGGCCCAGCTCGACCACTGACCCCACCAGAGCCTCGAGTTCCGGCGGCCGGCCGGCCTCCACATCCTGGAGCATCGAAGTCTTATGCTTGCCGACTTTTTCAGCGCCGGCGATCCGCTTTTCCAATCCGACGCGAAAGGTGATCCCGAGTTTGTTGGCCACCGTCTGCGCCTCGGTCATCATCGCCGCCGCGAGCTGACGCGTGGGCGGAAACTGGCAAATATCGACCAGCGTGGAACGCGTGAGCGCACTGATCGGATTGAAGGTCAGATTGCCCCAGGCCTTGAGCCAGATCTCGGCGCGAATGTCATCGAGCACCGGCGCTTTGAACCCCGCGCGAATGAAACATTCCGATATCCGCGTCACCCGGGCGCTGTTCGAGCCGTCGAGATCCCCCAGCGGTAAACGTTCGCCTTCGATATGTTTGATGACGCCCGGCGCGATCAGCTCGGCCGCCGGATAGACCACGCAGCCAATGACCCGCTCGGCAGGTATCCTCCGGCCGATGAGTCCACTCGGATCCACGCTGCGCACCAAGCTGCCAGCCAGTTCGCCGCCGTGCTGGTGGAAATACCAATATGGAATGCCATTCTGCATCGTCACCACGACGGTATCGGCGCCAAAGAGCTTGGGTACATCGTTCGCCACAGCCTCCACCTGGTGCGCTTTCACCGCCAGGATCACCAGGTCCTGCGGGCCCGCAGCGGCGTAGTCGTCGGTTGCCTTCACGTTCGAGGCGACTTGTACGCTGCCGTCGCTCATGATGAGTTTTATGCCGTGGCTGCGAATCGCCTGCAGATTCGCGCCGCGCACCATGCAGGTGACGTCTTCGCCGGCCAAGGCAAGTTTCGCGCCGACATAACCGCCGATGGCGCCTGCGCCAATGATTGCGATCTTCATTCTTCTGTACCTGGCCAGCGGGCCGTGACTGTTGTTGTTGATCTGTGGTTTATTTTACGCGCAAACCGCTACGGCGCCGATACGGCGCTCCCCGTTCGGGGCCGCAGGGCCCGGCAAACTCGTCAGCGCGTAGACCGCTGCGATTCCCGCCGGTAATGGGCCTTGGCCGAGAGCACCAGGTCCCGCAAAAAGTCCTTCTCGTAGACCCGCAATAGATGCGGTTGATTGCGTTCCACGTAAGCGCCGACGAAGTCCTTATCGACCGCTATGCTATGGAGTTGACGGAAGGTCTTGGCGTCCCAGCGCCACGGCAGTTCCAGTTCGCAAAACGCGAAGTTGTAGGCTTCGAGTTCCGCGTCCAGCGGGTCAGCTACCGCGTTCGCGCGGACAGTGTCGACAGCAAGATTGGACATGGCTCGCTCCGGCCCACTACAACTCTCGCCAAGCCTACACCCGACTGATACCCAAGGAAAAGTCAAAGCTTTCTATCGCGACTATACGATTTTCAGAATACCTCGCGGGCGCGTATGCTGCGGCCGATGAAGAACGTGACGCTTCGGCAATTGCGGGTGTTCGCGGCAGCCGCAAGGCACATGAACTTCTCGCGGGCGGCCGATGAGCTGCATTTATCGCAACCCGCGGTGTCAACGCAGCTCAAGGAATTCGCGTCCTTTATCGGCTTGCCGCTGTTCGAGCGCATCGGGCGAAAGACCTACCTGACGCCGGCGGGCGAAGAAATGCTGCAGTGCGCTAAAGCTATCACGCAGCGCATGAAGGAGGCGGAAGACGCTTTGGCGCGGCTCAAGGGCGTGACCGGCGGCCGGCTCGACGTCGCGGTCATCAGCGCCGGGGATTATTTCTTTCCGCGCGTGCTGGCAGCATTTGGAGCGAGCCATCCCGGCGTTGCGTTCAACCTCACGGTGCACAATCGAGAGAGCCTGCTGCGCCAGCTGGCCGAGAATCTCACCGATCTCGCCGTCATGGTTCGGCCACCGACCGACATGGATACCGTCGCCGTGGCGTTCGCGCCGCATCCCTACGTCATTGTGGCGGCCCCCAGCCATCCGCTGGCCGGCAAGCGACAGATTCCACGCTCGGCGTTGAACCGCGAACGTTTCGTGCAACGCGAGCAGGGATCCGACACCTGGAATTC
This sequence comes from Steroidobacteraceae bacterium, assembly GCA_049518595.1. Taxonomy (GTDB): domain Bacteria; phylum Pseudomonadota; class Gammaproteobacteria; order Steroidobacterales; family Steroidobacteraceae; genus FEN-1191. The sequence goes on from JBEKRP010000012.1 coordinate 28,702, forward strand.
CATGTGCGAGGTGTTTGGAAGGCAGATCCACCGGCTCAACATTGCGATGGAGATTTCCAGTACGGAGACCATCAAGCAGGCGGTCGTGGCCGGCATGGGCATCGCCTTCCTCTCCGCCCACACAATCACCCTCGATCTGCTGGCCGGTAATCTGGTCGTGCTCGATGTGCAGGACTTCCCCGCCATGCTCAATTGGTATCTGGTGCACAACCGAACCAAGCGCTTACCGCCGGTGGCGGCCGCGTTCAAGGAATTTCTGCTGCGCGAGGGCGCATCACTGATCGAGCGACTGGTGCATTTCGAATTATCGGGCTCATCGCCGCAGTCGCGCTCCGCGCAAGCCGGCCCGCCCCGGGCGCGCAAACGAGTCGCTCGCGGCCGTCAGGCGCCTTGAGCGCCTAGTCGAGAAAGTCGCAATAGCGCTCGACGTGCGCGGCGAGATCGAGCGTGTGCTGCCGAGTCAGTCGCTCGGCGAGTTCGGTGTCTCGATGCTCCAGTGCTTCGACGATTTTCAGATGATCGATGATCGAGCGCGCCGCGCGATTGTCCTGCGAGATCGTGGCCTTGCGGATGGCGCGCACGTGGATGAAAAGGTTCTTGGTCGCGTCGGCAATAAGCTGCGAGCCGCCCAATCGGATGATCAGCTGATGAAACGCGATGTTGGCGTCCGAATACTCGCCGATATGCTCCGACGGCGGCGAGTTCTCGAATTCATCGAACAGATGCCGCAGCTTGCTGATCTCGGAGTCGGGTGCGTGCAGTGTGGCCAGACGGGCCGACATGCCTTCGAGCGCCGCCCACACCTGAATCATCTCGATGATTTCGCGCTTCGATTTTCGGACGATGAAGATTCCGCGGCGCGGAACCGTCCGAACGAAGCCTTCCTGCTCCAGGATCGACAGCGCTTCCCGCACTGGCGTTCGGCTCACGCCGAGCGCCTGCGTCAGTTGTCGTTCGTCGAGTCGCAGTGGCCGCCGCTCGCTGTAGATGTCGGTGTCCGCGATGGCGTTCTTGAGCAGCGCGTAGGCCTGATCGCGCAGGCTGGTGGAATTGAGCGGGGCGAGGGCGAGCGGTCCGGCCGTGCTCCGGATCTGCCTGGTCCTCGCAACAACCGTGCTCATCCGACCGCCACCGTAGCCAACGTCAAGGCATAGCCGCTCGCGCCCAACAGCGGCCGAATCCGTCGTCCGATCGTGCGCGTCCCCGGCAACGGCAGCGCGCGTGATGCCAGTCGTACGTATCGACTGGGCTGCTCCGCGCGAGCGAGAATCGACAGCGCGATGATCGAAATGGTGTGGAGCACGAGCACGCCAATGAAAAACGCCGTTGCCACGAATACCAATGAGAGCAAAAACATCGGCATCCTGAATACTTTGATTATCGAGGGTGGGGTCGATCGGAATTTAAAATGCAGTGCATGAAGCTGTCAAGATATATCAGGCACCGTATATCACGAAAAACAGAGGAGGGACAGCAATCGACTGCATCCGGTGCAGATCCCAGTATGAGCGCTTCCCGTCGAACCCCCACATCGATGCGTTCACCTCGATTCCTCCGGGGCTGATCCGCAGGCTCGGAGCGCGATGTTGGAATTGACAAGCTGCAGATATATCAAATATGGTCGGCGCCGACTAAGAAGATGTGGCATTCAATTCGCACTATTGGGGCTTCCGGGCGATCGATTGGCGGCCAAGCCCGACAAAGCCAGTCCAATCCGCTGCGCCATGGCACCCAAATGAAGCCCAGGGTATCGGTCTGCTGCCGATCGCGGAAGTTGGTGCCCCGCTTGGCTGAGGGCCTCTTGGCCCAGGCCAAATAAGGAGAAGCGTCGATGGCTGCCGATTCGAAACCACAAGCCAATTCAGTTTTTGGGAATCCTTGGATTCAGCTGGTGCTCGGCGTCATCTGCATGGCGGCCGTTGCCAACCTGCAATATGGCTGGACGCTGTTCGTCAACCCGATCGACGTCAAATACCACTGGGGACGCGCTGCGATCCAGGTCGCATTCACGATTTTCGTGCTGATCGAGACCTGGCTGGTTCCCGTCGAGGGCTATCTGGTCGACCGCTTCGGACCACGCCCGGTGGTGATCGGCGGCGCATTTCTGGTGGCGCTCGCCTGGATACTAAATTCGGTGGCGGATTCGCTCTCGCTGCTCTACCTGTCGGCTGCGATTGGCGGCATCGGCACGGGCTCCGTGTACGGGACCTGTGTGGGCAATGCGCTGAAATGGTTCCCCGGCCGCCGCGGGCTCGCGGCGGGCATTACGGCTGCCGGCTTTGGCGCCGGCGCCGCCATAACCGTCGTACCGATCTCAAAAATGATCGCCGCGTCCGGTTATCAGCAGGCCTTCCTGTTCTTTGGGATCCTGCAGGGCCTGATCGTGTTTGTCATGGCCTGGGGCTTGCTCGCCGCTCCGCCCCAGCTCGTGGCTGCCGCTCCGCGTCGCAATCAGGCCGCACGCAGCTTCACGCCGACGCAGGTGCTGCGCAAACCGGTGTTCTACGTCATGTATCTGATGTTTGTGCTGGTGGCCTCGGGCGGCCTGATGATGGCCGCGTCGATGGGACCGATCGCCAAGGATCTGAAGATTGAGAAAATCCCGGTCGACCTGCTCGGACTGTCCATGCCGGCCCTGGTATTCGGGATTACCCTCAATCGTGTGTTCGACGGCCTCGGCCGGCCCTTCTTTGGCTGGGTGTCGGACCAGATCGGTCGTGAAAACACGATGGCCATCGCGTTTGTGATCGGCGCGGGCGCTCTGTTCACCCTGAGCCAGGCAGGCAGCAATCCCGTAGTGTTCGTCCTGGTCACCGCACTGTACTTCGGCGCATTCGGCGAAATCTACAGTCTGTTTCCGGCCACGCAGGGTGACACCTTCGGCGCCAAGTACGCCGCCGCGAACGCGGGCATGCTCTACACCGCCAAAGGCATGGGCGCTCTGCTGGTCCCGTTCGCCGCCGCTACCGCCGCGTCGATGGGCTGGCATGTCGTCTTTATGATCGCGATGGGCTTCAACCTGCTGGCTGCGGCCCTCGGCCTGTTCGTTCTCAAACCGATGCGCGTCAGGCATTTTGCAACCACCCGCGCAGAAGTCGAGAACGATGCGATTGCGAGCAGCCGCACGCCGATGCAGCATGCACCGGGCAGCTAATTGTCACGCCATTGGAGCTGTTAGCCGCGCGCCGCGGACGGCGCACAAGCACGCGAGCCGGAAATCAAAACGGCTCGGCGTCCCTTTGGTCGGGTCGACGACCCGGGAGCAATCATGACACCCGCAGCCTCGGCGGCCGCGACAACGCCAGCAACCACGACCGCGGACACCGCGTTGCAGCGCAAGAGCCGCCACGCCGAACAGGTCGCCGCGCATGCCGCCGATGGCTACGCCCGGCAGACCGGCAAGCTCGGCTGCGTAGTCAGCACCGCGGGACCTGGCTGCACCAATGCCATGACCGGGATCGCCACTGCATTTTGCTCCGAGAGTCCGGAGCGCGTTGCCGACATGATCTCGATGGCGGCGCGGGAAGCGTTCGACGGCGCTCCGGGGCCGGTCTATCTTGAAATACCGCGCGACATCGAAAAGCTCGCGGACATCCCGGTCAATTCCAAGCGACCCGCGATCCTCTACGGCCAACAGATCTGGGCGGCCCGCGGCCACGAGGATGCGATTGCACTGCTGCCCGGTGTGGACGTTCCCGGTCATTTCAACGGCGGTAGCCGCGCTCTGCCGCCGCCAGGGGACCCGCACCGCTTCGATCGAACCCGTGGCAACGCGTTCTCCGACGCCGACGTCATCGTCGTCGTCATCGTCGGCACCCCGTTCGATTTCCGCATGGGCTACGGGCAGCGTATCAGCACCAAGCTCGAGCTGGTGCAAATCGACATGAACTACCGCACCGTCGGCGAGAACCGGGACATCGACCTCGGGCAGGTCGGCGATCCGGGGGCAATCCTTGGGGCGGTGCTGCACGCCGCCTCCGGCCGCATAAAACAGCATAAGCGCCAGGCGCGCCAGCAATGGATGAAAAAACTGACCGACGCGCAAGCGGCGGCGACGTAGTGACGATCTCGGCGCAGCGGTGCGTCCTCGCGGACCGTGCCAGTGGATGGATCCTGGTGCGCTCGGCTCACTCGGCGTCGGCACCGCATTTGCCATCGCCGCCGGTCTTGCCCATCCGATCAAGGAAGTCCTGTGTTACCACGGCGACGGCTCCTTTCGTATGACCGGCTTCGATATGGAGACTGCCGATCGATTCGGTGTGCCCTACATCGCGGTCATCAGCAATGACTCGGCAATGAACCAGATCCGCTTTGGGCAGCTCGCGATATATGGCGAAAAACGTGGCAACGTCGGCAACCTGCTTGGCGATGTGCCGTTCGGCAGGTTCGCAGAGATGCTTGGCGGCTACGGTGAAGAGGTGCGCGACCGGGCGCAGATCGCACCCGCCCTGCTGCGTGCGCGCGAATCGGTGCACCGCCTGGGCCGCTCGGCAGTCATCAATAGTATGGGTGGACCCGCGAGAGTACGCGCCGGGAACGAGTAATCAGACCATGTACAACTAAGGCGCGCCAGGAGACTCGGATGGGGAAGGCACTAGACGGCGTCCGCATACTCGACTTCACGCACGTGCAGTCGGGTCCGACCTGCACGCAGCTGCTGGCCTGGTTCGGCGCCGACGTCATCAAGATCGAGCGGGCCGGCGCCGGCGATATCACGCGCGAGCAGCTGCGCGATATTCCGGACGTGGATAGCCTGTACTTCACGATGTTGAACCATAACAAGCGGTCGATCACGCTTGACACCAAGAACAAGAACGGCAAAGCGGTACTCGAAAGGCTCATCAGGCACTGCGACGTGCTGGTCGAAAACTTCGCGCCCGGCGCACTCGATCGTATGGGCTTCACCTGGGAGCGCATCCAGCAGCTCAATCCGAAGATGATCGTCGCGTCCGTCAAGGGCTTCGGCCCCGGACCGTTCGAGGACTGCAAGGTCTACGAAAACGTCGCGCAGTGCGCCGGCGGCGCCGCCTCGACCACTGGCTTCGACGATGGTCCGCCGCTCGTCACCGGCGCGCAGATCGGTGACAGCGGCACCGGCCTGCATCTCGCCCTCGGCATCGTCTGTGCCCTGTACCAGCGCAAGACCACCGGCCGCGGTCAGAAGGTGTTGGCCGCAATGCAGGACGGCGTACTCAACCTGTGCCGAGTCAAGCTGCGCGACCAGCAGCGCCTGGCCCGCACCGGTGTCATGAAGGAATACCCGCAATATCCCAAGGGCAAGTTCGGCCGGTCGGTGCCGCGCGCCGGCAACGCTTCCGGCGGCGGACAACCCGGCTGGATCATCAAATGCAAGGGCTGGGAGAGCGATCCCAACGCCTATCTGTATTTCATCGCTCAGGCGCCGGTATGGAAGGAAATCTGCAGCGTCATCGGCAAAGAAGAATGGATCACTGATCCGGACTACGCCACGCCGAACGCGCGCTTGCCGCGGCTGATGGAAATTTTCGCCACCGTCGAGCGGTGGACGATGACGAAAACCAAGTTCGAGGCCATGGCCGAATTCAATCAGCACGATATTCCGTGCGGTCCGATCCTGTCGATGGAAGATCTGGCCGCGGAACCGTCGTTACGCGCAACCGGGACGATCGTTGAGATCGACCATCCGACCCGCGGCAAATATCTGTCGGTGGGCAACCCGATCAAAATGTCGGACAGCATCACCGAGGTCAAGCGCTCACCGCTGCTCGGCGAACACACCGATGAAGTGCTAACCGAGCTCGGCCTCAGCGCCGACGAAATCGCGGCGCTTCGAGCCGAACACGTTATTTGAGAGGCGCGCGACAGGGCGCGCGGCCGTGCGGAAGTTAGCCACGGAGACGACATGCAACTTCAGCACGGCATTCCCCCATATGCCTATTCGGCCAAGATCCCGGTCGCCGTGCTGCGTGCCAAGTATCGATGGGCCGCGCGGCGCCGCCCTGGTTCCCGCGGTATGAGCCACAGTGCAGCGCCAGGCCATGCGTGCGGTATGAGTTTTGAAGGGGTTCGGAAGAGCATTTAGGAACAACAGATCAGAGTCGCGATCAACAAACAGCCCAAGGGGGGTCTTAGAATGAGTGTCATCAAAGTGCCAAGATTTCTGTTCGCGGCGCTCGCGGGAGTTCTGGTGATCACCGGTTATCCCGGCCGCAGTTTCGCGGACGAGGCGGCGGACAACGCCGCTCTCAAGGAGCAGATGCGCATCATGATGCAGCGTATTGACGAGCTCACCAAGCAGGTCGAAAGCTTGTCGAGGCAGCAGGCGGCGCAGGCGGCGCCGGCCGCGGCCGCCGCTGCAGCGGCGCCCAGGATCGCAAAAGAGGCGCCGCCAGCGGAGCCCAAGTTCGAGAAATTCATCAAGGGCTTCTACGGCACCCTCGACGTGTCCCTCGACGACACGACCAAGGGCATCAACGGCCTCACGGCGTATAGCTATAGCCTGGTCAATCCCAACAACCCGAACAGCGGCTTCGTCAATGATGGGCCGAAGGGGACGCAGCAGGTCGGGCGACTCGGCTACATGCCGGCGCTATCGACCAACAAGTCGCAGATCGGCTACCGTACCGAGCACAAAATTGCCGACAGCGATGTCGATTTCATCATCCAGGTCGAGTCCTCGCTCTCAATCACGGCTTCCCCGGGACTGAAGACCTCCTACACGCAGCAGTCGAACGTGGTCAATGGCGCCATCGGCCTCGGCGATACCTTTGTCGGCATTCAGAACAAGGATTGGGGCAAGCTGAAGTTCGGCACCACCTACGCGCCGTATAAGAAGTCGACCGACCGTATGAACCCATTCTCGGGGATGCTCGGCGACTACGCCGTCATCATGGGCAATTCCGGCGGCGACAACCGCGTCGAGTTCGGCACCCGCCTCGACCATTCGATCTGGTACGAGTCGCCGAAGATCGCCGATGTAGTCAACTTTGATCTGCTGTACTCGCCCGGTGCGAACCGCACCTTCGACAACGTCGTTCAATCGGCCGGCTCACCCGACTGCAACGGCAGCAATGCGCCCGGCAGCGGCAACCTGCTGCTCAACTGCGACGATGGCGGCTTTGGCGACGCCGTCAGCGCCGACCTGAAGTTTGAGATGGGCGGCTTCTACGGCACCGTTGCCTATGAGCTGCACAAGGGTGTGAATCGCAACAGCGACGGCATCGGGTCGAACAACCCGATCTATGGCTACCTCGTCAGCAGCGGCAGCCCGCTGATTGACTTCGCCACTTTCAACACGCTCGTGGCGGAGTTTCCGGGCTATGCCAGCGTTGCCGGTGGTTCGCCGCCTTACCTCACCGACATCGCCAACGAGTGGGCCTTCAAGGTCGGTGCGCAATATGCGTTCGACTTCGGCCTGACCGCCAGCGCCATCTGGGAAGACTTGCACCGCGATGTTCCTCAAGATCTCGAGTTCCAGAACGAGCGTCAGCGCAACGGTACGTGGCTGGCTCTGTCCCAGAACTTCGGCTCAAAGGACAACGTGAGCGTCGGCTGGGCGCACGCCGGGAAGACCCCTGGCGACCCGGGCGGTCAGCATAATTACGATCCGTTCAGCACGAACGACACGGCCGACATGTACTCGATTGCATGGAAGCACAAGCTCGATAAGCAGCTGTACTGGTACGTCGATAGCGCCCTGACGCTCAACCACGGCAATGCGCACTACGACCTTGGTGCCGGTGGTCGCGGTGTTACGACCGACTGTCACGACGGCACCAACGACATCATTATCGACGGCAGCTCGACGGGCCCGACGACCTGGGGTGGTTGCCGCATCATGGGCTTTTCGACCGGCTTGGATTACAAGTTCTGAGCGGGAGTCGATAACGGCGATAGCCTGTTTCCGGTTCAGCCCGAACCCACGGCGGCCCTCCCCCAGCCGCCGTGGGTCGAGCACGCTCGAAAACACCCGGGAACTACGCGGTGTTTCTACCGTCACTTTTGGCAGCAAAAAACGAAGGCACTCCTATGACATCCGCGCCGGCGGCCGTCGTCTCACGACCGATTGCCACGACGGCACTAATGCCATCATTATCGACGGCGGCAACTCCGGTCCCACGACTTGGGGCAGCTGTCGCGAATTGGACTGCTCGACCGGCTTGGACTTCAAGTTCTGAGGGTCGACAGCGCGCGGCTGCCGGCGGGCGGTTGCTCGCTTCCAAGCCCGAGGCGATCCCGGCAGCTGCCGCAGCAGCACCGGTGCCGGCCCAAGCCCCGTGACACGCAAGGAGGCGCAATCGTGCGTGGAGGAATTGCGAATCACCTTGTTCCTGACGTTGCCATCCGGGCGGCGATACTCGGAACATTCTTCTGTTTCGCAACTCCGATACACGCGGGAGACGCCGGGCAGCAGGCGGCAGACAATCTGACGGAAGTCGTGGTAGGTGCGAAGCGACTGCCCGAACCGGACAGTGACGAAGCGTTGACGCAACGGGTAGAGAAAACCCTGCTCTCCGACCCGTTCTTCTATGGAGAGCACCTCACCGTCACTACTACGCATGGCATCGTGCACCTGGAAGGGAGTGTCTACGAGGATGTGGATCTGTTTCGCGTGTTGCGCGCCGCCCGAAGAGTTCCCGGCGTGAAACGCGTGGTGAATGAACTTGACATGGATGGAGCCGGTGGCAGTTGACGACGCGACCCACTCTGCTAAGCGAGCGCCATGCGCTTCGATGCCCTGCTGCACCTTGTCCTGCACCGGCGTGTACTAGCCAGCCGACGAAGCCAGACCGAACGGCAGCAGCAGACAGTACAAATAAGCGGATCGGTGCAGCAGCAGCGTTCAGGCAAACGGCAACGGTGTCCCCGCCATCCGCTCACAACCGGCCAGCAGCGCCGACATCGAACATAGCCGCTCGTCGAGAATGCGGCATTCCATCGGGCCGATCGACCCGGTGCTCTTCAGGCCGCCGATCCGCCGGCCCATGGCTCGAATGACGGCATCGGGCCTGTTGCTGGACTCGAGCACGGCATCGAACCTGCCCTCGACAAATGCCCGCGCCTCGACGCTGGTATCGATATTGCGCACACGCCGGGCAGCGGCTGACAGCATGCCAGCGCTTGCATCAGCAGCGATCGTACCTCACCGCATTCCGCCGGCACCAGAGCGGTCACCGCGCGTGACAAATTTCGAAGGTCGAATACCAACTGACCCCACAGCTTGCGTGCTTCCCACCGGCGGTCATATGCGCCGTTGTTGCGAAATACGAGGTATATCGACAGCGTCACGCCGAGCAGCGTGAATGGAGCCAGTCCGTAGCTTCCAAGCTGAAGGTCGAAGCGACTTACTGCAGCAACGACTATCGCCGCATAGACGGTGAAATCGGCGATCTGCGGCGCAATGCGTGGCACGATCGAGCCGCGCATCACAAAGAACAGCTTCAGCACACCTGGGCGGGGACGAATGATCATCACTGCCTCGAGGCGGACAAAGATGCAATTCATCCCCTTGGCGCCGGCTCCTTGGAAACAATGCGGTGCCAATTCGCTTTTCCAAGCCGGCTGGAATAGATTTCGCCTAGCCAGAGCCGTGTAGGCATTGCCCGACTGGCCAAAAAAAACGAGCGGACGTGAGCAGCGCCGAGAAATCCGGACCGAACCAGCGCGGCGCCTCGGCGCGCGTCGCCTCGTCGCTGCGCGCGGCGTTTCGACATCGGGCCTTCACCGTCATCTGGATCGCGACGGTGGTCTCGAATATCGGCACCTGGATGTACAATGCGGCCTCCGGCTGGCTGATGGTGAGCCTGAACAGCGACGCCCTGCTGGTGTCACTGGTCCAGGTCGCGACCAGCTTGCCGATGTTCCTGTTCGCACTGGCCGCCGGCGCTCTCGCCGACATCTTCGACAAGCGGCGGTTTCTGATCGGGGTCGAGGCGGGCACCACGCTGCTGTCGGCAATATTCGCGGCCATGGTCGAATTCGGCCACGTCACGCCCGGCACGCTGCTGCTATTCATGTTTTTGATCGGCGCGGGCGGCGCCTTGTCCGCCCCCGCGTGGCAATCGGTGGTGCCTCAGCTGGTGCCAGCGCAGGATCTCGCGCCTGCCGTGGCGGCCAACAGCGTCGGCATCAATATCAGTCGCGCCGTCGGTCCCGCGCTGGCCGGAACCATCATCGGCCTGGCCGGCATCGCCGCACCGTTCTGGCTCAACGCGCTGAGCAATCTCGGCGTCATCGGCGCATTGCTGTGGTGGCGCGCGCCGCTCACCGGCGCCAGTCGCCTGCCCGCGGAGCGATTCGCCAGCGCCATGCGCATGGGCTTTCGCCACGCGCGGCATAACCCGCACCTGCGTGCGACGCTGATACGAGCTGTTGCCTTCTTTCTGTTCGCCAGCGCGTACTGGGCACTGCTGCCGCTGGTGGCGCGCAATCAGATCGCCGGCGGACCGGCCCTCTATGGAGTGCTGCTCGGCGCCATAGGGGCCGGCGCGGTCGGCGGGGCCTTCGCCCTGCCGTGGGCTAAGTCCAGGCTTGGGCCGGACCTGATGGTCGTAGCGGCAACGGTCGGCACCGCGGTGTCGCTGGTGTTGTTCGGTCTCGCGCGCGTGCCCATCGTCGCTTTGGTCGCAAGCATCCTCGCCGGAGCATCCTGGATCGCCGTGCTCGCGAATCTAAACGTCTCCGCCCAGGTGGCATTGCCGGATTGGGTACGCGGGCGCGGCCTCGCAATATTCGTGACCGTGTTCTTTGGCAGTATGACGCTCGGCAGCGGCGTGTGGGGCGAAATCGCGGACATCGCTGGCCTGCCGTTGACGCATTTCATCGCGGCAGCCGGAGCACTGCTCGCGATACCCCTGACACGACGCTGGAAGCTGCAGACCGGCGCCGGCGTGGATCTCACGCCATCGATGCATTGGCCCGTGCCCGTCGTCACGCATGAGATCGAAAGCGACCGCGGGCCGGTCCTGGTGACCGTCGAATACCGGCTGACCTCCGAAAAGGATCGGAACGCTTTTCTGACCGCCCTGGAGAGATTAGCGCACGAGCGCCGGCGTGATGGCGCCTACGCGTGGGGCGTGTTCGAGGACACCGCAGAGAATGGGAGATTTCTGGAAACGTTCCTGGTGGAGTCGTGGATAGAGCACTTGCGCCAACATGAAAGAGTGACGCACGCAGACCGGGTTTTGCAGGAACATATTCACCGACTGCTCGAGCACATGCCGGCGGTGCGACACCTGATCAGCGTCGAGCCGGACCGCAACCGCGCAATCTGAAGTCTCGAGGGGATTGTGCCCATGAGTGGGTGCCGCTCATATTGAGCGGGTGCCGCTCATATAATGACACTATACGATGCTGCCGACACGCCTGCCTGGGCGCTGGAGTACTCCGACGTGGACATAGAGCCCATCGAAACCTGGTTGCGAACTATGGGATGCACTCCGGTAAAGACCGAAAACCCCACATTCCGATGGTCCCTGCGTTTCGACTTTCCCGCAACCAGTAATCACGTCATGGAGGCATTGTCCCTGTCGCACAGGCCGGGCGGCGTCGTCGTACTTTCGAAAAGGAGCATCGATGCACGCCTCGTGAGCAGCTACGAGACCCTGTCGGAGGACGCGAAAGACGCTTTCAATACCGAGCTCACCTCTACCCTGCTGCGCGACTACATCGAGTATCACCTCGACCAGACCAGCCGCGCCTCCTGTGCGCCTCGATTCCAGGTACTGGCCGAAAGATTCGACGACGGCCTAACCCTGGACGCCTTCTATGGCACCGTCGACCACGTCTACAAAACCGAACTGGCCGTGATCATGTGCTACCACAAGCACCTGGCGCGCGCGGCGCGTCTGATCGGCCTGCCCGCTTCCAGCCAATAGCCCGTGCCCCAGCACGGCAGCGCCGGCAGTCAGACAGCAGCGTGAGCCGACGCACCGGGCCTGCCGATGCCCCGGGTCAATCCCCAGTCAACCATCCGGCTGATCCAGCCGCCGCCCATGCTGGCACCGGTGACGTCCGCGAGATCGTAGGCGGCACCGCGCAGGATCGAGTCGGCGGCGCGCAAACCGCTGCGCACGGCCGGCCCGATGCCTTCGCATAGATCGCGTGTAGCGAGGCCGGCCGCATCTCCGGTCAGAAAGGCGTTATCGAGACGCACGTCCTCGATGGGCCCACGCACGTAATAGCTATACCCCGACGGCTCCGCCGCAATCCGAATGCCGAAACGCTGCTCGAGGCGATCGGCGAATCGTTGCCAGTGCAACCAGATGTCTTCGCCGCGCTGCTTCAGGCGCTGCGCCATGCCGCCGATGCCGACATTCAGCCAGCCGCGCGCCTTGGGCACGTACCAGCTGTATCCGGGCAGACCGTCCTCGAAAAACCACAGGTGGCAATCCGGATCGCTCCATTCATAGGCAAATTCAAGCTCGAGCGTGACCGTTTGCAGGGCGCGCACCCTTGGAAGCGCCTCGCGAAATAGATTTCGATGCACCGGGCAAGCCGTCCCGGCGGCGCCGATCAGATATTTGCAGCGAAATTGCTGGTCGATGACATAGTTGCCGCCGACGCGTTGAATATCCCTGACGGTGTGCGGCAGCACTTGCGCGGCGGATTGGTCCAACAGCCACGCATCGAATTCAAGCCGGCGTATCGAATGCTGCACGCAGGGAATCGGCAGGTGCAGACCCTTGAGATGCCAATGCAGGCGCCGGAAGCTGAGGAAACGGTGCGGATAAGCACTCGGGTCGAGCTCGACGTCGCGGACCACCTCCGGCGTAATCCAGCCTGCGCACAGCTTGGGTCTGGGAAATACTTCCTTGTCCAACACCAGCACATCCGCTCCACCCTGCTTCAGGCGCCGGGCAGCCGATGCTCCGGCCGGTCCCCCGCCGACCACGATGACTTCGCAGTTACGCATGCGGACGGCCCGGATCAGCTGCAGTACAGGTGCTGCCGGGTCAAGGGAATGTGGTTGTTCTCCGGCGTGGTGAACAGCACCTGAAACAGCTGCAGCGTCCCGGTCTCAAAGCCGGCAACGGATCCGGCCAGGTACAGGCGCCACATCCGCACAAAGGTGTCATCGAACATCTTGCGCACGCGATCCTCGGCGGCTCGATAGCGATCCAGCCAATGGCGAAGCGTCAGTGCGTAGTGCAGGCGGATATTCTCCACGTCCAGAACCGATAGGCCCGAGGGCTCGAAAATCTGCATCATCTCGCCGAGCGACGGCGCATAGGCTCCTGGGAAAATCCGCCGGACGATCCATGGATGCAGCAGCCCCGGATGATTGCGGCCGATCGAATGAATCAGGCCCCGTCCCCGCGAGCTGAGCGAGCGTCGAACGACTCGTCCGAGCTCCGCGTAGTTCTCGCGGCCGACATGCTCGAGCATGCCGATGGATGCGAACACGTCGTAGTGGCCGGATATGTTGCGGTAATCATCCTGGATGAATTCAACCCGATCGTCCAGGCGCTGCTGTTTGGCTCGCTCGCGGGCGTAGGCCACCTGCTCACGGGAAATATTGAACGCCCTGACCCGGGCGCCGTAGCAGCTGGCCATATGCAATGCCAGACTACCCCAGCCACAACCGGCCTCGACAACGGAATCTCCCGGCTTGAGCTGCAGCTTGCGGCATACGTGGTCCATCTTCGCTATCTGGGCCTGCTCCAGGCTGGCTTCGGCAGCCGGGTAGTAGGCACACGTATAAGCCATCGATTCGCCGAGCCACAAGGCGTAGAAGTCATTCCCGATATCGTAATGGTGATGAATGTTCTTGCGCGAACCCGCCAGGGTATTGCGCTGGGACCGACGAAGCCAGTTGGCGACCCGATCGCTGAAGGACTGCTTGCCTTCCGCGGCCGCCATGCCGCGATAGATCAGCGCTGTCAATTCAATCAGATCACCTTCAACCTCCACACGGCCGGCGGCGTAAGCATCCCCGAACTGCACCTGCGGATCACACAGTACGCGGAACAGAGTGCTGCGGTCATGGATGCGGATTTTGATGGCGGGAGCGGCCGTGGCAGGCGCTATGCGCTCGCCGCTCCACAATACAAACTCTAACGGCGGATCGCCGAAGTTCGACAACAACCGGCGCACCAAGCGCCCCTCGAAAGATCTACGCGTCCGGCCGGGCGCCGGCGCATCGCCCGGAAAGTCGGTAAAGGTTTCGGATTCGGAATTGGCGTTCATACGGAACCCTGGTTGCAGTTCAACTGATCATTGCGCTGTTGCCACCTCTGCTCTTCGAGCGTACTGACGCTGGCCCGCCGCGGCCGCGTGCAATTTATCCGAGCTGGGCTTGAAGCACACGCATTCGACGATACTGCAATCGCAAACCGTATTCCAGCTCTCGCAGCCGTGACTGCAGGTTCGACTGTTCCCAGCGCTCCACCATGGCTCGTTTGGCGTCCCCCAGCCACTGCTCACGCAGATGAGCCCATTCCGCCACGGCCTTTGAAAATGCGTCATATTCCTCAGCGATGCGGGCGCGCAGATGCTCAATGTGCGCGCGTCCCGGGAGGCTGGCGAGTCTGCGCTGGGCCCGCTGAAACTGGTTGTCCAGCAATGCACGTTGAATCCTGAACCATGGAACTCGCTTCAGGTTGCGGGCCAGTCCGAGCACGCTCATGCTGCTGATGAACCACTTCGAAGGGTCCCATTGCCACCAGCGAAGACCATTGCGATAGTCATGCGCGAACATATGATGGAAATTGTGGTAACCCTCGCCGTAGGTCAGCAGTGCCACCACCGGATTATCACGCGCGGTATTTTCGTCGGTGTAGGGTTGGGATCCCCACATGTGCGCCAGAGAGTTGATAAAAAATGTGAAGTGATGACTGACAACCAGTCGCAGCACGCCGGCGAGCAGGAGGACTCCCCAGACATCCCCGGTCAGGAACCCGACCAGCAGCGGCAATCCGAAATTGGTCGACAACGCGAGCAGCAAGTAGTGACGGTGTTGCCACATCACCAGAGGGTCACGCTGCAAATCCCGCACCGTGCTGAAATCCGGCTCGCCACTGGGGTAACTGCGCAACATCCACCCGATATGAGAGAACCAGAACCCGCGGCGGGCGCAATAGGGATCGCGTTCGGGATCGTCGATGTAACGGTGATGCACCCGGTGGCCCGCCGCCCAATTCAAGGCGCTGTTCTGCAGCGCCATGGCACCGAACAACAGATATGCGACCTTGAGGATCGGATGGGCTTCATAGGTGCAATGGGCGAACAGCCGGTGATACCCGCAGGTGATCGCCATGCCATTGGCGCCCAGGAACAGCGTAAAGCAGACCCAGGCGGCGGCATGATACCCGTGCGTGATCCCGTACCAGGGCACCACGCTCACGGCAGCCGCAAAGGTCAGCACGAACATCAACGTGGCAGGCCAGTTGCGCGGGGCAACACCAGCTCGATTTACGGGTAACGCCATCTTGGGAATGCTCTCCATGAAATCTATATTGGGTAAATTAACCTATTTACCAGCTCTGCCGCAGGTATTCGATCGTGCTTAGTCTATATGGGCTGCCCCTGGCTTTCGACAGCCCGACCTGAGAACCTACAACTGACTGTAGATTAACATTATAAGCAATTGATATATAAAACTTTACCATCGAACTGCGCGATTGACAAAGCTGTGGACCGGATCGAGGTTGCCCACACGGAACTTTCGCCCGAGGCTCTGCGGGCGGTGATCGAATCCTTCGTATTGCGCGAAGGAACGGAGTATGGGGAGCGGGAGTTTTCCCTGGGTGAGAAAGTCAAGCAGGTGATGCGTCAACTCGAACGCGGCGAGGCGCGGATCATTTTCGACCCTCAGGCGCAGACCGTAGATATCGTGGTCAGCGCCGGCAAGCGCGGGCAACGCCGATAATGGAATCGCCGGCGCCGCGATGCGCTGGCGCGCTTCGCCGCGCCGGTATCGCGTGCTGCCTTCCTGTCCGCACGCAACGATGTGTGGGCGAACCTCGGCATTCTGGCGGTCAGCAAAAGTGTATCGCTCAGTGCCCGTCTTCGTATTTGAACGACACCTTCAATTTCGTCCGAAATGCTTCGACTTTGCCATCGTTAATCTGCAGATCCAGCTCGAGCACTTCGGCAACCCGCAGATCGCGCAGTGTCTTGCTGGCGCGAGCGACCGCAGCGGTGGCCGCCTTCTCCCAGGATTCCGTGCTGGTTCCGACGAGTTCGATTATTTTGTAGACACTCTCAGTCATGGTAGTGCGCCTCGTGATGGTTCGCCCCCGATCCGCGCGCAAGCTTATCCCTCTGGCGTTCGCTCGTCATTGTCGCGAAGGCGGGGCCGCCTCGCAGCGTCAGGCCACCTGGTCGGTCCACACCCGGAAGCTCTCGAGCGTATTGGCGCCGAATGCCGTGCTGATGGCGACGTCCGCGGCATCGCGGCCCCGGGCGATCAGGATGCGCCCGATGCGCGGCTGGTTATTGCGCGGATCGAAGGTGTGCCAACTGCCGGCCAAAAACGCCTCGAACCAGGCGGCGAAGTCCATTGGCGCATAGGGCGGCGGCATGCCGATGTCGCCAAGATAGCCCGTGCAGTAGCGCGCCGGTATGTTCATGCAGCGGCAAAAGGCAATCGCCAGATGGGCGTAGTCGCGGCACACGCCGTTGCGATCGGAGTAAGCCTGCAGCGCGGTCTTGGTGCTGCTGGCATGCTGGTAGCCGAAGGCCAGATAGTTGTGCACGAAATCGCAGATCGCCTGTACCCGCGCCCAGCCGGGTGGGGATTTTGAAAACAGCTCCCAGGCCAGTTCGGAAAGCCGGTCGGTCTCGCAGTAGCGACTGCCCAGCAGGAATACCAACGTCTCCTCCGGCAGGTTCTGCACCTCGTGTTGCCAGGCCTGGTGCGCGGCCGGCTCGGGTAGGCCTGCGTCCTGCACCAGGGCGTCCGCCGATAGCCGCAGCCTGCCTTGCGGCGCGACCAGCCGCGTGCACCAATTGCCGAAGCCGTCGCGGTAACAGGAGACCGGCACCGATGGGATGCTGATCAGGTGATCCGGCCGGATCAGGTCGGAGACCCGGCTGTAGTGGATGTTCAAGGTCAGAATCAGCGGCGTAGGCTTGGGAGAATTGTAGATCAGCTCGTAACCGGCCCGGATCTGCATCGTTTCACCTCTTGAGGAAGGGCGCGGACGGCCATCCGGTTACGCCCGCGTCACGCCAGCACTGGCTGGCGCCAGCCCTGGCTGGCGCCAGCATGCGCCTAATATGCGGCTGATTTATGCCGTTCTCTTTCTGGCCCGAGACGCGCGCCCTGGGCGCAGGCTCCTGCCCTGGTAGAGCTTGGAAGCCTCATCCTGCACGCGCTGCCGATATCGCATCAGCTCTTCCGGCAGATGCTGCTTGACGTAGCAGCTCAGGGCGGCATCGATCAGACGTGCCACCTTTACGCCATCGCGCTGCGCCATGCGTCGTGCGCGTTCCATCAGCCGGGAGTCCACCCAGAAGGTCAGATCCTCATCGGCCGCGCGGCGCGCCGGATAAGGCTCGAACGCTCGATCGGCGTGCTGATCCAGAAACCAGGCGATCGCTTCGTCGTGCACCTGATCTTTGGTCGACCATCGATGATTGCGTTGCGGAATCGATTGCCGCTCGACGATCAGGCCACGGAACCACACCTCGGTATCGATTGCGTAGCGCGTCTTCGGCGGCAACGTCTGATGCTGCAGGGTACGCAAGCCCAGTGCGCGCGCACTGCGTGTCTTGTTCGCCTTCTTTCCCGCCACCAGTTCACCCTCGGAAAGTCTTCGGCCCAGAGCCGCGAATGGTAGCGTGGCGCTTGGGCTCCTACATCGAGCGGCAGCTTTGATTAACTCCAAGCTCGCCCTTGGGGCAGCGCGCTGCTGGCGTCTATCGCGTCGATACTGCCACCGGCAATTCCATTAGTACAAATTATTTTTAATAGTATTATCAAATACTTATAACACTATTATCACAATTAAAATTCAAATATGCATCATCCGCGGCGGAAAAAACCCTGATCTGACAGCAGTGCGGGGCCATTCAGCGTCGTGATCTTCGGCTCTTGAGTTTCGCAGGCATCGCGCTATATTTAGTCTGCATAGCATTGAACACACAAGCATTCCTCGAACGACAACTATTAGGGCGCTACCTGAGATTTGCGCTGAAATAAGCATATGCATGCGAGCGAACAGCAAGCGCCGCAGGGAGCCCAATATATGGGAAACATATGTGCTCGCCTGGAGGCGGCCGCGCTGTCCTTGACGGGTCCCGGTCACATCAAGCATCGCTTGTTCGATGCCTACCGCAGATATCTGCAAGACATTCAGCAGTCCGACGTGCCTGGCGAGTTAGCTCCTGAATTCGGCGCCATGATTCAAGCCTTGCATCGTGCGCCCGCCCTGCCTGGCGATGATGTCGTCAAAGCCTCGGTGCGAAAGCTCTCCAATGATCAGGCGTGTCGTTATGCCGAGCTGGTCGTGCGGCTGTATGGCATGTTCGCGGGCATGAGCCATCACGTGGCCGCGCGCAACGCCCGTCCGGTGGTGCCGCTGGCGAAATTCCTGGCGACCGAGGCCAGCAGCAATTCCTAATCGAGCTTGAATTCGATCGTGTCCCAGCGCGTGGTGTCTTCATGCCGCGCCTGCCGCTTCACCGCATCCACCAGCGCCCGCTCATCCCAGGAGACATTCTCATCGTACAGCCCATGGAGCGCCTTCGCCCGCGGCTGTTCGAGGCCGAAATGCGGCAACAGCAGCACCGGCTTGTCGCTGGCTTTGGCGTAGTTGAGCTCGAACACCAACAGGTCCTGCTGCTGCGGATACAGGCTCGACAGCGCGATCACCACTTCGGCCGGCGCAATCTGCCGGCGTAATTCCTCGCGCAGGCCTTCCTGGCCGCCCACTGGCGGCCGCACATCCGGGGCGCTGCAATTCTTATAATAAAAATTCTGAGCGCTCTCGATGTATTCGAATACTCGCAGGTAGTCGTCCACCTCCTCGAAACAGTGGGTGACGAATACCCGAATGGGATCGCGTTGAGACATGCTGCCAGTGTACTGTGACGGCCGGCCGAATGGATAGATACCCGCTGCATCTGCCGTGAGACTTCTTGTTTACAATATCCGCTATGCCACCGGGACGGGCCCGGCATTTCACTTTCCAATACCGGGCGCCGGCTACCTACGCAGCAGCCGGCGCGTGCTGGAGCGCATCACAGAGTTGATTCGCGCTGAAGATCCGGACCTGGTCGGACTGATCGAGGTCGATACCGGCTCGGTGCGCACCGGCATGCTCAATCAGGCCACCTATGTCGCCGCCGCGCTCGGCCACTACACCGCCCACCAATGCAAGTACGGCACCGGCTCGATCAATCAGCTGGTGCCGATCGTGCGCAAGCAGTCCAATGCGCTGCTGGCGGCGCCGCGGGTGACCGGCGAGCGCTTCCATTACTTCGATACCGGCATCAAACGACTGATCATCGAGCTCGAGCTGGACCAACTGTGCGTATTTCTCGTGCACCTGTCGCTCAAGTTCCGTCACCGCCAATATCAGTTGCGCACCCTCCATGACCTGGTGGTGCGCTCACACAAACCGGTCATCGTCGCCGGCGATTTCAATACTTTCTGGGGCACGCACGAGATCTATCTGTTCATGCGCGCGGCCGGTCTGCGCAGCGCCAATAGCGAGGGGCTGCCCTCATTTCCGTCGCGCCACCCGCGCGTGGAGCTGGACTTTATACTGGTCAGCAGGGGCATCGACGTAACCTCGTTCCGTATTCCAGCTGTCACCTATTCCGATCATCGGCCGCTGGTATGCGATTTCGAGCTCAACGGCAACTCGATCGGGCCTGAATTCCCATGACCGAGTCGCCGGCCTGCAGCATCGATGTCGATGCCGACAATGTCGGTTGGCTCACGCTCGACAAGCCCGGCAGTTCCGCCAATACGCTGGGCCGTGCGGTGCTGCTCGGCCTGGAGCGACAGGTGGAGGCCGCCGAGCGCCGCGCCCTGCGCGGGCTGGTGATCAGGTCGGGGAAGCCCACCGGCTTTATCGCCGGGGCCGACATCCGCGAATTCACCAGCTTCGACTCCGAAGCCGCGGCGCTCGAGTCGATCACACTCGGTCAGCGGATCTGCTCGCGCATCGAGGCGCTGCCCTACCCCACGGTGGCGGCCATCCACGGCTTCGCCCTGGGCGGCGGCCTTGAACTGGCGCTCGCCTGCGACTACCGCATCGCCATCGGGGATTCGAAGCTGGCCCTGGGCCTGCCCGAGGTGCAGCTCGGCATCCACCCGGGATTTGGCGGCACGGTGCGCAGCGTACGGCTGCTCGGGGTGCGCCAGGCGATGAATCTGATGCTGACCGGCCGCACGGTGCGCGCCGATCAGGCGCTCAAGCTCGGCCTGGTCGACCGACTGGTCGCGAGCACAGCCGAACTCGAAGCGGCCGCGCGACAGATCATTCAAGCCGCCCCGCCGCGGCATCGACCACCGTGGCTCGAACGCGCCTTGAGCTGGCCAGGCGTGCGTGCGCTGCTGCGCCCGGTGCTGCTGCGGCAGGTCGCGGCACGTGCCCGGCCTGAGCATTACCCCGCGCCCTATGCCATCGTCGATCTGTGGTCGAAGTACGGCGCGCGCGGCGACGCGGCCTTTACCGCCGAAGCGCATTCGATCGCAGCGCTGTTTCACAATGACAGCACACGCAATCTCATCCGCGTGTTCCTGCTGCGGGATCGACTCAAGGCGCTGGCGGGCAAGAGTGCGGCGCCGATCGAGCGCGTACACGTGATCGGCGCCGGCGTCATGGGCGGCGACATCGCCGCCTGGTGCGCGCTGCGCGGCCTCAGCGTCACGCTACAGGACCGGGAGCTGAAATTGATCGAGCCCGCACTGGCACGCGCCGGCGGCCTGTTCGCCAAGCGCCTGTCGACGCCGGCCGAGCGCACCGCCGCAAGCGAGCGGCTGCGCGCCGATGTCGAAGGCAAGGGTGTCGCCGATGCCGACGTCGTCATAGAGGCCATCTTCGAGGATCTGGAGGCCAAGCGGGCGCTGTATGCGGTCGCTGAGCCGCAGCTGCGCTCCGGCGCCGTGCTCGCCACCAACACGTCCAGCCTGACGCTCGAATCGCTGGCCGCCCTACTTGCCGACCCGGGCCACCTGGTCGGCCTACATTTCTTCAACCCGGTGCCGCAGATGCCACTGGTGGAGGTGGTGCATTTCCCGCCCACCCGGCCGGACGTGCTGGCGACCGCGATGGCCTTGACCCGACGCATCGACAAGCTGCCGCTTCCGTGCCGCAGCAGCCCCGGATTCCTGGTCAATCGCGTGCTGTTCCCGTACCTGTTCGAAGCGCTGCATGCCGCCGGGGAAGGCATCGCCTTCAATGCCATCGATCGGGCGGCGCTCGAGTTTGGCATGCCCGTGGGCCCGATCGAGCTATCCGACGTGGTCGGGCTGGATGTCCTGCTGCATGTCGGGGAGATCGTGACGCGCGAGCTGCAGAAAGAACCGCCTGCCTACGTGGAAAGACTTCGCCAGCTGGTGCAGGAGAGGAAACTTGGACGCAAGAGCGGGCAGGGCTTTTATCAGTGGCGCGACGGCAAGATCGTTCGACCACCGGAGCGCCCCGACGCGCCCGAGGATCTTGCCGATCGCCTGATCCTGGCGCTGGTCAATGAATGTGTCGCGTGCCTGCGTGAAGGAATTGTGGAAGATGCGGACCTGATCGATGCCGGGGTAATCTTCGGCGCCGGCTTCGCGCCCTTTCGCGGCGGCCCACTCGCCTACGCTCGCGCGCGGGGCGTCGATGCCTGCATCGCGCGACTCGAGGCCCTCGCCAGGGGCTACGGCGCGCGATTTCGCCCCGATGAGGGCTGGAGCGCGCTGCGTGACATGGCCTGACCGCGCGCGGAAACGCCTGTGCTACCATCGATTGGGGGTGGAAAAACGATGAGAGGAACTGAGGCCTCGCGCTCATGAGCGAAGAACGGGCTGTCGATGTGGCGTTGCTCCGAAAATTCTCGCCGTTCGAGGGCATGAAGAAGGAAAATCTGCTCGCCTTGGCTCGCAAGGTTACCATCACGCAGATTCCGGCGAACCGCGTGCTTTTCAAGGAAGGCGACAAGGACCGGCGCACCTATTGGCTGCTATCGGGCCTGATCGAGCTGCGCGAGGGCTCGAACACCGTGGCGATGATTCGCGCCGGCAGCCCCGAGGCGCGCAACCCGATCGCGCCGGCGCTGCCTCGCAAAGTCAGCGCACGCGCCGTCGATCCGCTCGAGTGCCTCGCGGTTGACAGCGAGCTGCTCGACATGATGATTACCTGGGATCAGACGGGCACCTACGAGGTGGCGGAGCTTCAGGCGCAGTTCGCCGGCAGCGGCGGTGACGACTGGATGACGACGCTGTTGCAGACCCAGGCCTTCCACCGCATCCCGCCGGCCAACATCCAGGCGATTTTCATGCGCATGCAGCGCGTCAACTGCCGTGCCGGCGAGACGATTATTCAACAGGGCGCCGAAGGCGATTATTTCTACGCCATAGTGAGCGGCAAATGCCTGGTAACCCGTGAGACGCCGATAAATCGCGGCGGCCTGAAGCTGGCGGAGCTCGGCATCGGCGACACCTTCGGCGAGGAAGCGCTGATTTCCGAGGCCAAACGCAACGCCACCGTGAGCATGCTGACCGATGGCGTGCTGATGCGGCTCAACAAACAGGACTTCCGCGAGCTGATGAATGAGCCGCTGGTCAAGTGGGTGACGTATGCCGAGGCGCGCGCAATGATCCTGCAGGGCGGCCGCTGGCTCGACGTGCGTCTGCCCTCGGAGCACCAGAACCTCGCGATCGAGGGCTCGCTCAACATTCCGCTGTACTTCATCCGCCTCAAAATCTCGACACTCGATCGCGCGACCAAGTACGTCGTGTACTGTGACACCGGTCGACGCAGCTCGGCTGCCGCATACATCCTGGTGGAGCGCGGTTTCGATGCCTACGTGCTGCGCGGCGGACTCGACAGCGCCGAGCGCGACGTGCGTCGGGGCCTTTAGATCGGGCCCGCGCTAGAGCCGGCCCGCGCTGCCGCGGCGCCGGCCAGAACCCGCCTCACCGCACCCGCCGGTTTCACTCCGGTGGCAGTTCCTGGGCCGGCACCTGCTTCCCGTGCACGCCGCAGCGCAGACGAAACGGCACCTGAATGCGGACCAGTGGCCCGCGATCGAGGCGTTCGGCTTCGACCATGAACACCTCGGACAGCTGAGTATCATGGCGGTCGACAAACATCAAATAACCCTCATGCCCGGCGATCCGCGACGCGATGTGCTCGCCGGCACGACCCAGATCAAAACTCCTGCTGTTGGCGGGTGACCGCCCGCCCTGGGTGTTTGCCAGCACGCTTGAGATCTTGGATAGCGGCGCCACGGTTGACGCCGGCATCAGCACCATAGGTGTCGCCGGACCAACACCGCTGATCAAACTTCTGCAATACGCCGTACGCTGCGGCGTCGGCAGCTCGCCACGCACCGCCGCGCACACACTGAGCGCGGTGGGAAACGTGTCACAGCTGGTGACCGCGCCCGAACAGCACCTGATGACGCTGGCTCGCGCCCTGGATGCGGGCACTTCCTATCAGCTGGTGGCGCCGCATTTCTTCGTGTCCGGTGGCACGCTTAAGACAGCTCAATGGTTGCGTCGGCTGGTCGATGGGATTTCGACATTGGCGGCGACCACAACAGCCTGCTGCTACCAGGCTGACTGGATCGAAGGGGCGCCGCGAGTCCGGCAGGCCTACATCGTGTGCGTGGCTTTATCGCCCGAGATGGCGCCAGCCAGATAATTCTCGATCTTGGTACGAGTCTGCCCGCGATCCTGGTCGGAGAACTGCACGCCGATACCCGCCGTGCGCTTGCCCTGGGCGCCCTTGGGCGTGACCCAGATCACGCGACCCGCGACTGGCAGTTTCTCATCCTCACCCATCAGATTGAGCAGCATGAACACTTCATCGCCGATCCGATAGTTGCTGTTGGTCGGAATGAACAGACCCCCGTTCTGCACGAACGGCATGTACGCCAGATACAGGGCGCTCTTGTCCTTGATGGTCAGTGTCAGCAAGCCCGGCTTGTTGATGCCGGATCTGGAGTTTGGATCTTTGGCCATATTTCCCGGGCAATCCTTCTGAAGAATTAACGATCTACACGAGCGCGCGCTCCGCCGCGCTGCCGGGCGCGCGGCAATTGCCACAGCAGCTGCTCGAGCGCCAGCGAACGGTTGATGGAAGTCAGCCGCAGTCGCCGCAGCTCATAGATGCCATCCAGCAACCGCAGCAATACTGCAATATTCATGTCCGAACCCGATTCTGGCAAGTGGGCGCTACTGCGCAATTCCGACGATTGGCGCGGCCTGCCCACGGCGTCATCGATGCGCGCTGTGATCCAGGTCTCAAGGCAGGCCAGGCGCATGGCTAGCGACTCGCCACGCGCCCAGCGCTCGGCGGTTCCCGGAATGTCCATCCGGCCGGCCAGCGCATCGCTCAGGCTACGGTCGGTTTCGGCCTTGAGGCGCGCCAGCTCGGCTGGATCGGCCTGCAGCGCCTCGAACGGCGCATCCCGGAGCACGTCGAGTACCGTCGACCAGGGGCCGGGACCCTTGTGGCGTTCGAGCCAGGCCACACTGACTACGCGTGCCGGCGCGGCAATGCGCAGTCGCAGGCAGCGGCTCAGGATGGTCGCGGGCAGGCGCGAAGGAGTGGCACTGACCAGGATCAGCGTCACCGCGGCACGCGGCTCCTCCAACGACTTGAGCAGTGCATTGGCCGCATTCGCATTCATGCTGTCGGCCGGAGATATCAGCGCCACCGTGGCGCCGCCACCGTGCGAGGTGAGCACGAGTTGCTCCGACAGCTCGCGTACCTGCTCGACGCGAATCAACTTCGAGTCCTCGATCGGATGCACTTCGATGAAATCCGGATGCTGCGATGCGCGGAACATGCGGCAATCCCGGCAGCGGCCGCAGGGCGCACCCGGCTCGCGGCACAGCGCCAGTTGCGCCGCGAAACGCCCAAGGGCCTCGCCGCCCGCTCCGCGCCCGTCGTGTATCAGCAGCCCGGTCGGATAACGGTTCGCCGAACGCGCGCGGCGCAGCTGCTCGATCTGCGGCGCAAGCCACGGCACATCCAGGGCCGATTGCGCTGCCGATAATACCTGCTCTGCCATGATTGAGCCGGGTACGCCGATCACGCCGACGCCGCCGGCAGCAGATCGGCGATGGCCTCGAGCGCGCGCCCGACCACACTCTGCGGCGCGCCGGCGGCATCGATGATACGCACGCGCCCGGACCCGGTCGCCGCCAGCTCGAGATAGCGCGCGCGCACCCGCTCGAAAAAACGCCAATCCTCGTCCTCGAACCGATCGCCCTCCCCCTGGCGCTTGCCGGCGCGCGCGAGTCCCAGCTCTACCGGTAGATCCAGCAACAGCGTACGGTGTGGCCATAGGTCCGCATGCACGGCGATCGCCAGCCGCTCGATCAGCGCGGGATCGACGCCCCGGCCCGCGCCCTGATAGGCGCGTGTGGCATCCGTAAACCGGTCGCAGATCACCCAGATCCCGCTCCTGAGCGCCGGGCGTATCAGATTCTCCAGATGAATCGCGCGCGCGGCGAACATCAGCAGCGTCTCGGCCTCGGCGCTGATGCGCTCCCCGCCCCGCGCGAGTACCAACGCGCGCAGCTGCTCGGCCAGTGGCGTGCCACCCGGCTCGCGCGTGAGCCGCACCCGCAGGCCACGCTCATTGAGCGTGGCTTCGAGCGCTCGCGCGAGCGTCGATTTGCCCGCGCCCTCAATGCCTTCGAGGCTGATAAATTTCCCCTCTGCACTCATCGCTGATGCCCAGAGCTAGGGGGCGTGGCCAGCCTCGAATCCGGCTGCACGCCGACCTTGCGCAGATAAGCGCGCAAGGCCACGTCGTGCTGCGCCAGTGTGGACGAGAATTGATGCGTGCCATCGCCGTTGCCGGTGGCGACGAAGTACAGCGCGTCGATGTCGGCGGGATGCAGCGCCGCCTGCAGCGACGCCGCACCCGGCAACGCGATCGGCGTCGGCGGCATACCGGTGCGGGTGTAGGTGTTGTAGGGCGTATCAGTCTCCAGATCGCGCGTATGGATGTGGCCATCGTAGCTCTCACCCAGCCCGTAGATCACGGTTGGATCAGACTGCAGGCGCATGCCGTTACGCAGACGGTTGATGAATACCGCGGCGACTTTGGGACGCTCGTCCTCGCGAGCCGTCTCCTTCTCGATGATCGAGGCCAGGATCAAAGCCTCATCAGCATTGGCGAGCGGCAGATTCGGGGCGCGATCGAGCCAGGCGCTGTTCAGCTCAGTCTGCATGCGCTCGTAGGCGCGGTCGAGAACCCTGCGATCGCTCGTGCCCGCCGCGAAGCGGTAAGTATCGGGAAAGAATCGTCCTTCCGCGGCCTCACCCTCGTGCCCGAGCGCATCCATGATTTGCTGCGCGGAAAGTCCGCTTAGCTGGTGCGCCAGCGCCGGATGCGCATCCAGCGCGCGCCGCATCTGCGCAAAGCTCCAGCCTTCAACCACGGTCACCGATTCGAGCACCACCCGGCCGGCGATGAGCTGCTCGAGCACCTCGCGCGCGCTCGAGTGCGGTGGCACCTCGTAGGTACCGGACTGCAGGCGCGGCAATGGTCCATGCAGGCGCAGATAGATCTCGACTAGCCGCGCATGACGCAGCGCCCCCTGCCGCTGCAGACCCAGCAGTATGCCGCGCAGGCTGGCGCCGGGCGCCACCTCCACGCGCACCGGCGCGGTCACGGCGGCAGGTTGATCCATCTCCCAATCGAGGCCGCGCCACAGCAGCAGCGCGACCGCGCCCAGCGCCACCACTGCCGCCAGCAGACTAAGCGTGCGCCGCATCGATCAATCCGCGCAGTTGCTGCGCATAGACATCGCTCTGCAGCGTGCGACCCTCGAGCACCCGCGCCGATTGCACACCCCAACGCACGTTGGTGAGGAAGGCTTCGCGCACAGTGGCCAGCTCGGCGCGCGCCACCGACCGTACGCGCACGCCGGTACCCTGTCTGGCCGCGGCCTGCAGCACCAAGCGCCGCATCACGCCCGCGACGCCACAGTCGGTGAGCGCGGGGGTGAACAGTCCGGTCTCGTCGGCAAAAAACACATTCGACATGCTGCCACCGATCACCTGGCCCGCGGTCGACAACATCAGCACTTCATCGAGTCCCGCCTCATCTCGCGCCATTTGCGCCAGCACCTGCTCGAGCCGGTTCAGGTGTTTGAGGCCCGCCAGCAGCGGATTCATGCCCAGTGTGATACTCGAGACGCCGAGGCGAAAGCCCGGCTCGCCGCGCTGCGGGGATTCCGGCCAGTCATGGCGGCTGACGATACGCGTGGGCCGCTCGTCGCCGGCCGGAGCGTAGCCCCGGCGGGTCGCGGCGCCGCGCGTCACGATCACCTTGACCATACAGCGCTCCTGGCCAGCCGCGAACCCGCAGATCTCGCCGCGCAGCAGCTCAAAGTCCCGAAATGGCAGTCGCAGTCGCTCGCAACCTTGCTGCAGGCGCTCGAGGTGCAGTGGCAACCAGCGCGCCTGCCCCTCGCGACAGGAGACAGTCTCGAACAGACCGTCCCCGTACTGCAGCCCGCGGTCGCTGCAGGCAATGCTGTGACCGGCGCGGCCATCGATCAGCGGGACATTCATTCGTCGGCCAGAGCGGCGAGCAGGCCGCGCGCCTTGGCGCGTGTCTCGGCCAGCTCGCGCTGCCAATCCGAGTCCGCCACGATGCCCGCGCCGGTGCGCAGTTCGACACTGCGCTCATGCAGTGTCAGGCTGCGGATCAGGATATTTAAGTCCATGGAACCGTCGGCGTTGATGAAGCCCAGGGCGCCGGTATAGGCCTGACGTGCCTCGGCCTCGAGCTCGGCGATGATCTGCATGCAACGGAATTTCGGACAACCGGTAATGGTGCCGCCGGGAAACACCGCGCGCACCACGTCGATCGGCGTCAAATCGGGCAACAGCTGACCGCATACGTTCGACACGATGTGATGCACGTGAGCATAGCTTTCGATGCGCATGAATTCATCGGCATGTACGCTGCCCGGCTGGCAGATGCGTCCCAGATCATTGCGCTCCAGATCGATCAGCATGACGTGTTCCGCCCGCTCCTTCGGATGCGCGATCAGTGCCGCGATCTCGCGCTGATCCTCATCGGCCGCGCCGCTGCGCGGCCGCGTTCCCGCGAGCGGCCGGGTCTCGACGCGGCGCCTGCCGACCCGTACCAGGCGCTCGGGCGAGGAACTCAGCAGGCGCCAGTTCTGAAACTGCGCCAGCGCCGCAAACGGCGCTGGGTTTACCGCGCGCAAGCGCTCGTACAGCGCCGTCGTCGCCACGCTCAGCGGCATTTGGCGCTCGAGTTCGCCGCGCCACGGGCGCGACAGATTCGCCTGATAGATGTCGCCCGCGCGAATGTAGTCGAGTGCGGCTTCGACGCGAGTGCGGAAACGATGCGGCGCTTCCTCCTCGACGCGCACCGGCGCGTTCCCGGGCCGACAGGCGCCCGGCAGCGCGGCCAGCGCCGCGCTCAAGGCCTCGAGCCGGTCCTCCCGGTCGCCTTCCGCAAACAGCCAGGCCCGCTGCGCGAGGTGGTCATACACCAGCCCCGCCGGGATGCGCAGGGCGAACGCCGACGGCGCATCGCCATCGGTGTGCGCTCGCGCCGCCAGGTTCAGCAGCGGCTCGATTTCGGCCGCCAGCTCGTAGCCCAGAAAGACCATCCAGCCGCCGCGGAATGGGCCGGGCGGCTCGTCGGCCGCGGCCACGCCGCCGCTGGCCGCCCCGCGACTCGCCGCGCTCGCCGCGCTCGCCGCGACCGCGTTGTTGTCGTCGCCGCCGGTGCCGCCCTGGCTGCGCCAGGCGGCCTCGAGCGCACTCAGAAAACCATGGGTATGCGGCAGTGGCATGCCGGTCGC
>JBEKRP010000013.1:0-53604 GCA_049518595.1 Steroidobacteraceae bacterium
CGAGGCAATGGTCATCGCGGTCGGCAGGCCGGCGCCGACTTCCGCGGCGAAGGTGGGGCCGGAGAGCACGGCGACGGCGCGGCCCGAGCCCAGCACCTCATGCGCAACCTCATTGGGCAGCTTGCCGCTGTCGAGTTCGAAGCCTTTGGTCGCCCAGCATAGCCGTGTGGCGGCCGGCAGCAGCGGCTTGAGCCGCGTCAGCAGCACGCGAAAGCTATGACTCGGCACTGCGATCAGCACGTCGTCGACGCCGTCGATCGCGGCCTCGAGCTGCCCGATCAGCTGCAGGCTGTCGGGGAATCCGACATCGGGCAGGTAGCGCCGATTGGTGCGCTCACGCGCCATCGCCTCGACGTGGGCGCGATCGCGGCCCCACAGCCGCGCCGGCCGCCCGGCACGCGCGCATTGGATTGCGAGTGCGGTGCCCCAGGAGCCCGCGCCGAGCACGACGATGTCGGCATGCACGAAGGGGGTCGCCCGCACGGGACCGGCCCCTAATTCCTGGTCGCGTTGGCGCCTTCGTTCTGCGAGCTGGCATACAGGGCGTCGAAGTTCACCGGCGGCAGCAGCAGCTGCGGAAAACCGCCCTGGCTCACGAGCTGCGACACCACCGCCCGCGCGTACGGGAACAGCACATTCGGGCAGATGCTGCCGATCGCGCGCTTGTATTCCTCCGCGGAGAGATTCTGCATCAGGAAGGCGCCAGCCTGTTTGACCTCGACCAGAAACAGCGTCTGTTCCGCCTGCTTCGCCGAAACCGTGATGGTCAGCACCACTTCGCGCACGTCGCCGGCGATCGGTTGCACGGTGGTGTTCAGATCCAGCGAGATATGCGGATTCCACTCGCCATTGCCACGCGGGCCCTGGGGTGACTCGAAAGAGCAGTCTTTCAGGTAGACGCCTTGAAGCGCGAGTGTGGTGGACGGTGCTGCGGTATCCACCGCGGCCGGGGCTTGTTCAGTGGCCATATATGTCGTAAACCTTGTTGCTTAGGGGCCGATTGCGATATCAGCGCTGCAGCAGCAGCGGATCCAGGCCGCCGGCTGCATCGAGCTCATGGATGTCGTCCGAGCCGCCGACATGGCGATCGCCGATGAAGATCTGCGGCACGGTGTACTGACCGCAGCGACGGATCATATCCTCACGCTGCTCGGGCTGTGCCTCGATATCGATTTCCCGAAAACTGACGCCTTTGCCCGTCAGCAACGCGCGCGCGCGCTCGCAATAGGGGCACCAGGATTTTGCGTACATCACCACCAGCTCGGTAGCCATTGCCTCGATTCTCTGCGCGACTCATTCACGTGCCAGCGGCAGGTTCTCGGCGCGCCAGGCTGTGATGCCGCCGCGCAGGTTGAACACTTTGGTGAAGCCTTGCTGCGTCAGGGCGCGCACCGTGGCGGCCGCGGTCGTGCCGCGGTCGCAATAGACGATCAGCGGGCGCTCCTTGTATTTCTTGAGCGCGTCGCCGGCGCTGGCGATTTGCGCAGCGTCGAAATGACGCGCGCCGCTGATGTGGCCTTCGTGGAAGGCCGCCTGGCCGCGCACATCGAGTACCGTAGCGCCCTGATTCATCAGCCGAATCACATCCTGTGGCCCCAGCGCAGCGAAGCTTTCGGCGCGCAGGCGCAGCTCGTAGGCCAGGACCGCCATGGCGGTGGCGACCGCGAAGGCCGCGAGCCACGGATGGTGGCTGGAATATTCGAGCAGTCGATCCATCGCCTCACGCACTCAGGCTCGCTATGGCAAGCCGTTGATTATAGCTGGTCGGGCTTGCGGGCAGGGCTAAGCGGCACGCGCCAATGCGGTGCAGACGCAACGCTGCCCGCGTGAAATACTCGGCTTAGGCTCCCATCTCGCCCCTGAAAGGTATGCGGTCACGTTACCCGACCCTCATTATGATCACAATCGCGCTCATGGCCGCGCTGGCGGGGCCGCTCGAGGCGGCTGCGCCGGCAAAAGCCGAAGCCGAGCTGCGGGTCCTGCGCGAGAAAATCGACCGGATTACGCAGCAAGTCAGCCGTGATGCGCTCGAGCGCGACCGGCTGTCGGGCAATCTGCGTGCGGCGGAGCTGTCGCTCGGTCAGGTGCGCGCCGAGCTCGGCCGTGTCAACCGCGAATACACGGATCGCAGCGCACGCCGCGCCGCCCTGGCACAGACCAGGACGCAGCAGCAGCAAGCCCTGGTAAATGAGCGCGCAGCGCTCGCCGCACAGCTGCGCGTGGCCTACGTGATCGGGCGGGAGGAGCCGCTTAAACTGCTGCTCAATCAGCAGGACCCGCTGCGTAGCAGCCGGCTGTTTGCCTATTACGGCTATTTCGGTCGTGCACGCGCCGACCAGATCGCGCAGATCCAGGCGCAGGGGCAGCGCCTCGATGAGCTCGATGTCGAGCTGGCGCAGCAGCAGACCGAGCTGGCGAAGCTCAAAGCGGCACAGCAGCTGCAGTTGCAGCAGCTCGAGCGCGCGCGCAATGACCGGCAACAGGTGCTGGCCAGTCTCACGGCCGCGGCGCGCACGCGCGAGCAGAGCCTGGCACGGCTCAAGAGCCAGCAAGCCGATCTCGAGGGACTGCTCAAGGAACTGAACCGCTCGTTGAAATCGGTAGCGCCGCCGGATAACGCCACCGCCTTCGGTCGCTCACGCGGCGAGCTGCCGTGGCCGGTTGCAGGCCACGTGACGGCGAAGTTCGGCGACAAGCGAGCGAGCGGCGTGAAATGGGAAGGAGTCGTCATTGCCACCGAACGCGATGCGCCCGTCAAAGCCGTGTCGGCCGGGCGCGTGGTGTACGCCGATTGGCTCCCCGGGCTGGGTTTGTTGGCGATCGTCGATCATGGCGAGGGCTATTTGAGCCTCTATGGCCATAATGACCGGCTGCTCAAGGCGGTGGGCGAATCGGTCGGCGCCGGTGAGGCGATCGCCGCGGCCGGGGATACCGGAGGCCGGGTCGCGCCCGAGCTTTATTTCGAGATCCGCCGCGGCGGCAAGCCCGTGGATCCGGCTCCCTGGTTCAAGGCGCGCAGCCCCTCCCCGTAAGACGGGCCTTGAGGCCAGGGCGCCCGGCGGTACCGGTCCCGGGGCCCCAAATTCAGGCCTGCCGGGGCCGAGCGGCACGATCCCAAGCCAGTGAGCGGTCTATCTCGGATTGGATGAGGGAAAAGCGACATCCGTCAAGGATTATGGTCGCTCGTGCGGCGATGCTTGTGCACCAGAGGATTACGAGAACACATGAATATATCCGTGCCCGAGCGGCCGGTGGTCATCGATCCGTCGCTGGAGCCGTACGCTCAGCTGCTGCGCGCCTTATTGCCGCGCATGAACAGCGTGAGCGTTTTCAATGCGCTCGGCGGGCTGCATTGGTCGACCGAGATTTCGGTCGAGCCGGCGCTGATGTCGCTGCTTCCGCAGACCATCCGCAACGCCGAACGCGAGCCCGCCGTCAATGGCGAGCAGTGCATGGCGGGCGCCGAGCCGACCTATATATTCTGGCTGCGGCGCGACGACTGTGGGGTGCCGGCGACGCCGTTCGCGGTGGTTGCGATCTGCGTTAAGCCGGCAAATAGCGAAGCTGAGCAGCGCGCCTTTTCGTTCGTGCAGGCGCTGGTCAAGCCCGGAATCGAATGCCTGCGGCGCGAACTGATGGCGCGCGACAAAATCCTGAATCTGAACAGCTCACTGCTCGAGCAGGACAACGATCTCGACATGCTGCTGTCGATTACCGGCGACACCGACAACAAGCCCGACAGCGCCGGCGATTTCAAGGCCATCGTCGCCAGGGCCACCGAGCATCTCAAGGTCGGCTTATCGGCGCTGATCGTGCCGGAGAAGGGGATCGCGCTGGTGCAGGTGTCCGCCGAGTCGCCGATCGAAAT
Organism: Steroidobacteraceae bacterium; assembly: GCA_049518595.1. Classification (GTDB taxonomy): domain Bacteria; phylum Pseudomonadota; class Gammaproteobacteria; order Steroidobacterales; family Steroidobacteraceae; genus FEN-1191. The sequence goes on from JBEKRP010000013.1 coordinate 3,869, forward strand.
CTCGTTGCTGGCCAAGGCGCATCGGCACCTGATGTCGATGGCGCAGATGCGGCGCAAGGCAACGATCGTCAATCGCATGATGCTGACCACCGGCGCCGTCTCGAATGCCTACCGCGTGCTGGTGTGCCCGGTGTTGCGCTCGGATGGCAATACGATGGGTGTGCTGGCCCTGTTCCGCACCGAATCGGCGCCCGAGTTCACGCCGCACTACGCCCGGCTCACCGAGCTGCTTGCCAGCCGCGTGGCAACGATCATCGGCCATAGCTATGACGCGCTTACCAGTCTGCTGACCCGCCCGGCCTTCGAGCAGCGCGTCGGCAACGCGCTGCAGGAGGTCAGCGGCACACAGCGCTGCTGGAGCGCGCTGTCGATCGACATCAATCGCATGCATGTGATCAACGACAATTACGGCATGCACATGGGCGATCGTGTGATTGCCCAGCTCGGCGAGCTGATTCGCACCCGCCTGCCGCCGGGAGCGATCGCGGCGCGAATCTCCGGCGACCGCTTCGCGATTCTGCTGCCGGCAGCCCTGCAGGATGCCGCCAAGTTCGCCGAGGCGCTGCGCGCGGGTGCCGAGGATCTCGGCGCCGTGTTTGGCGACGGCAAGATGCCGGTCTCGATCAGCATCGGCGTGTCGGCGGTCGATCCACGCTCGAAGGAATTCGTGCATGCCTTCGCCGCCGCCGAGACCGCCTGCAAGGCCGCCAATGACCGCGGCCGGAATCGCGTCGAGCTGTATCAGGAAGCCGATGTAAGCATCGTGCGCCGCTTCACCGACATCAATCTCGTCGCCGATCTGCGCGCCGCGATCGCGGAGGACCGGCTCGAGCTCAACGCGCAGCTGATCGTGCCGCTCGGCAATCACGAAGGACCGCCGCATTTCGAGATCCTGCTGCGCATGATCGGCGAGAACGGCGAGATCGTCGGTCCGGATCATTTCATGTCGGCGGCGCAGCGATACCAGCTCATGCCGACGCTGGATCGATGGGTCATCAAGCATGCGCTCGAGATGCTCAAGCCGCATGTCGAGCTGCTGCGCGCCAGCCAGATCGTATTCGCGATCAATTTCTCCGGCCAGTCGCTGCAGGACGCCGATTTCACCGAGCACGTCGTCCGGATGATCGAGAGCAGCGGCCTGGATCCGGCGATGCTGTGTTTCGAGCTGACCGAGAGCGCGGCCATCGGCAATCTCAACCGGGCAGAGACGCTGATGCGGCGGCTGCGCGAACTCGGCTGCAACATTGCGCTCGACGACTTCGGCACCGGCCTGAGCTCGCTCTCTTATCTGCGCACGCTGCCGATCGGCATGCTCAAGATCGATGGCAGTTTCGTGCGCGATGTGCTCAAGGACCCCCGCGCGGAATCGATGGTGCAGGCGATCGCGCAGCTCGCGCACGCCATGTCGCTGACGACCGTGGCCGAATACGTCGAGACCGATGAGATTCGCGCTCGCATCACGGCCCTGGGCGTGGATTACGGCCAGGGTTTTGCGATCGGGCGGCCGGTACCGCTGGTGGACGTGGTAGCCGAGTTGCCGCTGTACGCGGCCGCGGCGCATCCAAGCGGTGTCTGGCCGGTCAACGCCAACGCCGCATGAGCGGGCCGGCCGGCAGCGGCTGAGGGCTGCTGGTCGACGCCGGGCAGGCCGCTCTGCAGCCTTAATTTGGGTCCGCGGCCCCGGCCTTGTACTATCTAAGCTTATGTCGCCGCGCGCACGTCTGATTCTGGCCCTGTTCGTCGGCCTGTTGCTCGGCTTATCGCTATCGGTGGCCTCGCGGGTGGTGGCTGAACGCACGCCGGCGGAGACCCTCTCGCCGGCGCCGGCAGGCGGCAGTGCCGCGCTGCCCTGGAAGGATGCGCGGCTGCTCGCGGAAGTGCTGCAGCGCGTGCGCGACAATTATGTCGACCCGGTCGACGACCATCAGCTGATGCAGAGCGCCATTCGCGGGATGGTCGAGGCGCTGGACGATCACTCGACTTTCCTGACCCCGGATGAATTCGAGGATATGAAGGTCAGCACCAGCGGCACCTACGCCGGCATCGGAGTCGAGGTGGTGCCGGGTGAGGATGGCGTCAGTGTCGTAGGGCGCATGCCCGGGTCGCCCGCCGAGCGTGCCGGCATCCAGACCGGGGACGTCATCGTCAAGATCGACGGCATCGCGGTCGACCCGGCCGATCTGGACTCGGCGATAGCGCGCATGCGCGGGCCCGAAGGCAGCCAGATTCGGCTCGCGGTGCGTCGCGATGGCTCGTCGTCGCTGCTCGAGTTCCAGGTCGAGCGAACCCATGTGCGGTTGCACAGCGTTGCCGCCGAGTTGCTGACAGCGGATTACGGCTACCTGCGGATCACCAGCTTCACCGATAGCACCGCAACCGAGCTCGAACAGGCCGTGGCCAGGCTCGAGCGCGCGCGCGCGAAGAAACTCGAGGGCTTCATCATCGATCTGCGCAACGATCCCGGCGGCGTGCTCGATGCGGCCGTGCAGGTTGCCGATGATTTTCTCGATCACGGCACCATTGTCAGTGCCGAGGGTCGGACTGCGGATGCGCAGTTCCGTATCGAGGCCAAACCGGGCGACATCACCAACGGCGCCAGACTGGTAGTGCTGGTCAACGGCGGCTCGGCTTCGGCTTCGGAAATACTCGCCGCCGCGCTGCATGACAACCACCGTGCGACCCTCATCGGCCGCCGCACCTATGGTAAGGGCTCGGTGCAGACGATCATGCCGCTTGCCGGTGGTCAGGCCCTCAAGCTCACCACCTCGCGGTACTTCACGCCCGCGGGAATCTCGATCAACGGCGTCGGTCTCGCCCCCGACATGGCACTCGAGGGTCCGGAACAGCCGCCGGCCGATATGGATACGGCCGTCAATGCGACCGGCGCCGCGCCGACGCTGGCGCAGCGCGATCCACAGGTGTCGCTGGCACTGCAGGCCCTGAGTTCGCGCACGGGCCTCGTGGCAGTCGGGGCCAGCGCCGCCGCGGCGCGCTAGGAAGCCGATGGCAGGTCAGCCGGCATGAGCCTGCTGCACACGGCAGCCGATCTGCTGCTGCATCTGGATCGGCACCTGATCGAGCTGCTGACGCGCTACGACGTCTGGATCTACGCCATCCTGTTCGCCATGATTTTTGCCGAGACCGGCCTGGTGGTGACGCCCTTTCTTCCCGGCGACTCGCTGTTGTTCGGCGTCGGCGCGCTCGCCGCCGTGGACCGAAGCGGCAGCTTGACAGTAGGCTGGGCGTTTGTGCTGCTCGCCGCCGCCGCCATCGCCGGCAACTCGGTGAATTACGCGATTGGCCGCGGGCTTGGCCAGCGGGCGTTCAGCGGACGATATCGGTTCTTCAAGCTCGCATATCTGCAACGTACGGAAGGCTATTTTCGCCGCCACGGCGGCCTGACCGTGCTGCTGTCGCGATTCACGCCGGTGCTGCGCACCTTCGCCCCGTTCGTCGCCGGCATAGGTCGCATGCCGTACCTGCGCTTCCAGGCCTTCAATATCGCCGGTGGCGTATCGTGGGTGGCATTGTTCCTGTTCGGCGGCTTTGCCTTCGGCAATCTGCCCTGGGTCAAGAACAATTTCGGCGTCGTGACGCTGCTGGTGATCGCCGCCTCGCTGCTGCCGCTGCTGGCGGTGGCGCTGCGCGAACGCGGCAGCCGCGGCGCCGGCACGGGTAGTTCCTGACGGCAGCGCCAGTCATGGCGCAGCAGACACGCGGTTATGCGCATCGGGTCGATATTCGTGCCGAGATCGCCGAGGTCTGGCAGGCGCTGATCGAGCCGGCGCGCCTGGCGCGCTGGTATGCGCCGCAGGCGCGCGTGGATGCGCGCGAGGGCGGCAGCTTCTGGTTCCGTTTCGATGCCGACCTGACGCGCGAAGCCCATATCGACATATACCAGCCGCCGCGCCGGTTGCGGCTGATCTACATGCCGCTGCCCGGGCTGCCGAGCGACGACACGGTCATCGTCGATGATTTTCTGCTCCATAGCGAGATCGCGGCGCCCGGGAAAGGTGGGGCGCTGACGATTTTGCGGTTGTTGGGCTCGGGCATTCCGGAAGGGGAAGCCTGGAACCCGATGTATCTGCGTCTGCGCAGTGGCTGGGAGCGCGGGCTGCTGCGCCTCAAGGCTTCATTGGAGCCGGGGCGCAAGCCTGCCCCTGGGCAAAAGCCGCGGCCGGCGCCGAAGAAGTAGCGCAGCCTGAGCGCGGGGGTACGCGCACCGCCTTAGTCGTCGCTGCGGCTGGCGATCCGATAGAGCAGCCACGCCAGCGCCACATACATCAACAGCCCCAGGATTTCACCCGACGGCTGGTCTCCCAGGCGCAGCGACCGCGGCAGGGCGAGCACGTCGGCTCGACCGGAGACGACGATCGGAATAGCCAGAAGGACGCCGGTCAGCGATTCGCCGGCGATCATGCCGGCCGCAAACAGCATGCCGCGGCCGGCGAGACTTTCGGTGCCGCCGCTGGCGCGCCGACCTGCGGCAAAGTGCGACAGCATGCCGCCGATAAAGATCGGTACGGAAATGTCGAGCGGCAGATAGATGCCGACCGCGACCGCGAGTACCGGCGTACGGAACTTACTGCCTCGTGCACGCAGCCACTCATCGATGATGATGACGGCCAGGCCGATCCCTGCGCCCACGATGATGATGGTCCACGGCAAGCTGCCGCCGAACAGGCCCCGCGACACCGCGGCCATCATGGTCGCCTGCGGCGCGAGCAACGGATGCGGATGAGCAGCATCGGGCACGCCGATACCGTAGGCGTGGTTCAGCAGGTTCAGCACCGGCGCCAGCACGGTGGCGCAGGTCACCGCGCCGATGCACAGCATGAGCTGCTGCCGCCAGGGCGTCGCGCCGACCAGCTGACCGCACTTCAAGTCCTGCACGTTATCCCCGGCGATCGATAATGCGCAGCACACAGCCGCGCCGATCATGACGGCGGCCACGGGCCCGACGATAGCATTGCCATGCGTCAACACCAGCAGCATTGCCGAGGCCGCGAGGATGGTCGAAATGATCATGCCGGACACCGGGTCATTGGAGCTGCCGACCAGGCCGGCCATGTAGCCCGACACCGAGCAGAACAGGAACGCCAGGACGATCATCGCCAGCGTCATCGGGATGCTGATCAGGAAGCTGCCGACCACCGAGTGGTACATCAGCATCAGCGGCAGCGAAGCCAGCACCACGCCGGTGAGCACGTACTTCATCGGCAGGTCGCGCTCGGTGTCCGGAATCTCGGCCGCATCGCCGGCGGCGCGCGCGCGGCGCGTTGCGGCAAAGCCGCTTCTCACGCCGGCGAGCAGCGATCCGCGCAGTGACACCAGGGTCCAGATGCCGCCGAGCAACATCGCGCCGACGCCGAGAAAGCGGATCCGCTGCGACCAGATCGTGCCGGCCGCATCGGCGGCGCTCAAGCCCGCCACTTTCGCGGCCATGAGGACATCAGCGTGAAGAAAATAGCTGCTGTAGATCGGGATCGCGATATTCCACGAAATGATCCCGCCGGCCAGCATCACAATGCCCACGTTCGAACCGCAGATGTAGCCGACACCGAGCAGCGCCGGCGACAGATTGGTGCTCAGATAGGCGATCCCGCGGCCGACAAACCGGGCCGCGAGCGCAGCATCGGGGATCAGCTGCAGGCCGTTCGCGGCCGACAGCTTCAGGACCGCGCCGGCCGCTGCCGCCATCGACAGCAGTTTGGCCCCATGGGTCGGATCCGCGCCGGCGCGCAAGACTTCCGCGGCCGCGGTGCCCTCTGGAAAAGGCAGCTTCTGCTCGATGATCAGCGCTCGGCGCAGCGGCACTGAGAACAGCACACCGAGCACACCGCCCAGTGCTGCGAAGGCGAACACCCAGCCATAACGATAGTCGTGCCAGGCGCCGAGCATGACCAGCGCCGGCGTCGTGAAGATGACGCCGGTAGCGGTGGATTGACCCGCCGAGCCGCCGGTCTGAACGATATTGTTTTCCAGAATGCCGCCGTGGCCGAGCATTTTGAGCACCGCCATCGACACCACGGCCGACGGAATCGCCGAGGCAATGGTCATCCCGGCGAACAGGCCGAGGTAGGTATTGGCCGCGCCCATCAGCGCCGCGAGCACGACCGCGAGCACGATGGCGCGCAGCGTGAGCTGCGGTGCCGTGGCCACCGCCGGAACCGGCGTCGCGCCGCCGGCCGCGAGCGTAGGCGCACGGATGCTGTCCGCCACGAGAAATTTCCCCTTGCGCTGGTGGCCTTACTGTACCCCGCACATCCAACGACGCATCAGCGGCAATGACAGCGCCAGCAGCGCCGCGCTGATGGCGCTGAACCAGAAGATGTACATGAACTGGCCCGGCATCGCTGCAAGATTCGACGGATCGAAATCGCCGGCGATGCGGCCGGCGACCAGGTTACCGATCGACAGGCTAACGAACCACACGCCCAGGCTCTGGCTTACAAAACGCGACGGCACCAGCTTGGTAACCGCGCTCATGCCGACCGGACTCAGGCACAGCTCGCCCCAGGTGTGCAGCAGATAGGTGACGGTGAGCCAGCCCATGCCGACCAGATGGCCTGCGACTACCAGGCGCGAGGCCGCTGCCATGACTACAAAGCCGGAACCCATCCCCAGCAAGCCGAGGATGAACTTGAGCGGCGTGGGGGGATCGAGATGGCGGCGCGCCAGTTGCACCCAAAGGGCTGAAAACGCCGAGCCGAAAACGACGATGAACACCGGGTTGAGCGACTGAAACCAGCTCGCCGGCACCAACCCGCCGAATAGCCGGCGGTCGGTATGGCGCTCGGCGAACAGGTTCAGCGACGAACCGGTCTGCTCATACCCGGCCCAGAACAGCACCGAAGCCATGAACAGCACCACCACCGCCAGCACCCGCAGCCGTTCGATCCTGGTGAGCCCGGCCGCGAACAGCAGATAGGCGAAATACAGAATCGCGATGGCGACGATGGCCTGGGTCGAGACCGCTTGCAGTACGACGGCGGGGACATGCACCACGCCGCTCCACAACAACGCCACCACGGCGATGAGGACCACGCCTGCGAGGGCAATCCAGCGCAACGCGGCGCGCGGCGGCGGTCCGGTGAGCGGCGCATCGCTCGAATGCGCCATCGGCCGGCGTCCGGCATCGCCGAGCAGCCGACGCCCCCACAGATACTGCAGTACTCCGGCGGTCATGCCGACCGAGGCGGTCATGAACCCGTAAGGCCAACCGTAGCGCACCGCCAGCAAGCCCGCGATCAGCGGACCTAGGGTCGCACCGACGTTGATGCCGATGTAGTAGATCGTGAAGCCGGCATCGCGCCGGGCGCCGCCTTCCGGGTAGAGCTGCGCCACGATGGCGCTGGCATTGGGCTTGAGCAGCCCGGTGCCGAGCACGATCACCAGCAGGCCGAAGAGGAATGCGGCGGTCGACGGCGCCAGGCCGAGCAGCAGGTGGCCGAGCGCGATCACGATGCCGCCGATCAGGACGGCGCGCTGGCCGCCGAGCAGGCGGTCGCCGATCCATCCTCCGGGCAGGCAGGCGAGGTAGGTGCCACCGACGTACAAGCCGTAGATGGCGGCCGCAGTCCGGTCATCGAGTCCGAGTCCGCCGTGCGCCACCTGGTCCACGAGGAACAGGATCAGCAGCGCCCGCATGCCGTAGAAGCTCAGGCGCTCCCACATCTCGGTGAAGAACAGCGTGGCCAGCCCGGCGGGATGGCCAAGGATGGTGGGGTTCAAACGGGGCCCTGTTCTCTCGCTTCGGCGGCGGCGCTGCTGCGAACCAGAATGGCGGCAAGGAGAATGCCGCCCTCATAGAGCATATACATGGGTACCGCCATCGCCGTCTGCGACAGCACATCGGGCGGTGTCAGGATTGCCGCGATGATGAACACGAGGATCAGCGCGTAGCCGCGCATCGATCGCAGCTTCTGCAGCGTCACCAGATTGGTGAGCACCAGTAACACCACGGCGACCGGGGTCTCGAACGCTACGCCGAAGGCAACGAACAGCGTCAGCGCGAACTTCAGGTAGTTGGAGATGTCCGCCATCAGCGTCACGTTGTGCGGCGTGGTCGCGACGAAGAACCGGAACACCAGCGGGAACACCAGGAAATAGGAAAATGCGACCCCGAGATAAAACAGCAGGATCGACGACACCAGCAGCGGCACCGCGAAGCGCTTCTCGCGCCGATACAGCCCGGGCGCGACGAACGCCCAGATCTGAAACAGCACATACGGCATCGCGATCAGCAGGCCGGCGACGAACGCGAGCTTGAGCGGCGCGGTAAAGGTCGCGGTCACCGTGGTGGCGATCAGCTTCTGGCCGGGCGGAAGCTTGGCGACCAGTGGCGTCGACAGAAAATCGAATAGCTGGTTGGAGTAGTAAGCGCAGGGCAGAAACGCAACCAGCACGGCGATGAACGCTCGCAGCAGCCGCGAGCGCAGCTCGAGCAGGTGCGAGATCAGCGTGCCTTCCGGCAGCGAATCATCCGGCTCGCTCATGCGGTTCCGCCGGCGGCGGCGCCGGTTGCTCGTGATGTTCAGGCGCGCCAGCGGACGCGGCGGCAGCCGGCGGCGACGGGGCCGGCGGGACCACCGGGGCGGGTGCGACCACCGGGGCCGGTGCGACCACCGGGGCCGGTGCGACCACCGGGGCGGGTGCGACCACCGGGGCGGGTGCGACCACCGGGGCCGGCGGGGCCGGTTGTGGTGTCGGGGTCCCGGGGGTACTCGCTGGCGTGCGCAGATTGGCGCTACGCTGCAAGGCGTCCGATTCCTGCTCGAGCTGCTCGCGGAATTGCCGCGCCATGGCGCGCGCGCGCCCGACCCAGCGGCCAATGGTGCGGGCGAGTCTGGGCAGCTTCTCCGGGCCCAGCACGACCAGCGCGATACCGAAGATCACCAATATTTCGGAAAAGTCGATCCCGAACATTGCGCGCAGCGAACCTAAGTGCCGCGCTCAGGCGCGGGGCGCGGTCTTGTTTTCGCTGTCCTTCTCGGCCTTGTTTGCGGCCACCTCGGGAAACTCGGCGTCCTTGGCTGCCGGGGCCTGAATCTGTTTGGCCGGCTCCTCAGTCTCGCCCTCGTTCATCGCCTTCTTGAAGCCGCGGAAAGCCGACCCCAGGTCGGAGCCCAGGGTTTTAATCTTCTTGCCGCCGAAGACCAGCAACACGATCAGCAGAATGAGCAGCAGGTGCTTGGGGGCAAAGAGGTCCATGGAGAGCTCCGGTCAAGCCTAGGGCCCGTCGCAGGCCAATGGTCAATGATAGGGCATTTGGCGCTGCACAACTAACTGGCGCTCAAGGAATTCTTCGCCTCGCGTCACGCTTTGCAGCTGCCCATCAGGTCTCGAGCCAGAATGTGACCGGACCGTCGTTGATCAATGAGACCTGCATATGAGCGCCGAATAGTCCGCTGGCGACCTCGCTGTGCAAGCTGCGCGCGAAACTCACAGCATAATCAAACAGTGCCGCAGCCTCAGCCGGCGCGGCAGCGCCACTGAATCCCGGCCGGTTGCCACCCTCGGTGTCGGCCGCGAGCGTGAACTGTGGCACCAGCAGCAGGCCGCCGGAGCGCTGGCGCAGGCTCAGGTTCATGCGACCGGCCGCGTCGGCAAACACGCGGTAATCGAGTACACGTCGCAGCAGCCGCTCGGCCCTGGCCACGTCGTCGCCTCGAACCACGCCGATCAGCGCCAGCAGACCCGGGCCAATTTCGCCGGTGATGCGCCCATCGACCTGTACGCTGGCCTCGGTAACGCGCTGAATCAATGCGATCATGCTATGGTAAATGCGCGCTTCAGCCTACGCTTTACGCCCGTTTTAGGCCCATTTTGGGCCCGCAAGGGCTACATTAGCCGACCACGGCCACGGGCGCCTGAGCATCCTGTCAGCGCAATAACTGCGAGAGGAAATTGGCGGCGGCGTCGCGATAGGCGTCGCGAGTTGATTTGCGCGTGAAGCCCTGACCCTCATCCGCGGCCGCGAGGTACTGCACCTCGACGCCGTCGACGCGCAGGCGCGAGCGCAGTTGTTCCATCTCGTAGGCCGGCACGCCCGGATTGTTGAGCCCCTGCACGAGCAGCACCGGGCGCCGGATCGCCGACCTGTTCGCCAGCCCGGAGAGCTGCGGCGGGAAAGCGGCGATGCCGCCGCGCAGCCGATCGCCATAGTCGGCCAGCGATTGCAGCGCCAGATAAGCGCCGTAACCCTCGCCGAGCAGCGCAACGCGGTTTCGATCCAGATCGCGCTGCAGATCGATCCATACCAGCAGTGAGCCGACATCACGCACGGCATCGTCGCGCAGCGCGCCCTGGCCTGCTTCCGCGAAGGAGCGGCCGAAACCCGCGGAACCACGAACGTTCGGTGCCACGACCACGACGCCGAGCTGGTGGATGAGCCATTGCAGAAACGGATCGAAGCCAGGCCGGCACTGCCCGCCGCCGCCGCACAACAGCAGCAGCACCGGTCGCGGACCGGTCTGGCTCTGGCCGCCGCCCAACGTGCTGGGCGGGGTGCCGGGCGCCGCGGCGCCCGGCCGATAGACCAGCGCGGTGAGCTCGCGGGGCCGACCCTCGACACGGTCCCAGGTGGGAAAATGCAGCACCTGCGGTACCACGAAGCCTTCGGGGTCCAGCAGTCCGACCTCGCTTTGCGTCCAGCGCGTCAACGCCTGGGTCTGCGGTTCCAACACGTAGACATCAGCGGGTGAGCGCACCGTTTCGATCGTCAGGGCGAGGCGCGTGCCGCTCGGATCGAATGTCAGCCCCCTGATGATGCCCGCGGGCAGAGCGGCTACGGTCAGATCAAGCTTGCGCTGCTGGTCGATCAGCATCAGCCGGCTGCTGCCGCCATCATTGACCGCGTAGGCAACATAGCGACCATCGATGCTGCGATCGAAGCGCTCGACGTCATGGTTCGCGTCGGTGCTCAGATCGCGCCATTCGTGACCGCCAAAGTCGGTGTAACAGAGGTGCTGGAACTGCGCACCGCCGGCGGCCATCGCGGGACTGCCCGGGGCCGCGTGGCTGGTGAGCAGCACGAGGCCGTGGCCATCGCCGGCGAATCGCGCGTCTCGCACACGCACTGCGGGGACGGCACCGGCGATGGCCACGGCGCTGATCTCGCCGCTGTCGACCGCGGCGATGTAGAGCTCGCTTTCGGGCGCGCCGCCAGCGCTGGCGCCGCCGCCGCTGTCGCTCGACAGCTCGCGGCCGAGCAGCAGCCGCTTGTCGTCGATCGACCAATCGTAGGCACGCCAGCGATTACCGGCACCGCCCACCACCAGTCGGGGCGTGGCGCCAGGCTCCTCGGTGTCGAGCACGTAGAGATCGACATCGATGCCGTTGCGGCGGTTGCTGGCGAAGGCGATGTGCTTGCCGTCGTGGGCCCAGAGCGGCGGGCCGTCGCGATGGCTGCCGTCGGTCAGCGGCGTCAACGCGTGCTCCGCGAGCCGCTGCAGGAACAATTGACTGCTTTCGCCGCCGTGATGCGGCTCGAGATAGACAAAAGCATCACTGGCGTAGGGCCGTGCGGCGGCGCTGGCGATGCCGCCGACCGCGAAGCTCAGCTGCTCGCGCATGCCCAGCGGTGCACGCAGCCGATGGATCTGCTCGGTGTCGCCGAAGCGCGTCGCGATCAGCATGCTTCCGTCCCACAGCCAGTCGACGAAGCTGGCCGAGCGCGACTCGAGATAATGCGGCAAGGCATCGGTGACGGCAGGGTCCGGGGGCGTCAGGCCGTCGCGCGTCAGAACGCTCTGGGCCTGCTGGGCGTGCAGCGCGCCGATGCCAAGGCCCAGGAGCAGCAGGGTGAGCAGCCTGCACCCGGCGAGGGCGCGCCGGGCGATCCCCATCAAGTCACAGTTGAAATGCAGCATGTCATTGGTATGGTGCCTCATTGGCCACAGCAGCGGAACACAGATCCGTCGCTGGCAGTCCCGTGAGAGCTAGCGATGCCTGAGCGCTTCAGTGCCTACAGAATCCATCAACGTGACGGCGGCATCGAAGCGCGCTTCGAGCAGCTCCTGCTTGCGGATCTGTCGCCCGGCGAAGTCGTGATTCGCGTGTCTCATTCGAGCATCAACTACAAGGACGCGCTGGCGGCGACCGGCGCCGGTCGCATCCTGCGACGCTATCCGCTGGTCGGCGGTATCGACCTCGCGGGCAGCGTCGAGCAATCGAGCGATCCGGCCTATCAGCGTGGCGATGCCGTGCTGGTGACCGGCTGCGGACTATCGGAAACCCGCGATGGCGGCTATGCGCAATTCGCGCGCGTGCCGGCATCGGCCGTGGTGGCGATGCCAGCCGGTCTGGATGCCGTCTCGGCGATGGCGATCGGCACCGCCGGTTTCGCCGCGGCGCGCGCGATCATGCGCATGGAAATCAACGGCCAGACACCCGCGCTGGGGCCGGTGATCGTGACCGGCGCGACCGGGGGCGTCGGCTCGCTGGCGATCGACATGCTGGCGGCCAGGGGCTACGAAGTAGTCGCGCTGACCGGCAAGCCCGAATCCGAAGAGTATCTGCGTGCGCTCGGCGCGACGCAGCTGCTGCTGCGCGGCGAGCTGCCGCTTGCCAAGCAGGCGTTGGAGTCGGCGCGCTGGGGCGGGGCCATCGACAACGCCGGCGGCGAGACGCTGGCCTGGCTGCTGCGTACCACGCACGACGGCGGCAATGTGGCGAGCATCGGACTCGCGGCCGGTGCCGAGCTGCATACCACGGTGATGCCTTTCATACTGCGCGGCGTCAGTCTGCTCGGCGTGAATTCATCGGCCGCTCCGCGCGATGTCCGCGTCGCAGTCTGGTCGCGCCTGTCCAGCGATCTCAAGCCGCGGCATCTGGATCGGATCGTCACTCGCAGCATCGGGCTCGCCGAGCTGCCGGCCGCATTCGAGTCTTTTCTCAAGGGCAGCGTCATCGGCCGCACCGTGGTGCGTATCGGCCCAGTGGCGGTCTGAAGCGAGCGTGCAAGGTGCTGCGCGAGCACTCGCAACAGCGATGACCAGCGAGCAGCAACAACTGATCGACGATGCCGCCTTGCTCGGCGTGACGCTGCCGGCCGAGCAGGCGGCACGAGCGCTGCAGCTGCTCGATGAGCTATCGATCTGGAATCGCAGCTATAACCTGACCAGCATCACCGAGCGTGGCGCCATGATCCGAGGCCATCTGCTCGATAGTCTGAGTGCGCACGTCGAGCTCGAGGGCACGCGGATCGCCGATGTCGGTACCGGGGCCGGCTTCCCCGGCCTGCCGCTCGCGCTGCTGTCGCCACAGCGCAGTTTCACGCTGATCGATTCGGTGGCCAAGAAAATCCGCTTCGTGACGCATGCGGCGCGCAAGCTTGCGCTTACCAACGTCACGCCATTGCAGGCGCGGGTCGAGACCCTGGCGCCGGCCGCCGCCTTCGATACCGTGCTCGTGCGCGCCTACGCCGCGCTGCCGGATGTGCTCGTCAGCGTGCAGGGCCTGTGCGGCCCTGGGACGCGCGTGCTGGCGCTCAAGGGCCGCTACCCGGCCGCTGAGCTCGCCGAGCTGCCGGCAGGCTGGCGGCTGGAGCACTCACGCGCGCTGCGGATCCCCGGCCTGAACGCCGAGCGCCATATTCTCAGGCTTGTGCCGCTGGCTCTGTGAGCTCGCCCGGTCGCCTCCCCAGCAGCGACGCGGGAATATTGAAAGCGCTGGCGAGCGATACCAGCAGCGCGGCCGCATACTGAATCGACTGGATCAGCAGCGCCGCGAGCCAGACGGTCAGGTCGGGACTTGCCATTTCCTTGGGGATGGTGCGGATGCCGATCGCACAACACCACAGCGCGACCATGAGCAGACTCTCCTCGCGCGCGGCGGCCACCGCGGACAAAAAGCGGTGCGGCGCACTGTGCTTGGGAGTGCGGAAAAATGGCTCGTTGCGCGTCAGCAGCCCCTTGAGGACCGCCAGACCGATGGTATGCGCGAGCGCCAGGCCCGAAATCGCGGCAGCCGCGGTCTGGCGGATGTTCATGCCTACGCGGTGGGTGTACAGGTGCACCAGCTTGACCAGCTTGAACGTGAACAGCGACAGCGGCAGCACCGAAAATACCAGCAGCGGCGGATCGATCTTCTGCGGCGCCAGGATCATCGCCATCGACCAGCCGATAGCCGCGATATTGAACAGCAGATTGAAGCCGTCGGCGAGCCAGGGCAGCCAGCCGGCGATGAAGTGATAACGTTGCCCCGCGGTCAGCGCACTGTGCGCCGGCCGCAGCAACGCGGCCGCATGGTGCCGCAGGATCTGCATGGCGCCGTAGGCCCAACGGAAGCGCTGGCGCTTGTAGTCGATGAAGGTGTCGGGCATCAGGCCGCGACCATAGCTGCGCGCAATGTAGACCGCCTCGTAACCGGCCTCGAACACGCGCAGGCCTAGCTCGGCATCCTCGGTGATGCACCACTCGGCCCAGCCGCCGACCGCCCACAGCACGTAGCGCCGAACCAGCGTCATGGTGCCGTGCTGAATGATCGCGTTGCGCTCGTTGCGCGTGATCATGCCGATATAGAAGAAGCCGCGGAATTCCGCGTAGCACATTGCCTTGAACGCGTTGTCGTGCTCGTCGCGGTAATCCTGCGGCGCCTGGACGATCGCGATGCGCGGGTTTTCGAACGCCGGCACCAGATCGAGCAACCAGTTCGGCTCGACCTTGTAGTCGCTGTCGATGACGGCGATGACTTCGGCGTCCGTGGCGGTTTTCGTCAGCGCGTAGTTGAGAGCGCCGGCCTTGAAACCCGCCAGCGGCGCGACGTGAAAGAAGCGGAAGCGCTCGCCGAGCTTGCGGCAATGCGCCTCGACCGGGCGCCAGATGGCTTCGTCGCGCGTGTTGTTGTCGATCACGACGACTTCGTAGTTCGGGTAGTTCAGGCGCGATAGCGCGTCGAGGGTTTCGATCAGCATGTCCGGCGGCTCGTTGTACGCCGGCACGTGCACCGATACCTTGCGGGTCGATGCGGTGGCGTTACGCGCCGGGTCGAACAGTCGAATGTGGGCCCCGGTCCAGTGGGCCTCGGCCCATTCGTGCGCTTCGGCGAACAGCACGGCGACCACGCCGAGCATCCCCAGGATCAGCAGCGAGCCGACCACGACGGTCGTTGGCGTCAGGTACTGCTGCGTGTAATCGTAGATGACCCACACGGTGATGGTCGCCGCGGCGTAGACGACGATCGCGATCAGGGTACGGCCGACGGTGCGCAATGATCCGCTATGCATATAGAACACGCCGAGCATCAGCAGTGCCAGCGTCACCGAGATCGCGGCCAGCATGTGCCACCCGGGAATGCGCACGATTGGCGCCACGAATTCGAATTTCGGCTGCCGGTCGACATCGTAGATGCCCCAGTAGGCGCCGACCGCGCCCTCATCGCGCGCTTTCCACGGCTGGTCGAAGGCCTCCATGATGTAGTAGCGCTCGCCCTCTTTCTCGGCCCGCGCCAGGAACTGCCGAAGAAACAGCGCTTCGTTCGAGACCGAGGCCACGGCGCCGCCGCGGATGCGCCCTTCGGACGGCCAGCCGATCTCACCGATGATCACGGGCTTCTTCGGGTAGGCAGCCTGCACCGCCTTGAGCTCGCGGAAGCAGAAGTCGACCGCGGATTCGACGTCGACGCCTTCCCAATAAGGGAACAGGTGCACGGCAATGAAGTCTACGTGCCGCGCGATCTCGGGGTTCTTGAGCCAGGTGGCCCAGGTATCGGCATAACCCACCGGCTGGCGAACCGCCGCCCGGGCGCGATCCAGGTCTGCCGACAGCTCCTCGACCGTCAGGTCACCGCGCAACAGCACTTCGTTGCCGATCATGACGCGCACGACGTTGCGATACTCGTGCGCCAGCGCGATCCCGGTACGGATCTCCTGCTCGTTTTCGGCTTTGTTCTTGCTCAACTGCACGCCGAGCGCGACGCTGACGTTGTGTTTCGCCGCCAGCTCCGGAATTCTGCCGAGCGTGCCCAGCACCGAGTAGGTGCGCACCGCATAGGTCTTGTTGGCGAGCAGCTTCAGATCGGAGTCGATCTGCTCCACCGACGGAATGTCCTTGCCGCCAAACGGATTCTGATCCGCGGCATAGGGCGAGAACGCGACACCCTGAATATGGGCGGGCCAGGGCGGCTCGCTCTCGGGACGATTCAGGTACCCCCACACGCCGAAAGTCATGACCGCAAACACGGCGGCCACGAGAACTCCGGAGACCAACTTCATGGCTACAGTTTACCTGTAGTCCGGGACCGCCAAGGGCTAGACTAATGACGTTATGAAGCGTGTCATCGCGGTCGCCAATCAAAAAGGGGGGGTGGGGAAGACGACGACCGCCGTGAATCTTGCCGCGTCCTTTGCCGCCATGCGCCGCCGCGTGCTGTTGATCGATCTGGATCCGCAGGGCAATGCCACCACCGGCTTTGGCATTGATAAAGCCGCGATCGCGCGCGGATCCTGCGAAGTGCTGCTCGGTGAATGCACCGCCGCCGAGGCTGTGCTGACTGTCGGCCCGATCGGCCACACCGAGGCGCGTAGTGCGCTGGCCGTGTTGCCGGCGAATCAGGACCTGACGGCCGCGGAGGTACGCATGATCGGCTTGGCCAGCGGCCGCGAGCAACGGCTGCGCGCCGCGCTCGAACCGATACGCGCCGACTACGATCTGGTGCTGATCGATTGTCCGCCGGCGCTCAACATGCTGACGGTCAATGCTCTGGTGGCCGCCGACTGCGTATTGATACCGATGCAATGCGAGTATTACGCGCTCGAGGGCCTGTCGTCGCTGGTCGCGACCATCGAGCAGATCCGCGCAACCGCGAATGAGAGCCTCGAGATCGAAGGAATTCTGCGCACCATGTTCGATGCGCGTAACAATCTCGCCGTGGAAGTCGGCGCGCAGCTGATAATGCATTTCGGCGACAAGGTGTTTCGCACGGTCGTGCCGCGCAATATCAAATTGGCCGAGGCGCCGAGTTTTGGTAAGCCGGCGCTGGTCCATGACCCGGATTCACGCGGCGCACTGGCCTACCTGGCATTGGCCGGCGAGATGCTGCGGCGTGAAGAGGAGATCCACGTGGCGGCGAGCCCCAGGACCGCCGGCGGCTCCGGCAGCGCCGAGCCCGCGCCGACGATGGAACCGGCGCGGTAATCGCGCGTTATCATCCGCGCATGAGACAGAAGAAGCCGACGCTGGGCCGCGGGCTCGCTGACCTGCTCGGCCAGGCCCGGCCAAACGCGGCAGCGACGCCGGCCACGGACGGGGCTCCCGCGCGTACGCACGCCGATCAGGAACTGGCACGGCTGCCGCTCGATCTCCTGCAGCGCGGCCGCTATCAGCCGCGAATGGACATGCGGCCGGAGACCCTTAGCGCGCTCGCCGACTCGATCCGGGCCCAGGGCGTGGTGCAGCCGATCGTGGTGCGGCCGATCGGCGCGGCCGATGAATACGGGGTGCAGCGCTACGAGATCATCGCCGGCGAGCGGCGCTGGCGTGCGGCGCAGCAGGCCGGCCTGCGCGAGATCCCGGCAGTCGTCCGACAGGTGCCGGATGACGCCGCGATCGCGATTGCGCTGATCGAGAATATCCAGCGCGAGAACCTGAATCCGCTGGAAGAGGGGCGCGCGCTCGAACGGCTGATCTCCGAATTCGGGCTCACCCACCAGCAGGCGGCCGACGCGGTCGGACGCTCGCGCGCCGCGGTCAGCAATCTGCTGCGGCTGCTGGAGTTGCCGCCAGAGGTTTGCGAGCGGCTCGAGAAGCGCGAGCTGGAGATGGGCCACGCGCGAGCGCTGCTCGGCCTGCCGCAGCGGCGGCAACAGATCGAGGTCGCGGCTTTGGTCGCGGGCAAGGGGCTATCGGTGCGCGAAGCGGAGAGCTTGGTGCGCCGCATGATCGAACCGGCCAAGCCCGCGGCTGAAAGCGCGCCAGTGGCAATTGACCCAAACATTCAGCAACTTGAGGATGAGCTGGCCGAAAAACTGGGTGCACTCGTGAGCATCGAGCACGCCCGCGCGGGTCATGGCCGGCTGGTGATCCGCTACCACAGCCTCGATGAGCTCGACGGCATATTGAGTCATTTCCAGCACATTTCTTGAAGGCGCCAGGCTTCAACCCTATAATCGCGCGCTTGTCGCGGGCGGCTCTAACTAGGTGCCGGATAAGTAAAAGCGAGGGCACTGGCCGCCCCCAGAATGAGTCCGGCGAGTATTAATTTGGTGGTCTGGAAGTCACGCGGTGCCGATGAGCAGCGATTCCGACATCCGGCCCGTGGCCAGCCGCATCCTGCTCGTGCAGACCGGCGCGGGCGCTGCGGTGGCGCTGGTGTGTCTGCTGGTCTGGGGTCGCGATGCGTGCGTCTCGGCACTGGCCGGGGCGGGAGTGGGCGTGGCCGCCAACATGTATATGACGTTCAAGGCCTTGCAGCCGGCGCGCACGCCACGACGGGCGCTCGGGCAGCTGTACCTGGGACAGCTCGTCAAGGTGGCGTTGACGGTGGCATTGTTCGTCCTGGCGGCACGTATGCCGCACGTGTCGTGGCCGGCGCTGTTGATCGCCTATGCGGCGACGCTGGTCGTGTTCTGGTGGGTGCCGTTTGCGTCGGCCCCGCGCACGCGGGTTGACCCGCGGATTGGGAGTGGGGGCGGAAGCCTCAAAGGACCTTAGGGCCAGATGGCTGTTGAGCACGGCGAGTCGCCGACCGAGTACATCGCGCATCACCTCACCCACCTCAAAGTGGGCTCGGGGTTCTGGACCTGGCACGTCGATACGCTGTTCATGTCGGCGCTGCTGGCCTTTGCGGTCAGCTTTGTGCTGTGGTTTGCGGCCCGGCGCTCAAGCAGCAACTCGGCCCCCACCGGACTGGTCGGCTTTGTCGAATTCCTCTATGACTGGGTCGACGGGCAGGTCGGCGACATTTATCGCGGCGAACGGCAATTCATGACCGCACTCGCGCTGACGCTGTTCAGCTGGGTCGTCGCGATGAACGCGATGGACCTGCTGCCGGTCGATCTGCCGGGACATTTTGCCAGTGTCTTCGGGGCTAAATTCTGGCGCATACTGCCGACCGCCGATCTCAACGGCACCATTGCCGAGGCCATGGTCGTGTTGTCGATGGTGATCCTCTTTGCGATTCGCGCCAAGGGATTTGGCGGCTATCTGCACGAGTGGGCCGCGACGCCGTTCGGCATCTGGTTCCTGCCCTTCAATATCATCCTCAATTTCATCGAACTGCTTGCCAAGCCAGTTTCGCTCGGCATGCGGTTATACGGCAACATGTACGCGGGCGAGCTGCTGTTCATACTCATCGCACTGCTGGGCTTCGCGGTGACCGGATGGACCTTCGGCAGCATATTGGCCGCCGGTTCGCAGATACTCTTAGGCGCCGCGTGGGCGATCTTCCACATCTTGATTGTGGTGCTGCAGGCGTACATCTTCATGGTGTTGCCGATCGTGTACATCTCGATGGCGGAAGAGCACCACTAGTGCGCGGGCTTTGTTTGAATTTGACCAGGAGACTTTAAGACTATGGACGCAATCGCTCTCATTCAGGCCCATACGGCGGTGGGTGTCGGGCTGATGATCGGTTTGGGCGCCAGCGGCGCCTGCATCGGCATCGGTATCATGGGCTCGAAATTCCTTGAGTCCGCCGCGCGTCAGCCGGAGCTGACGCCAATGCTGCAAACCAAGATGTTTTTGCTGGTCGGTCTGATCGACGCGGCGTTCCTGATCGGCGTCGGTCTGGCGCTGTACTTTGCCAGCGCCAATCCGCTGCTGTCCAAAGTCAGTGGTGGCTGAGTAGGCCGGCGGCTGGCCGCGGTGCGCGGCCGGCGCCTTGTGGAGACTAGGGGATCATGGATATTAACGCCACGTTTATCGGGCAGATCATCGTTTTCCTGATCATGCTTTGGTTTATGGCCAAGGTGGTGGTGCCGATGATCGCTGCGCCGATCAATGAGCGCTACCGGAAGATCGCCGAGGGTTTGGCCGCGGCCGATGCCGGACAGAAGCAACTGCAGGAAGCGAGTGCGAGCGCGGATCATATCCTGCGCGAGGCGCGCGATCGTGCGCGGCTGGTGGACGAGCAGGCGCAGCGTCGCTCGACCGAGACCATCGAGGCCGCCAAGCAGCAGGCCCTCGCCGAGGGCGCGCGCCTGCTGGCTGCGGCCCAGGCCGAAATCGGCAACGAGAGCGTACGTGCCAGCGAGCAGTTGCGGCGTGAATTCGGAACGATGGTGGTGCAGGCGGCGTCAAAGCTGGTCGAGCACGAGGTCGACGCGGCGACCCATGCGAAATTGCTCGAGCGCCTGTCCGTAGACATCGCTAGTGGCTGAACGGCGCACCCGCAGATAAGCACCATGGCAGAGCTCGCCACCACCGCCCGTCCCTATGCCCGCGCCGCATTCGCCAGTGCCGGCGCAACCTCACAGCTGCTCGAGTGGAGTAGTTTCCTGAGCCGCGCCGCCGCGCTGGTGCAGGATCCACAGGTAGTGCCGCTGATCGGCAATCCGCGCGTGCCGCTGCCCGAGCTGGTCGAATTCCTGCTGGAGCTCGCGACCGCCGGCAGGCCCGATGCGCAGCAGGCGGCGCCGGAGCACAATTTTCTGCAATTACTGGCCGACAATCGCCGCCTGCGGCTGCTGCCTGAGATCGCCGCTCAATTCGAAGTGCTGCGGTCAGAGGCCGAGCGGGTCGCGGACGTCGATGTCATGTCGGCGCAAGCGCTCACCGGCGAGCAATCGCAGAAACTGCAAGCGGTGCTCGAGCGGCGCTTGGGGCTAACGGTGCGTCTGCATACGCAGGTGGATCGATCGCTGGTCGGCGGCGCCATCGTGCGCTACGAGGATTTCGTGGTCGACGGCTCGCTGCGCGGCCGCATCGAGCGCCTGGGCGCGGCGATGCGCGGCGCCTGACATATTTTTCGAGGATCGTTCTTATGTCCATCAAGCCATCCGAAATCAGCGACCTGATCAAGCAGCGCATCGAGCGCTTTCAGGAGGCCGCCGAGGCCCGCAACATCGGCATCGTCGTGTCGGTGACCGACGGCATCTGCCGCATTCACGGGCTGGCGGACGCGTGCTACGGCGAGATGATCGAGTTCCCCGGCTCGCTGTTCGGTCTGGCGCTCAACCTCGAACAGGACAGCGTCGGCGCCGTGGTACTCGGTGACTACAAGTCGATCAAGGAAGGCGACACCGCCAAGACCACGGGCCGCATCCTCGAGGTTCCCGTGGGACCCGAGCTGCTCGGCCGCGTGGTCGACGGCCTGGGCATCCCGATTGACGGCAAGGGCGCGCTCAATGCCAAGGCGACATCGCCGCTCGAGCGCGTGGCGCCGGGCGTGATCTACCGCAAGTCCGTGAGCCAGCCGGTGCAGACCGGTTACAAGGCGATCGATGCGATGGTGCCGATCGGCCGCGGCCAGCGCGAGCTGATCATCGGCGACCGCCAGACCGGCAAGACCGCGCTCGCGATCGATACCATCATCAATCAGAAGTCCTCCGGCATTAAGTGCATTTACGTGGCAATCGGACAGAAACAATCCTCGATTGCGAACGTAGTGCGCAAGCTCGAAGAGCATGGCGCCATGGCGCATACGATCGTCGTGGCGGCGTCGGCCTCGACCCCGCCGTCGGTGCAATACCTCTCCGCTTACGCCGGCGTGACCATGGGCGAGTACTTCATGGACCGGGGCGAAGATGCGCTGATCATCTACGACGATCTGTCCAAGCAGGCGGTCGCCTACCGGCAGATCTCGCTGCTGTTGCGCCGCCCGCCGGGACGAGAAGCATTCCCGGGCGACGTGTTCTACTTGCACTCGCGTCTGCTCGAGCGCTCGGCGCGCGTCAATGAGGAGTATGTCGAGCAGGCCACCAAGGGCCGCGTCAAAGGCCGCACCGGTTCGCTGACCGGGCTGCCGATCATCGAGACGCAGGCCGGCGATGTCACGGCATTCGTTCCCACCAACGTGATTTCAATCACCGACGGGCAGATCTTTCTGGAATCCGACCTGTTCAACGCCGGTACCCGGCCGGCGATGAACGCCGGCATCTCGGTGTCGCGCGTCGGCGGCGCGGCGCAGACCGATATCATCAAGCGGCTCGGCGGCGGTATCCGCCTGTCGCTGGCGCAGTACCGCGAGCTCGCGGCATTCTCGCAGTTCGCCTCGGACCTCGACGACGCGACCCGACGTCAGCTCGAGCGCGGCCAGCGTGTGACCGAAGTGATGAAGCAGCGCCAATACGCGCCGATGTCGGTGGCCCAGATGGCGCTGTCGATCTACGCGGTTAATAACGGCTACATGGACAAGGTCGATCCCAAGAAGGTGGTGGAGTTCGAGGCCGCGCTGCAGAGCTTCGCGCGCTCGAGCTACCGTGAGGCCCTCGATGCCATCAATGCCGAGCCGACGCTCAAGAAGCACGAGGCCGCGCTGAAGAAGATCTGCGACGACTTCCTGGCCACCGGCGCCTATTGACGGTCCTGAGCTATGCCCGGCACCAAGGAAATCCGCAGCAAGATCGCCAGCGTCAAGAGCACGCAGAAGATCACCAAGGCGATGGAGATGGTCGCGGCCAGCAAGATGCGTCGCGCGCAGGAGCGCATGCGCATGGCGCGGCCCTACGCGGCCAGGGCGCGCACGGTCATCAGCCATCTGAACGAGGCCAATCCCGACTTTCACCATCCGTTCCTGCTCCAGCGCGACACCAAATCGGTCGGCATCGTGGTCATATCCACCGACCGTGGTTTGTGCGGAGCGCTCAACGCCAACGTGTTCAAGGCGACGATCCAGCTCACACGCGAATGGCAGGGCAAGGGCGCGAGCGTGAGCGTGTGCGTGATCGGCAGCAAGGCCCTGGCCTTCTTCCGGCGCCTCGAGCTGCCGCTGCTGGCGAGCGTGACCGCGCTGGGCGATCGCCCGCAGGTGCGGGACCTGATTGGCACGGTCAAAGTGATGCTCGACGCCTATCGCGAGGGCCGCCTCGACCGGCTATTCCTGGTACACGCGCAGTTTCTCAACACCATGTCGCAGCGACCCCTGGTGTTGCAGCTGCTGCCGATCCCGGCGAAGGCGGAAGGCGATTCCGAGCTGCAGGAACGCTGGGACTATATCTATGAGCCGTCCGCGATTGCGATCCTGGATGGGCTGCTGATGCGCTATATCGAATCGCAGGTCTATCAGGGCGCGGTCGAGAACGTCGCCTCCGAGATGGCGGCGCGCATGGTGGCGATGAAAAGCGCGGCGGACAACGCCGGCAAGCTCATCGGCGAGCTGCAGCTTGTCTACAACAAGGCACGGCAGGCGGCGATCACGAAAGAGCTGGCGGAAATCGTCGGTGGCGCTGCGGCAGTTTGATTTGGATAGCAAGGTCGAACGGCGCACCGGCGGTGCGCCTGAGGGATGGTGAACATGGCTACGGGCAAGATCACGCAGATCATCGGTGCGGTCGTCGACGTCGAGTATCCTCGCGAGTCGATTCCCAATATCTATGAAGCGCTGAAACTGGTCGATACGGGTTTGACGCTCGAAGTGCAGCAGCAGCTCGGCGACGGGGTGGTGCGCACGATCGCCATGGGCCCTTCCGAAGGCCTCAAGCGCGGTATGACGGTGGATGCGACCGGAGCGTCGATCATGGTGCCGGTAGGCGAAGGCACGCTCGGCCGCATCATGGACGTACTCGGTGCGCCGCAGGACAACCGCGGCCCGGTGCAGTGCAAGGAGCGTTGGCCGATACATCGCCCGGCGCCGACCTATGAGGAGCAGACTGGCGGCCAGGACCTGCTGGTCACCGGCATCAAGGTCATCGACCTGCTGGTGCCATTTGCGAAAGGCGGCAAAGTCGGCCTGTTCGGCGGCGCCGGCGTCGGCAAGACCGTCAACATGCTCGAACTCATCAACAACATCGCCAAACAGTATTCGGGATTGTCGGTGTTCGCCGGCGTCGGCGAGCGCACGCGCGAGGGCAACGATTTCTATCACGAGATGATCGAATCCGGCGTCATCGACAAGGACACCCTGAAGAACTCCAAGGTCGCAATGGTCTACGGCCAGATGAATGAGCCCCCCGGCAATCGTCTGCGGGTCGCACTGACCGGCCTGACGATGGCCGAATACTTTCGCGATGAGAAACAGCCGAACGGCCGCGGACGCGACATTCTGTTCTTCGTCGACAACATCTATCGCTACACGCTCGCCGGCACCGAGGTCTCGGCGCTGCTGGGACGCATGCCGTCCGCGGTGGGTTACCAGCCGACACTCGCCGAAGAGATGGGCGTGCTGCAGGAGCGCATTACTTCGACCAAGACCGGCTCGATCACCTCGATCCAGGCCGTGTACGTGCCCGCCGACGACTTGACCGACCCATCGCCGGCGACCACTTTTGCTCACCTGGATGCGACCGTCGTGCTCGATCGCCAGATCGCCGCACTGGGCATCTACCCGGCGGTCAACCCGCTCGACTCCACCAGCCGCCAGCTCGATCCGCTGGTCGTCGGTGACGAGCACTACGACACCGCGCGCGCCGTGCAGGCCGTGCTGCAGCGTTACAAGCAATTGCAGGACATCATCGCGATCCTGGGCATGGACGAGCTGTCCGAAGAGGACCGGCTGTCGGTATTCCGGGCGCGCAAGGTGCAGCGCTTCCTGTCGCAGCCCTTCAACGTCGCCAAGGTGTTCACCGGGCAGGACGGCAAGATCGTTCCGCTCAAGGAGACCATTCGCGGCTTCAGGGGCATCATCGAAGGTCAATTCGATTCGCTGCCGGAGCAGGCCTTCTATATGGTCGGCACCATTGATGAAGCGCTCGAAAAGGCGAAGACGTTGCAGTAATGGACACCATCCATGTCGACATCGTCAGTGCCGAAGGGGAGATCTTCTCCGGCCCGGCACGCATGGTGTTTCTGCCGGCATCCGAGGGCGAGATCGGCGTCACGCCGCGGCATGCGCCGCTGTTGACCTTGCTCAAGCCCGGCGAGGTGCGCATTCAGCCGCCCGAGGGCGACGAGCAGTTCTTTTTTGTCGGCGGCGGTGCGCTCGAGATCCAACCGAAGAAGGTCACGGTGCTGGCCGATACCGCGGTACGCGCTAAGGATCTCGATGAGGCGGCGGCGATAGCTGCCCGGCAGCGCGCCGAGCAGGCACTCGCAGGCCAGGTCGACAAGATTACCCAGGCCGAAGCGCTGGCGGAACTCGCCCGTGCCATGGCGCAGCTGAAATTGATCGACAGGTTGCGCAAGATCAAAGGCTGAAGACGAGCTCGCAGCTAAAGTCCTCCGCTGCCGTATATTGCAAATGTCGTCGCGGGGTTAATTTGATCGGTCTGTCACACAATCCGGTCCATTTCGGGCCGGCGAGTGCAGCGGCCATGATGCGCACGCATGCAGGTATGCACGCATCATAGCGGACCAGGCCGCGTCCGATTCGATCAAACTGATACAATTCAGCGATGCCGCGCAAGCAATCCAAGGCCTCGCAACACGCCGCACCGACGACCGCACCGCTGTCGATCGCCATACTGGCGGCGGGTCAGGGTAAGCGGATGCAGTCCGACATTCCCAAAGTGCTGCAGCCGCTGGCCGGGGCGCCGATGCTCGCGCATGTGCTCGATCTGGCCGCGAGCCTCACGCCGGCCTCGATCCATGTCGTCTATGGGCATGGGGGCGAGCGTGTGCGGGAACTGTTCGACGATGGACGCCTGCGCTGGTCGCTGCAGTCCGAACAGCTCGGTACCGGAGATGCCTTGCAGCAGGCGATGCCGGATATTCCCGACTCGCATCAGGTGCTGGTGCTGTACGGCGATGTGCCTTTATTGCTTGCCGATACGCTGCGCGGACTGCTCGCGCGCTCGGGCGCGCGCCGCGTCGCGCTGCTGACCGCGCGGCTCGCAGACGCCAGCGGCTATGGCCGCGTGCTGCGCGACGCGCGCGGCGAGCTGCGGCGGATCGTCGAGGAATGCGACGCCAATGCGAAGCAGCGGCGCATCCACGAGGTCAACACCGGCGTGCTGGTTGCGAGCGCGCGCTTCCTCAAGGCCTGCCTCGCCCGGCTCAGGCCGCGCAACGCCCAGCGCGAGTACTACCTTACCGACATCGTCGGCATGGCGGTACGGCAGAAGCTGCGCATCGCGACCCTCGAAGCTACCGATGCGGCGGAAGTGCAGGGCGTGAATGACAAGCTGCAGCTCGCGCTTGCGGAGGCGGAATATCGCCGCCGGCGCGCGGGGCAACTGATGGCGCAGGGCGTGACGCTGATCGATCCCGCGCGCATCGATCTGCGCGGTTCGATTGCGGTCGGCCGGGACGTGCTGCTCGATGTCAACGTCGTGCTCGAAGGTCCCGTGGCACTCGCCGATGGCGTGCGGATCGGCCCGAACTGTGTGCTCAAGAACGTGGCGGTCGGTGCGCGCACGGTGCTGTATGCGAACTGCGTGCTGCAGGATGCGCAGATCGGCAGCGATTGCCAGATCGGACCCTTTACGCGCATGCGGCCGAAGGTACGCATCGCCAACGGCGTGCATCTTGGCAATTTCGTCGAGATCAAGAACAGCGAGATCGGCGCGGGCAGCAAAGTGAATCATCTGAGCTATGTCGGCGATGCGCAAGTCGGTAGCGCTGTCAACGTCGGCGCCGGCTCCATCACCTGCAACTATGACGGTGCGAATAAATGGCGCACCGAGATCGGCGCCGGAGCGTTCATCGGCTCGGGTGCAATGCTGGTGGCGCCAGTGAAGATCGGCAATGGCGCGACCATCGGCGCAGGCTCCACGATCACCAGCGATGCGCCGGCCGACAAACTGACGCTGGCCAGATCACGCCAGATAACTCTCGAGCAGTGGCAACGGCCGCGCAAGAACCCGCCGAAGTCCTGAGCGGAATCAGAAGGAAGCGCTGTCTCATGTGCGGAATAGTCGGCGGCGTCACCGATCGGAACATCGTCCCGATCCTGATCGAAGGACTGAAGCGGCTCGAGTACCGCGGCTATGACTCGGCCGGCATTGCCGTGCTCGACAGCGCCGGTCATCTGCAACGCCTGCGCACCGTTGGCAAAGTGCGCGCGCTCGAACAGGCGCTGGCGCAAATGCCGATAGCCGGCCGCGTCGGCATAGCACACACGCGCTGGGCCACGCACGGCGTGCCCAGCGAGCGAAATGCCCATCCGCACGTCTCGCGCGACGGCCTCGCGATCGTCCACAACGGAATTATCGAAAACTACGAGGAGCTGCGCGAAGACCTCAAACATGCGGGCTACCAGTTCAGCTCCGAGACCGACACCGAAGTGGTCGCGCACCGCGTGCATTTTAATCTTGCGAAGCTCGGCGATCTGTTCAAAGCCGTGCGCGCAACGGTAGCGGAGCTCGAAGGCGCCTATGCGCTGGCGATCGTCAGCGAGGGCGATCCGGAGCGCATCATTGCGGCGCGCATGGGCTGTCCGGTGGTGCTGGGCCTAGGAGTGGAGGAGAACTTCGTTGCCTCCGACGTCGCGGCACTGTTGCCGGTGACTCGTCGCTTCATGTTCCTCGATGAGGGCGATGTCGCGGAAATCCAGCGCAGCGGCGTGCGCGTGATCGATCGTGAGGGCAATAGCACGGACCGACCGATCAAGGAGAGCGAGCTCACGGCAGACGCCGCCGAGAAAGGGCCATATCGACACTTCATGCTCAAGGAAATTCATGAGCAGCCGCGCGCGGTCGGCAACACGCTGCAGGAGCGGGTCGCGAACGGGCGGCTGCTCGAGGCCGCTTTTGGGCCGGCGGCGGCGGCAATCTTCGAGCGCGTCGAAGCGGTGCATATCGTGGCCTGCGGCACCAGCTATCACGCCGGGGTGGTGGCGAGTTACCTCATCGAGCAGATCTGCCGTATGCCGTGCCGGGCGGAGATCGCGAGCGAGTATCGCTACCGCAACCCGGTGGTGTCGAAGAATTCTATGTTTGTTTCGATCTCGCAGTCGGGTGAGACGGCCGACACGCTGGCCGCGCTGCGCATGGCGAGGCGGAACGGCTATCTGTCGACGCTTGCGATCTGCAACTCGCCGGAGAGTTCGTTGGTGCGCGAATCCGAGCTGGTGATGCTCACGCGCGCCGGCCCGGAGATCGGCGTCGCCTCGACCAAGGCCTTCACTACGCAGCTCACGGCGCTGTCGATGCTGACCATCGCGCTGGCGCGACACAACAGCTGGGATCCGGAGCGCGAACGTACATTCGTCACGCGCCTGATCGAGCTGCCGTCGCTGCTCGAAAAGACGCTCGAACTCGATCCGGTGGTACACCGGCTGGCGCTGCGCTTTGCGGAGCGGCGCCACGCGCTATTCCTCGGCCGCGGCACGATGCACGCGATCGCGATGGAGGGCGCCCTCAAGCTCAAGGAAATCTCATATATTCACGCCGAAGCCTACGCCGCCGGCGAGCTCAAGCACGGACCGCTGGCTCTGGTCGATGCCGACATGCCGGTGGTTGCGGTGGCGCCGAATAACGAGCTGCTCGAGAAGCTCAAATCAAATCTGATGGAAGTACGGGCACGTGGCGGGGAGTTGTACGTGTTCGCCGACCCGGATGCCGGTGTCGAGTCCAGCGATGGCGTGCACGTGATCCATATGCCCAGGCATGTCGCCGATTTTCAGGCGCCGATCGTCTACACGATCCCGCTGCAGCTATTGGCCTATCATGTCGCCATTCTCAAGGGCACGGACGTCGACCAGCCGCGCAACCTCGCCAAGAGTGTGACCGTCGAGTAGTCTTTCAACTCGGGCGAAGCTGCGTGCGTGTTACTGAATTTTGATCTCGATTGCCTCGGTCCGTTCGGTCTTCGTTTTCGGAACGTGCACGGTCAGGACGCCATCCTTGCTCTCGGCGCGAATGCCACTCGCATTGGCGTGGTCGGGCAAGGAAAGGCTTCGAGAGAACGGGCCGCGGAAGCTTTCCCGGCGGTGGACCTTCTCGCTCTTTTCTTCCTTCTCGAATGTCCGCTCGCCCGCGATGGTGAGCACATCATTGTCAATGGTGACGCTGACATCCTCTTTCTTCACCGCCGGTAGATCGGCGCGAACGTGGTACTCGCTGTCCGTCTCACTCACATTCGGCGTCGGTGCCCAGGCGGATACTTCGTCCTCCGTTTCCGTCGGCAATCGCGGCCAGCGGCCCATAAAGCCGGCAAGTGGTCGGCTAAAATGCTGATCCATCTCGCGAATCGGATCCCAACGTCAAGATTCATAACTGTTTTCCTTTCAAATGCAGCGGGGTGCTCACTGCCGAGCAAAGCAGTACGGCCCCTATTCGCCTGCGGCGTACTGGTGATTCGCCAACCGGCATGCGACACAGTCGAACGCCGCCGCCGGTGGCAGGCCCCTGCCTACGCACACATAGCCAGCCGGCTTAAGGTGCATCGTGATCAGGAAACAGTGTATTGTGCTCATGTAGATAGCGGTCACAGCCTCGACCTGAGCTCGACGCGGCTCATCTCCAACAACCTGCTCTCGGAATTATGAGCCATTACGCGCGTTTGTATGGTTCGTCGTGAATCGCGGAGCCGTTCTCTGACTGAGCACGGCCTTGGTTGTTGTGTGTTCGACTCGTTCGCTTCAGCGCCCGCATATTGAGAGAGAGGCCGCTCCGATGCTTTCGACCTCGCCCGATCTCGCCCGCAGTGCGCTCGATGCCGCCCCGGATGCGATGATCATCATCGATGCCCTCGGGGTCATCCAGTTTGCGAATCGACAAGTCTCCGCTCTATTCGGCTATGCGCACGACGAAATCATCGGCCACAACATCGAACGGCTGATGCCGGAGCGTTTTCAGGCCCGCCACATCGGACACCGGGACCACTACGTCAGCAATGTGCGCGTGCGCCCGATGGGCGCGGGGCTGGATCTGTTTGGACGGCGGCGCGACGGCACGGAGTTTCCCCTCGAGATCAGCTTGAGCCCCATTGAGGGCGGTGACCGAGTCCTCGTCGCTGCCGCCATTCGCGATGTGACCGACCGCAAGCGGGTCGAGGCCGAGCTGATCGTGGCACGCGAGGCAGCAGACGCCGCGCGGGAGCTCGCCGATCAGGCGCGCGAGAGCGCTGACCGGGCGAATCAGGGCAAAAGCCGCTTTCTGGCCACCGCCAGTCACGATCTTCGTCAGCCCCTACAAACCCTCGCACTGCTCAATGGCGCCTTGCGTCGCGTCGTGGCCGATCCCGGCGTTGCCGCGGCCCTGTCGCAGCAGGAGCAAGCCATCGGCGCCATGTCGCGACTGCTCAATGCCCTGCTCGACATCAGCAAGCTCGAGTCCGGGGCGGTCAAACCCGAGCCAACCGACTTCACGGTGGCCGCCATGTTCGAGGAGCTGCGCGCGGAATTCGCAAGTATTGCGGCCAACAAGGGACTGGAGTTTGAGATCGAAAAGTGCCAGGACGCCGTGTACAGCGATCCCTCGTTGGTGGAGCAGATTCTCAGGAATCTGGTCTCGAACGCCATCAAGTACACATGCGAGGGCTGGGTGCGTTTGCGCTGCCTGCACGAGGCGGCGTTAGTCCGTATCGAGGTGCTCGATACGGGCATCGGCATTCCAGCCGATCAGCTGCCGTATATCTGCGATGAGTTTTATCAGATTGGAGTACCGACCAACAGCGCCCGCGACGGCTATGGCCTGGGACTGAGCATCGTGCAGCGCCTGGTCAAGCTGCTCACGCTCAAGCTCGATGTGCGCTCCGAGGTGGGCAGGGGCTCGGCTTTCTCGCTCATCCTGCCGGCGAGCAGTGGACGGGTCGTATCCGCGCCGCACGAATCCACGCAGTCGCCCATGCACGGACCGCAGATCGGGACCGCCCGGGTTCTCCTGGTCGAAGACGATGCGGCCGTGCGCGGCGCGACGCGCATGTTGCTCAGAGTGGAGGGTTACCGTGTCACGGCGGTCGCCTCACTGGCAGAGGCGTTGCAACACATCCGCGACGGCAATGGCGTCGATCTGCTGGTCAGCGACTATCACCTGAGCAAGGGCGAAACCGGCACCCAAGTCATCGCCGCGTTGCGCGAGGCCCTGGGCATTTCTTTGAAAGCAGTCCTCACCACCGGAGACACGTCCTCTGCGATCAAGGAGCTGCCCCGCGACCCCTATCTTCGGGTGGCGAGCAAGCCCATCGAGGCTGATGAGCTGTTGACGTTGCTCAGAGCATTGCTAGCCGCCTGAGGGCGTCCCCTTCAAGCCATCCGCATCCGGCAGCGTCTCTGCCTCGTTGCGCGCTATACCCTTCCCGTCTTCACCGCCAGAACCCCATCACCATTCAGCTTCGAAGTAAATCCTGCATGTCGCAATCGAGTCGCCACCTCATTCGGCACATCGCGCCCGCTGGTGAGCTTGTTGGGGGTGCCGGTGTAATGAAACAGCTTGCCCCGGCGCTTGAGAACCCGGGCCAGTTGGTTATAAAACACCTGTGAGTAGAGTTCTCCGGCAATACCGAATCGCGGCGGGTCGTGCAGGATCGCATCGATGGACTCGCTCGGCATGGTCGCAATCCGCTCGGCAATATCTCCCGTGGTTAACGTCAATGCACCGCCGATCTCAGGCAACCAACGATTGTTGGGCGACCAGGGATTGAGGCTGCGAAGCCAGATTACATCGGGATTGCTCTCGTACGAATACACGTGCGAGGCCTGGCCGCGCAAACACCACGCGGCGAAATAGCCAAGGCCGCCGCAAGTGTCCAGAATCAGCTTGCCGCGCGGTGCAATCAAACTGACTTTGCGTCCGGCGTCCGCATAGGGCGAGACTTGCGCCGTGGGCAACATTTTTATGCCATCGATTTCAAATGTCGGCGGCCCCCATTCCGTGGGGACGAGCTTGATCAGAGAGGTGGTGAAACGCGCCACCGGCTGAAAGCCGGCGTCGACCCAGTGGTAAATCGTTCTGTCCTTGCAGGTCTGAAGAAACGGGAACCGACAGCCATCCCAGGTCCATCCGTCGGCGCGCAGCTCGACCGTGGTGGTGGAGCGCTCGAGATCCAGCGAGCAGCTAATCGTGGTTGCGCCGGCGCTCCAAGCAGCGAGCAATGCCTCGTGGACGCGCAAAGTCAACAGCGGTCCGATACGCTCGCTCACAGCGAATCGATTTCCTGCTCGGTGAGGCTGCGCCACTGACCTTTCGGCAGTTTGCCCAGCAACAGCGGACCGACCGCAACGCGCAGGACACGCAGCACGGCAATATCGAAGGCCGCCAGCAATCGCCTTATCTGCCGATTGCGGCCCTCATCGAGCACGATTTCCAGCCACGCGTTCTTGTGCCCGGTGCGCAGGCAGCGTACGGACTTGGCGCTCAGGAATTCGCCGTCGAGCACCGCACCGTGCTCGAGTTGCCGCAGTAATTCTGCCGACGGCAAGCGATCGATCTGTACGTGGTAGGTCTTGTCCGGCCCGGACTTAGAGCCGCTGATCCGGGCAGCCCACGCGGGGTCGTTGCTGAACAGCAGCAAGCCTTCACTGGCCTTGTCGAGCCGTCCTACCGGCGCCAGCCAGGGCAACGCCGAGCCAGCGAAACAGGCATAAACCGTATCGCGGCCATGCTCGTCCCTGGTCGTGGTGACCAGGCCGCGCGGTTTGTTTAACATCAGCACCAGTCGTGCTGCGGCTCCCGGCTGCTGGCCTTCGATGTCGATACGGTCGATGCCCTGCCGGACCGGAAACTCGGCGTCCCGCACCACGCGCTGGTTCACCCGGACGCGCCCGTCGCGCACCCATCGTGCCGCCTGGCTGCGCGATCCCAGTCCCAGCTTGGAAATGACCCGTGCTACGCCATGGCGTGGTGTGATCGATGCTTGCGTGTGTGGCTTGGCCTTCATGGGTGAAGCTCGCCTGAGCGAACCGCGAGCGGTGCCCTCCACAATCGGATCGAAGGCAAACTGCCCGGGAATCGGCCGATTATAGCCGCTACGCGCTACAATCAATGAATGCCGAGCGCGTTGCCGCCTCTCGATGGCTGGAATGATTTCTACGTGATCATCGGATCGTCGGCGGCCGGGCTGAGGGGTCTCACCTTTGTCGTGATCGCGCTCGCGTCCGATGCCATGGTGCTGCGAATGTCGGGCCTGCGCACCTTTATCACGCCAATCGTGATGCATTTTGGCTCGGCACTGTGGATCGCCGCGTTGCTGTGCATTCCGGGACATACGGTCGCGAGTCTGGCAGCCTGCATGACCGTAACTGGTGCGATCCTGACAATCTATGGCGGCACCACGACCTATCGCATGTACCGCGGTCGAGCCGATTACCGGCCGGTGATCGTGGACTGGATCTGGAACGCCGCGCTGCCATCGACATGTTATATGGCAGTGTTGACGGCGGCCGTGCTGATCGCACGGTATCCGGCACTGGCGCTATACATGATCGGCGCCGCTGCCCTGACATTGCTGTTTATAGGCATCCACAACGCCTGGGATCTTGCGGTGTGGATCACGACCGAACGCCCGGGGCTGCGATCGCAACTGGATGCCGAGCGCACTGCAAAGTCGGGCGCTAGACCTGAGGGCGGTGCCGCCGGGGCCGCGGCGCCCCCCGACGCGCGCGGCTGACCCTTAAGCCTTGCCCGCGCTCCCAGCGCTCCAATTCTAAGGCGCCAGTTCCCAGGTTTCGCCCACCAGATCATGGCCGAAACTGTGGTGCGCCCGTTCCGGGGTCTGCGCGAACCCTGCCTGGATGCGCAAATGTCGCGCCACTGACGAGCTCTGCTGCCTCCAGAGCCGGACACGCCGATATCCGGCGTCACGCGCAAACTGCACACACCGGGCGATCAGCTCGCGGCCGAGACCCGCGCCGCGCGCCTCCGGCTCCACCAGCAGTAATCGCAGCTTGGCGGTGCGGCGGTGTCGGCGGCCACGAGAAACACACAATCGAGCCGTTGCCCTGCGCGCGCGGCGATCCAGCAGCGTTCGCGGCTGGTACCGAGCTTTTGCACGAATTCGGCCGCGATCCGTGCCACCAGCGCCTCGAACTGTTCATTCCAGCCGAATTGCGACGCACACAGCTCGCCATGGCGCGCGATGACCCAGCCCATGTCGCCGGGCCGGTGGCTGCGAAAACGGATCTGATGCGGCGATGGCGGGGCGGCGAAGCTCATCTGATTCGCCTGCATGGCGTTGAGCACGCCCCGCTGCCGCATCGGCTCCAGCGCCGAGAGCATTCGACGCACCTGCCGCCGCGAACGGCGCTCGAGCGGCGCGAACGCCTTGCGCCCTTGCGCCGTGAGTGCCAGGTGCTGACGCCTGGCGTCTTTGGCCGACGCGGCGCGCCGAAGCAAACCACCGCGCTCGAAGCGCTTGAGCAGCCGGCTGAGGTAGCCTCGATCCAGGTAGAGATCGGCGGCAAGTTCCGCGGCCGCCGCCAAGGCCGGCCGGCACTAGGCGGCGCTGCGCCTGGCTTCGAGATCGTAGGTGCCGGCCGCGGTGATTTCGACCGCGGCGAATTCCCCTACCTTCAATCTGGCGGCGCCGCGAATCCGCACCACGCCGTCGATCTCCGGCGCATCGCCCGCGCTGCGTGCGATCGCGACGCCGTCCTGGATCGCATCGATCAGGACGCGGCACTTGTGTCCGATGCGCGCCGCCAGGCGCGCGCTACTGATCTCTCCGGCCTTGAGCATGAAGCGCTGATAGCGCTCCTCTTTGACCTCATCGGGCACCGGATCGGCGATGGCATTGGCCGCGGCGCCCTCGACCGGCGAATACTTGAAACAGCCGACGCGGTCGAGCCCGGCGGCATCGAGCCAGGCCAACAGCTGCTCGAACTCCGCCGCGGATTCGCCGGGAAAGCCGACGATAAAGCTGCTGCGCAGCGTCAGGTCCGGGCGCTGCGCGCGCCAGGACTGGATCCGACGCAGGGTGTCCTCGGCATGCGCCGGTCGGCGCATGCGCTTGAGCACGGCGCGACTCGCATGCTGGAACGGGATATCGAGGTACGGCAACACGCCGTGCTCGCTCATCAGCGGAATGATGGCATCGACATGAGGGTACGGATATACGTAGTGCAGGCGCGCCCAGACCCCGAGAGCGCCGAGCGCGCGCACCAGATCGAGGAATTGGGTCGCATATGGCTCGCCGCGCCAATTGACGTCGCGATAGCGGATGTCGCTGCCATAGGCGCTAGTGTCCTGCGAGATGACCAGCAGTTCCTTGACGCCAGCGCGCACCAGCGCTTCGGCTTCGCGCATGACATCATCGAGCGGGCGGCTCACGAGTCGGCCGCGCAACGACGGAATGATGCAAAAGCTGCAGCGATTGTTGCAGCCCTCGGAAATCTTCAGGTAGGCGTAGTGGCGTGGAGTGAGCCGGATGCCCTGCGGCGGCACCAGGTCGGTGAACGGATCGTGCGGCTGCGGCAGATGCTCGTTGACGGCCGCGATCACGCGCTCGTAGGCGTGCGGGCCCGTGACCCCCAGGACTTTGGGGTGGCGGTCGAGGATGCGCTGCGGATTGGCGCCGAGGCAGCCGGTCACGAGAACCCGGCCGTTCTGTTGCATCGCTTCCCCGATCGCCTGCAGCGACTCATCGATGGCCGCGTCGATAAAGCCGCAGGTATTGACCACCACCAGATCAGCGTCGTCATAGCCTGCAGCAATCGCGTAGCCGCGGGTCTTGAGCTCGGTGATCAGCCGCTCGGAGTCGACCAGGGCCTTGGGACAGCCGAGGCTGACAAAGCCGACGGCAGGCGCGCGCCCACGCACCGTGAATTTTGCTTGCGGTGTAGTCATGGGAATCTTAACTGGCAGGCCTGGTCTCAAAGCCTGTCGGGGCGTGCCGTCCGGCCGGTACAATGTGGGCTCCTATAGTACATGAGCGGCTGCGCCGGATCGATGCATGGCTTTCGACCGTGAGTATTACCAGCGGTTCTACTTCAATCGCCGCACCGCTGTGACTTCGAGAGCCGAGATGCATGCCCGTGCACGGCTGATCGCCGGCTGCGTGGACTATATCGGCTTGCCGGTAGCCAAGATCCTGGATGCCGGCTGCGGCCTCGGGTTACTGCGTACGCCGCTGTTGCGAGGCCTGAAGCGCGCCAGCTACACCGGCCTCGAATTCAGCGACTATCTTTGCCAGCGCTATGGTTGGCTGCAAGGCTCGATCGAAACCTTCCGCACCCGGGAGCGCTTCGATCTGGTGATCTGCTACGACGTGCTGCAATACTTGTCGGCGGCAGCGGCGCGACGGGCGATCGCCAATCTGGCTCGGCTGTGCCGAGGTGCGCTGTATTTCGGCGCGCTCACGCGCGAAGACTGGCGCGAGAACTGCGATCGTACCCGCACTCACCGCATCCCGGGGTTGCGACCCGGCAGCTGGTACCGGCGCGAGCTGTCATCGGCATTCCGGCCGATCGGCTGCGGCATGTGGCTCAAGCGCGATCTGCCCCTGACGCTGTGGAACCTGGACGCCGCGGCTTGAGACCGCTCGACTCGAGCACGCGCGAGCTGATCGCGTTCACAGGTCCGGTGCAATGCGAGGCCGCCCACGGCGCCATCAACCTGGTGCTGCGTGGAATCGCCCGCGCCACGCAGGGGTCGCGCTGCGGCTTGACGGAAGTGCTGTTCAGCGGCGCCAGCGCGGTGGCGCTGCCGCTCGAGCTGCGCGACGCCAGGGTGATCGAGATGGCCGCCGAACTCGAAGCCGCGCCTGCGCCTGCGCCCGCGCCCGCGCCCGCGCCCGCAGCCGGCGTCGCGCCGCGGCGCTTTCGCATCGAGAGCCCGGAGGTCCGGCTGGAGTTGCAGGCACGCAGTGCGCAGCTGCATCGTGATGCGGCGGTGGCCTTCTTTGGCGCGGTGCCGCCGCCGCGCGTGCCGCTGCGCCTGCGGCTCGGCTGGTCGCTGTTGCTGACGGTACTGCGTATTCCCGGAGCGGAAGCTCTGGTCAGGAAATTTCGAGGTTCGACATGACGGCGCGCATACCGGTGACCGTGCTCACGGGTTTTCTAGGCGCCGGCAAGACCACATTGGTCAATCGCATCCTTTCCGAGAATCATGGCAAACGCATCGCCGTGATCGAAAATGAATTCGGCGAGGTTGGCGTCGACCATGAACTGGTCATCGGTGCCGATGAGGAGATCTTCGAGACCAGCAATGGCTGCATCTGTTGCACGGTGCGCGGCGATCTGATCCGGATTCTGAGCCAGCTGCGCAAGCGGCGCGATCGCTTCGATTCGATCCTGATCGAGACCACCGGCCTCGCCGATCCGGGGCCTGTGGCGCAGACGTTTTTTATCGACGAGGAATTAAAGGAGCACTTTTCGCTCGATGCGATCGTGACGCTGGTCGATGCTCGTCACGTCGAGCAGGAGCTGGAGAACAGTCCGATCGCGCTCGAGCAGATTGCGTTTGCCGACGTCATCCTGCTCAACAAGATCGACCTGGTCGATGCGGCCGCGCTCAAGCGCATCGAGCGACGCGTGCGCGGCATCAGCGCCACGGCCGCGGTAATTCACAGCCGCAACGCCGACGTGCCGCTCGAGCGTGTGCTCAGCCTCGGCGCTTTCGACCTCGAACGGGCGCTCGCGCTCGACAACGCGTTCCTCGAACCTGCGCGTCCGTTCGAATGGGCCGGCCTCTACACGCTGTCGACGGGGCGCCATGCGCTGCGCACCGGCTCGCATCAGCACGGGCACGATCACGGCCACAATGACGGTCACGATGACGGTCACGATGCCGACCACGAACATGAGTACGCGCTGGCGCAGGTCGATCTGGTGATGTTGCCCGCCGCGGACGCGGCAGCCGGCTCTATTGATGCGTTGCTCGAGATCGCGACGGCGATGTTCGAGAGCGAGCCGGTGGCGGCGCAGCCTGGAGCCGTACTCGGTCCGCAGCGGCGTTATCGGCTGCAGCTCGAGCACGGCGCGCAGTTCCAGCTCGAGACTGGCGCGGCCGGATGCTGGGCGCTGTTTACGGAGCATGCGCCGGTGGAATTCGGGCTGCAGCTGCACGCTGCCACGCCGCTGCAGCAGCGCGACTTCGGCTCGCATCATCACGACCTCGCCGTCGGCTCCATCGGACTCACGGATCCGCGCCCGCTCGATGCCAGCAAGGTCAACGACTGGCTCTCGTACCTGTTGCAGAGTCGTGGAGCAGACATCCTGCGCATGAAGGGCGTGCTCAATCTCAAGGGCGAGAGCCGGCGCTACGTATTTCACGGAGTGCACATGGTGTTCGATGGCCGGCTCGAGCGGGCCTGGAGCGCGGACACACCGCGGCGCAGCCGACTGGTCTTCATCGGCCGCAATCTCGATCGCGATGAGCTCGAGGCCGGCTTCGAGTCCTGTGTCGCATGAGCGCCGCGCCCGGACGCCTGCGGCCACGCGAGCGCATCGATCTCGGCGATTACCCGGTCGACGCGGCCTGGTCCAGCGACGGCAAGACCCTCGTCGTCGCCGGCGGCGAGGGTGCCGTGCTGCTGCTGTCGACCGCAGCGCGCGAGCAGCCGCAGTCAATCGGCCGTCACGAGGGGGGCGTGCTGGCATTGGCGTGGCAGCCCGCGGGACGTTTGTTTGCCTCATCCGGGCAGGACGGCGTCGTGTTGCTGTGGGATGCGCGTTCGCTCGAGGCGAAACCCATCCACGGCAGCAAGGAATGGAGCGAGCAACTCGCGTTCGCCGACAACGGTCGACTGCTCGCGGTGGCCACGGGGCGCGCGCTGCATCTGTTCGATTCGCAGGGCCAGGCGCGCCATAGTTTTGCAGACCATGCCGGCGCGATAGCGGCTGTGGCATGGCGACCCAGGAGCGAGGAGATTGCGGCCGCGGGCAACGGCGGCGTGCGCGTGCATCGGCTCGAACCGCGCCTCGAGTCGCGCGATTATCCCTGGCGCGGCGCCTGCCTGACGGCGAGCTGGAATGCCGACGGCCGCGTGCTCGCCGCCGGCATGCAGGATGGCAGCGTGCATTTGTGGTATGTCGCGAGCGGCACTCAGGCGGAAATGCCGCGGCTGGGGGCCAAGGTGTTCGCGACCGGGTGGAGCGCCAACGGACGATTTCTCGCGGCCGCAGCCGGCGATGCGCTGGTGGTCTGGGATTTCAGCGGCAAGGGCGCGGAACGCTCGCGTCCGATCGAGCTGCAGGCTCATTCGGAGCGCATCACGGCGCTGGCCTTCCGCCCCAGCGGCAGCTGGCTGGTGTCGGCGGCACGCGACCGGCGGCTGCTGCTATGGCGAATCGGCGCCGCGAACGAGCCTCAGGATGCGCATCTGCTGACCGATGACTGTACGCTGCTGCGGTTCTCACGCGACGGCGCACGCCTGGCGGTGGGCGATGCACGCGGCGGCATGACCATCTACGACTGCACGTCGTAGCGATCCGCGCTTCACGTGCAGTACTCGAACCGGCTCCCTAGGGACGTGGCGAGCCAAACTCCATGGTGGGATGCACGGTGCTGGCTTCGCGCGACCCGCCGAATACGCCGGCATAGCTCGCCAGCTGCAACTGCAGCACGTGTGACCAAGTGAAGCGCTGCAGTGTACGCGCGCGCGCGGTCGCGCCCAATGCATCCAGATCGCGCTCGTAGAGCCGGCGAATAGCCTGCGCCACACTCGCGGCGCTCTCGGGTTCGGCCAGTTCGCCGACCCGTTCATCGACCAGCTCCGGTACCGCACCGGCGCGCACGCCGACCACCGGCCGGCCGCAGGCCATGGCTTCAATTATTACCAGTCCAAAGGTTTCGCTGCTGCCCGCGTGCACCAGGGCATCGGCAGAAGCCAGCCATTGGGCGAGTTCGACGCTGTCGCGCCGATATGGCAGCACGCTCACATTCTGGCTCGGGCGTGCGGCACGGCCGCCGCCGATCAGCAGCAGGTGGTAGGGTTTGCCCAGCAGCGCCATCGCTGCGCGCAGCACATGCAGGTTCTTTTCCTCGGAGAACCGGCCGGCAAACACCAGCAGGCGCGCGTCGTCCGGCAGCTCGAGCAACCCGCGCAAATCGAGCGTGCGCCGCGCCGGCGAGAATACCTCGGTGTCCACTCCCAGGGGCTGGTAGGCGCTGTGCGCCACGCCAAGCTGGGCGAGATACGCGCACATCAGGCGGCTGGGTGCAAGCACCAGATCGAACTGCGCGTACACCTGGCGCATATAGCGCGTGATGCCGCGCTCGACGCTAGAGCCGAAGCGGCGTGCGAGCACCTGCGCCAGATGAGAATGGCAAAACGCGACCAGCGGGATATTGCGCGTGCGCGCGACGTGGGCCGCGCACCAGGCAGGATGAAAAACGTCGCCGACTTCGATCAGGTCGGGTTCGAGCGCAAACAGCATGCGCGTCCAGGTGTTCGGCGACAGCGGCAGCCGGTAGTTGAAAGTGAAAGGCAGCTGCACACCGGCTATCGTGCTGATATCGCCGGGCCGCAGGCGCGTCTGCTTGCCCGGCACCAGAATCGAATGGCGGTGAGCGCTGTGCGCCGCCAGCCAGGCGTGCTTGGCGGTCAGATAACGCTTCACGCCACCGCTGGTCGGCGAGAAAAAAAGAGTTGTGTCAACGAGCTGCATGACTGCCCCCCAACGGGAGTCTGCATTGCAGCGTCATGTCAATTTGGTGTCAAGCGGGCAGGTTGGCGGAAAGCTCGGTATCTGACAGTGCCGGAAAGGAAATTCGGTAGCGCGTGAACTGGCCGCGCTTGGTCGCGACCTGCAGTCGCCCGCCGAGGCGTTGAACGTGATCGCGCACGATTTGCAGTCCGAGGCCGCCCCGCCCGGCATTTTTCGCGGTCGTGACGCCGGGCTGAAAGATCACGCTCGCCAGTCGCACCGGATCGAGTGCCCTGGCCGCCTCCGCGCTCAGTAGGCCCAGTCTGACCGCGACTTCAGCAATCCGTTCGGCATCCAGTCCGGCACCGTCGTCCTGCATGTTGAGATCGAAGCCCTGCGCGCCGCGATCGATGAACTCGATCACCACCGTGCCCGTTTCCGGCTTGGACCGTTCGGCGCGCTGCGGCGGCGCCTCAATGCCGTGCTCGATCGCGTTACGCAGCAGCTGGCCGAGCAAATCGAACAGCGTGCTGATCCAGGGCTCGGGGATGTCCTCTACGCCCATTGTCACCAAAACCACGCGCTTGCCCTGTTCAGTGGCAAATCTATCGCTCAGCTGCTGCAGAGCCGAGATGAACTTCGGCTGGGCGCGATGCCGCGCGGCTTCGAGTTCATCTGCCGCGCTATCCTCGTCGGCGGGCGGCAGGTGCACGGCTGCGCAGTCGGCGGCAATCAGAAGGTGACTGCAGAGTTCCTCGAGTGTCACCATGGCCGGGAGCAGATCATTGCCGCTGATATCCTGGCGCAGCTCGATGGCGCGCAGCGTCGCCTGGGCGCTGACCACTCGCGAGGTGACGCTAGGCAAATGTAGGCCGAGCATCGCGTCGCTGAGCGCGGACAGTTCGTCCTGCAGACGTTCGATCTTGCCGCGAAACGCGCCAGCGTCGCGGGTCGACGTGCGCAGCGCCGCGCGGATGCGCTCGACGGTTTCGAGCGAGTGCGTCATGCAGGCAGCCAGGGGAGCCAGTTCGGATAACAGCAGCGACCGGTACAGATCGCGCTGATCGCGCAGCGTCTCGATCTCAATCAGCAGGGCTTGCGGCATCGCCTGGATGGCAGAATCGTTCATGCTCCACCTGCCTCGGCGCCGGCCGGCACAGCTTCCGCGGCCAGGTTG
The DNA here is from genome assembly GCA_049518595.1 of Steroidobacteraceae bacterium. GTDB lineage: Bacteria > Pseudomonadota > Gammaproteobacteria > Steroidobacterales > Steroidobacteraceae > FEN-1191. The sequence goes on from JBEKRP010000013.1 coordinate 45,486, forward strand.
TCGATGGCAGCCATCAGTGCGGAGTAAGCCGTCACGGCGTCGGGGAAACGCTGGCCGCGCTCGCGGGCCATGAGCTGGTCGAGCAGGGGTTCGAGCGCCGCGCATTGGGCCGGCAGCCGCGGGCGCGGCCCATGCACGTGTTGTTGCATGACTTCCACGGCGCTGTAGCCGACATATGGTTTGTTACCCGTCAGCATCTCGAACAGCATGACGCCGACGCTGTACAGATCACTGCGCGCATCGAGCGGTAGGCCTTGCGTCTGTTCCGGGCTCATGTAGTACGGAGAGCCGCGCAATACGCCGATGGCGGTGCTGTTGCCGGTGGTTTCGAGGCCTTTGGCGAGCCCGAAATCGATCAGCACCACCGAGCCGTCCTCGCGCAGCATCACGTTCGGAGGCTTCAGATCGCGATGAATCAGGCCCGCGGCGTGTATAACGCGTAACGCCCCGCAGATGCGCAGCGCGTACCCCAGGCTCTCGGCCACACTCATGGGCTGTTGCAGGCGCGTCTTCAGATCCCCGCAGGGAAAATATTCCATGGCGATGAATTCTCGACCGGCATGAAACCCATAATCGTATATCTCCACCACCGAGTGGTGCCGCACCGCGCAGATGGCGGCGTATTCGCGCGCGAACTCGCGGCATTCGTTCGCATCCTCGACGGTCGGCTTGCTGATCTTGAGGGCGACATTGCGGCCGAGGGTGATGCTGTAGGCGAAGTAGACCGCGGCGCGCGAGGATTCGCCGAGCTTGTGCAAAATGGCGTACTGCGGTAGGTCCAGATGCGCCGGATCGATGCGACGCGGTAGCGCTTTGGCCGGCCGGGTGCGCGTCTGCGGCGCACGTCGCCGCGCCCGCAGGGCCAGGCGCAGCGCGGTCGCCAGCCGCTGCGCATTGAGCAGCGCGCGGGGCAGATAGTCAGCGGCGCCCAGTCGCAACGCACGCACGGCGCTCAACTCGTTGCCGCCGGAGGCGATGACGACGATCGGCGGCATCTCATCGCGGCCCTGGAACAGGCGCAGCGGTTCAAGACCGGTTGCGGGGTCCTCGAGCGCGTCGCCGCACTGCGCGCCCAGCACGATCAGGTCCAGATTCTTCGTCGTCAGGCCCGGTGCGCGCGGCTCCAACTCCGCCGGCTCCATCTCCTCAACCGTCGCGTCGGGCCAGAGGATCTCGATATGGTGGCGCAGCCAGGTGCGCAGCTCGCGTTCGGCAGCGACTATGAGCAGCCGCGGGTTCATGGCTTGAATCGCAGTCTGATGCGCACGCGCTGTGCGACTGCAACGCCGTCGCGCTCCACCGGGTGGTAGCGGCTCTGCGACAGCGCGGCAATGGCCGCATGCTCGAACACGCCGCGCGGCTCGGCCGTCTGCACCTGAATGTCGGTGACTTCGCCGGCAGGCGTGACGGTGAATTCGAGCTCCACCGAGCCGCTCAGACCCTGTGCCAGCGCGGCCGGCGGATAAACCGGTTGCACGAAGCGCTGGCGCTGCAGTTGGGCTTCGGGGATGACCTGCGGCGCGGCCGCGGCTTGCGCCCGCTCCAGTGCAGCGGCCGCGCTGACGAGTTCTTCGCCGTCGAGACCATCGGCCAGCGCGGAATGCAGCCGTTGTTCCGCGCCGTCCAGGTCATTGCGCGCGATGCGCGCCTGCACGTCGTCGGCGAGCGCGCTGCGCAGCGCGTGCAGCATCATCGGCAGCGCCGCATTATCGGGGTCCACCGCCTTGAGCCGGAGGTACGTGGCGAGCGCACTTTCATCACCGGGCTCCAGCAGCTGTCCCTGAGCCAGCTGCTGGTTGAAGTCGCGCTGCAAGGCGAGCAATTCCTCGGCATGCGCGGTCTGGGCGCGCTGTAATGTATCGAGCTGCGTGCTCAGTTGTTCCAGCGTCGCATCATTGATCCGGTAGTCTCGACAGGCCTGCAGCCAGCGCCCGGCTGCTTCCGCCTCGCCACCGGCCATCGCCGCGCGGAACCTGGCGATCAGCGCCTGGCCGAACGCCACGGCGACCGCGTGCACGTCGGCATCGTCCGGCGCCAATGAGATCGCCGCTTGGACGTAGGCGTGGGCACTGTCATCCCCGGGCTCGAGTAGCGCGCCGCTCGCCAGGCGCTTTTGCGCCAGCTGCACGTAGACATGCGCCTGTTCGACTCGCGCGGCGATGGCGGTGCGCTTGGCCTGCTCGGCAAGCGCGGCTTTGCGGGCCTCACTTTCGCCGCTGAGGCGGTCGCGCTCGGCGCGCTCGGCGGCGGCTCGATCGATCGCGTCGCGTTCGGCCTCGGCAGCCTGAGCCGCCTGGGCGGTCTGCGCTGCCGCCGCGGCCGAAGCGGACGGGCGCGGTGCCGTAGTCGTGGCCGCGCGCAGCGAGGTCGGAGCCGAGCGGATCGGCGGCCGGCGCCACAGCACAGCGCCCAGGGCGGCGACGATCAGGGCGGCGAAAATCGAGGCCACAATCCACAGCGGGCGGCGGCTGGATCCCGGGGGCCGGTTCTGGCCAGTCGATCCAACGGCGGCATTGCCGGCCGGGAGCGACGCGAGCGTGGCCTGATCGACCAAGGTCTGCCGGCGCAGCAGTGCCGCGTCCACGAACAGCTTCAGGCGCTGTGCCGAGGCGGGCTTATGAGCAAAGCGAAAGAGGGTGCCGTCGGCGATCTGCGCGGCGAATTGATTTTGCAGCGAGGCGGGTCCAGCGAGCAGCAGCAGCAGCTGCGGGAACTGCTGATGCACGGTGGCGATGAACGCATCGAGCGGCGCCGGCGCGGCGGCGGCATCGATCAGGGCCACGGCCGCCGCATTCGCGACCAGCTGATCCGCAAAGCGGTCCGCTGACGGGGAGGTGACGACGGCGGCCTGATCGATGGCGGCGAGCGTCAGGGCCTCGAGCAGGTTCGGGTCCTCTGACAGCGCGACGATTACCGGCGACGCGCGGGTCGCCCCGGTCGGCGGTGGCGCCTCGGAGGCGCGAGCCGCGACCTGCGACGACGACGCCAGGGCGCGCGTGCGACCATTCTCGACGGCATGCTCCGCGGCAGTGGGGGCTGATGGCGCAGCTCGCAGTTTCATCCGACTCCGTGGTTCGACTCTTTGGGGCAGAATATCGCCTGATCCCACGGACTGTATGCTGTCTGTCGATGCGGACAATGCTGCGCCCGGGCGGCAGCGACGAAACTGTGACCCTCTCGGTCCCGAGCCACCGATAATGTGACGCGCCTCACCTCTCAGGAGAACGGCGATGTTGCGCTTGCGTGCCGCCGAAGCGGCGGATGTCCCGGTCATATTCGAGCTGATCGGCGAGCTGGCAGACTACGAGCGGCTGCGCCACAAGATGGTTGGCACTATCAATGATTTGCGTCGACACCTGTTTGGCGAACCATGCTTCGCACAGGTGCTGATTGCGGATTGGGACGGCGAGGCAGCCGGCTTCGCACTGTACTTCTTCAATTACTCGACGTTTCTGTGCCGCCCCGGACTGTACCTGGAGGATTTGTTCGTGCGTCCGGCATATCGAGGCAGGGGCATTGGCCTGGCGCTGCTCGCGGCTCTCGAGCAACGCGCCAGGGACATCGGCTGCGGCCGGCTGGAATGGGCGGTGTTGGACTGGAATGAGTCGGCGATCGATTTCTATCGCCGCTTCGGCGCGCGGCCGATGCAGGACTGGATTCTGTATCGCAAAGAGCTGCCGATCCCGGGGTCCGGCTGAGCGTCTCCCGCCGGCTGCCCTGTCACCAGAGCATTGCGGTTACCGGCAGCCTCTATCTGCCATTAGGTTGTGCCGGTGCGGCGCCTGAAGCTGCGTGGCGAGGCGCCCATGCCCTTGGCAAAGAAGCGGCTGAAATACGCCGAGTCCTCGAAATCCAGATAGTAGGCGATCTGTGTGATGGACATTCCCGTGTAGCGGAGCGGGCGTTGCGCTTCGATGAGCAGCCGTGCATGAATCGGCTGAGTCGGCGACCGGCCGGCAACCCTGACGCAGGCTGTGCGCAGCGTGGTCGCCGATATGCCGATCTCGCGCGCATAGGCGCCCAATGGTAGTCATCGCGACCGTCGATGAATTCGCAGTCGATCTCCTGGCGCCTGCCGCTTTGCGTGTAGCACACCCGCGGCCCGTGGTCATCGAAATCATGGATCGCAAGGTCCTTGGCTTTCCGGACGATGCGGCCGCCTGAAGCGGCACGCGCCGCACGCAGCCCGAGGCTTCAGACTAAAGATTCGCGCCACCGAGGGAATGGATGGAATTCATCGGAATTTGTACTTTTGATTCGATGTGGATGTGGATGTCGATGTCGATGCCGGACGCCGCCGCCGCCGCCATGACGCAGGAAGTCGTCGGCCCTGGCGCAGTCCGAGGCGATTGCAACCGGATATACACTAGCGGCCCTGCCTTGGGGCCAGAGGGGTTGCATGCCGCGAGTCACGTACATTGAGCCCAACGGGCGCGTGCAGACACTCGTGCTCGACGCCGGTACCACCGTCATGCGCGGAGCGGTGGACGCCGGAGTTGAGGGCATCGAAGCGCAGTGCGGCGGCAATTGCGCTTGCGCCACCTGCCATTGTTACGTGCAGGATGAGTGGCTGGACAAACTCCGGCCGCCCTCAGATGATGAGAAATTGATGTTGAGCAATGTGGCAGCGGAGCGGCGCCACAACAGCCGACTGTCCTGTCAGTTGATCGTCGAACCGGCGCTTGACGGTCTGACCGTACAGTTTCCAGACCGGCAGAGCTGACAGCAAAGCGGGGTAGTTCGTGGATTCCCGGGCACCAATTCTGATCGTCGGCGCGGGCCAGGCCGGCGTGCAGATCGGCGAATCGCTGCGCCAGGAAGGCTTTGCGGGCGAGCTGCTGCTGATCGGCAATGAGGTGCACCCGCCCTACCAGCGTCCACCGCTGTCGAAGAAGTGGCTGATCGAGCCCGGCGCGCACAGTGCGTTATCGCTGCGCGGGGCCGAATCGCTCCGCCGCCGCAGGATCGAACTCAAGCTCGATACTCGCGTGAGCGCGATCGATCGCGCCTCATCGCAGCTGCAGCTGGCCAACGGTGAGCGGCTCGCCTACAGCAAGCTCGCCCTCGCGACCGGAGCGCTGCCGCGCGCACTGCCGCTGCCAGGCGCATCGCTCGCGCAGGTGCTGAGCCTGCGCTCGATCGCCGACTCGGCCGCTATCAGTGCGGCGCTGCGCCGCTGTGCCGCCGATGGTCGCCCGGTGGTGCTCATCGGCGGCGGCTTCATCGGCCTGGAAGTGGCCGCGAGCGCGCGCAAGCTCGGTGCTGAAGTGACAGTGCTCGAGGGACTGCCGCGACTGATGTCGCGTGTGACCGCGCCGATCGTCTCGGAAGCATTCGAGCGTCTGCATCGCGCCCATGGTGTCGATCTGGTGTTCGGCGCACAGGTGACGGAGCTGGTGGGAAGCGCCGGCCGGGTCGAGGCGGTACGCACCGCCGATGGCCAGGACTATGCGGCCGGCTGTGTCGTGGTCGCAATCGGCGTGGTGCCCGATGACCGGCTGGCCGCTGCCGCCGGGCTGGCCTGCGACCGCGGCATCATTGTCGATGATTGCGCGCGCACCAGCGATGCGTCGATCGCTGCGGCCGGTGACTGCACCGCGCGCCGCCTGGCCGATGGCCGGTTGCTGCGGCTCGAGTCGGTACAGAACGCGGTTGAGCAGGCCAAATCGGCTGCGGCGGCTCTCATGGGTCGCGAGCGGCCGTTTCGCGCCGCACCCTGGTTCTGGTCCGATCAGTACGACATCAAGCTGCAGATGGTGGGCTTGAGCCATGGCTACGACCAGGTGGTGACGCGCGGTGATCTGCTGAAACCGGCGTTTTCGGCGTTTTATTTCCAGGCGCGCCGTCTGATCGCGGTCGACTCATTGAACCGCGTCCAGGACCACATGCAGGCCAAGCGGCTGCTCGACCACGGTCTGTCGCCGACTCCCGAACAGGCCGCGGATCCGCTGTTCGAGCTGCAGAGTCTGCTCAAAGACGCCAAGCTGGCTACTGCGGACGGAGCATGAACTCCTGACCGCGATAGTCGAGCACGACGCCCTCGCGAGTGATCGCGAGTACCCGTGGACCTTCGGGTAACGCGTCACCCTCGCGGACCCGGTGCATGTTGATCAACGCGTAGCGATCGCGGACGTGTTCGGCGTAGACATGCAGATCCAGCCGCAGGTTCGGCAGGTCGCCACTGAGATCGGCGAAGTTCGGAAGGTTGGCGTAGTGGCCAGAACTGTCGCGCTGGAGCCCGGCGCTGTCGCGACCCGCAGGCACCGCCGGCTTATCGTCGGCGGGGTTACGCACGCCGTCCGGCCCGTCGCCGGCTGGCTCCGACTGGGAGAGAGTCCTGGGCGCCGGGTCCATCGTGTCGATGCTGCCGACCATCGATGCCGGGGCATCCAGCCCGGGTGCCGCTGGCCCTCGGGTCGTCGCCGGCATTGCTGCGCCCGCCGCTACCGGCGCCACGCTGGCCGGCAGCGAGCTTGAGGTCGCCGCCGGCGCGGCGGCCGGAGCCGGGCTTGACGCGGCGACGGCAGCGGGCGCGGTGGCCGCGGCTCCGGCTTGCGGGCCATCCGCCGGTGAGGCCGCGGGCCGGTGCAGCACGAATGCCAGCAGCAGCAGCATGTTGACCCCGAGCAGGGCGCCGACCGCGATCACCCACGGCGGATAGCGGCGCCGCGGCTGGGAAACGCGCACCTCGAGCAAGGTCGGTCCACTTTGGCGCTGCCGTTCGGCCTCGGACTTCTTGAGTGCGTCGAGAATGAGGGACATCAGCCGCCTCGCGTGGATGCCTGTTGTGCCGCTCGCGGCTGCAATAGCGGGGAATCCGGCGTCGCCAGTACGGCGTCCAGCGCCACCTGCGTCTCGATGCCGGCGATGCCGTCGACCGTGAGGCGATTGGCGCGCTGAAACTGTTCGACCAACTGCACCAGGCTCCCATCGTATTCATCGCTGGTCGAGGCGTTGCTGCTGGCGCCGCTCCAGCGATTGAGCTGCTCACGTAGCCGTCGTACCGGTGCGCCGCGCATTCCGGCGCTCAAGTCGCGAACGTCCTTGCCGCCGGGACGCCACAGCAGCACGAAGTCGCCGAACCAGTAGCGAGTAAGTTCCGCGACACTGACGGTCGCGCTTTGGCTACCGATCTGCAATTGCGCCGTATCGTCCCCGAGCGCGCGCAGCACGACCTGACTGGCCGTCCCCACGTCGTCGCTGAGCATCAGGATGGCGGGTCGGTTGAGCATACGCAACTGTGCCAGCGAACCGCGCTGCATCAGGCACCGCAGACCCTGCGCCAGGGCCTGGCTGCAGCCATCGGTCTTGCCGGGGCTGTAAGTCGCCTGCCAAAGGCCGAGCAGCTGCGCGAACGCGGTATCGGGGTCGGTGCTGCTGCGGTTCATCCCCAGCAACTGCAGAAACGTGGGCGCCGGTGCCGTGGTGGCCGGCGTTGGCCCTGCGGCTGCTGATCCGGGCGCCGCCGGCGTCGGCGCGGCGATCGGCACCCCGGCGGACGTGTCCGCAGGCGAGACAGCGGGTGCGGCCGCGGGCGCGCCCACGGCCGCAGTTGCCGCCGCCGGTGCGGCCGCAGCAGGCGGCTCGGTGGCAAGCGGTGCCGTCGTGGCGTTGGTGCCCGAGCGGCCAGGAATCAGTCGGGCCGGGGCATGGCGCCATAGCAGTGCGGCGCTGCCGACCAGCACCGCGACCGCCAGGCCGCCGACCAGTAGCGGCATCCAGCGGGGAGAGAGCTCCTGATCAAAGACTTCGGCGCCGGCGCGGCGCACCAGGGCGGCGGGCACCTGGTGCAGATCCTGGGTGTAGGCGCCCAGCAGCGCCCGATCGCAGATGATATTGATGACGCGCGGAATGCCACGGCTCACGTTGTAGACCTCGCGCAATGCGCCGCGGGTGAAGAACTCGGCGGTCGCACCGGCGACGCGCATTCGATGCCGCACGTAGGCCGCGGTCTCCTGGCGCGACAGCGGATCGAGGTGATAACGGCCGGTGATGCGCTGCGCGAGCTGTCGCAGATCCTCGCGCGCGAGCAGTTTGCGCAGCCCGCAGCTGAGGCGCCCACTCCCGTTGCCACTGCGTCCGCTCCAGCAACTGGATTGTTCCGCGATCTCACTCAAGC
>JBEKRP010000014.1:0-49679 GCA_049518595.1 Steroidobacteraceae bacterium
GACGGCGCGACTTCAGCGCCAGTGCGGCGGCCAGGTGCGATCGTGCCCCGGCAGCGCGGCGACGCGATCGAGCCAGCGGCCGATGGCCGGATAGCTGATCTCCATGGGCAGGAAGCGCGCCGCAAGCTCATGCGCTTCCGGCCGCTGCAGCACGCGCAGCAACAGTCGGATATCCGGATAGATCATCATGTCGGCGGCCGAGAAGCTCTCGCCGACCACCCAGTCCGAGCGCGCGAGCCGCTGCTCGATGGTGCGCGCCTCGCCCGCCACCCGATGCATGGCCTCGGCGAGGCCGTCATCGACCTTACGTTCGTGATGTTGCTGCAACCCGGCGATGATTTGCTTCAACGGCGGCTCGGCGTAGGCCTGGTACTCGCAGATCACGCGCAGGATCACGCCGGCCTCTTCCGGGTTGCGGCCGAAAATCGGCGGATCGCGATATTTCTGGTCCAGGTAATAAAGTATCGCCAGGGACTCGAACACCACGTAGTCGTTGTCTCGCAGCACCGGCAACTTGCCGCGAAAGTTCATCGCCAGCATCTGCGGCGATTTGTGCTCCTGGCGGTCGAAATGCAGCAGATGGCTGTTGTACTTGAGGCCCTTGAACTCAAGCGCGAGCGCTACGCGCCAGCAGGGCGGGCTGCCGCTTCCCCAGTAAAAATCGATGGCCATCCGCGCTCGCTTGAGAGGTTTGCCCAGCGCGATTGTAGCGACTGGCGGTCGCTTTTACCCGCCGCGACTTCGGCGATGCCACTGCCGCAGCTGCACGCGGTCCGCTTCACCCAACGCCCTCGCACCGTCGGCTCAATCAAGGGGGGCTTCCACAGCATTTCTCCAGGCAGGGGAACGATCCCGCGGGTTTGAGCCGGTGTGCGCAGCTCGGCGAGGCGTCGCGTGCAGGGCGTCCGGCGGCCCATGTTGATGTCGGCGCTGCGACCCGCGGCGCGCTAATATTCGCGCGTGGCGATTGTCACGGGAAGTTACCGGATTCGCGCCTGTCCGAATGCTGCTCAGCGCCGTCTGCTCGCCTATGAGAGCGACCGGTACGGCAGGATCCTGGTCGAGGTGGATCGCCGGTATCCCTCGAGCAAGGCTTGCTCGCAGAGGAAGCGCGAAGCGGGCATCGAGGTCGAGCCTGTATGGAACGGGCGAGGTTCGGTTAGCAGCGCAGTCAAGTACTTGTCGCCTTGTTTTGTTATGGTGCGCCTACGCTAAAGGCAGCGCGCAGAGGCTTGAAGAACATCGTGGGGCAACCGCAAGCGACGCGCAACGCGCCGACCGGCCAAACTTGGACCGTCGAGGATGCGCTGGAACTCTATAACGTGCCCGCCTGGAGTTCGGGCTACTTCTCGATCAATGCGGCGGGTCACGTGGTGGTACGCCCGGACACCACCGCCGCTCACGAGATCGATCTGCTGGAGGTGGTGCAGGGCCTGCAGGAGCGCGATCTGTCGGCCCCGGTCGTGATCCGCTTTTCCGACATTCTGGCGCATCGCCTGCGCTACCTGTACGCGGCATTCAATCGGGCGATCGCGGAAAACGACTATCGCAACCGCTACACCGCGGTATACCCGATCAAGGTCAATCAGCAGCGGCTGGTGGTCGAGGAAGTGTTCCGCTATGGCAAGGAATTCGGCTTCGGCCTCGAGGCCGGTTCCAAGCCCGAGCTACTGGCGGTCATGGCCATGACCGAGGGCGCGGACGAGCGCCCGATAATCTGCAACGGTTTCAAGGACTCGAGCTACATCGAGGCCGCCATCCTGGCGACCAAGCTCGGACGCACCATCATTCCGGTGATCGAGAACTTCTCCGAGCTCGAGCTGGTGCTCAGCTACGCCGACATCTACGGCGTGCGCCCGAAGCTCGGGGTGCGGGTGAAGCTGGCCACCGAAGGCTCCGGACGCTGGCGCGATTCGGCCGGCGACAAGTCCAAATTCGGGCTGTTTATCACCGAGATACTCGAGATGATCGCGATCCTCAAGGCGCGCGACATGCTCGACTGCCTGAAGCTTGTCCACTGTCACCCGGGCAGCCAGCTGCAGGACATCCGCCGTGTCAAGGACGCGATCAACGAGCTGGCCCATGTGTATGCGGAACTCAAGCTCATGGGCGCCGGGCTCGAGTACATCGACGTCGGCGGCGGCCTCGGCATCGACTACGACGGCAGCGGCACCAATTATCCTTCATCGATGAACTACACCCTCAATGAGTACGCCAGCGATGTGGTCTATCGCATCGGCAGTGTCTGCAACGCCCGCAACATCCCGCATCCGCTGATCATCAGCGAGTCCGGACGCGCCATCGCCGCGCACCACAGCGTGCTGATTTTCAATGTTCTCGGCCGCTCCGCGCTCGATCGCTTTCGCGTCAACGGCCGCGATGCCGAGGAGTTTGGCGGCGAGAAGGCGTTGCCGCAGCCGGTGCGCGACCTGCTCGACGCGTATCGTAATATCGACGAGCGGCGCCTGGTCGAGTGTTATCACGATGCCCTCACGGCCCGCGATCAGGCGCTGCAGATGTTCAATCTCGGCCTGCTGTCACTCGAATTCCGCGGCCTGACCGAGCGGCTCTACTGGGCGAGCTGTGCCCGCATCCGCGATGTCTGCCGGCGGCTCGGCCGCTTTCCCGAGGAGCTCGAGGACCTCGAGAACGTGCTGTCCGACACCTATTTCTGCAACTTCTCGATCTTCCAGTCGCTGCCCGACAGCTGGGCCATCGACCAGCTGTTCCCGATCATGCCGATCCACCGGCTGTGCGAGCTGCCGTCGCGCAAGGCCGTCCTCGCCGACATCACCTGCGACTCGGACGGCAAAGTCGATCGATTCGTCGGTCCGCGCGACGTCAAGCGCACGCTCGAGCTGCACGAGCCGATAGCGGGCGAGGACTACTACCTCGGTGCCTTTCTCGTCGGCGCCTACCAGGAGACCCTCGGCGATCTGCACAATCTGTTCGGTGACACCAATGTGGTGCACATCAAGTTGCACGACGAGGGCGGCTGGTGGATCGAAGAGATCGTCAAGGGCGACACCGCGAACCGCGTGCTCGAATACATGGAATACGACGTGGCGGAACTGACGCCCGCGCTGGGGCGCGATTGCGAGCGGGCGGTGCGCGAGGGCCGGTTGTCGGTGGCCGAAAGCCAGGCACTCAAGCGCTTTTACGAGAATGAGCTCAACGGCTACGCCTATCTCGAGCCCTAGTCTCGAGCCCCCGGTCTCGGACCCCCGGTCTCGAACCCGGAGCACGAGGCCCGCGCTCGGATGCAACAGCTCAGAGATATCAAACTACAGGGGGCATTTTTGATTTACAAAAATGCCCCCTGTAGTCTGATATCTCTCAGGGGTTCCGTCCGAAGACGCGCGTACATGTCTCGGGTTCGAGACCGGGGGCTCACCACATGTCTTTGAGGCGCGCTGACACGTCGAGCGTCGACGCCCGCGCATCGCCCAGCGGTGTGGCCTCGCCGAGCTGGGCGCCCTGGAAGGCGACCTGCTCCATCGACTTGAGCACCTTCTCGCTCATGAAGCGGCTGCGTCCGCCGTAGACGTGCGCATCGCCGGTCCTGGACTGCTGCGTGAGCGGAAATTTCAACGGTACGCACAGCTGTAGCTCGTTGCGCGCCCGGGTCATGGCGACATACAGCAAACGTCGCTCCTCGTCGATCAGTTCCGCCCGCCCCGTGGCGAATTCCGACGGGAAACTGCCATCGACAACGTTCAGCACATAGACCGTGTCCCACTCCATGCCCTTGGCCGAGTGCACCGTGGAGAGCACCAGGTAATCCTCATCGAGGGTCGGCGTAGAGGCCAGATCGCTGGTCGCGTGCGGCGGATCGAGCGTGAGTTCGGTGATGAAGCGCTCGCGCGAGGGGTATTGGCCCGAGAGCTGCTCGAGCTGGTCGAGATCGCCCACGCGCGTGTGCACGTGCTCGTAGATACGCTCGAGGTGCGGCTGGTACCACTCCCGCGCCTGCCGCACCTGGCCAGGCCAGGGCCGCTGCGGCTCGGTCAGCGCGTGCAACAGCGCCTGCAGCTTCGCATAGCCCGCGGCCATCGGCTGCGGCGGCGCAAAGCCCTCGAGCGCATTGACCGACCCGTTCTGTGCCTGCAGCAGCTCAACGCACTTGCGCGCATTGACCGGTCCCATGCCCGGCAGCAGCTGCAACACGCGAAACGCCGCCAGCGAATTGCGCAGATTGTCCGCCCAGCGCAGCACCGCCAGCATGTCCTTGATGTGCGCGGCCTCGAGGAATTTCAAACCGCCGTATTTCACGAATGGAATCCTGCGCCGCGCCAGCTCCACCTCGAGCACATCGCTGGCGCTGGCATTGCGGAACAGCACCGCCTGGCGCCTGAGCGGCACGCCGGCTTCGCGCCGTTTGAGTATCTGGCCACAGACGTACTCGGCCTGTCCCGCGAGGTCGTCCACGGTCGCATACAGCGGTTTGCCGCCAGCGCCGCGGGTTGACAGCAGATGCTTGCGATACTGTCGCGGCGCCTCGGCCATCAATGCGTTCGAGGCATCGAGCAAGCCCTGGGTCGAACGGTAGTTCTGCGCCAGAGTCACGACCGCGGCGCGAGGCTGGTAATGGTCCGGGAAATTCAGAATGTTGTCGACCGCGGCCGCGCGAAACGAATAGATCGCCTGCGCATCATCGCCCACCACGGTCACGCCGGCGCCGTCCGGCTTGAGGGCGTAGAGGATCTCGGCCTGCAGGGTGTTGGTATCCTGGTACTCATCGACCAGCACGTGATCGAAGTTGGCGCCGACGTGCTGCGCCAGCCGTGGCTCGCCCATCATCAGGTGCCAATAGAGCAGCAGGTCGTCGTAGTCCAGCAGCGCATAGCGCTGCTTGCGCTCGACATAGCTGCGAAACAGGCGCGTGAGATCCTGCTCCCAGCCCTTGCACCAGGGAAACTGCTGCTCCAGGGTGTCGTGCAGGCTCTTCTGGGTGTTGACGCGCCAGGAATAGATTGCCAGACAGGCGTCTTTGCGCGGAAATCGCTGCTCCTTGGAGGCCAGGCCGAGCTGCGTGCGCAGCTCATCGAGCAGATCAGCCGAATCGGCACGATCCACCACGGTAAACGAGGGCTCAAGCTTCAGGTGCCGCGCATAGTGACGCAGCAGGCGATTGCCGATCGAATGAAACGTCCCCGCCCACACCAGCCGCTGCAGCATCGCCTGTGCCTTGTTGCCCAGCGTGTCGCCCAGGGCGTCGCGCACGATATCGTGCGCGCGCCGGCGCATCTCCGCCGCGGCGCGCCGCGTGAAGGTCAGCAGCAGCAGCCGTGCCGGGTCAACGCCATGCATGACCAGTTGGGCGACGCGGTGAGCAATCGTGCTGGTCTTACCGGTCCCGGCGCCGGCGATTACCAGCAGCGGCCCGGCCCGCCAGCTCTTGTCGCCGGACGGCTCACCGTAGGTGACGGCCTTCTTCTGCGCTGCATTGAGAACGTCGAGGTGCGAAACGGCTGGCATCGGCGCGAAATATAATGCACCGCGGGGTATCGTGGCGCATCAAACTTTGGACGGCGAATACCAGCGATCGAATTCAGCGCAGAATGCTGCGAGCTCGCTCGGCCAATCGGCTTCGCTGTTGAAACGCAGGCGCGGTCCCGGCAGATCCAGAAATGTCGCGCCATCCCCGGCGTTGACGTCGATACGCCGGTCGTGATGGCCGCGGTGGCGGCCTGGATCCGCGGCGCGGGCCGCGAGTCGAGCCGCGCGCGTGGCCGGCTCGGCCAGACACAACACCTGTGCCGCACCGGCACCGCTGCGCTCGAGCAGTGAACGCAGCGGCGCCTCGTGTTCGCCGACGCGAAAGTTGCCCTCGAGCAGCACCAGGCAATGCGCGGCCAGCAGCTGGGGCGCAAAACTGAACAGCAGCGCAAAGCTGGCGTCGCTGAGCCGGCGCGACCAGGCAGCATCGCCCGTGCCCAGCACCTCGAACAGGGTTTCCTTGATCTCGTCCTTGCTGCCGATGCCGCAGCCATAGCGGGTGCCGAGATCCCGCGCCAGGCGAGTCTTGCCGCTGGCAGGCGCGCCGGTGATCAGCAGCAGCCGCGGTACCGCACACTGAGCGGGCATCGTGCTTCGCAAGCTTAGGCTATTGTAAGGTCATGAGTGTCGAAAACGTGCGCACCGTGTTTCGTGGCCGGATCCTCACTGTCAACGTCGAGACGGTACGGCTACCCAATGGACATGTCGCCGAGCTGGAGATTATCCACCATCCGGGTGGCGCGGCGATTGTGGCGATCGACAGCTCCGGACGGGTCTGCCTGATCCGCCAATACCGGCATGCAGCCGGCGGGTGGGTATGGGAGCTGCCGGCCGGAAAGCTCGAGCCCCAGGAGCCGCCGCTCGAAACCGCCCGCCGCGAATTGAGCGAGGAAGCCGGAACTACCGCCCAAAGCTGGCGATCGCTGGGCATTTATGTAAGCTCCCCGGGCGTTTTTACTGAAATCGTGCACTTGTACCTGGCACGGGGGCTGGATTCCGTCAAAATGACGCACGAGGCGGGCGAGCTTATCGAGGTACACTGGATCGAACTGGAGGACGCATGTGCTCGCGCGCTGCACGGAGACATCAATGATGGCAAGACAGCTCTTGGGCTGCTGCGCGCCCGCTCGGTACTGGAATCCTCGCCACCCGGGTCTGGCTAGGCCTGTGCCAGCGACATCGTGACCAAGCGCCGTCCCCAACCAGAAGCAACAGCCCCGGCGGACGCAGACTTCGAACTCTCGCTGGAGGACACAGTCGCGCAAAAAATGCGGGGTGTTCCAGTGAAGGTCCGCACCGGCTTCGTCGGCTACAACCCTTATGACGCGCTGCCGGCCGCCAAAGCCAAAACCAAAGCCGCCGAGCAGAAACCCAAAGCGACCGACCTGCGCAAGCTATCCGAGTGGATCCGCCTGCAGCGGCAGGTGGCGGAGCTGAATCAGGAGAAACCCAAGGAGAAATCCTGACGGTTTCCGCGAGCGCGCGACCGCAGCGATCGCGCTCAGCCATGCCTCTGTATGTGGGTCATCTTGCGCTCGCGGCTCAAACGATAGAAACGGCGTAGCTCGGCCAGCGCCTCGCGACGCGTTGGTGCGGCCTGGGCCGAGAGCTGTCGCCCGAGCCGCCGGCAAAAACGCCCCGCATACCGATTGGCCTCACGGTAGAGCTCGCAGCGCTCGCCGGCCAGGCGCACGTCGATGCGACTGCGCTCGAACAGCAGCCGATGCAGCTCGGCCGGATAGCGAGCGGGATCCTGTTCGCGCAGCAGCAGCCAGCTGGTCACATACTTGTCGATCTCCGCCTGCAGTTCGAGCTCCAGCAGCGACACACCGCGGTCGTGCCCGGCATTCCAGGCCAGATAGATGAAGTGACTCACGCCTTCCAGCGCCGTCCAGTAGTCGGCCAGATTGCCGGCATGCAGCGCCTCGAGTGGGTTGGCCACCGCCAGGCGCTCGAGCAGCTGCGCATCGAGAAACAATCCCACCGCGGCCGCGCCACCCTCATCGAGCACCAATACCTGCTCATCGGTCTTCGAGTCGCGCACCGTCTGCGGCAAGCGCTCGCGCTCGGTGAACAGGAAGTCGTAGACCTTGTATTGCACCGGCAGGTCGTAGATGCCGGCGAGCAGGTCTTGCAGTTGCTGTAACACCATGGCCGCGCTGGGCTGATTCAGCGGTGCGCGCAGCGCCGGGTTCTGAAGTGCAGGCCGTGCATGCCAGGCCGTCAGTTCTGCACGATCGCGACCGGAGTGGCTTCGACACCGAGCTGGCGCAGCAGGCCGTGGGCGCGTGGACTGCCCGTCTTGAGCCAGATCTCGTACAGCCGCAGGATGTCAGCCTGCGTGTAGCGCCGGGCCGCATCGCTGATCTCGCCGAGCGCATCCACCAACGGCAGGAACTTGGCTGCGAGCTCCGCGAATACACGGCTCATCACCTGCTTGCGACCGCGCGCCAGCCCGCTGGCAAGGGTGCCGTAGGCCCGTCCGCCCATCGCAATGTGATAGTTGATATCGATCAGTTTGCGCGCAAAGCTGTGCGCGAAGAACCCGGCAATGAACAGCGACACGTCGCCCAGGCGCTGCAATCCCCGTTCGCGTTCGAGCGCGGTGGGCGCCTCGAGCGCGTCGGACAACATCTGCACCAGCGGCCTGAGCCGCACACCGTCGGCAGTCCGCTCATACAGGTGCTCCGAGCGCGCGAACAGCGTGAGCAGATTGACCACGTATTGCTCAGTCTGGTCTTCCACTGCCACATGTTGGTGCGCGAGCGCGCCCTGCAGTGCATCGTGAAAGTACTCCCGCAGACTCGCTACGGCCAGGACACCATCGCTTTGTTCAGACTGCTGCATGACTTCGTCCTCGAGAAATCCGCGGCTTCACCTGTCAACGCTTTGAGTTGAACATGAAAGCCGTTTAGCCTTAGATAACCTCATCACGGATTCGTGATGCAAGAACTCTGCCGGCTTGGCAGCAGCACCGCGCGACTGCTAATACACCATAAAATCATGCTCGAATTCACACTTGTCATCGGCAATAAGAACTACTCGTCCTGGTCGCTGCGGCCGTGGATGCTGTTGCGGCACCTGCAGCTGGCATTCGAGGAAGAGCTGATTCCGCTGTCGCGGCCGAACACGGGCTCGCGCATTTCGCAGCACACCCCGGCTGGGCGCGTGCCGGTGTTGAAGCACGGCGGACTGACGCTCTGGGAGTCGATAGCGATCGGCGAATACTTATGTGAACTGACCGGCAAAGGATGGCCGGGCGAACGCGGCGCGCGCTCGCATGCGCGTGCAGTCAGCGCCGAAATGCATGCCGGCTTCAGCTCGCTGCGCGCCCAGTGGCCGATGAATGCACGCGCCATCGGCAGGCGTACGCCGATGACAGCCGGGCTGCGGGCCGACATTGAACGCATCGACGCACTGTGGAGCGATTGCCGCCGGCGCTTCGGTGCGCACGGCCCGTGGCTGTTCGGCGAGTACTCGCTGGCCGATGCCATGTATGCCCCGGTCGCGCTGCGCTTTCGCACCTACGGCGCGACGCTGTCGGCGCCGGCAGCGGCGTACCTGGATACGGTGCTGCAGGACTCAGCGCTGCAGCAATGGCTTGCTGCCGCCGTGCTCGAACCGTGGAGCATTGCCGACTCGGAGGTCGGTCTGCCGGCTGCCTAGCGACTGTCGGAGCGCATGGCGCGCCTGCCGCGCCTGCCGCGCAGGCCGATGCGCAGGTTCTTGGTCGCGACGAACACCTCGCGCAGGAACAACAGCAACCCGCCGATGAAGCTCAACATGGCGACGATAAACAGCATCGCTATGATCAGCGATAGGTGGAAATTCACAAAGGCGCCGAGAAAGAGTGTCACCACCACCATCGACACCAGCAACGCGCAAATTGTACAAAGTGCAATCGCGCGGCCCAGCAGCCGCGCGCGCCGCTCCAGCGTCAGCAGGCTGCCGCTCAGCTCGTTCATGTCGCTCTCGTAGGTTTTGCTCTCCTTCTGCTCCAGCTCGCGCGCCCGGTCCACCACGCGCGCCAGGCGATTGGCCAGGAGCGTGAGCGTGACACCCACGCCGGAGAGCAGAAACACCGGCGCGACGGCGGTCCGCACGACCTCGCCGATTTCCTGGATTTGCCACCCGATGCCGGCCGCCAACTTCCATCCCCTACTGCTTCTGCGCCTGCCCGGCGCGACGCTGGAAACGGTACGGGGAGGCGGACTCGGCGCTGCCTGTCAGGCTGCCGCCGGGCCCGGACAGCTGCTCGTTGAGCAGCAGGTCGGAGCCGCGCAATTCGGCGCTCTGCTCGATCAACAGTCCTTCGGCGCCGGCCGAGGCCTTGCATTCCTGCGCCTTGGTCGTCGCCTGGAATCCCGAATCGCTCTTGGTCCAGATCAAATTGCAGCCGGACAACACTGACAGATCGTCCGGCAGCACCGACTGCATTACATAGGGATCTTCGGCCGCATGCAGCCAGCGTTGCGGTTCCTTGAACAAGTAGATGGTCTGCACCAGGCGGTTCTTCTTGTCGAGCTCGAACGTCCAGATGTGCTGTGCCAGTACCCGACGTGGATCATCGGCCGCAGTCTCGCGCACGAACATCACGATCTTGCCCACCGTCAGCGCGTTCACCGGCCGGATCAACAGGGCAACGGCGGCGTGGTCGCCGCTGGCGTCACTTTTCGCCTGCGCCAGATTGTCATACTGACCCGGCAGTTTCTGGATCAGGTTGTCGAACTCGGCCTGGCGCTTGGTCGCTTCGGTGCTACAGCCTGCCAGCAGCAGCACGGCCAGCCACCCCGCCGATCGCATTGCCATCGCGCGCGCGTGGTCAGGCATTGAAGTCGCGCCATTCCACGCGGTAGTTGCGACCCAGGGTCATGATGCGCTCGAGCAGCTCGGTATAGCCCATGCCGGCTGCCCGAGCCGATTCGGCGAAGTCCTCTTCGCGGGCCAGGTTCGGATTGGGATTGGCTTCGAGCATGAATACGCTGCCGTCGCCGCGCACGCGAAAATCGATGCGGGCACAGCCCGACAGATGCAGCGCGCGGTAGATGCGCCGCGATAGCCGGTCCAGCTGGTGCAATACCGCCGGCGGCAAATCATCGGCTGCGCGGGTGGTGATGTCGTAGCGGTGTTGATAAGCCCGATCCCATTTGACCTTGCGGGTCGCGATTGCCGGCAGCGAATCCGGCAGGGAGCCAAAGCGCATCTCCCACACCGGCATTCGCGTCAGCCGCTCGTTGCCGAGCATGCCGACGTACAGCTCGCGGCCCTCGATGTATTCCTCGACCAGGGCATCGGAGCCGATCTGTTCGTGCACGAACTGCACGCGCTCGCGCAGCTTGGCGATGTCGTCAACCACCGAGGCCTGGGCGATACCCAGTGAGGCGTCTTCGGTGGCGGATTTTACGAACAGCGGCGGCCGCAGCCGCCGCGGCACGGTCACGCGCTGGCCGCGCCGGAATACCGCAAACTGCGGGGTCGGAATGCGATGAAATGCCAGCAGCTGCTTGCACAGCACCTTGTCTCGCGACAGCAGCAGACCGCGCGGATTGCAGCCGGTATAGGGTGCGCGCATGAGTTCCAGAAAGGCGACCACGTGCTGATCGTAGGTGACGATGCCATTGAACTCTTCGAGCAGATTGAACACAAGCTCCGGCTTGGTCTCGATCAGCGCCGAGCGCAGCTCGGTCAGGGAATCGAGTACACCGAGCGTCTGCACCTGATGTCCGGAGGCGCGCAGGGTCGAGATCACGTCATATTCGGTGCGCCATTCGTCGATTTCCTTCTCGGAGAAGCCCTCCAGGGTCTCGGGGGGCACCAGGCTCGAGTGCACTACCACCAGCGTACGCAGCTTTTTCATGCGCGCAAACGCAGTCCCTGGCTGCGCATGTACAGCCGTACCAGCCGGCGCAGCATGGTACGGGCCGCGCGCAGCGAAGCCCGCTGCGAGCCGCGCACGTACAGTTGCAGACGCTCGCCGCGATCGATAGCCGTGCGCAGCACCTGATACGCCGCGTAACGATCGACGCCGGTCGCGCGGATGATTGAGGTCAGCAGCTGCGACTTGTTCGAGCGCAACAGCGTCGCGGCGGTGAGCCCGCGCGCTCCCGGATCGGCCGTGAACACGCCATGAAGCAGCCGGTCGGCCAGCATCCCGCGTCGCGTGCGGGCCCGCGCCAGCTTGCTGCGGTAATGCTGCGCCAGCGTACGCTGATTGCGATCAAGCGGTTCAATCCGATCGCGGCAGCGCACCGGCGGGCGATGGGCGCCGAATTCGCCGGCGACCTGCTGCACGAATCGGAGCTTGCGCAGCGCCGGCCACGAAGCATAGCGGCGCTGCCAGCCTGAGCGCGGCGCCAGCCAGACGGCAAAGGTCTCGGCGAAATCCTCGGTCGGATGGCTTTGGGCGTACCAATCGCCGAGGTGCTGCACATGGTGGCGGCTCGCAGGTCGCGCGCGGTAGCCCGAGCGATAGGGCTCGGACGCCGGTCCGAATAGTGCGCGCCAATGGGCTCGGCGGCGCAGCCGGTACGCGGAATCGATCGCGTGGCCGGCCTCGTGCCGCAGGATGCGCATGAGCCAGTTGACGTTACTGCCCTCGACTTCGCGCGTCATCTTGCGCTCCAGACGCATCAGTCGCGGGTGGGCGAGGTAGAACGGGACCGCGATCCCGGGCACCCCATCAGGCGAAAACCACTCCTCGGACAGCCAGACGTGCGGCCGGAATCGAATCCCGCGTCCATCGAGCTCGTTATAGAGTCGCCGCACGTAGCGCTGCAATGGCGAGCGCCGCAGGTCCAGGCGCAGATCGCAGATTCGCAGCTGCAGCAGCTCCTGGTCGCTAAGGCGCGTCCAGTCGAGCCGGCGCGCTCGGGCAGATTGCAGGCGGCGCGGGGAAGTTGTCGCGAGGGTCGAGGCCATCGCCGCAGACTCTAACGAATCGGGGCCGCGCTGTCCGCTGGCGCCGCCGGTGGGGCAGCTTCGGGTCTCACGCTGGGCTCTCGGCCAACCGCACCAGCCCCGCGGCCAACAGCCGATCGGCGATCTCGTCAATCAGAGGCGCGCGAGCCAGCGCGCCCAGCCAGCCGGCTGGAATGGCCGGCGCGCCATAGAAGGCTCCGGCCAATTGCCCGTGAATGGCTCCGATCACGTCGGCATCTCCGCCAAAATTGGCGGCGCGCAATGCGCCATCGCGAAATCCCCCGCTGCTGGCCAGGGCCCAGCGCGCCGCGGTCAGGGCGGTCAGAGCCGGCCCCGCGTGAGCGCGGGGCATCAGCGTCGGATCTCGAGCCAGCAACGCCGTGACCGGCGCTGCCAACGGCCGCGGACCGAACACCGCCAGGGGCGGCCGTAGCATTCGCGCCAGCGGCTCGCCACGCAGCGCCGTGTGCAGCATGGCGGCGACCACGCGGCAACTGTCCAGCACTAACGGTGCCGCGTCGAACACTCGCGCAGCCGCCTCGGATTGTGTGATGGCCTGTGCCTCGTGCGCGAAATAAAACAGCACGATCGGTGCCACGCGCGACAGCGGCGCCGCCTCTTGGCTGGGCGGCGTGTCGAGCGGCGCCCTCATGGTCGCGCGGGTGACGCCGGTCGCGTCAGTCGCGCCGGTCGCGCCACTCGCGCCGGTCGCGCCACTCGCGCCGGTCGCGCCACTCGCGGCGTGCTCGGCGCGGCCCAGCGCCCAAGCGGTGGCTGCGGTAATGCCCACACAGTGGCTGCCGGCCGCGAGATGACCTTGCCGTTGCCAGCGGGCATAGCGCTGCAGCTGATCCTGTGGCTCAAAGCCCTGACTCTCGAGCAGGCTTTCGGCCAGGCACAGCGACATTGCGGTGTCGTCACTCCAGCTGCCGCGCGGCAGATCAAATGCTCCGCCGCCCAGCAGATCGCCCACCGGTGCAAAGCTCCCCGCTCGCCGGTATTGGGTCGCGGCGCCGAGCGCATCGCCTACCGCGAGTCCAAGCAGGCTGCCGCGATAACGCCCACGCAGCGTTTGCAGCGCCGACAGGCCTGGGGCTGGAGCGAGCGTCTGACGATGTCTGGGCCAGTGGCAGATGAATTCGACCTGCTCGCGCGTCTGCGGCACCACCGGCCAAGTCACAGCGCGCGCA
Source organism: Steroidobacteraceae bacterium (assembly GCA_049518595.1). Classification (GTDB taxonomy): domain Bacteria; phylum Pseudomonadota; class Gammaproteobacteria; order Steroidobacterales; family Steroidobacteraceae; genus FEN-1191. The sequence goes on from JBEKRP010000014.1 coordinate 13,608, forward strand.
CAGGATTGCCACAGCCGATTGAGCTGGGTCAGGGCCGCGGGACCGTCGAGTCCCTGCTCGGCGAGGTAACAGCCGATCACGGTGGCGGTGCGGCCGATGCCGGCGCGGCAATGCACGTAGACGCGCCGGCCCACGGCCACGGCGGTCTGCAGGTGCGCCAGAATGACGCGCATCTGCGCCAAATCCGCCGGCACCGAAGCGTCTAGAATGGCACAGCGCAGGTAGTCGACATCGGCCGGCAGCAGCGCTTGATACTCCGGCCGCTCTCCGGCTTCGGTCAGATCGAGAAAAAAATCGATGCCGGCGTCGAGCAGCCGCTGCAAGCGCTCGCGTGTCTCGGCCTCAGTGCTGCCGGAAGGGTACTCGCCCGCGAGCAGAATACCCGGCAGCACCCAGTAGGTGTTCTCGAATGGGCGATCCATGCGGCCGCGCTAGCCGATCGCAACAACGCGCAGGCGGCCATCGAGTTGCGCCTCGATCGCCATCGACTCTTCCTCGGCGTCGCTCATGAACGCCGGTTCGGCCGGCGGCATCTCGCCCGCCAGCGCACGCAGGCCCGCAAAATCGAACTGCCGCGGATCGGCGAGCGTGCCGGGTTCCACATGCTGCAGGGCCGAGAATATCGACTGCATGCGCCCCGGATGCTCACGCTCCCAGACCGCCAGCATGCTCTTGATGGCGTTGCGCTGCAGATTCGGCTGCGAGCCGCACAGCCGGCAGGGAATCAGCGGAAAACGCATGCCGCGCGCGTAACGCGCGATGTCGCGCTCGGCGATGTAGGCCAGCGGACGGATCACGATGTGCCGGCCATTCTCGGAACGCAGCTTGGGCGCCATCGCCTTGAGCCGACCGGCATTGAACAGATTCAGGAACAGCGTCTCGACGATGTCATCGCGATGATGTCCGAGCGCAATCTTGCTGATGTCGTGCTCGGCGGCGAAGCGGTAGAGCGCACCGCGCCGCAGCCGCGAGCACAGCGAGCACAGCGTGCGGCCTTCGGGGATGACCCGCTTGATGACACTGTAGGTGTCCTGCTCGATCACGTGGTGGGCCACACCCCGCGAGCGCAGGTAATCGGGCAGCACCTGCACCGGAAAGCCCGGCTGCTTCTGGTCGAGGTTGACCGCGATCAGCTCGAACTGCACCGGCGCACTGCGCTGGAGCGAGCGCAGCAGGTCCAGCATCGTATAGGAGTCCTTGCCGCCGGACAGGCACACCATCACGCGATCGCCGTGCTCGATCATGCGGTAGTCTTCGATGGCCTTGCCGGCCAAGCCCCGCAGTCGCGCTGCCAGCCGGCGCAAGGTGGCGGAAGTCTCGCTCATGAGGCGCCTTCGAGGTATTTTGTATCGAGGTAGCGCAGCAGAGCCGTGGCCGACAGCGGTTGGCCGGTCGCGTCTTTCATCAACTCCTTCACCGTGACCTTGGCGCCGAGCCCGTGCACGTGCTCACGCAACCAGCCAAACAGGCCGCTGAATTCGCCGCGTGCGATCTGCTGCTCGATATCCGGTATGTGGTTGCGCAGGCTCTCCCACAACTGCGCCGCAATCACCGCACCGAGCGCGTACGACGGGAAATAGCCGAAGGATCCGAGCGCCCAATGGATGTCCTGCAGACAACCATCGGCAGCGCCGGTCGGACGAACCTCGAGGCGCTGCTCCATACCGGCATTCCATGCCTCGGGCAATTCACGTACTGCGAGCTCGCCGGACAGCAGTTTCTTTTCCAGCTCGTAGCGCAGCAGGATATGCAGCGGATAAGTCACTTCGTCGGCGTCGACACGGATCAGGCTGCGCTGCACGTTATTCAGCCGCCGGTAGAGATTATCGGGTTCCCATTCCGGACCGCTGACCGCAAAATGCTTTTCCAGCAACGGCCGCAGATACGTGACGAAGGCGCGGCTGCGCCCCACGATCATCTCCAGCAGCAGCGATTGGCTCTCCTCGAGTGCCATGCCGCGATCACGCCCCACCGGCTGGTCGCGCCACGCCTGCGGCAGGCCGAGGTCGTACATCGCGTGTCCGGTTTCGTGCATTGCCCCGAGCAGGCCCGAAAAGGGATCGGCGCTGTCGAAGCGCGTGGTGACGCGGATGTCGCCCGGCACACCCTCGGTGAAGGGATGTTCGCTCTCATCGATGCGGCCGCGATCGAACGGAAATCCGATCGCCCGCATCACTTCGACCACCAGTGCGCGTTGCTTGCCGGGCGCAAACTTGCCGGTGAACGGCAGCGACGGCCGCTGCGCCTGCAGGCTCAGCGTCTCGCGAATCAGACTGGGCAGCCGCCATGACAGTGATTTGAAGATCGCGTCGATATCGGCGGCGGAGATACCCGGCGAAAATTCGTCCACCAGCGCGTCATACGGCGGCAGGCCCAGCGCCTGCCCCAACAGCGCGGCCTTGTCGCGCACCAGGTGCACGACTTCCTCCAGATGCGGCGCGAGCAGATCGAAATTGTTCTGCCGCCGGGCCTCGGCCCATTGCACCTCCGCGCGCGCCGTCGCACGGGCCAGGCGCGAGATCAACGACACGGGGGTGGCAATGGCGTAGTCGCGCTGACGACGCATCTCGTGCAGATTCGCGAGCTGCCAGTCCTCGAGCCCTAGCGAGTTCGCCTGCGCACGATCGAGCAGCCGGGTGATCTTCGGGGTGGTCAGCAGCGCGTGATATTCGGTCTCGAGGGCCGCCAGCTGCTCGCCGCGCACGTCCGCACTGCCCCGAGGCATCATGACGGCCGCGTCCCAGCGCAGCAGCGACAGCGCGCCATGGAAGGCGTGCAGACGCCGCCATTCCTGCTCGAGTTGCACGTAAGGAGCTGTGGACATGATGATTGACCGCGCCCCGAAAATCAGTGGCTCGGCGGCCAGTTGGCCGCGCACCAGTGCGCCCATCTGCACCAGCGCGGCCAGTCCGAGGCAATAAAACCCGCCCCGATCGAGACGATCAGCAAGACCAGGAGCGTCAGATAGACCGCCATCGAGCGCATGACGCCATGATAATGGCTTCACCAACGGGCGTCTCGCGCTGCGGTAAGATGCGACAATGTCATTGAGAATATGCTTTGCGTCGGCCGAATTGACCCCCTTAGCCAAGGCCGGGGGCCTCGCCGACGTGTCCGGCGCGCTGCTCAAATACCTGCACGCCGACGGGCACGACATTCGCCTTTTCATGCCGGGGTACTCCAGCATCCAGCGTCAAGGCCTGGAAATCCACCCGGTCGACTTGCTGCGCAACCTGTCGGTGATGCTCGGCAGCCATCGTTACGATTTCTCGGTGTCGACAGCGCAGCTGCCGGGTTCGAGCGCCTTGGTCTATCTGGTCGATTGCCCGGCGGCCTTCCACCGCGCCTCGCTCTATACCTCGGATGCCGACGAGCATCGGCGCTTCCTGCTGCTCACCCACGCCGCCTTCATCTGCTGCCAGCGCATGGCGTTCGCGCCGCAGATCATGCATTTCAACGACTGGCACACGGCGGCCGGAGCCCTGCTGATGCGCGCGACTTACGGCTGGGACCGGCTGTTCCAGGCCTCGCGCAGTGTGCTGACGGTGCATAACATCGGCTACCAGGGCATCGTGAGCAGCGCGGTGCACGCGGAAGTGCTGCCCGGAGGGCCGGTCTCGATGCTCGACCCGGTCGATTTCGCCGCCGGGCGCATCAACCTGTTGCGCACCGGCCTCGCCTATGCGGACCGCATCACGACTGTCAGTCCCACGTACGCGCGCGAACTTGGCACCGCCGAGTACGGCATGGGACTGGAAGGTCTATTGCGCACGCGCGCCGATGCCATCGTGGGCATACTCAACGGCGTGGACTACGACGAATGGGACCCACGCCACGACCGCTATCTGACACAGCACTACGGTGCCAATCAACTCGGGGTGAAAGCCGAACTCAAGGATGAATTCCTGCGGCGCATACGACTCACGGGCGGCGCGCGCACCGCGCTGATCGGCATCGTCAGCCGACTGGCGACGCAGAAGGGATTCGATCTGCTATTCGACTGCATGCCGCTACTGCTGCAGGCGCGGGAGTTCAATCTGGTGGTGCTCGGAACCGGCGAGGCCCGGTACGAGGATTTCTTCAATGACCTGCAGCGGCGTTTTCCAGAACGCGTGCACTTTCAACGCCGCTACAGCGATGAGTTCGCGCATTGGATCGAAGCGGCCAGCGACATGTTCCTGATGCCCTCGCACTACGAACCCTGCGGGCTCAATCAGATGTACAGCATGCGCTATGGCACTGTACCGATCGTGCGGCGCACCGGCGGACTCGCCGACTCGGTCCAGCATTTCGATGCCGCCACCGGCTCGGGTACCGGCATCGTATTCAACCACTACAACGCCGAGGCCGTCACCTGGGCCCTCAATACGGCACTGGATCTATACCAGAACAAGGGAATGTGGCGCCGGCTGGTGCAGAATGCCATGGCGCAGGATTACTCCTGGAGCCGCCAGGTGCGCGGCTACATCGAAGTCTATGAAAGCCTGGTGCAGCCCTGACTCATAGCCGTACCCTGCCTTTCTGATCGAATGGGATCGTGCGCAGCACGCCGCCTTGCAGATGCACCTGCCCGTAGACGCGATAGTCGACCACGTGGTGAGTAAAACCGCCGGCGAACGCGGCCAGCACGGTATTGAGATTGGCCGTCACGTTCAGATCGAAGTCGGTGTCGCCGAGCGGCGGCAATGTGAAGGCGGCATCGGTCGCACCCTGCGCAAACGCCGCGCCCTGAAGCTCGAGGTGGCATTCGACGCTGCGGATCGCTATCGCGCGATCGTTGGGGTTGGTGGCATGAAGCGTGAGCCTGATCTGCTGCTGCTGTGCGTTGCCGCCGCCGACGACCACGCGGGTGACGGTCAGGCGCGGCGCTTCGAGCTTTGGCAGCACGGTCGCGCAGCCGGCAACCGCGGCGCCCATCGTCGCCAGCAATGCCGCCAGCCGCAGCAGGCCGGGCACTCTCATCGCTTTGCATGACACGCGGGGTGGCGCCGATGTCTGCCGCAACCGCGTAATTCTCATGCGCGCCCCACCCCGCTGGTACGCCCGAACACGTGGTTCAGGGACGCGAAATGCACCGCCAGCGCCGCAGTCAGACTGCCGACCGGCAGACGCCAGCTCCAGTTGCCGGTCGCTGTACCCGGAGTGTTGAAGCGCGCTTGCGAGCCGAGTTGCAGCAGGTCCTGCACCGGAATGACCGCCAACTGGGCTACCGAGGCCAGGACGGCGCGCGCCATAGTCTCGGCCAGAGCGGCAGGCTCCGTGCGCAGATAAAATTCCACCCGCTGCGCGTCCGCACGCTCAAGGCTGCGGTACCAGCCCACGGTCGTGTCATTGTCGTGGGTGCCGGTATAGGCGACCACATCGCGCAGGTAATTGTGCGGTAAGTGCGGATTGTCGGGCGAGCCGTCAAAGCCGAACTGCAGCACGCGCATCCCCGGCAGATGGAAGGCGACCCGCAGCTGTTCGACGTCCGGCGTAATGACGCCCAGATCCTCGGCGACCAGCGGCAGATCGGGAAAGTCAGCCCTGAGCGCCTGAAACAACGCCTGCCCGGGCGCCGGGCACCAGCGGCCTTCGCGCGCGGTTTTGGCTGCCGCCGGAACGGCCCAATAGCCGGCCAGGCCACGAAAGTGATCGATGCGAACCAGATCGAAGCGCTGCAACTGGTGGGCAAGCCGCGTGCGCCAGAAGCTGAACCCGTCGCGCTCGGCCTGGCCCCAGTCATAGAGCGGATTGCCCCAGAGCTGCCCGTCGGCCGAAAAATAGTCGGGCGGCACACCGGCCAGCAGCGCCGGACGGCCATCGGCGTCGAGCTGGAATTGCGCGCGCGCAGCCCAGGTCGCTACCGAGTCTGGCGCCACATAGATCGGCAGATCGCCGAACAGGAACACGCCGCGCGCCGCCGCGTAGCCGCGCAAGGCGCGCCATTGCCAGTCAAATTGCCACTGTTCTAGACGGCGACGTTCGAGCTGCTCGCGGGACTCGCGGGCAAATCGATACATGGCTTTGGGATCGCGCGCGCGGAACTGTTCCGGCCAGTCCCACCAGGCGGCTTTGAAGCGATCGGCCATGGCTTCGAACAGCACGTAATCCTCGAGCCAATCCTCATGGGCCGCTCGAAACGATTCGAAGTCTGAATGCTGTGCGTTGAGGTCCGGCAATTCGTTGCAATCGATCATCGAGGCCTGGCCGGCAAAATCGGACCGCGCCCAGTATGGCGATCCGCCGCCGCCCGGCGGACCCAGAGGCAGCACCTGCCAGATCGAAAAACCGGCCTGCGCCAGCCAATCGATGAAACCACGCGCCGCCGCGCCGAGCGCGCCGCGAGCGTCGGCGCCGTCTCCGGTAAGCAGCGAGGTTGGATGCAGCAGCACGCCCGAGCGTCGCCGCTCCAGCAGCCGCAGAGCCACGCTCATGCGCGGCTGGGGGCGAGCTTCGCCAGCATATCGGGGGTAACCAGTACCACGCCGTTATCGGTAACATGAAACCTGGCGGCATCGGTCGCGCGGTCGACCCCGATCTGCATGCCGTCCGGGATCTCGCAATTCTCATCCAGAATCGCCCGATCCACCACACAGCCGGCACCGATCTTGACGTTCGGCAGCACCACCGCGCGCGAGATAGTCGATCGCTCCTCGACTCGAACACTGGAGAAGAGCAGCGACTGATTGACGTGGGCGCCGGAAATAATGCAGCCGCCCGAGACCATGGAATCGACCGCAGTGCCGCGACGGCCGACCTCGTCGAGCACAAACTTGGCCGGCGGCTGATGCAGCTGATAGGTCCAGATCGGCCACTCTTCGTCGTAAAGATTGAGTTCGGGCGCGACGTGCACCAGCTCGATATTGGCATCGTAGAAAGCGTCGACGGTGCCGACGTCGCGCCAGTAGGCCTGTGCGCGCGTCTTGACGTCGGTAAACGGATAGGCGGCCACATGCAACAGGTCGATCGCCGCGGGAATCACGTTCTTGCCGAAATCATGCGCCGACTTGTCGTCGGTCGCATCGGCGATCAGCAGTTTCTCCAGCAGCCGGGCGTTGAACACGTAGATGCCCATGGACGCGAGCGCGACATCCGGCCGCGACGGGATGGTCTCGGGCTCCTTCGGCTTCTCGGTGAATTTCGTGACGCGGTTCCAGTCGGTGACCGAGAGCACCCCGAAGTCACGGGCGGTTTCGGGCGGCACTTCGACCACCCCGACGGTGATGTCGGCGCCCTTCTCGACGTGGTAGGCGATCATCGGACCGTAGTCCATCTTGTAGATGTGGTCGCCGGCGAGCACCAGCACGTGCTTGGGATGCAGCGCTCGAATCAGCTCGATGTTCTGATAAACACAATCAGCCGTGCCGCGATACCAATGCACACCGACCTGCTGCTGTGCCGGCACCACGTCGATGAATTCCCCGAACTCGCCGCGCAAGTAGCTCCAGCCGCGCTGCACATGCTGGATTAGGGATTGACCTTTGTATTGCGTCATCAGAAAGATCTGACGTATCCCGGAATTGACGCAGTTCGACAGCACGAAGTCGATGATCCGGAACTTGCCGCCGAACGGGGTCGCCGGTTTACAGCGATGCAGCGTCAGATCCTTGAGCCGCTCGCCGCGGCCGCCGGCCATGACGACGGCCAATGCGCCGCTGGTCAGGCGGCTGACGTAGCGCCCAGAGGAAGCCCGCGACTGCTGCTTGGCCATAGGTTCGGGTGGTGACGGGACGCTACGAGTATAGTACGTTGCACAGGGATAAAGGCTGAATATTCGGGGGATTATCCTCCGCAAATCACCTTGAGTACCACAGCGCAACCGCGGTCGGTGACGCCAGGATCCTTCGCCCCGCGGATCTCCGCGAGCCTACAGCCGCCTGAGCAGACCCATCTCCATCGGATGCGCCAGCATCTCGTGCCAGGGAGAAATCCGGATCTCGAAGGCGAATTGTCCGCAGTTTGGCGGCGCGGCGTGAAGCTCATAGACGGCCGAGCCGTCGCTGTCGATCTCGCCGTTCGGGCGCAGCAGCGCGCGCCAGGCACCGTCGTGCTGTTCGCTGCCGAATGAGGATAGGGCCGGCAGTTCCGATCGCGACCTCGGCAGCACCCGCTGCGCCACGAATTCCACGCGCACGTCGCCTGGCGTGAGCCCGTTGAGCGCCGCGGCGACGCGAACGCTCAGCGCGCCGGCCCGCGGCAATTCGCGGGGCGTGTCGGTGAGGCGGCGCAGTGCCACGCCGGGCCAGTGCACTCGCACGCGCTGCTTCCAGCTGCTAAATTGTGTCGCCGCCGCCGCTCCGCCCTGCATCAGGCGCTGATGGTGTTGCGCGGCCGGGTAGTACAAACCGCGTGCGTAGTCCTGCACCACGCGGCCCATATTGAAGTGCGGGATCACCGTCATCATCGCGCGCTTGCAGCGCCGCACCCATTCCGGCGAGTAGCCATCCGGGTTTCGCGCGTAATACAGTGGAACGACTTCTTCTTCTATGGCATCGAACATCGCGGCCGAGTCGAGCGCGTCGCGCCGCTCGGCGTCCTGGGCGTCGGCGGCAGGAATGCCCCAGCCATTGTTATGGTCGAAGCCTTCCGCCCACCAGCCATCGAGAATGCTGACATTGAGGCGGCCGTTGACCGCGGCTTTAATGCCCGAGGTGCCGCTGGCCTCGAGCGGTGCAACCGGGTTGTTGAGCCAGACGTCGACGCCGGTCACCAGCCAGCGCGCCAGTTGCAGATCGTAATCCTCGAGGAATACCACATTGCCGGCGAATTCTGGCGCCAACATGAGCTGCTTGATCTCGCGCAGCACCTGCTGACCGGGATGATCCGCGGGATGAGCTTTGCCGGCGAACAGAAACAGTACCGGACGGTCTTCCGACTTGACCAGTCTTAGCAGACGCTCGCGAGCGCGCAGCAGTAACGAGGCGCGCTTGTAGGTCGCGAAGCGTCGCGCAAAACCGAGCGTCAGTACACCGGGCCGCTCAGGGTCAATGAGCCGCGTGATGCGGCGCAGCTGCGCCGGATTCAGGTCCTTGGCGTGATATTCGCGGCGCAGCCGGGCGCGCACACCATCGAGCATGCGCGCCTTGACCTGCTGCGCCGTCTCCCAGAAATCGTAGTCCGGCACCTGCGTGATGGCATGCCAGAAGTCGCGGTTCGACAGGCGCTCGCGCCACTCGGGACCGAGCGCGCCGTCGAAGAAGCGAGCCCAGGTCTGGGCCAGGAAGGTCGGCACGTGCACGCCATTGGTCACGTATCCGACCGGATTCTGTGCCGGCGGCACTTCCGGCCAGTGCTCGGCCCACAGGCGCGATGACACCGCGCCGTGAATGCGGCTGACGCCGTTCACACGCCGCGCACCATTGAGCGCCAGGTGTGTCATGTTGAAGGCATGGGATGCATTGGGCGCGCGACCCAGATCGAGTACGCGTTCCACAGAAACATCGAGCTCGGCGAAGATGTCCTGAAAGCAATGCGTGAACAGTCCCATATCGAAGACGTCGTGGCCGGCCGCGACCGGGGTGTGCGTGGTGAAGACACACTGCGTCGCGGTGGACTCGAGCGCGGCGGCGAAGTCCAGCCCATAGGCGACACCTTCGCGTACCAATTCAAGAATCAGAAACGCCGAGTGACCCTCGTTCATATGCCAGACCGCCGGCGCCATTCCCAGCGCCCGCAGCGCCCGCACTCCACCCAGCCCCAGAATCATTTCCTGGCGGATGCGCACCGCGCCGTCACCGCCGTAGAGGCGGTGCGTGATCTCGCGGTCCTCGCTGGCGTTCTCCTTGCAGTTCGTATCGAGCAGATAGACCGAGATCCGGCCGACCTGCGCCTTCCAGATACGCGCCACGACATTGCGGCCGGCGATGCGTACCGTCACCTGCATCCAGCCGCCGTTGGCATCGCGCACCGCCTCGACGGGCAGGTCACGTGGATCGGATTTATTATTGCTGGCGTGCTGCACGCCGTCACTGTCCACCGACTGAATGAAGTAGCCCTGGGTATAGAGCAGCCCGACGGCTACAAAATTAAGCCTCTCATCGCTGGCTGCCTTGCAATGATCGCCGGCGAGGATGCCGAGGCCGCCGGAATAGATCGGGAAACTCTCGTGGAAACCGTACTCGGCGCAGAAATACGCGACCAGCGGCTCATCGGCCCGCTGCGGCGCAGCTAGATAAGCATCAAACGATTCGACCACCTGTCGGTAGCGCTCCTGATAGATTCGATCGGCGGCTGCGCGGTCGAGGTTTTCCTGATTGGTGCAGCGCAACATCAGCCGCGGGTTGCCGACGACCTGCTGCCAGAGCTCGGGCTCCAGGTCTTCGAACAACGCCCGGGTCGGGCGGTGCCAACTGAAGAACAAATTGTTGGCAAGCTCCGGCAATCGCGCCAGTGACGCGGGGATTACCGGGTAGATTTCAATCAGTTGATTAGGCATGGCGGCCCTGCGACGGTTCATCATAGGCGAAAAGTCTATCAGCAAGACCAATCTTCGCTCGTACGCTGCATCGCGATCGGAATGTATTCGATCACTGCCGCGAGCGGCCTGAAGACGCACTCGGGATGCCGGCGGCCGCGCGCGCGCCGGCGGATTGAACGTTGACATCATGATGCTTCATACCTAGCATCACGATGTGAGAACGACATTGACCCTGGATGAAGACATCGCGGCGCGCCTGCAATCCGAAGCACGGCGCACGGGGCAGCCGTTCAAGACGCTGGTTAACGAGTTGCTGCGCTCGGGCCTCGCACAGCGCCGCTCGGCTCCCGGGATCGAGCGCTTTCAGGTCGAAACGCACGATTTTGGCGGGCTGAGGCCCGGTGTGTCGCTGGATAGCATTGGCGCTCTGCTCGAGCACCTGGAAGGTCCGGATCATCGATGATCGTTGTCGACGCGAATGTACTCTTGTATGCCTACGACTCGAACTCCGAATCTCATGGGTGCTGCCGCGATTGGTGGACCGCGGCGCTGAACGGACATGAGCAGGTGGGTCTTCCGTGGCAGACCTTGCTCGCATTCATACGCATTGCCAGCAACCTGCGTGTGTTCGAAGTGCCGCTGAGCGCGGTCAGGGCCTGCGAGATCGTCTCGACCTGGCTTGCACGACCACAGGTATTGATCCTTACACCGGGCGAGCGCTTCTGGGCGATCCTTAAAATGCAAATCACCAGCGCGCAGATCAGGGGGCCGCTCGTCACCGACGCGGCGCTCGCTGCGATCAGCATTGAACACGGCGCCGCGTTGTGTACCACCGACCGCGAATTTCGGCGCTTCGATGGGCTGACACTGATCGACCCAGGCAAATGACCGGGAGCAAGCGAGCTGCCGGCGTCCTGCGCGGCCTGCTATATGCAACCGCTGTCTGCTGCGGCGCGTGCGGCCGGCAGGTCGCGCCGCACAGCGCGAGCGCAACGGGCGCGGCGGATGCAGGGCCGGCGAACATCGCGCCAACGACGGGCGGCGCGCCAACGACCGGGGTCGCGCCAACGACGCCGATCGCGCCGGCGGCTGTGGCGCCCAACTGCCTGCCCTCGCACGATGGTTATCTACGGCTGCGGATGCGTGGCGAGAGCAATATGGACATCGATTGGCACGATGCGGACATGCAGTGCGATGGCGGTCCGCGCCCCGGTCAGCAAGGCCTTCGCGTGACGTTCCTCGGCCCCGGACGGCGCGGCGAGCACAATCTGCGGTTCGTCTTCGGCATCGCTGCTGCGCCCGGCGCGCACGCCGCGCATAACGTGCCGACGAATGTCACGGTGATCTTCGAGGGCGAACAGAAATTGTATTCCACCGCGGGCGACGGCAAATGCACCATTGACGAGTTCAGCGAGCAGCCGCTCCCGGGGAAGGTCGATGCGCATCTGCGCCGCCTCAGTGCCCGCGGGTTCTGCACTGCGCCCGCCACGGCCATTGCCGGTCACAGTGGACTGCTGCTGAGCCGATTTGATTTTGCTGGACCCGTGCTGGATGAGGATGGCGCTGATGAGTCGGTACCCGCCAAGCCCTGAGCGATCGGAAGCGATGCGCTGGGGGCGTGCGCGAGTTTTATTAGCCGCCGTGCTGCTGCTCGGCGCCGTGCTGGCACCGGCCGCGCGGGCGCTCGAAAACCTGAACGCCTTCCCGCAATCGGCACTCGAGATCCGTACTCAGACGGGTAGCCAGCGGTTCAACATCTGGATCGCCGACACACCGACGCGCTCGCAGCAGGGCCTGATGTTCGTGCGTTCTCTGCCCGCCGATCGGGGCATGCTGTTTCCACTGGAGCGGCCAGGCGTCATGCGCATGTGGATGAAGGACACGCGCATTGCGCTCGACATGCTGTTTATCGACCCACACGGTGAAATCATCTACATCCGACACAATGCGACGCCCGAATCGGAAGCGATCATCACGACGCCGGCACCCGTGATTACGCCGGTGAAGGCGGTACTCGAGCTCGCGGGCGGCGAATGCGCGCGGCGGCACATCGAACAGGGGGATCATGTGGTCCACGCGCTGTTCTACTAGGTGCGCCAGCGGTCGGCGCGCGAACGGCAGGCGGCCGACCCGAGATTGTGCGACACATACGCCGCAACGACCGGTGCACAGCGAACTCGAGTTTCAGCGCCTTGAGTGGGTCGAGATCCAGAGCGGCGCGTGGAAAAAGGGTTGTTTGTCCGCTAGCCGGTCTTTCGCTACTGGGGCGTTTGGGCGAGTAAAATCCTAACGCTTTCAATGGTCTGACCTTGCGGGTCTGTACTACACGGCGATCGCGTCTTTGGCGCTGATGCGCGGTCGTGCCTGTTCCGGCAGCGTCCAGCCAAGGTGCGAGAGCAGCAATTGCTGATCGGGTTCCGGTTCGGTGTAGCGCGTGAAGATGAGCTCGCGGCCGTCGGTGGTCGGGAAGTGCACGTCGAGCAGCTGCATGGCTGAGAGCTTCTCGAACACCACGCGCGGGGTGAGTCCCGGTGCGCGTTGCTTGAGACACTCCCCGCTTCTCCGTGCTCGCGACGAATCAAGGCCTTGCGCGAAGAATCACTGGGAAACCCCTCAAAACCAATCTCGAGTATCGAAAGACCGGTTAGAGTTCGAGGAATCATGTTGCTGGCGTACAACAGGGTGTTGTATTGGGTTAAATCTTCGGTTTATGCTTGTTGCAATAGGGGAGCTGGCCAGGTCGTGTCACTCATGGAAGCCCGCGTTCGGTCTCTATCAACGCAGATTCGCACGAGTGAATGCACCGGGCGGCATCAAGTAAGTAACGCTACGCAATCAAGATTCGGAGAAGTCATCCGCCCTGATACCAAAAGTACGGTGGCGGTTCTGGCCGAATCTAGGGAGACCTTCATGAGATATTCTTCAGGGGACAATTATCCTTGGAATGATCCGACAGGACCCAAGACGATTCGTTCACTGTCGAAGTCACTGATCGGTGGTTTGAGCGCGCTTTGGCTTGTTGCGATGCCGCTGCATGCGGCCGACACCAGCAGCGATGCGGAAACAGGCACGCTGCAAGAAGTGGTGATTACCGGTTCGCGTATCCCGGTGCCAGCGAACTTCACCGCAACGAGTCCGACGACTGTCGTCACGAGTCAGGAAGTTCAACTGCAAGGGCACACCGATATCACCGACGTGATGAATCAGCTGCCGCAGAACATCATCGGTACCAATGCAGACTTCGGCAATGTCTCAAGTCCTTTAACGTCGACCGGTGGTTTCTCGACCGTGGATCTTCGCGGCCTTGGACCCCAACGAACCCTGGTGCTGGTGGATGGCCGGCGCCTCGGTGCAGGTGATCCCAGTACCTCCAACCAGAACGTAGCGGTCGACATCGACCAGATTCCCGCGCCGTTGATCGAGCGGGTCGACGTGGTGACCGGCGGCGCGTCCGCCACATACGGCTCCGACGCGATCGCCGGCGTCGTGAATTTCATCCTGAAGAAGGACTTCCAGGGTGTCCAAGTCGACGGTCAATACGGCTTCAGCCAGCACGATCAGCATGACAGCTACGTCCAGGGATTGGTGGGCCATAACGACCCCATCACCGGGTACAGCGCCACTCCGCCGCCGACCGGCAGCATCCGCGACGGGTACAAGCACGATGTTTCGATCCTCATGGGCTCGAACCTGGCCGACGGGACCGGCAACGTGACCGGGTACTTCGTCTACCACGATCAGCAACCGATCGCAGGCTCAGCGCGCGACTTCTCGGCTTGCCAGCTCTACTCCAACGGCGACGAGATCTCTCCGGTCTATAGCGGCCTGGAGTGTCTCGGCAGCTCGAACTCGAACCGCTTTACGCCGGAGAACCCCGCTGCTGCGGGCTACGGCGTTCGGTATACCGTGGTGGGCAATCAATTCCTGCCCTGGCCGCAGGCCGGCTCGAGTCCGCCAGCGGTCTACAATTACAATCAATACGAATACCTGCAGCGTCAAGACCAGCGCTACCAGGCTGGCTTTATGGGGCACATTGACGTCAATGATCACCTCAAACCGTACACGCAATTCTTCTACATGGATGATCGAAGCACAGCGGTGGTCGCGCCTTCTGGGCTGTTCGTCGGCGGGAATCCCTACACATCGGACGGCAACGAACTCATCAATTGCAGCAATCCGCTGTTGAGCGCGCAGCAACAGGGCGTGATCTGCACACCGGCCCAGATTGCCGGTGACACCGCCGTCCCGGGCTCGCCAGGGAATAGCGCGGACGTACAGATCGGCCGGCGCAACATCGAAGGCGGTGGGCGTATATCGTTTTATGAGCACAATAATATCCGCTTCGTGGTCGGCACGAAGGGCGACGCGGTCCCCGGGTGGACCTACGATCTGTATGGGTCGTACTACTACACGACCACATTCCAGTCGAACACGAACTATCTCAGCTACGTGAATACCAACGATGCGCTGCAGGCCACGACTAACGCCGCGGGCACTCCGGTCTGCATCAGCGGTGGTCGGTGCGCGCCGTGGAACATCTTCACGACGGGCGGTGTCACTGGGTCGCAGCTCAACTATCTCGAAGAGCCGGGCACCGCCTACGGCAATAATACTGAGCAAATCGAGCATTTTGACTTGACCGGCGACCTGGGCCAATACGGCATCCAGTCGCCTTTCGCGAAAGACCCCGTGGGCGTCAACATCGGTTACGAGCACCGCGTGGACTCCGTCACGTTCAATCCCGACGCGGCAGAGCTCTCAGGCGCCCTGGCCGGCTTTTCCGGCGCACTGGTCAACATCAATCAGCACTACGACATCGACGAAGCCTTCGTGGAAGCGCGGGCCCCGCTTGTCCATGGCATGCCGGGAATCTACGACCTGACGGTGGATGCGGGCTATCGCTGGTCCGACTACGACACGACCGGCGTCACCAATACCAACAAGTTCGAGGTGCAGTACGCACCGATCCAGGACATCCGCTTCCGGGGTTCGTACGACCGTGCGGTGCGGGCGCCGAATCTGATCGAGCTGTTTGTGGCGCCTTCGTTTGGGCAGGAACAAGTCGTAGGCGCCGATCCGTGCGCGGGCAAACCGTCGGCGACGCTGGTGCAATGCGAGCATACCGGGGTGACGCCGGCGCAATACGCCATCAACCCCGTAACAGGGGTCAATAGCATCACCCAGTGCGTGTCTGGTCAGTGCGGCCAGGTGATCGAGGGAAACAACCAGTTGAGGCCCGAAGTCGCCGACACCTACTCCTTGGGCCTGACCTTCAGTCCCGTCGAGGTGCCGGGGTTCAACGCCAGCGTCGACTATTACCACATCAAACTGGAAAATCAGGTTGGAAATTATCCGTTCGGCGTCATCCTGAATGGATGTCTGCAGCAAGACAACCCGATTTACTGTAGTCAAATCGTCCGCACGCCGCAGGGCGGGTTGTCCGGCGCGACGGTTGCCGGCGGCGGATATTTCCTGCAGAAGGATTACAACCTCGGCGTCTCCATAGTTTCCGGGATCGATGTGCAAGTGAATTACCGGTATACGCTCCCGGCCGGTTGGGGTGCAGTCAACACGGCGATGAACGGTGCGTACCTGGAACACAGCACGGTCACGCCCTACCCTGGCTCGGCGAGCTACGATTGCGCGGGGCTATTCGGCAGCAGCTGTGAGAATGGTTCGGTGAATCCGCACTGGCGGCATAATCTGCGCCTGACGTGGGATACCCCGTGGCGTGTGCTCGCGTCAGTGAATTGGCGTTTCATCGGCGCGACCCATTTTGACAACAATTCCACCAACCCGTTGCTGCAGGGAGCGGAGGAAGGACCCCAGGAACCTGCCGTGCCTTTCCCCTACTATGACTCCTACAATGAGCGAATCCCGAATTACAACTACTTTGACCTGACAGTCGTGTGGCATGCACTGACGGATCTGGAATTGCGCGCCGGGGTCACCAACCTGCTCGACAAGGACCCGCCGGTCATTCCATCGGGGGACATCTCGGGTAACAGCGGACCGGCAAACTCCTATCCGACCTACGATTATCTGGGCCGCCAGCTGTTCGTCGCCTTCACGCTGAAGCTCTAAGGGGACGCCAGGTCGGATGCATGTCCCGCCAAACACGGGCGGCCCGGACGCGACGCCGGCCGCCCGTGTTTGGATTTCAGCCAACCTGGTGACGCAATGAGTGAAGCGGCGCTAGCCCCGCAGGAATCTCGATGTTGACGCGTTCGGCCTGCGTGCCGATGCTGTTGGCCTTATGTGCGCTCGCCGCTTGCGCCTCAACGCCGACGAAACCGACACCTGATACTGCGCCGGCAGCGGGGCCAGCGGGGGGCAAACCATCCAACACGCCAGCAGCGAAGCCGCAGTACACCTACATGCATGTGACTGGCTCCAATATCCCGATGAAAGTTACTAAGGCCCCCAGTTCGGCCTTATCCGCGAAGCCCACCATGAGCATCGGCGCGCAGGAAATTGAATTGTCTGGGCTGGATAATACTTCCGATGCCTTGAAGCAGCTGTCGCCGCCTTTGAACCATTGAACGGCGGATCTTTGAGCAACCAGAGACGCGACGAGCTGCGATGTTCCAGCGGATGCCGATAGCGCAAAATCGTCGTCTTGTCCGGAGCCGCATCTTCCACCAGCTCGATGCCGGCAAAGCGACGCATCGACTCCGAGTCATACAGGGAATCCTCGGCGGCCGGGTCCGAAAGATGGAACCACTGCTACATGGAGTAGATGCGCGACATCGGCTCCCGGCGCGTCAACTTGCCCTTCGTATCCCACGCCGCCGATGCAAAAGTCGTCTGCTTCATTCCGCTACTGAGGCTCTACGCGTTAATGCTCGCTGCACGAGTTATCGTTTAGTCACAAGCACCTGTGCAGAGCTTCCCGAGGTCGCAAGCCAGGCGCCACACATCGTTTAGCTATGACGCGGCAACCACCACCGCTCGTGCCAGGCGCAGCGCCGGTTGCGCCGCAACAGCACCGGCAAGCGAATCCCACGCGAAGGCTCATGGTTGTCCGCCGCACTTAAAGAGAGCAGGCTACTTGCCGGGCTCATGCGCGGGGCGCCTCATGGCGGGAACTGTTCGATCCGGGTTGGCCGCGGTAGTGCTGTGTGCCGTAAGCGCAGCCAGCCTCGCCGTACAGCCGCTGCCGGAGCGATCGCAGTTCGCATCGCGTCTGCCAGACCCGGCACTGACGCCAAGCCCTGACGCTGACAATCTTCCCACAGACCCCCAGTATGCGATCGCCACCAGCCGCGATCGGATCGGCCGCATCATCGCCGCGGTAACCATCAATGGCCAGGGGCCCTTTCGATTCATGCTCGACACGGGAGCCTCGCGCACGGCACTCGCCGCGTCGACACCGGTCAGACTTGGTCTCACAGCGCAACTGCAGGCGCCGATACTGGTAGTCGGAATCAGCGGCACCGCGGTGGTCGCGAGCGTCCACATCGATAGTCTAGAATCCGGCGATATGCATTTCCGCGACCTGGACCTGCCTGTGCTGTCCGGCCCGGTGTTCGACGGCATTGACGGGATTCTTGGCATGGACTGCTTCGCCGGCATGAAGGTGTCCGCCAATTTCGCAAAAGACCGCTTCGCGATCTCCCAGTCGCGCGGCAGGGGCGCCGCGTACGGCTACTCGGTGGTTCCGGTGAAAATAATCTCCGAGCACCTGCTCATGGCGGAAGGCACCGTCGGCGGCGTACGGGTCAAGGCAATCATCGACACGGGCAGTTCGCACACGCTCGGTAACCCTGCGCTGCTCGCGGCACTGACGCATAGCCACTACGGCGGCCCGAAACAATTTGAGACTGCGGTCACCGACGCCACGCAGGCCTCGCAGCTGGGCGAGGTTGCGCGCGTACCCAAGGTTCATCTGGGGGCGGCGACCATTGACGGCCTTGCCGTCACCTTCGGCGACTTTAATGTCTTCAACGCCTGGGGCCTGGAAGATCGGCCGGCACTGCTGGTAGGAATGGACGTGCTGGGTACCCTGGATGATCTGGCTATCGACTATCGGCGCAACGAGCTGCAGATGCTACCGCGCAATCAGTGGCACCAATTCGCGCTTGCGATGGGGTGGTGAGACAGTTCGATGCTCAACACTCTCAAGCGCTTGCGATCAGATTTCACGCGCTAGTCTGGTTGGCAGATGATCCAGGCGACGCGTGCCTACGCCGAGCTTAATACCGCCCGGAGCACCAGGAACATCACCATCGCCAACAGCAGCGGCGCGGCAATCGGATTCATCACGACTGCATCCAGCCGCGCCAGCGCGCGGCCCCGGGCAGCACGATGACCAACATCGTCGACAGCGTACAGCGTGTATCGGACACCATTGCCAGAATCAGCGAGGCGGCCGCGGAGCAGACGCGCGGCATCGGCCAGATCAACGGCACCGTTCGATTTCCACATGATCGAGGCGAAGCCGGAGACCTTGATCTGAGATGACAGCGATCCACTCGATGCGCAACTTCGAGATGAAGGCATTGAGATGATTTCCCCGCACAAATCGAACCGCAAGAAGAGCAAGACCCAGGATGGCCGGCGCCTGCGTGGCTACGAGCGTCGCTGGCTCGTTCAGCGCTTCTTTGCGTGGCTACAGCGGCAAAGTCGGCTCCTGGTTGGCTGGGAATACTACGCAGCCAACTTTCTTGTTTTTGTCCAGCTTGCGTCCAACGTGACACTACTAAGGCGACTTTGAAATAGTTTCTAGTGGTGGGGCGTATGCACCGAAACGATTGAGATCTATCGCATACCAGTCACGGCTATATGCTTGATTGACAGCGCAGCCGGCACTATCGACTGTTTTCAGCGACTGGCGGCAACGAGTCACAATGCCCAATGGAAAAAGAGGCGATCGCACGATGCTATCCAGCCCACCTATGCGCCGTCTTTTGTACTCCGCGGTACTCCAAGGCAGCGACACTTGGGACCCGGGGTCGGAAAGATGGCAAGATGGCCATGGCTTGAAAAACATCTGGGTCATCGCAAAGGGGCATGAACCGCGACATAAACACTTAACGGCGTAGCGATGATTCGAGTATTTCTGGCCTACGCCCTGTCGGGCTTTGTCGCACTGGGTTACCAGGTGGTGTGGTTCCGGCTTTTCCCCGACTGGTTCGGTTCCACCAGTCTGAGCTTCGCCTTGGTCGTTTGTAATTTCATTGGAGGTCTCGGCGCGGGTTCACTGGCGAGCAGGCCGATGACCACATGGATTGCCCGGGTCGCGGGTATAACGGATGGCTTGCGCCTTTATGGCCTCATCGAGTTGCTGGTTGCGGTGGCGGCCGCGCTGACTCCGCTCGCCGGCCACCTCCCCGCGGATCTGTGGGGCAATTTTCCCTATCACGTCCATGATCGCATCTGGGTGCAGGATCTCGGGTATCGCTTAGGCCAGCTGGCGGTAGCGGTGACTTGCGTATTTACGCCGTGTTTCTTAATGGGAACGACGTTCCCGCTCCTCTCGCAGGTGTTTCTGGACGCCCCCGGAGGACAGCGGCTCCCGGCAGCCCTATATGGCTGGAATACGTTCGGTGCCTGCGCGGGCGTGCTCGCTTGCCAGTTCCTGCTGCTGCCGTCCATTGGTCACAGTGCCATATTCTGGCTGATGCTGGGCCTGAACCTCGGGATTGCAGGATTCTTTCTCATCACCGGTCGTGGCGATCTGCCGGTGGCTTCGCTCACGCTGGACGCTGCCAGTCAGGAAGTGAATCAGGCGACCACCCCGACCGCTACCAACCTCGCGCTGCTTTTGACCTGCGCGATGCTCAGTGGCCTGCTTGCCGGCGCGCTTGAAGGGGATATGTTCAAGCGCGTCAATCTCGTGGTCAGCAACAGTCCGGGTGCGCTGGGTCCGGCGATCTCATTCTGGGCGATTCTCGGTATCTTTTTGGCGAGCACGTTCGTCTGGCATGCGACACGCCTGCGAATGGTACACATCAAGATCGCGTTCGTATCCGCCGCGATCTATTTCTACGCGGCGTGGCGGCTGATGTATCCAAGCGTCATTAACAGGCTGGAATCTCGTTACACGCCAATCGACGCGTTCGGCACGATCAACAACTTCCCTGATAGCGTCGCGGAGCTATTCGTTTTTGTCGGAGGCTGTGTATTCGTGCCTTACCTGCTGGTCTCGCTCCTGCTGCCCTACATATGCAATCAGGCGCAGATGCGTCGAATGCATCTAGGTCTTGCTTACGGGCTGAATACGGTCGCGTTCTGCATTGGTTTGATTGTATTCACGTTGTTGGCCCCGCGGGTCAATATCTTCTATTCGCTGAAATTGATGTGGGTGCTGATGAGCTGTGGTGTTGCGCTACTGCTCGTGATTTCCGAAAGACGGGGGGTCAGGTGGTGGCAACCCGCAATTGCGGCGGCCGCATTCTTCGCGGGATGCATTGTCACGCCAGCGGAATTCGATGTGAGTTACCTCATGCCCAATAGTATTCAGACGCGCTACCCGATTTCGGATTTGAAGAGCAATGGGACCGACACCACCTATGTCGTCACGGTGCCAAATGGGGAATTTTTATTTTTTGGCAATACCTCCATGTCAGGCACGGTTCTTCCTTCCCAGATCTACATGCGGCTGATGGCGCATGTCCCGCTATTGCTCCAGGAAAATCCCGTCGGCGCGCTCGTGATCTGTTTCGGCGTTGGGAACACTGCCTCGGCGATCGCCACCCACGACAGTATCCGCCATCTCGATATCGTGGACTTGAATCGTAACGTGTTCGAAACAGCGCCGGAATTCGCCGGCACCAATTTCGAAGTCTACAAGGATCCGCGGGTAAGGCTTATTAATGACGACGGCCGCAGTTTCCTGCGACTGTCGCGGGACACATACGATCTCATTACCAGCGAACCGCCGCCGCCGATGCAGGCAGGCGTATACCGGCTGTATTCGCTGGAGTACTACGAGGATGTGTTGGCACATCTGACACCGACCGGCATGATGACGCAGTGGCTGCCGGTGTATCAGATGCCGGCTAAGGCTGTCGATGAGGCGATCGCCACGTTCGTGACTGTGTTTCCATACACGCTGCTGTATTCGGGGATCAGTCAGGAACTCATTCTCCTGGGAAGCCGCAAACCATTCGACATCGACCGTCTCTGGCAGCGTTTCCCAGCGACCGGCGCGGCGCGGCGGGATCTTGCCGCAATCTTCGTTGACACGCCTGCAAAGCTCGGGGTCCGGATCGTGCGCACGGATGCAACGCTGCGCCGCGACTACCTAGGAGCTAAGACCATCAGCGATGAGCGCAACGATCTGGAGCAAATGTTTCTGGCGAGGAAGGCCGGCACGGTCACCTATGATCCCCCGGAGGTGTTGGCATGGTTGCGCGTCGAAGCTCCGGTGATGGCTGCCTCGATCGAGCCAATCCTGAGCCGCCGCGACCGCGAGAAGTAGTTTTACCGAGCGGCGCGACCCGTCTTGCCGTCTAGCATGCAGAGAATTACACACCCTTGCCGTCGGGCCGAACCCTCCACCCGAACGTGCTGGTCCACGTCCACGTACATCAGCTATCTCGATCTCAGCGCGGCTTGGCAGCTGTCGAAGCACTTGAGCGTGCACGCCGGCGTCACTCTGAAGCGCCGCTCCAAAGGTGACCGGCCTCCACGCCGGGCGTCGGTCACTTGTTTCGGGCCAGCGGGTCTCATTAGAATGGATCACTCGCTCTGGCATAAACGCGGAGGCTGCCATGCCTACTCAATTTTTTTGGACGCCCACGCTGCTGGCTCTGTGCGCTCTGACGGCGTGTACATCCACGCCGCCGCAGACGGGACGGGCTGCGGCTTCAACCGCGGCGACACCCTCCGCTTCACGAGCCGATGTCACCGGTTCGCGCATTGCGGTGCCCGTGGATAGTCGGACGGGCTTGCCAGAGGCGAACCCTGCGCTGCAGGTGGTCAGCCAAGACGACATCATGCGCACGGGCCAAACGGACGTTGGCGCCGCACTGCGCCTGCTGGTGCCGGATCTGCGATAAGGAATGTACCGACTGAAACTGTCCGTGTCGGCGCGCCCGGTTCTCGACGGGATTAACGGCATTCTTCGGAGGGCACCGTCGGCGGCGTGCGCTTCAAGGCAGTCATCGACACGGGCGCCTCGCGCGCGCTCGGGCCCGCGGCCGCGAACGCGACCTGAAGTAGCGCTCGCCAGGAACCACTGAGAGATATCAAACCATAGGGTGAAATTTTGATAACAAAATTTCACCCTATGGTTTGATATCTCTGAGCGATTGCAAGCGAACCCTCGGGTTCAGGTCTTGGCGCCCTTGCGGGCAGCGTGCGATGGCATCGGCGCGTGCTCTCCCGCCGCCGCGCAGTTGCTGCATCCGGGCGTCGACAGCCGCGCGCGGTGCTGCGCCGCCGCGCGTACCAGCACGCCGTGCGCCGCGAGCGCATCGAGCAGGCGCTGGCGCCGCATCATCGGCAGGAACGTCCAGGTCACATAGCCGGCGGCAAACACCACCAGCAGCGCGATGATGACTTGCTGCCACATCGGTCAGGCTCCAACTCCGGCGCCGAGCAGCAGCGCGACGCGGTAGGTTGCGAACGCCGACACATAGGCCAGCACGAACAGATAACCGGCCATGATCAGCGGGTAGCGCCAGGAATTGGTCTCGCGACGCACGGTGACCAGTGTCGACAGGCACTGCGGTGCGAACACATACCAGACCAGCAGCGACAGCGCCGTGGCGAGGCTCCAGCTGTGCGCGATCATGGGACGCAGAGCCGTCCCGACGTCGGTGCCGCCGGCGCTGGACAGCGCGTAGACCGTGCCGAGCGCCCCAACCACGACCTCGCGCGCGGCCAGACCCGGCACCAGCGCGACGCTGATCTGCCAGTTGAAGCCCAGCGGCGCAAAGATCCGATCGAGCCCGGATCCCAGCATGCCGGCGAAACTGTAGCGGATCGCCGGCCCGGTGGCACCATCAGGCGGCGCCGGATAGCTTGCCAGGAACCACATCAGCACCATCAGCGCCAGGATGATGGTGCCGACGCGCGAGAGAAATATCTGCGCGCGCTCCCATAGCCCGGTCAGCAGATTGCGCAGATTGGGCCAATGGTATTCCGGCAGCTCCATCAGCAGCGGGTGGTAGCTCGAGCGCATCGTGGCGCGCTTCATCACCAGCGCCACCAGCACGGCGCCCACCATCCCGGTCACGTACAGCGCAAACAGGACCAGGCCCTGCAGGTTGAACGGCCCTACCCCGCGAGCCGGAATGAAGGCGCCGATGATCAGCGCGTACACCGGTAAGCGTGCCGAACAGGTCATGATCGGCGCTAACAAAATCGTCGCCAGCCGATCCCTGGCGCTCGGTATCGTGCGCGTCGCCATGATCCCCGGAATGGCGCAGGAAAACGATGACAGCAGCGGTATGAAGGAGCGGCCCGAGAGCCCGACGCCGCCCATCAGCCGATCGAGCAGGAATGCGGCGCGCGGCAGATAACCGCTGTCCTCGAGCAGCAGAATGAAGAAGAACAGGATCAGGATCTGCGGCAGGAAAACCAGCACGCTGCCGGCACCGGCAATCACGCCGCCGACGATCAGGCTGCGCAAGGGTCCGGCGGCCATGATCTGCTGCACCGCCTGCCCTAAGACATGCATGCCGGCATTGATCCACGCGACCGGTGCCTGGGCCCAGCTGAACACCGCCTGGAACACCAGAAACATCAGCATCGCCAGCAGCAACGGTCCGGCGATCGGGTTCATCACGATCGCATCAAGCCGCGCCAGCGCGCGATCGCGCAGCGGCTCCACGTAGCCGGCGAGCGTCAGAATATGGCGCACTTGCCGCTGGGTGGTCGCGAGCTGCTCGTTGGTGTCGGTCGGCACGGTGAACGCTTCGCGGGGAGCCTGCGCTTTCAGCTCGTCGAGCGCTGCGACCAGCGCCGCCTCGCCGCCGGGGCGTACCGCAACGCTGTGCACCACGGGCACGCCGAGCTCGCGCGCCAGGACTTTGCAATCGAGCTTGAAGCCGCGCCGATCGGCCAGGTCGCTCATGTTGAGTGCGACGATCATCGGAATCGACAGCCGTGTGAGCTCGAGCGCCAGTCGCAGCGACAGCCGCAGATTGGTCGCATCCAGTACGCAGATGATCATCTCCGGCGGCGTCTCGCCCCGCAGCCGGCCGGTCACGACATCGCGGGTGATCGCCTCATCGAGCGTCGTCGGTACCAGGCTGTAGGCGCCGGGCAGATCCGTCACGCGGTAGAGAAAATTGCCGCGCGCCCCGACAAACGCGCCTTCCTTACGCTCGACCGTGACGCCCGCATAATTCGCGACTTTCTGGCGGCTGCCCGTCAGGCGATTGAATAGCGCGGTCTTGCCGCAATTCGGGGCCCCCACCAGGGCAACCCGGCGGGTCACGATATCGGGAGTCGCGCGCGTCACCTGGACTCTTTAGCGCTCTAGCGCTGCTGAGGCTTGAGGCTGCTCGACCTGGACCATGACCGCCTGAGCTTCGCGCCGGCGCAGCGCAAAGATGGAAGAGCCGATGCGCACCGCAATCGGATCGCCGCCGGGACGCAGTTCTTCAATGACTTCAATGCGCTCGCCCGGAACGAAGCCGAGCTCCATCAAGCGCCGGACGATGGTCGAACCGGCCACGTCACCGATAGTGATAGCCGGGCCCGGGTCGGCGCCCGCGGCCGCGCTCTTGCCCGCGTCCGTGCCTTCGGCCACGGCGCTGACCACGCCGCGCGCGCCCTTGTGCAGCCGCGCCAGAGATCGAATAGCGTCGGTCTGCCCGGTGCTTGTCAAGGCAGCCCCATGCCAGCTTCGACACGAATCCATGTAAGCGGACCTCGCGGCTTGCTTAAAGTCGAATACGAATCACTCGCAATTGCATCTAAGCATAGCGCAGCGCATCCCTGCGCGCCACTTCGGTCGTCTCTTTAACGTAATTCCGTCGCCAGGCGCATTTCACGGCTGGCGAAAGAAGCGCTGGCGCAGCCAGTGGTCCACCGAGAAGCTCCCGCCACCGCGGCACAGCAATACCAGCAACATCGCCGCCCACTGGATGTGGGTAGGCCAGGCCCGCGGGTACACGAACACCTCGATGATGGTGGTCATGCCGAGCAGCACCAGCGCCGCGGGACGCGTCAGGAAACCGAGCACCAGCAGCACCGGGGTGCTGAGCTCGATCGAGGCACCCAGATGTGCCGCGATATCCGGCGGCAGCAGCGGCACCTTGTACTCATCTTCGAATAGCTGCAGCGTCGCATCCCAGTTCGCGAGCTTGGTGGTACCGGAATTCCAGAACACCGTGGCTATGGCGAAGCGCAGCGGCAACGCCAGCAGGCTGTAGGGCACGCGCTCGAGCCAGCCGATGACGCGTTCGATCGCGCCGATGACGCCGGCATTGCCGCTGGCGGCCGCAGAAACTGAGCTGTTCATAAGCGCGTATCTCCTCCGGGTGGCGCGATCGAGCAAAAATGGATGAATCGTCCCGAAGCCAGATGCTCAGCGAGCCAGGCGCTGGCCTGCCCATCCGGCCCGTCGGCGACCACCTCATATAAAGGCCTGCCGGCGCACAGCCGCGCCGTGAAGTCCCAGGCCGCCGCGCCCAATCGCCGCACCTGCACGCCCGCGGCGTCACCCTCGATCAGCAAATGCACCGGACCGGTAGCCAGCTCAATCGCCGCCATCGCGGCATCGCTCTGATCCAGCACCGCCCGCCAGATCGCATCGGCGGGGAATTCGAGCCGCAGCAGACTCAGACCCGGGTGCACGGCAAAACTCACGCGGGACAAGGCCGACTCATCCAAGGCCGCCAGCCGGGCCAGGTCGAGGCACGGCACATCGCTGGCATACAGGGCGCGGTTCACCGCCCACTCGAGCCGTGCGACGTCGCCGAGATACGCCAGCCCGGCCGCCGGCGGGAAGCGGCTCAGAAACCCCGGAAAGTCGGCGCCATAGTCGTTCAGATAGGCGCTTCTCGGCGGACGGCGGCGAATAAACTCCCGCGCGCCTGCCTCGAAAAAATCCGCGCCCACCAGCCGCTGCACCGCCGGGAACGACAGGCGCAGCGCGTTGACGATCGTGCTGAGGCAGGTGTTGCGGTAGATCGCCAGGCGCAGCGCGCTGTCCTCGCCCGGCAGCAAGGCATCGCCCAGTAACGGCGCATCGCCCGGCGGCAGCGCGTCGTCGCCCGACGGCAGCGCGTCGTCGCCCGGGAGCGGCGCGTCGCCAAACAGCTGCTCGCGCAGGGCTCGCTGCAGCTCAAGCAGCGCAGGCATGGCTTTCTGCCGCCACCGCGCGCATCAGCGTCGCCGCCTGCGCCGCCTCATCGAGCAGTACCTCGAACGCCGGAATATCGGTGTCCCATTCGATCAGCGTGGGTTTGGCGCCAAAGCGCCGCAGGGCCCGCACGTACAGCGCCCAGACCTCGGCAGCGACGCACGAGCCATGATTATCGATACGCACCGTGCAGCCGTTATCCAGGGTCCGCACCGCATGGCCGGCCAGATGAATTTCCCCGATGGCCGCGGCCGGCAGCGCATTCAGATAGGTGTCCGGGTCCCAGCCGTGGTTGCTGGCGCTGACGAAGATATTGTTGACGTCGCACAGGATGCCGCAGCCGGTGCGTTGCGTGACCGCGGCCAGGAATTCCCATTCGGGAATCGTCGAGTGCCGGAACTGCAGATAGGTGGACGGGTTCTCGATCAGAATGCATCGCTGCAGCGCCGCCTGCGTCTGCTCGACGTGACGGCAGACCACATCGAGCGCCTCTTCGGTCATCGGCAGAGGCAGCAAATCGGCCAGATATTGACCGCCGACAACGCTCCAGGACAGATGCTCCGACACCAGAGCCGGTTCGAAGCTGCGCACCAACCCGGCGATACGGCGCAGGTGCTGCGCATCGAGCTCCTCAGCGCTGCCCAGGGACAGGCCCACCCCATGCAGCGATAGCGGATAATCGCGGCGCACGCTGGTGAGCACCTGCCGTACCGTGCCGCCGCCGAAATAATTCTCCGCATGTACCTCGAACCAGGCCACGTTCGGCCGCCCCTGAACGACCAGTTCATGGTGCGGGAAGCGCAGCCCGATTCCCGCCGCTGCGGGAATCAGGCTGTGTTCGCTCACGTTGTGGGTAGCACCCGACACGCGCTGTCTTACATCGCCGTCGTGGTGCCGCCCTGGATCTTGGCACAGTCGCCGATCGGTATCAGCACGAAGGATTTCGGATCGCGGGCGGCGGTCGCCTGCCCGGCGCAGGAATGGGAGCCTGCCGCACAGTCATTCTTGGCGACTGCATTGATGCCATAACACTTTTCCAGCTTGTCCTTCATCGCGCGCGCCATGTTCGCTTTCACGGGGTCGGACATGTCGGCAGCGCGAACCGGCGCCTGGAGCACCAGGGCGAGTCCAACCGCGGCGGACAGGGTCGAAGCGGCCAATAGGTATCGATTCATGATGATCCCCTTAGATTCCTGCGGCCCCGGGATTGGGACCACGTGGGTAAGTTCGGCATCGCGGGCAAAAGGTTACACTGGGTGGCGTGCTTACCGCCCCGACCCCAGAGGAACGAGACCACGCTTGGTCGCAGCTCATGCGCGCAGCGCAGTCCGGCGACCGCGTCGCTTATGAGCGGCTGCTGCGTGAAGTCTCGCCGCTGATTCGCGCGCTGGTCCGCCGCCATTGCAGCAATCGAGCTGATATCGAGGAGATGGTTCAGGACACGCTGCTGACAGTGCATCGGGTACGCCACACCTACGATCCGAGCCGGCCCTTCTGCCCATGGCTGGCGGCGATCGCCTGGCGTCGCAGCATCGACGCGCTGCGCCGTCGCATGCGGGTCTCGAGATATGAGACACCCGAGCAGGGCGTTTATGAAACCTTTGCGGAGGCTGCAGCGAATAGCGATCTAGAGGCCGTACGTTCGGCCGAAGAGGTCGGGGACTTGTTGCAGCTGCTGCCGGCGCGCCAGCGCGAAGCGCTCGAGGCGCTGAAGCTCAAGGAAATGACCCTCGCCGAGGCCTCGGCGGCTTCAGGCCAGTCGGTAGCCGCGCTTAAGGTCAACACGCACCGGGCGCTCAAGGCACTGCGGGCGCTGATGCAGGGGCGCGGGCGCTAGCGGCGGCGGCGAGCGCTTACGGCGGCGGCGAGCGCTAGCGGCGGCGGCGAGCGCTAACAGCGGCGGCACGGGCCGCGGGAGTATGTAATTTGGCGGCGATGCACACGGATAGGCTGATCGAATCACTGGCGGCGCAGCTGCAACCGGTACGGCGGCTGCGTTCCCCGCTGCTGCGCGCGCTGCTGTGGCTGGCGTTGATCGGCGCTGCGAGCTTCGTGCTGATTGTGCGAGAAGCCCACCTCAGTATATTCATGCAGCGCATCGCGACGCCGCGCGTGGCGGTGGAATGCTGTGCCACCGCCCTCACGGCCATCACCGCGGTCATCGCTGCCTTTGAGCTCTCGGTGCCCGGGCACTCGCCCTGGTGGGCCGTCCTGCCGGTGCCGCCATTTTTGTTATGGATGGGGGCCAGTGGCCTGGGCTGCCTCAAGAACGGCTTGAGCCTCTACGGTGCGGACGGGTTCGTGGGCGAGAGCTACAGTTGCTTCGCCTTTATCGCGGGTGCGAGCCTGCCGCTGGCGGCGGGGCTGTTCTGGATGTTGCGTCGTGCGCGACCGATCGCGCCGCTGCCGGTGGCCGCACTCGGAACGCTGGGCGTAGCCGCGACCTCGGCGTTCATCCTGCAGTTCTTCCATCCCTTCGACGTCACCGTGATCGATCTGACGCTGCATCTGGCCGCGGTCGCGCTGGTGGTGCTGATCGGCACCGCGTGGCGACGGCCGTTGCTGGCCGCGGACTAGAACTCTAAGGCCTGCCGGGACGGCTCGAGAGCCTCGGCAGTCGTCATTGCATACCAGACTTCGAATGAAGGAGTTTGCACGACGCGTCTTGCAGGCAACGACACCTCTTGGGGTGTTCGCATTCTGGGCCGGCATCTGGATGGCAGGGCGGCGATTTCCTTCGGAGTACGACTGGCGTTACATGACACTCTCCAGTCTGCTCTACCCCGAGCGCAATCCTGCCGGTCATCTGTGGGCGTCGGGAGGCATTGTGCTGTGTGGGTGTTGCGGGTTTTGCTGGGCGGGGGTGCTGGCTCGAGGCTCGAGACAGTGTGGTGCGCAAGAGCGGCCAATCGGAATCTGGGCTCTGTGTTTGGGATACTTCTGCATGGTGTGTTGCGCGTTGCTGCCCGAGCGGCTGCTGCCACTCTCCAGAGGTCACGAAATCCTCGCGCTGTTGGCCTTTTTCGCTCTGTGCCTTGGGATGGTGCAGATAACGTTCCGAGTTGTAGAGCGTTGCCTTCTACGGCGCAAATACAGTGCCACCGGCGATCCTCGGCTGTATGCAGGCGTCTTGGCTGGCGCCGCGTTATCTCCGATCCTGCTGGCAGGCTGCGCGCAGGCGTATGTCACTTATGCGCTCCCGGAACTGCCTTGGGTAAGCCTGTCATGGCGTACTCGCGGCGTGCCCGTGTACTTGAGTTTTGCCTTGTGGCAATGGGTCACGTGCGTCGTTTTCTCTGTGTACATGGCAGCCCTCTCCCAGGCGACGCTCATGCGCACTTCGCTCAGAAGTGGAGGGTGAGCGTATCGAAGGCAGTGAGTCTGGGGCCGTACGCTGACTGGAATATGCCAATGCCTTGCGCTGGCCGGATCAGATTGACGCGATCAAATATGTTGAGCACCAAGATCCGGTTGGTCAGCACGCCGATTCCCGCGATCCGAAAGGAGCGCTCGGCGCTCAAGTTTAGCTGCACCACCTGCGGGAGTCGTTCAAGGTCCGCAAAACCCGCACGCAGGCCGCTGCTGTAGATCGCATCGGCACTGATGGAGTAGGCCTGCAGCCGATACGTGGCGCCGGCGGAAGCGCCGTATAGCGGCTGGTGATCCAGCACGATGTCATGGCTGTCGATATAAGCCAGCTCATCGCCGGTGAAATTGAACTGTCCGGTCACGACGCCCCGCTGCCAGTTTCTGCCGATCGTCAGATTGGCGTAGGCCGTGAAGGGGCCACTTTTGTACTTGGCGGCAATCTCGGTGCCCCAGATGTAGCCCCGGCCGTAGTTGAACGGCGCGAAGATCGGCACCACCCCAAATTGTCCGGTGTCGAGATAGTGGTCGGTGCGTTCGTAGTACAAGTCCGCCGAGAGCGCGAATTTCGCCGTCAGCTGCTGGGCCACGCCGGCGTCCCACTCGTAGTCGTCCTCGGCCACGGGAGTCGACAGACCAGGCGGGCCGGCCGCCGAGGTGCCTGCGAACGCGGCTTGGGCCGTGGGCGAGATGCCCTGAAACGACGGCACTTGGAAATAGCGCGCGAAACCGGCATGCAGCGTCGTGTCGGCACTCGCCATGTACGCGAAATTCAAGGTCGGATCGAGTTGCTGAGCGCTCGTGAAGCCGCTGAGATGGTCCCAGCGCAGACCGACATCGGCGCGCAGCCGCGGTGTCATCTGCCATAGATCGTTGACGTAAGCGCCGAGCACCACATTGCTCGCCTGGGTGTTGTTGACGACGTGGACCGGGACGTCAGTGCTCTGCACGCAGTCACTGCTCTGTGCGCAGGAAACATCGACCGGAAACACCAGGGAGGAATCGCGGGCGCTGACGCGGTAGTCGCCGGCGTAAAAGCCAGTGCTTGCCGTGTGCGAACCCAGTACGTAGGTCAGATCGCCCTGCAGCGTATGATCGTGATCGACGTGGCTGGCTGTGGATGCTACGCCCTGATAGATCAGCTCGCCGACCGGGTCGGGTTCGAAGCGCTGTGAGATCCCATGCTCGGAGTACGCCACCTGATAGCTCAGATCGCTGCTCGGTGAGCCGCTGAGCGAGAGCACGGCCAGATAGTCACTGAAGTTGAGGTCGGAGTCGATAGCCGACGATGGGGGTGGATTGGCAATCCCCGCCAAGGTGAATGCCGGCACCAGACCCGGGACGTTGGGCAGCTGATTGCTACTGCTGGCGCCCGAGAGCAACAGGCTCAGCTTGGTGCTGGAATTGACCGGATAGGAAAAGAATCCGAAAGCCTGGCCCTGTTGGGTTCGGTCGTGGATGGCGTTCGGTCCGGGGGTGGCGGAACTGAATGCCGTGTTGCTTTGATCGTAGAGCAGGCTGACGTAGGAGCTGAGCTGGCCGCCGCATCCGGCGTACTGCAGGCTTGGCTGCAGCGTGTCTCTTTGCCCGGCGAGCACACTCAGATCGCCGCCGGGATGCTCGCAGCCATCCTTGGTCCTGATGTCCACGACACCGCCGGTCGCATAGCTGTACCGCGCTGGCAGGATGCCATCCAGCAGATCGAGCTGCCGGACGAACAGCGGATTGATCATCGACAGGAATGAGGGATTGGTGTTGATGTCGAAGGGAATCAGGATGTCATTGATCTGGTACTGAAACTGCGGGCCTTCGGTATTGCGGATGTGGATCTGCTGGTTCTGATCGATGGCGACCCCCGGCATCTGCGCCAGCACGTCAGTGATCGGCGAAACATCGCCCGCTGGCAGGTTGTTGATGTCCTGGGACGTGACCGCGTAGTCATTGGCCCCGGTTGGCGAAACTTCCGGTCCTCCGAGGCGAGTCGCCTCGATGACTACCGTTTCGAGCTTGTCGGCGCTGGCTGTCTCTGGCGCCGCTTCACTGCCGGTCGCCAATGCGATCTGCACGGCGTCGCCCGTGGACCCGGCGCCGGCGTCCGCGAGGCTGTCACTTGCCGCGCAGATCCCGGCGTGGAGCTGGGCGGCAGCGATCGAGAACAGCAGCAGCGCTGATCTGGTCCAACGGTTGAGCAAGAGGCTGCGGGCCCTTTCATTAATGCGAACTGCAATACGAATGAGACTAATTCGTATTGCCTATCAGTGCAATAGCGCCCGCATGCACCGGGGCTTGTGAGTCGTGAGGGCTTGGAACTCTCGCCCCTGATGTCGACGCGCCGCCGTCCGCCTACGTACGGCGCTGCACGCCGATCTACGCCGATCTACGCCGATCTACGTCAATAATGCCAAACTTTTGCCGAGGCAGGGCCGATCTGCGTCGATCCGGCCTGGCAATCTAGACTGCTTCGATCGCAATGGCGGTGGCTTCGCCACCGCCGATACAGAGCGAGGCGATGCCGCGCTTGAGCCCCTTCGCCTTCAGCGCATGCACCAGCGTAGTCATGATCCTGGCGCCGCTGGCGCCGATCGGATGGCCCAGGGCACAGGCACCGCCGTGGACGTTGACGCGCGCCTGGTCGAGTCCGACGTCGCGCATCGCGGCCATGGTCACGATCGCAAAGGCTTCGTTGATTTCGTACAGATCGACCGCAGCGGCGGCCCACCCCGTTTTTTCCAACACTCTTTTGATCGCGCCCACCGGTGCGGTCGTGAACCATTCGGGCGCCTGGGCATAGCTGGCATACGCCACCACCCGTGCCAGCGGCGCGGCGCCTGCCGCACGCGCTGCCGATGCACTCATCAGCACCAGGGCCGCTGCACCATCGGCAATCGAAGACGAGCTTGCCGCCGTCACCGTTCCATCCTTAGCAAATGCCGGCTTGAGATTCGGAATCTTGCTGATATCGCAGTTGAAGGGTGGCTCGTCCCGCTCGACCAGCTGATCGCCCTTGCGGCCCTTGACGGTTACCGGCGCGATCTCGGCGCCGAAGGCGCCATCGTTGCAGGCCGCCTGCGCGCGCCGCACCGATTCGGCGGCAAACGCATCCTGATCGGCGCGCGTGAATTGGTACTTCTTGGCGGTCGCATCCGCAAAGTGACCCATCATCTGGCTGTCATAGGGATTTTGCAGACCGTCGTAGAACATGTGGTCGAGGATCTCGCCATGACCCATGCGATAGCCCTGCCGCGCCTTGGGCAGCAGGTAGGGTGCATTGGTCATCGACTCGAAGCCGCCCGCAACCACGATGCGCGCGGAACCCGCGCGGATCGAATCGCAGCCAAGCATGGCGCTGCGCATGCCCGAGCCGCAGACTTTGTTGATGGTGGTAGTCGGCACACTTTGCGGCACGCCCGCGGCAATGGACGCCTGACGCGCCGGCGCCTGTCCGAGTCCCGCCGGCAGCACGCAGCCGAGGATGACCTCGTCGATCTGATCGCCGCTCAGGCGACTGTCGCTCACGGCGGCACGCACCGCGGCGGCTCCGAGTTGCGTCGCCGAAGCGCCGCTGAGCGCGCCCTGAAAAGCACCGATCGGCGTGCGCCGAGCGGCGATGATGAAAATGTCTTCAGTCATGATGATGATGCCCCTGGGATGGATTTAGAAGGTGGGCCCTCGGCGCCCGGGTTTCAAGGTGGAGCGCGCAAAGCCGACCGGAACCGTGCCGTGGTCCTGGCGTGCACATCCGCCTCGGTCACCCCCGGGGCGAGCTCGATCAGATCAAATTCCGCATGGCGGTGGGGCCTGCTGAACACGGCGAGGTCGGTGATCAGCATATCCACGACCCCGGCGCCGGTGAGCGGCAGCTCGCATTTCGGCCTGAACTTTGGCAAGCCGTCGCGGGCGATGTGCTCCATCAGCACGACCACGCGCCTGACGCCCGCAACCAGGTCCATGGCCCCACCCATGCCCTTGACCATCTTGCCGGGTACCATCCAGTTGGCGAGGTCCCCGCGCTCGGACACCTCCATGCCGCCGAGCACCGAGAGATTGATGTGACCGCCGCGGATCATCCCGAAGCTGTCGGCGGACGAGAAATATGACGAGATCGGCAGCTCGGTGATGGTCTGTTTGCCGGCATTGATCAGGTCCGCGTCTTCATCGCCTTCGTAAGGGAACGGCCCCATGCCGAGCATGCCGTTCTCCGACTGCAGCACCACCTTCATGCCCGCGGGAATGTAGTTGGCCACCAGCGTCGGGATGCCGATGCCGAGATTGACGTAGAAGCCGTCACGCAACTCGCGCGCCGCGCGCTCGGCCAGTTGTTCACGCGACCACGGCATGGCTGCCCCGCTTGCGCACCGTGCGCCGCTCGATCGGTTTGCGGTAGTTCAGGCCCTGCACGATCCGCTGCACGAAGATACCCGGAGTATGGATGTGATCCGGATCGAGTGTGCCGACCTCCACCAGTTGCTCGACTTCAGCCACCGTGATGCGCCCTGCGGTGGCCATCACCGGATTGAAATTGCGTGCCGTCTTGCGATACATCAGATTGCCCTCGAAGTCGCCCTTCCAGGCTTTGATGATCGCGAGATCCGCAGTCAAGCCGGTCTCGAGCACGTAGGTCTCGCCGTCAACGACGCGCGTCTCCTTGCCCTGTGCCACCTGCGTGCCGGCGCCGGTGCGGG
The DNA here is from genome assembly GCA_049518595.1 of Steroidobacteraceae bacterium. GTDB lineage: Bacteria > Pseudomonadota > Gammaproteobacteria > Steroidobacterales > Steroidobacteraceae > FEN-1191. The sequence goes on from JBEKRP010000014.1 coordinate 48,319, forward strand.
TATAGAACCCGTAGATGCCTGCGCCCCCGGCGCGGATGCGTTCGGCCAGCGTACCCTGCGGATTGAATTCGATCTCGAGCTCGCCTTGCAGATACTGCCGCTCGAATTCCTTGTTCTCCCCGACGTAGGAGGAGATCATCTTGCGGATCTGCCGTGTCCTGAGCAACAGGCCCAGGCCGAGCTCATCGATGCCGGCATTGTTCGAGATCACGGTCATTGCCTTCACGCCCAGGTCGCGCAGGGCAGCGATCAGATGCTCCGGGACGCCGCACAGGCCGAAGCCGCCCGACATGACCGTCATGCCGTCGCGCGCGATATCGGCCAGAGCCGCCACCGCGCTCGGAAACACCTTGCCGCCACCGGCCGCCGACGCCGTAGCCATATGGTAACCCCTGCTTGAATACCGCGACCTGGGAATAAAAATGATACTAAAACCTGGCGGGCCCTTGCACCGCCAGCGATCCGCTGCGGCCCGGCACCGAGCCCGACTGCACGCGCCCCGCCGGCAGGCTCGCTACGTTCAGTCCCGCAAACAGCGTTCGCATCGACACCAGTTCGTAGCCCTGCCCATGCCAGCCGTGTATCAGCCGCCGGAAAACCGGCAGCAGCTTCATCCCTTCGAGCTCGGCATGCAACGTGAACACGTGGCCGGAACGCGGGCCGCGAGTGCGCTCGAGCAACGCCAGGTGCACATTGTCCACGGTAATGCCGTCCATGCCGATCAGCTCATCGAGAGTGGGTAACGTCGTCGGCAGCTGCGGGCAGGCGCTGCGACGCTGTGGCAGCGGGGGCGGCGGGGACAGTAGCGGCACAAACGGCGCCTCGCCGCGCGTGTCGGAGGCGTAGATAAAACCCATCTCCTCTTCCAGCTCGAGCGCGGCTTCGTTCATCTGCCAGCCGGCGGCACCATGCACCTGCGGCGGGACGCCGAACACCTCGCGAAACCGGTGGACCGCACGCAGCATCTGATCGCGGGTCCAGGCCTCGTCGCGCCGGCTCACGAAGTCCTGCCAGGTGGTGTGGTCGAAGCAGTGCACGCCGACCTCGTAGCCGGCGTCGCGCACGCGCCGCATGAAATCGCCGGCGCGGCGTCCGATATCCGGGCCCGGCAGCAACGTGCCGTACAGCAGCGTGCGCAGCCCATAGTGTTCCAGCACCGAAGTGCGCGAGACCTTCTGTGCAAAGCCGAAGAATCCGCGCCGGAAAACGCGACGCAGAGCGCGGCCGGTGTGATCGGGCCCCAGGCTGAAGAGAAAGGTGGCGTCCGCCGCCGCGCGTTTGAGGGCATCGACGAGCGCCGGCACGCCTTCGCGGGTCCCGCGTAGCGTATCGACATCAATTTTCAGCGCAAGCTGCAAGGC
>JBEKRP010000015.1:0-59221 GCA_049518595.1 Steroidobacteraceae bacterium
AATAATGAGCGGCAACGAACGGAGGCGAGCAAACGGCATTGTACCGGCCGCGGCCGCGGGTCGCCCGCGCGGCGTGGGACGAGCACGACTCGGCAGGCGAGGCGCTGTGATCGAGCGCATGATGCAGCTCATCGAGCCGCCGGCGCTGCGCCTGTGTGTGCAAACCTTGCGCGGCAAGAGTCTGGTACTCGGCCAGCGCCTGCCCCTGCTGTGGCAGTCCGGCGGTCACGATTTGCGCGACGGTCTCGCCCGTGAGCAGGGCGATGTCCTGCGCCAGATGAGCGACCCGGGCGCCTGGCCTGAGCCACAGGCTACCGGCATCGGGCTCGGCCTCATGACGCACGAGCCGCAACAGCGAGGACTTGCCTTCGCCATTGCGTCCGACGAGGCCGACGCGTTCGCCTTCATCGAGCTGCAGCGACACCTGATCGAGCAGGGGCCGCGAGCCGTATGCGAGCGAGACCTTATCTAGACGAAGCAGCACGGATGCACCAATAATGAGCGGCAACGAACGGAGGCGAGCAAACGGCATTGTACCGGCCGCGGCCGCGGGTCGCCCGCGCGGCGTGGGACGAGCACGACTCGGCAGGCGAGGCGCTGTGATCGAGCGCAGACGCAGCGCCATATCGTGATCGCGAGCTTTCTGGGCTGGATGCTCGATGCGTTCGACTTTTTTCTGGTCGTATTCGTACTCAAGCGTATCGCTGGCGACTTCGGCACCGATCTCAAGAGCGTCACCTACGCGATCTTCCTTACGCTGGCGATGCGGCCCGTGGGTGCATTTTTGTTCGGCCGGGCAGCTGATCGCTTTGGGCGTCGTCCGGCGCTGATGGCCAGTGTGCTGCTGTATTCGGGCATGGAGCTGGCGTCGGCGTTCGCGCCGTCACTGCGAGTGTTCCTGGTGCTGCGCGCGCTCTACGGCATCGCGATGGGTGGCGAATGGGGCGTCGGCGCCTCTTTGGCATTTGAGAGCGTACCGGTCCGATCGCGCGGCATGGTATCGGGCCTGCTGCAGGCCGGATATCCATGCGGCTATCTGCTCGCCGCGATCGTGTTTGGGCTGCTGTTCGATCATATTGGCTGGCGAGGGATGTTCATGGTGGGTGCCGCACCGGCTCTGCTGGTGCTGTATATACGCAGCAAGGTGCCGGAGTCCGCGACCTGGGTCGAGAGCCGCGCCGCAGCGGTTGCCCGCAGCCTGTGGAGTGCGCTGTCCGGTCATTGGCTGCTGGCGCTGTATGCGATTGCGCTGATGACGTGCTTCAATCTTTTCAGCCACGGCACGCAGGATCTGTATCCGACGTTTCTCGAGTCGCAGCGCGGTTTCTCCACGGGCCCGAGATCGATCATCGCCATTGTCTATAACATCGGCGCGATCTGCGGCGGCGTGGTGTTCGGCACGCTGTCGAGCCGGATCGGACGACGCGCGGCGATCGCGCTCGCGGCGGGACTGTCGTTGGTGGTGCTGCCGTTCTGGGCCTATTCCCTGACTCCCGTAGCCCTGGCGATGGCGGCCTTCGTGATGCAATTCATGGTGCAGGGGGCCTGGGGCGTGGTGCCGGTGCATCTCAACGAGCTTTCGCCCGAAGGCCTGCGTGCGACCTTTCCCGGCGTCGTCTATCAATTCGGCAACCTGATGGCCTCGTACAACGCGACGCTGCAGGCGAGCATCGCTGCAAGCCACGGCAGCGCGGCGCATCCCGACTATGCTTTTACCTTTACCGTGGTCGTCGGCACCGTCGCTGTGATCCTGGTCGTGCTGGCGCTATTGGGGCCGGAACGGCGCGATGTGCGCTTTGGGCTGCAATGAGATAGACTATTAGTTGGAGTTTGTCGCGCGCGGTTCGGTCCGCGTGCCGAGGTTCTTCAGCGTCCCTTCAAGGCCGTCACGGCCATCCCCGGGACCCTATCGCCCCTCCTGCAAGCCCATCGCAGTCCTCGTCTCAAGGCGAGGCCGATCCAATCCATGACAGACGCGCCACACCGATGGGCTGCTTTAAAGCAGCGAGGCCGTTGCGGAGTATTGATTTGTTCAAAGATTTTTCATTGAGTCCGTCGCTGTTGAAGGCGGTGGAGGCGCTCGGTTACACCGAGCCGACCCCGATTCAGGAGCGCGCGATTCCAGTTGTGCTCGCAGGCCGCGACCTGATGGCCGCGGCGCAGACCGGCACGGGTAAGACCGCAGCGTTCGCGCTGCCGCTACTCGAGCGCTTGCTGCAGAACCCCGTGCGTCAGCGCAGTCCGCGGGCCCTGATACTGGTGCCAACGCGCGAACTCGCCGCGCAGGTGAGCGACGCATGTCGCGCACTGGCGCGGAATCTGCCGATACGCGGCGCATTGATCTACGGCGGCGTGAGCGCGAAGCCACAGCTCGACGCGCTGTCGGGCGGCGTGGATCTAGTGATAGCGACCCCGGGCCGGCTGCTCGATCACCTGGAGTCCAGGGCCATCGACTTGTCGAAAATCGAGATGCTGGTGCTCGACGAAGCCGATCGAATGCTCGATATGGGTTTCATCCGCGCGATTCGCCGCATCATCGCCGCGCTGCCGGCGAAGCGGCAGAACCTGCTGTTTTCGGCGACGTTTTCCGAAGAGATCCGCACCCTGGCAAAGTCGCTGCTGCGCGACCCGGTCACGATTGACGTCTCCCCGCGCAATGTACCGCCGGAGCTGGTTGATCATAGCGTCTATCACGTCGACACCTGCGCCAAGCATCCATTGCTGACGCGCCTGATCGTCGACGGCGGTGTGCGCCAGACTCTGGTATTCACCCGCACCAAGCACGGCGCCAACCGGTTGGCCGAGCGCCTGCTGCGCGACGGCTTGGCCTGCGCCGCAATCCATGGCAACAAATCGCAGGGCGCGCGGACTCGCGCACTCGATGATTTCAAGCAGGGCCGGATCCGAGTCCTGGTCGCGACCGACATCGCGGCGCGCGGACTGGACATTACCGAGCTGCCGCACGTGGTGAATTTCGAGCTGCCGCATGTGCCGGAGGACTATGTGCACCGCATCGGTCGCACCGGCCGGGCCGGCTTGCGCGGCAAGGCGGTCTCGCTGGTCAGCCGCGAAGAGCGCGAGCGCCTGCGCGCGATCGAGAAGCTGCTGGGCTGTCCAATACCGGTCGCGGCCTGAGCGAGGGCGCTGGACCCGATCGCTGATGAGCTGCTGCTCGAGGTATCGCCCGAGCTGAGCGGCAACGGCGCCGCCGCGGGATTTGGCGTGCCGCCAATCCACGTGGCCATTCGGGTCGCCAGCCGTGCGCAGGTCGATGCTTTATGCCGAGCATTACTCCATTTTGGCGTTTCGACGCATCGGTGTTATATATATAGGGCTGATGCTTATCGCGGCCTGCGGGCCATAGTCGGAGCAAGGCATTCATGGCCACCGGTCTGGCGACATCATCCCGGCATTCGGTCGAAGCCGGCTTCACTACCGCGCGTCTGATGGAGTATTCGGAGCGGTTCCTGGTCCGCGCCGCACAGTCGGAGCTACCGCAGGAATCGCAAATCGCCGCGCGGATGCTTCGGGATGCAGCGCTCCATCGACGATGGGAGCACGCGCACGGCCTGCTGATGCACACGGTGGCGGCGCCGTCGCGGCCGGCCGCCAAGGTCATGGAGCTCAGAAAGGTGACGTTTCTGACGCTGCATCGCAAGGCGCCGTTCGAGTACATGCGCGAGCGGCATATCACCGGTCCAGCACGCCGCAAGCTCATCAGGGCGCTGTTCGGGACGCAGGACTACGCGCAGTGCCTGGTGCGGGAACATCTCGCCTTTCTGAATTCAGCCTGCAGTTTCCTTTGCGCCGACTCGCTCTGTGGCGAAGTCCTGGGTGATGCGGCCTTTTGCGAGGCACTGGCGCACTACGAGAACGCTTATTCGGAATACTATCGCGCCTATGGCGACTCGCTGCTGGCGGAACACAGCGGCGAGAGCGCGTCGGCGCAGTCGCTGCTGCCCTATCTGCGCTATCAACTCAAGATCATCCGTGACCACATGCTGTCGGGCAAGCCGCAGCAGAGCGACTTCGCGACTTTGCAGGCGTTGTACGAGGCGACCGGCGACACGCACGTGCTGCCGGTCATGCGCCAGCCCTAGATCTGCCAGGGGACACAGAACAACCGCGGCAATTGCTGGCACGAGCGTGAGCGCGCGTGAGCGCCAGCGACGGTGCCAGTGAGCCGGGCGAGCGCTTCGATCTGAAGCCTGGCGCGCCCCTTAAGGCTCACTGAGACTCTGATATCCCCAGCAGCTCGCGGCTGATGATCAACTTGCGCACCTCGGTCGTGCCGGCGCCGATCTCGAGCATCTTGATCGCGCGATACAGGCGGTTGACTTCCGACTCCCAGATGTAGCCGATACCGCCGTGAATCTGCAGTGCATCGGCCACGACTTTGGCCATGGCTTCGGCCGCGTACATCACTGAGGCGGCGCCCAGCGCGTGAATCTCGCCGCGGCCGCCGCGATCGGCACCGATGCCATCGGTGGCCGCAAGCACGCGATAGATGAAGCAGCGCATGGTCTCGACCCAGACGTACATGTCCGCGATCTTGGCCTGGATCATTTCGAATTCCGCGATCGGACGCCCGAACTGCTTGCGCGTTTTGGCGTGCTCGATCGAGAGCTGCAGGGCGCGCTCGGCCACGCCGAGGCAGATGGGGGCGATCGTGGCGCGCTCCAGGTCCAATCCGGTCATGACCACGCCGAGGCCGGAGTTCTCGGCGCCGAGCCGGTTTTCGATCGGGACCCGGCAGTCGGCGAACACCAGTTCACCGGTCTGGCTGCCGCGAAATCCCATCTTGGTGAGCTTCTGCGCGACAGCGAAGCCCGGAAAATTCTTTTCGACGATGAATGCCGAGATGCCATGCGTGCCTAGTTCCGGCGCGGTCTTGGCGTAGGTCACCAGCACGTCGGCGACGGGACCATTGGTGATGAAGATCTTGGTGCCGTTGAGCACGTAATGATCGCGCTCGCGACGCGCGCTCATGCGCATCGAACCGAGGGCGTCGGAACCGGCGCCGGGTTCGGTGAGCGCCAGCGCACCGAGCAGCTTGCCGCTGCACAGACCCGGCAGATAGCGCCGGCGCTGCGCTTCGTTGCCGTGGCGGTAGAGATTGTTGCAACACAGATTATCGTGCGCGATCCAGGACAATCCCAAGGCGTGATTCCAACGCGAAAAGGCTTGGGCGACCAACCCGGTACTCACCAGATCCAGACCGGCACCGCCGTAGGCCTGGGGAATGGTGATGCCGAGATAGCCCTCCTGACCCAGGCGCGCGAAGGCTTCCGCCGGCCACCATTCCTCGTCGTCCATGCGCCTGGCCAGTGGATAGAGTTCCTGGCGCGCGTAGCGGTCAGCCGCGTCGAGGACCTCAAGCTGGTCGGGGCTCAGATTGAGATCTGATGCTGGTCTTGGTGCGGCTTCGATGGCTGTGGCGCTCTCAAGCATGATAGTCGAGCATGATAGCCGACCTCCGGACTGGCTTGGGGACTAATGAATCCGACTCAGTTATTATAGCAAGGTGCGCCCATGGCCTGCTCGTACTATCGATGCATTATGCTTCCGCAACGCAGCACAAGCCTGTAACACGCCAATTGCTGCAGTGTGGCGGCCTACAGCGGCGCCTTCCGAAATGGTGAGTAGTACTCATTAATGCAAAGAAAGCGACATTCGAGGCTGCCGCGTGCGCAGCGCATGCAGGAAATCATGCAGGTGGCGGCGCAGGTGTTCCGCGAGAAGGGTTACAGCGAGGCGCTGACGGCGCAGATCGCGGCGCGGGCAGGCGTTGTCGAAGGCACGATCTATCGCTACTTCCCCGGCAAGCGCGAGTTGTTGATCCGCGTAGTCGAGCGATGGTACGAGCACATACTGGCCGACTACGACCAGCAGCTCAAAAGGCTGCAGGGCACGCGCGCGCGGTTACGGTTCCTGATCTGGCGGCATCTGACCGTGATCCACAATGAGCCCGGCATGTGCCGACTCATTTTCAATCAGCTGCGAGCATGGCCCGAATACCGCCGCACCACGGTGTTCGAGCTGACGCGTGAATACACCCGCCGCACGCTCGAGATCCTGCAGCAGGGCATCGATGCCGGTGAGTTCCGCGCCGATCTGCCGCTGCGCATCGTGCGCGATATGATCTACGGCGGCGTCGAGCACCACACCTGGGTTTATCTGCGCGGCGAAGGAGATTTCTCCCCGGACGCGGCCGCGGATGCGATGACCGATATGGTCTATCGGGGTCTTGCGTGCGCCGCGTCGGCGGCGGCGCCTGCACAAGCCACGCTGCGCCGTCTCGAGGCGGTGGCAAAGCGACTGGAGCAAACCGCGAGCGGGCCGCGCGCGCCTGGGCCGCGGCAGCGGCCGAAGCGCATCGACTAAAGCGCATCGATCAAGCAGCGCGCAGCACGGCGATCGCGCCAGCTGCCGCAGCGGATCTGCTAAAGTTTGACCACCGCAGGAAACTGATAAAGCGGAGTGGGCATGGCGGAGGTCGATGTACATTTCGAGCAGGGACACAGTGCCGACGCATTCGGTCAGCGCGTAGGCATCATGGTCGGCGTCATCGGCATCCTGCTCTCGATCGTGACCATCCTCGGGCATCGCGAGCACAGCGCCGCCGTGGTGCATAAGACCGAGGCGAATGATCAGTGGGCGTTTTATCAGGCCAAGAAAATCCGCGAACACAATGCGCAAATCGGCGTGGCACTATTGAATGCGCTGGCTGCCGATCCAGCCAAGGTGGCCGCCTTCAGCGCCAAGCTCACGCAGGACGGCGAACGCTACACGACGGAGGCCGAGGAAATCAGGACAGTCGCGCTGGCGCGTGACGAGGAGTCGAAGCACGCCGAGCGCCGCGCGCTGCGATTCGATGTTGGCGAGGGCTTTCTCGAACTGGGGTTGGTGATGTCCTCGCTCTATTTCCTGTCGCGTAAGCGTTTTTTTGTGGCACTGGGCGGCGTTGGTGCCGTGGCGGGCACGCTCACCGGCGCCATTGGCTGGTTGAGCTAGGCGCCCTCGGCGGCACCGGCAAACCTCCTTGCCGGCGACCGTGGTGCGATAATGCGAGCGTGATCAGCACAGTACCGATGCCGTCGGTCGATCCGCAGTCCGAGGGGCACGCGGCCGCGGCCCGGGCGCGCGAGGCGATCGCACGATTCTGGCGTGCGGATGAGACCGAGTGCCTGCCGCCATTGATCGCCGCAGCGCAGCTCGACGATGTACAACGCGGGCGCACCGCAGTCGTAGCGCGCGGGCTGATCGAAGGCATGCGCCGGCGTGATACCCGGCGCGGCGTCGAGGCGCTGACACGCGCTTTTCCGCTCGACAGCGCTGCCGGTCTGGCATTGCTGTCACTGGCTGAGTCGCTGCTGCGCGTGCCCGACGCCGCGAATGCCGATCGATTGCTGCGTGACCGGCTCACTCGGGTCGACTGGGGCGTGCAAGGCGCCGCCGGCGCATTGGGCGGCGCCCTGAGGCTGGCCACGGCCTGGGTTTCGGGCCCGCAGGCCGATGCGGCGCGGCCGCGCGCGGGCGGCTGGCGTTCGTTGACCACACCGCTGGTGCGCAAGGCCATGCAACTTGCGATCCGCAGTCTGAGCGATCAGTTCGTCTTCGGCGAGACCATTGAATCCGCGCTTGCGCGCGCGCGCCGCGCGGCCCGCCAGGGCTACCGGTATTCATTTGACATGCTCGGCGAGGCGGCGATGACCGCGCACGACGCGCAGCATTATTTTCTGGCTTACCGGCAGGCCATACACGCGGTCGGCGCCGCGTATCGTGGTCGGGGGCCGGTCGCCGGCGGCAGCGTGTCGGTGAAACTATCGGCCCTGCATCCACGCTACGTCTATACGCAGCATGGCCGCATCATGCGGGAACTGTTGCCGCGTTTGTTCGAGCTGGTGCGATTGGCGCAACGCTACGACATCGCGCTGGTGATCGATGCCGAAGAAGCCGATCGGCTGGCGCTGTCGCTCGATCTGATCGAGGCGCTGATGGCCTCGAGCGGCCTGGCCGACTGGGCTGGGCTCGGTGTCGCCGTGCAGGCTTATCAGAAGCGCGCACCAGCAGTAGTCGATTACCTGCTGGAGCTCGCGGCTCGGCGTCGTGCAAGGCTGATGGTGCGGCTGGTCAAGGGCGCGTATTGGGACGCGGAAATCAAATTGGCGCAGATGGACGGGCTGGCTGGTTATCCCGTCTATACACGCAAGGCCTATACCGACGTCGCCTATCTGGCCTGCGGCCGTCGGCTACTGGCGGCGCGCGGGCACGTATTGCCGCAGTTTGCGACCCACAACGCTCAGACCGTTGCAGCCATCGTCGAGATCGCGGCCAGGGCGGGTGCCGAGGACTATGAGTTCCAGTGCCTGTATGGCATGGGGGCAGGGCTGTACCGGCGGCTGCTGGAAACGCCCGAGATCGCCCGACCGGTCCGGATCTATGCGCCGGTCGGCACGCGGGCCACGCTGCTGGCTTATCTGATGCGGCGACTGATCGAGAACGGCGCGGCAGCCTCGTTCGTGCACCGCGCCGCCGCGGTCACCATGCCGATCGAAACCCTGTGTGCCGACCCGGCCGACGACGCAGCCAGGCACGCCGGCGCGCCGCATCCGCAAATACCGCTGCCGCGGGATTTGTTCGCTCCCGAGCGGCGCAACTCCGTCGGCGTCGATCTGGCCGATGCCGCCGTGCGCGTGACACTGATCGCGGCGATCGATCACAGCCGCCAACAGGCCATCGAAGTGCAGCCGCTGGTAGCCGGCGCGCCGATCGGCGCGCCCGCCACCGTCGACGCACGGCGCGAGATCCGCAATCCGGCCGATTTGAACGAGCTGGTCGGCAGCGTACTCGACGCCGGGGACGGCGTGGTCGATGCGGCGATCGCCGCCGCCATCGAGGGCACGCGCAGTTGGGCCGAGACCGAAATCGATGTGCGCGCGCAGATACTCGAGCGCGCCGCCGAGCTATACGAGCAGCAGTTGCCGGCACTGGTGGCGCTGGCCGTGCGCGAGGTCGGCAAGACACTCGCCAATGCGGTCGGCGAGGTGAGAGAGGCGGTGGATTTCCTGCGCTATTATTCGGCCCAGATCCGGGCGCAGTTCAACCATGCTTCGCACTTACCGCTCGGAGCCGTGGCCTGCATCAGTCCCTGGAACTTCCCACTGGCGATCTTCACCGGCCAGCTGGCGGCGGCGCTTGCCGCCGGCAACACCGTGCTCGCCAAGCCCGCGGAGCAGAGCAGTGCGATCGCGGCGCGCGCCGTGCGGCTATTGCATCAGGCGGGTGTGCCGCACCAGGCGCTGCAGCTGCTGCCCGGCGATGGGGAGCGCGTGGGAGGACGGCTGGTCGCCGATGAGCGCATCGGTGGCGTCGTGTTCACCGGATCGACCGCCGCCGCGCGTTCGATCGCACGGACGTTGGCGCTGCGCGGGGAGGTGCCGCTGATCGCCGAGACCGGCGGGCAGAATGCAATGATCGTGGATTCGACGGCGCTGCCCGAACAGGTGGTCGGCGACGTGCTGCGCTCGGCCTTCGATTCGGCCGGGCAGCGCTGCTCGGCGCTTCGGCTACTGTGTCTGCAGCGCGAGGTCGCCGAGCCGATTCTGACGATGCTCGAAGGCGCGCTGCGCGAGCTTCGCGTGGGCAACCCGGCCGACGTCGCGACCGACGTCGGCCCGCTGATCGACGAGCAGGCGCGCCTGCAGATCGACGCCCACCTGCAGGCGATGCGGGCGCAGGTGCGCTGCCAGAGCCCGTTGTCGGCAGAGTGCGCACGTGGCGTATTCGTCCCACCGACACTGATCGAAATCGAGTCGGTCACCGAGCTGTCGGGTGAGGTGTTCGGGCCGGTGCTGCATGTGCTGCGCTTCGATCGGCGTCGTCTCGGTGCGCTGGTCGACGCGATCAATGCAAGCGGCTACGGACTGACCCTCGGTATCGCTTCGCGCATCGAGAGCACCATCCGCGAGGTCATCGAGCGCGCGCGCGTCGGAAATATCTACGTCAACCGCAACATGATCGGCGCCGTGGTCGGGGTACAACCGTTCGGTGGGCAGGGATTGTCGGGCACCGGGCCGAAAGCCGGCGGCCCGCTCTACCTGCACCGCCTGCTGCGGCAGTCTCCGGGGCCACGATGGCACGCCGATCAGAGTGCGCGAGTGCCGCGGCAGCTGCGGCAATTCATCGCCTGGCTGCGCGACGGGCATGACGCACTGCTGTCGGCGGAGCAGCGGCCGGAGTTGCTCGCGCAGGCCGAGCGTTATGCGGATGCGACGATGCTCGAGGCGCGCATTCCGCTCAACGGCTACGTCGGCGAGAGTAACGAGCTGCGGCTGCGTCCACGTGGCGTGCTACGCGGCACGGCACGGTCGGCGAGCGCGTTGTTGGCTCAATTGGCGGCGGCGCTGGCGACCGGCAACACGCTGATCGCGGACCAATCGGAGCTCGCCGCGACGTTGCGCGAGGCACTGCCGTTGGCGCTTCGCGGCTCGCTGCCGAGCGCCGAGCTGCGTCATGAGGCGGTGCTGGTCGACGCGGCCGAGGCGCGAATGCATCCACAGTGGCTGCGGCAGTTGTGCCAGGCACTGGCGGCGGGGGACGGCCCCATCGAGCCAGTGATCGTGGCGAATGAAGATTACGCTCTTGAGCGATTGCTGGTCGAACAGTCGGTCAGCATCAACACCGCCGCGGTCGGCGGTGACACGCGGCTGCTGGCGCTGGCCGAGGATTGATTGAGCGCACTGGAGCGTGCCTACGCGGCCAGCCACTCCACCAGCGCCGCAGTCACGCGCTCCGGCTGCTCGAGTGTCGACAGATGTCCACTCGCAGGCACCACTATCAGTCGTGCGCCGCGAATGCCGGCGGCGATCTCCTGCGCGCGCGCCGGCGGCGTGAGCTGATCGGCGTCACCGACCAATACCAATGTCGGGCAGCCGATCGCAGCCAGCTCCGGTCGCGAGTCGCGGCGATTCATGATCGCGGTTTGCTGGCGGATGAAGGCCTCGGCGCCGGTTTCCCGGGCCATGCACCGCACCGTCTCGCGCAGCGTCTGATCGGCGTGACGATCGGGATGGACCAGGCCCGGGTAGAGCAGATCGGCGATCTCGCCGTAACGGTCGGCGCGCGCAAGCTCGATCAGTTCCCCGCGTCGCACGCGTTGTTCAGCCGCGTCGGCTCGCGCCGTGGTATCGAGTAAGGCCAGTCGTGCGACGCGCTCGGGTGCCTGACGCAGCAGCTCGAAGGCGATATAGCCGCCCATCGACAGCCCCACCAGCGAAAAGCACGGTGGTGCGTGATCGAGAATGCGACGCGCAATCGCGGCGATGCTGTCGTCGCGTCGATGATCCGCCACCATCACGGGACCGAACTGCCATAGCACGGGCAGCTGCGGCGCATACAGCCGCGCCGAGGCCAACAGGCCAGGCAGGAGCAGTGTCGGCAGGGGCTCGGGCATGCGCTTTAGGCGAGCGAGTGAAACACGCGCTGCACGTCCTCTTCCTGCTCGAGCTTATCGATCAGCTCGAGCGCCTCGGTGGCTTGTGCCTCGGGTAACTCGATCGTCGTGGTGCACACGTAGTCGTGCTCGGCCGATAGCGGCGCAATGCGTCGCGCTTCCAGCGCCTCCTGCAGCTTGCCGAAATTCTCGAAGGCGCAACGCAGCACAAGCTGCGGCTCGCCTTTGTCGCCGCTGCTCTCGCCCATTTCCTCCAGGCCGTAATCGATCATCTCGAGTTCGAGCTCATCCTGGTTGATCCCGGCTGGCTCGAGCCGGAACACCCCCATCTTCTGGAACTGGAAGCCCACACTGCCCGTGGTGCCGAGATTGCCGCCGTGCTTGCTCATGATGTTGCGAACATGAGCCACGGTGCGGGTCGGATTGTCGGTGGCGGTTTCGACCAGCAGCGCGACGCCATGCGGCGCATATCCTTCATACAACACTTCGTGGTAGTTGGTGGCGTCGTGGCCGCTGGCACGTTTGACGGCCGCCTCGACCTTATCCTTGGGCATGTTGACCGCGCGCGCGTTCTGCATGATGCGCCGGAGCGTCGGATTGGAAGCCGGATCCGCGCCGCCCGCCTTCACGGCCATATTGATGTCCTTGGCGATGCGCGCGAACTGCTTTGCCATGCGGTTCCAGCGCGCGAACATGGCGTGCTTGCGAACTTCGAAGATGCGGCCCATGGCTACTCCGGGGTCTGCGGCAATTCGAGCGGAATCGGGATCATGCCATTGCAGCCGGCCTTCTGCAGATCGTTCAGGTCGGCAACGTGGAAGCTAAGGTGCTGCAGGCCGGCGTTGGGCGCCCTGATCAGAAACAGCAGGACGGCGTTGCGACTCAAGGTCGGCGATACCCTCCTCAGCGCCGCGCGAGTGCAGGCTGTCGCGAGCGCGCTCGACGCGGCGGCGGTCAGTATCGAACGCATCTGCGGCGGGGATTTCGGCGGCGCGGGGTCGCGGCTGGCCACGAGCATCACAATCGCCCCCCGCTGCATCAGGAGGACGTGGCGATCCGTCGGCGCGGCGCGATCCAGACATCTTCAGGTACACCGGTGGGTCGGCGACCATCGGCAGCGGTGCACGTGGCGGCATCGCAACCGGCGGGATCTCGATTGCCTCTGGCGGCCCGAGGGCTCGCGCTGCGTCGGCCGCCGCCAACTCAGGCGGTTCCGCGGTCTCCTCGGGCGTCAGCAACCAGCCGCGGCGGCGTAGCGCGCGGCCAAGATCCGCGCGGCTGGTCAGCACGGTCAATGGCGCCGCAAGCAACATGCCGATGATGACCGGCGACATCCACCAGATGAAGTCGGGCGCCAGCACCAGAATCGCGCCGCCCCAGACCAGGCCTATGGCGAGGTGCCACTTGTGCCGCAGGAACGCTTCGCGCCAGGTGACGCCGCGATCACCGCGGGCTTGCGCATCCCAGCCGAGGCTGCGGCCGAGCAGCGCGCGCAGTACGAATTCCGAATGGAACAGCATCATCGTCGGCGCCAGCAGTATGCTCAGCATCTGCTCGAGCAGAAAGCCACCCAGAATTTTAGGCGCGCCGCCAAACGCGCGGCGCAGGGCCCGGTCCCTGAGCGCCAGGAAGGCGCCGAGTACCTTCGGCAGCAGCAGTACAATGACGGTCATCGTCAGCACCGCGGCGATTTCGCTGTCACGATACTGCGGCCAACTCGGAAACAGCGAGTAAGCGCCCGGTTGGAAGTATTTATGGCCGGTAGCGGCCTGGATGCACGTTACGATCGAGCTCAAGATCAGCACCAGCAGCCACAGCGGCGAACTGACGTAGGACAGGATGCCGGTCAGCATATGAGTGCGGCTGAGCCAATGCAGACCGCGCATCGGCATGACCCCAACGTGCTGCAGATTGCCTTGCGCCCAGCGGCGGTCGCGCGCCGCATAGTCGATGACATTCGAGGGCACTTCCTCCCAGCTGCCGGTGATGTCGGGAACCAGCCAGACTTTGTAGCCGGCACGACGCATGAACGCAGCCTCGACGATGTCATGGCTCAGGATCTCGCCGCCGAAGGGTGGCGTGCCCGGCAGTCGCGGCAGGGCGCAATATTGCGCGAAGGCGCGCAGCCGCACGATGGCATTGTGGCCCCAATAGTTGCTCTCGCCGAGCTGCCAGAAAGCGAGGCCGCTGGCCAGCATCGAGCCGTTGAGCCGTACCGCGAATTGCAGCAATCGTGCGAACAGCGTCTCGCGGCCGGCCAGCAGCGGCAGTGTCTGGATGATGCCGACGTCCGGGTGGGCGTCCATCAGCTGCGCCAGTGATACCAGCGCCTGGCCGGACATGATGCTGTCCGCATCGAGCACGATCATATAGTCGTAGGCGCCGCCCCAGTTGCGAACGAACTCGGCGAGGTTGCCGAATTTTCGCCCGCTATTGTCGCTGCGTCGGCGGTAGAACAGCCGGCCGGCGGCGCCACGTCGTGCCACCAGTGCCGACCAGGCCGCTACCTCCGCATTGGCGATCTGGGTATCGCGCGTATCGGACAAGACATAGAAATCGAAGCTTTGCTCGGATGGTTGCTGCTGCAATGACCACCAGATGGCGTCCACGGCGGCGAACACTCGAGCCGTATCTTCATTGCAGATCGGCGCAACGATCGCGGTCCTGCCCCGTAACGTCTGCGGCGAGACCGGCGGCGGTTGCAGCACGGCGGGGTCGTGCCCGATCAAACGCAGGACGAAGCCCATCACGGCGGTCCAAAATGACCCGGAAATCCACGTGAACAGCACGATGAACAATGGCAGCGCCAGGACATTGAGGAAAGTTTGGCCGTTGGTCTTGAGGATGTCGAGCATCAGAAATCCCGCGACGAGGGCGGTCAGAAAAGTCAGGCCGAAGAACAGCGCCCGCCGCCACAGTGCCTGGTGGCGCAGCGAACGTTCGCTGAGTCCATTCGTGCTCATGGTGTCCATCATGCTCACGGGGTCCAAAGGTATGTCCAGGTTTCAGTGAGAGCTTCCCCGTACAGGGTCAGGTAGCATCGCAGGTCCATGGCCTGGCTATTCTTTGGCAGCAACCGGAAGCTGACGCGCCAGACGCCGTTTTCCACCAGACGTTGGATGACGACGTTGTCGATATCGCCGTTGTGAGCGCTGATCTCGGGCTTGACCGGCTGCGTGCCGACCAGCGCGTCGAGATCGCCACCGGCGAAGTCGATGAGGATGCGCCGCGCAGTCTCGCCGCCGCCGTGGCCGCGCGCGATCGCCGTGCGGGTCGCGATCGCCCGTCCGCCCGGCGACCAGAGGGGCGAGCTGGAGTACGCCGACATCAGATAGGAGAAAGTGAACGGCTTATGCGGCTGCAGATGCAGGGACGGTATCCAGTACGAGACGATATTGTCGTGGATGTCTTCATCGTTGGGGATTTCGACGAGCTCCACGCTGCCTTTGCCCCAATCCCCGAGCGGCGCTATCCAATAGCTCGGGCGCCGCTGATAATGGGCATCCTCATCCTGGTAATGTGCGAAGTCGCGGTCGCGCTGGCTCAAGCCAAAGCCGCGGGGATGTTCGTCCGAGAAGCTCGAGACTCGCAACGCGCGCGGATTGAGCAACGGCCGCCACAACCATTCGCCGCGGCCGGTCTGCAGCACCAGGCCGTCGCTGTCATGCACCTCGGGTCGAAAATCGTCGAATGGCCGCGAATGATCTTCGCCGTACAGAAACATCGAGGTCAGGGGAGCGAGGCCAAGCTTTTCGACGCTCTTGCGCGCATATAAGGTCGCCGTGACCTCGACCATGCTGGTCATTCCCGGCCTGACCTCGAAGCGATAGGCGCCGGTCAGGCTCGGGCTGTCGAGCACGGCGTAGATCGTCAGCGTACGCTGTTCGGGCGCCGGACGCACCAGCCAGAAATCGGTGAAATAAGCGAACTCCTCGCCGCCGGTGGTGGCGACGTTGATGGCGATGCCGCGCGCCGAGGCGCCGTAGTTCTGGTCGCGGCCGAGCAGCCGAAAGTAGGAAGCCCCCAGAAACGCAATCAACTCGTCTTTATAGTCGGGGCGTTGCAAGGGGAAGTGCACGCGCAACCCGGCAAAGCCGAGATCGGCGCGCAAGTCCTTCGGCGGTGCGCCTTTGCCGAATTCGAATTGCGACGGGTCGTAATTGATGGACCGGAGTATGCCGTCATCGCCGACTTCGGTGACGTTGATCCGCCTGTCGTAGGCAAAGCCGCGATGGAAGAACTGCACTTCGAACAACGCCTGATTGCGCCACAGTGCCTGCTCCGCGCGGAACTGGATATTGCGATAATCTTCGTAGCTGATCTTGGTGAGGCTGTCGGGCAGCTTGCCGATGTGATCGCGATACGCTTCGGCGGCGCGTTGCTGCGCGATGCGTTGCACGCTTTCGAAGCCAAAGCGGGCCGCAGGCTGCGGCTGCGTCGGCCGGGTACGCGGCGACAGCGCACTGGAGTGCTGCAATAGGACCGCGATCGTTGTCACTGTCAGCAGCAACCATCGACGCGGGTCCACGCACTACTCCTGCGGTCTTCGATACTGGGCGCTCCACGGGCGCGCCGGCCGGGCTCCGGCGACGCTCATGCAGGGCGCCAGGCGGCTTGGTTTGCCAACCATTGTGACCAACACGCTGGCGACGGTCGAGTGGTAAATTCTCCCATATCCATGTCGGACGTCCATCGACAGACTGCATGGCCTGAGTCATGGGTCTCGAGGCTACGCTACCGCAATGAATCGGCGCTGAATGCCCGCGCCGCATGCGGGCCGGATCGCCCGCGCTGCAGCGGAGGGGACTGGGGCGAATTCCCGGGAAAAGCCATCAAACCGATGCCACGATGGCGAGCGTGGGCCGGCGCAAAGCCGCGCGCGGTCCCGGCCCGCCGGCGGCGCGGGCCTTGAGGGGCCATGCGTAGGCTGGCGAGCCCGCTCCCCGGGGCCTTTTAGCGCTCCGGTGGGCTCCGGTCGGCTCCGATGCCCGTGAGCGCAGCCCAGGCAGGTCAGCGGCTTGGCCCGACTGAAGACCGTTCGATGGCTGGCGACAGACAGCAGGCCGCGCCTACCGATATTCTTGCGGGCGATGTGAGCCAACCGGCAGAAAAATGAACGCAGATTCATTATTCGTGATCGCTGGAGTACAGTTGGGGCGCGGTCAGATGCATGCATAACGTCATCCAATCCAATATCCGCCGCGACGAGGCGCAGTTCGATGCCAATGCCGGCGCGATGCGCGCGTTGGTGGCGCAGCTGCGCGAACGTAGCGCGGCAGCAGCCCGGGGCGGATCGGATGCGGCGCGCGAACGCCATCGCGCTCGCGGCAAGCTGCTGGCACGCGACCGGATCGATCTGCTGCTCGACCCGGGGGCCCCGTTCCTCGAACTCAGTGCGCTCGCCGCCTATGACATGTACGGCGGCGAGGTACCCGGGGCCGGCATCGTCACCGGTATCGGCCGGGTCAGCGGCTGTGAATGTGTGATCGTGGCCAATGACGCGACCGTCAAGGGCGGCACTTACTATCCGATCACTGTCAAGAAACACCTGCGTGCGCAGGAGATTGCCGCTGAGAACCATCTTCCCTGCATCTACCTGGTCGATTCAGGCGGCGCCTACCTGCCGCTGCAGGATGAAGTATTTCCGGACAAGGAGCACTTCGGGCGGATCTTCTTCAACCAGGCGAGGCTCTCCGAACGCGGCATTCCGCAGCTCGCCTGCGTGATGGGATCGTGCACCGCCGGGGGCGCGTATGTGCCGGCAATGTCGGACGAGAGCATTATCGTCAAGGACAATGGCACGATATTTCTTGGTGGGCCGCCGCTGGTCAAAGCCGCCACCGGCGAGGTCGTCAGCGCCGAAGAGCTCGGCGGCGCGGACGTCCATACGCGAATCTCCGGCGTCGCCGATCACTATGCGAACAGCGACGCACATGCGCTCGGGATCCTGCGTCGAATCGTCGCCCATCTGAACCGGCGGGCAGCGCCCGCGGTGGCGCTGCAGGAAGTCGAGGAACCACGATACGACCCGGACGAGCTCTACGGCATCATCCCCGCCGACACGCGCAAGCCCTACGATGTGCGCGAGGTGATCGCGCGTATCGTCGATGGTTCGCGCCTGGATGAATTTCGGCAGCGCTACGGCGCGACCCTGGTAACCGGCTTTGCGCACATCTACGGCTGCCCGGTAGCGGTGCTGGCGAACAACGGGATTTTGTTCTCGGAGTCGGCGCTCAAAGGCGCGCACTTCATCGAGCTGGCTTCCCAGCGCGGCATGCCGCTACTGTTTCTGCAGAATATTTCGGGCTTCATCGTCGGCAAGAAATACGAGAACGCGGGTATCGCCAAGGATGGCGCCAAGCTGGTGACGGCGGTGGCGACCAGCGCCGTGCCGAAGCTCACGGTGCTGATCGGAGGCTCGTTCGGTGCCGGCAATTACGCCATGTGTGGCCGCGCCTACGGTCCGCGTTTCCTGTGGAGCTGGCCGAATTCGCGCATCAGCGTCATGGGCGGTGAGCAGGCGGCCAGCGTGCTCGCCACGGTCCGGCGCGACGCGCTCGAGGCACAGGGTAAAGCCTGGAGCGCGCAGGAGGAGCAGGACTTCCAGCAGCCGACGCGCGCGCAGTTCGAGCAGCAGGGCAATCCCTACTACGCGACCGCGCGTTTGTGGGACGATGGCATCATCGATCCGGCGCAGACGCGGCGCCTGCTCGGTCTGGGCTTGTTGGCGGCGCTCAACGTGCCAATAGGGGAAACGCGCTTCGGCATGTTCAGGATGTAGATCGCGATGTCCGACTATCGGTTCCTGCAGCTCGAATATCGCGCCGGCTGCGCGACCGTGTGGCTGAACCGGCCCGAATGCCACAACGCGTTCCATGAGGGGCTGATGGCAGAGCTGTCACGCTGTCTGGCGCTGCTCTCACAGGATGCGGCGGTGCGCTCCATAATGCTTGCCGGCCGTGGTGGCAACTTCTGTGCCGGCGCCGATCTGGAATGGATGCAACGACAGGCACGCGCCGACTATGACGCCAACCTCGAGGATGCGCGCCGGCTGGCGTGGATGTTGCGCACGCTGGCGCAATCACCGAAGGCGACCATCGCGCGTGTGCATGGTGTGGCGCTCGGCGGCGGCATGGGGCTGGTCGCCGCCTGCGATATCGCGATTGCCTCGCGCGAGGCCAGCTTCGGCACCACCGAGGTGCGCCTGGGTCTCACGCCCTCGACCATCGCACCGTATGTGATCGCTGCGATCGGCGAGCGGGCCGCGCGCCGCTATTTCCTGACTGGCGAGCGCTTCGATGCGAATGAAGCGCTGCGCATCGGATTGATTCATGAGGCCGTCGATCCCGGCGCGCTCGATGCGCGCCTGGAGGAGCTGCTCGGGGCGTTGCACAGCGCCGGCCCGCAAGCCCAGGCGCATTGCAAGCGGCTGCTGGCGTCGCTGCGCGGCCACGATTCATTCGATCCGCAGGTGCTGGAGCAGACGGCCCGCAGTATCGCGGAGGTGCGGGCCGGAGAGGAGGCGCGCGAAGGCATCGCGGCGTTCTTTGCCAAGCGCCAGCCGAGCTGGACCGCCTGAATAATGTTCGACAAGGTCCTCATTGCCAATCGCGGTGAGATCGCCTGCCGCGTCATGGCCACTTGCCGCCGGCTCGGCATCGCCACGGTGGCGGTCTATTCCGAGGCTGACGCGCTTGCCAGGCATGTGCGGCTGGCCGATCAGGCCGTGTGCGTGGGTCCGGCCGCTGCGCGTGACAGCTACCTGCGGATCGCTGCCATCATCGAGGCGGCGCAGCACTGCGGGGCGCAGGCGATCCATCCGGGCTACGGTTTTCTGTCCGAGAATCCAGAGTTCGCGCAGCGCTGCGCGGCGGCGGGGCTGATCTTCATCGGGCCATCGGTGGCGGCGATGCGCGCCATGAGCTCAAAGGCGACCGCGAAACAGCTCATGCAGCGCATCGGCGTACCGCTGTTGCCGGGCTACCACGGCGAGGACCAGGATCCGGCGCGACTGCGCGGCGAGGCCGAGCGCATCGGCTATCCGGTGCTCCTCAAAGCCACCGCCGGGGGCGGCGGCAAGGGCATGCGGGTCGTCGACAGCGCGGCGGTGTTCGATGAGCGTCTGGCGGCCTGCCAGCGCGAGGCACGGGCGAGCTTCAATGATGAGCGCGTGCTGCTGGAGAAGTATCTGCAGAATCCGCGGCACATCGAGGTGCAGATCTTCGGCGATAACCAGGGACAGGTCCTGCACCTCTATGAGCGCGATTGCTCGGCGCAACGACGCCATCAAAAAGTGCTGGAGGAAGCGCCGGCGCCGCATCTCACCGGCGCGCAGCGTGAGGCCGTGACGCGAGCCGCCTGCGATGCCGCGCGCGCCGTGGGCTACGCGGGGGCCGGCACGGTGGAATTTCTGCTCGAGCCGGCAGGCGGCTTCTACTTCATGGAGATGAACACGCGCATTCAGGTGGAGCATCCGGTCACCGAGATGATCACCGGCCTCGACCTGGTGGAATGGCAGTTGCGCGTAGCGGCCGGCGAAGCCTTGCCGCTGCGCCAGGGTGACATTGCGCTGCGCGGACATGCGATCGAAGTGCGCCTCTACGCCGAGATCCCCGAGGCCGGATTCCTGCCATCGAGCGGCACGCTGCGCCGCTTCGAGCTGCCGGCCGCCTCAGGCGCGTTGCGGGTCGAGACCGGCATGGAGGCGGGGGACACAGTGGGGATTAATTACGATCCAATGCTCGCGAAGCTGATCGTGCATGCGGGCACGCGGCAGGAAGCGGTGGCGGCTCTGCGGGCCGCGTTGTCGCAGGTGCGAATCGCCGGCGTGGGCAACAATCTCATGTTTCTGCGCCGGCTGGCCGGCAGCGCGGCATTTGCCCGCGGACGGCTAGACATCGGCTTCATCGAGCGCGAGCGGGAGCTGGTCAACGGCGCGCCGATGCCGGCCGATGCGCAGGTGCTCGCTGCCGCCGCGCTGTGGACGCTCGCACAGGAGCGGCAGCTGCCCGGTGAGGGCGCTGCGCGTGCCACGGCGCAGTCGGCCTGGACTGCCGGCGATGGCTGGCGGCTCAACGGCTATCTGAGGCGAATGCTCGAGTTCGAGCCCGGCAACGCCGGCGCCGCGGGCACGGCGGAGGTGGCTGCAGTGGCGGTGGAGTATCGTGCGGAAGGCTTGCGGCTTACCATCGGTGAACGCAGCGCCACGGCGTCGCTGCGAGCCGAGGGCAATGCCATATTTCATCTGCAGTTTGGCGCTGACGGCGTCCGGGTGCAGATCGAGGAGGATGCGGGCCAGTTGCTCATCGTCATCGGCACCGACGAATTCCGCCTGCGCCGGCGCGATCCGCTGCAGTCGTCGGTGGACGCGTACGTGGCGGAGGCAAGCCTGGCGGCGCCGATGCCGGGACGTGTTATCGCGCAGCTGGTCGCCGCGGGCAGCGCGGTACGCAAGGGCGCGCCGCTGCTCATCCTGGAAGCGATGAAGATGGAGCATACGCTCTGCGCGCCCGCGAATGGCACGGTGCGCGGCTATCGGGCCGCGGTCGGAGAGCAGGTCAAAGAAGGCCGGGAGCTGATCGAATTCGAGGCCACTCCAGGGTCCCCGTACCCAGGGTCCCCGTGCCCAGGATCCCCATGCCCATGATGCCCTCGCGAGTCAGGCTGGTCGAGGTCGGTCCGCGCGATGGACTGCAGAATGAGAGCACGATCGTCGCCACCGAGCTGAAGTTGGGACTGATCCGGCGACTGGCCGATTCGGGTCTCCGCCATATCGAAGCCACGGCTTTCGTATCGCCGAAGCGCGTACCGCAGATGGCCGATCACGATGCGGTGATGCGCGCCGTGCCGCGGCGAGCGGGACTCAGCTACTCGGCATTGACGCCCAACCTGGTCGGCTTCGATGCGGCGATGGCGGCCGGCGCGGACGAGGTGGCGGTGTTTGGCGCGGCTTCGGAGACTTTTTCCCGCGAAAACATACATTGTTCGATTGCCGAGAGCCTGCAGCGATTCGAGCCGGTGATGCGCGCCGCGCAGCATCGCGGTGTACCGGTGCGCGGCTACGTGTCCTGCGTTCTCGGCTGTCCTTATGAGGGCGCCATTGCTCCGGCGGCGGTGGCCAGTGTCGCCATGGCGCTGTATGAGATGGGCTGCCATGAGATCTCACTCGGCGATACCATCGGGGTCGGCACGCCGGGGCGGACCACGGCGATGCTCGAAGTGGTAGCGCAGCGCGTCCCGGTCGAGCGGCTCGCCGGACATTTCCATGATACCTATGGCCAGGCGCTGGCCAATGTCTACGCGGCGCTTCAGCTCGGTGTCGCCGTATTCGATGCTGCCGTCGCGGGACTCGGCGGTTGTCCCTATGCGCCGGGTGCCTCGGGGAATCTGGCGACCGAGGACCTGCTCTACATGCTCGATGGGCTCGGCATCGAAACCGGGGTTCGACTCGACGCGCTGCTCGCGGCCGATCGCTATATCTGCGACGTGCTGCAGCGGCCCACGCAGTCACGGGTCGCCCTCGCGCGGCCAGCGGCCTGAAGGCATGAGTCCAGCCGCCACCTCCTGGGTTCGACCACTGCTGCTCGCGATCCTGCTGGTCGGGCTGGGCTTGCTGTGCCTGCTGATACTGGCGCCGTTCATCACCTCGATCGTGTGGGCCGCGATCCTGGCGTATGCGAGCTGGCCTCTATACCGGCGGCTGCGCCGGGCGTTGCACGGATTCAAGACGGTCGCGGCACTGCTCATGACGCTGTTTCTGGGCTGTGTGGTGGTGCTGCCGGTACTGTGGATTCTGGTCGTGGTTCAGGGCGAGTTGATCGCGGCGTACCAGACGTTGACGAAATATCTGGCGCAAGGGCCGCAGGCAGTGCCGCAATTCCTCGGCCGCATCCCCTGGCTCGGCCAGAAGATCCAGGAGACGATGGACCGGTATGCGGCTGATCCATCGGTGCTGACCCAGCAACTGAGCGCATGGATTCTGAGCTGGGCGAGCGAGCTCGGTCGCATCATCAGCGGCGTCGGCCGCAACATCCTGAACCTGACGCTGACCCTGCTGACCTTGTTCTTTTTCTATCGCGACGGCGAAACGATCGCGACCCAGGCGGATCAGGTCCTTGAAGGGTTTTTCGCCGACCGGCTCAATCCGTACCTGGTTACGGCCGGGAAAATGACGCGCGCGGTGGTGTACGGACTGTTGATCACGGCGATTACGCAGGGCGTGCTCGCGGGCATCGGCTATTGGGTGGTCGGCCTGGGGGCGCCGGTCCTGCTCGGCGCCCTGACGGGCATACTGTCGATCGTGCCCCTGGTGGGCACGGCCATTGTCTGGGTACCGGTCGGCATCTATCTGCTGTCGACCGGCCTGGTATGGCAGGGCATCGTGCTGCTGATCTGGGGTGCGGTGCTGGTGTATCCGGCCGACAATGTGCTGCGACCGATATTGATCAGCAGTGCCACCCGGGTGCCGTTCCTGATCGTTATGTTCGGCGCCCTTGGCGGCCTGGAGGCGTTCGGGCTGATAGGACTTTTCACCGGTCCGGTGGTGCTCGCCGTTGCCATGGCCATTTGGCGAGAGTGGACCGTACGCGCTAGGCCCTGACCGCCCCCAGACAGAATCGACTGATGGCCGCGATCAGGCGCGCGCGCGCGCGCGGCGTTACGGCTTTGCTGCCCGGAGCGATCGGCCCCACCAGCGCCTCGGTGAAGGCGCCGACGATGCAGGCCGCGGCGACCTCCACGTCCTGCTGCGGGAATTCCCCGCTGCGGATGCCGGCAGTCAACAGTCGCTGGAACACGGCGCAGAATTCGCGGCGCGAGCGCATCCTGGCGACTTCGACCTGCGCGCCGATGGGTTCGGCGATGAAGGCGTAGGCGAGGTTGCGGCCTTCGAGCGCACGACGGGCAAAGGTTTCGACCGCGTTCTTCAGTCGCACGGCCGCCGCACCCGGGGCGGCGGTGATGCGCTCGAGCAGCCCGATCTCATGCGCCACGGCCGCTGTCAGCACCTCGATGAACAGCTGTGCCTGGGATGGGAAATAGCGGTAGATGGAGCCGGTCGACAGCCCCGCCGCGTTCGCGACGGCCGCGACCTGCGCGGCGCGAAAGCCGCCACGGGCGATCAGTTGGCGCGTCGAGCGCATGATCCGCGCGCGATTGTCCGCCAGCCGATCCTGCATCAACGCCGAACGTCGGTAGGGCACGCGGGTGCGCTCCCGGTGACAATGAGTCGTGTCTGCAAGCCCATGGTTAAAATCCCCCGCTGCCTGTCGGGCATGCGTGGCTCAAAGCGCGCGCGCCGAACAGTTGCATTTCACTCCTTGGTTTTCACCAGTTCCATAAAGCTTGCCAGCTAGTGTAGGGTTCGGCGGATGGAAACGGCATGCGATAACGCATTATCTGCCGGGGCGCGATTTCGCGCCGCGGTCCGGGACGAGCGGCCGCTGCAGGTGGTCGGCACGATCAATGCCTATGTCGCACGCATGGCCGCGGGCACCGGCTTTCGGGCGATCTATCTTTCCGGCGGAGGCCTGGCGGCCAATTCACTGGGTGTGCCGGATCTGGCCATCAGTACCATGGATGACGTGCTGGTCGACATCCGCCGCATCACCGACGTCTGCGCTTTGCCGCTGCTGGTGGATGCCGATACCGGCTGGGGAGGCGCGTTTAACATCGCACGCACGGTGCGTAGTTTTGCCAAGGCCGGGGCAGCGGGTCTGCACATCGAGGATCAGGTGCAGGCCAAGCGCTGTGGTCATCGTCCCGGCAAGGAGATCGTGCCGCTCGAGGAGATGGTCGATCGTGTCAAGGCGGCGGTCGATGCCCGTGCCGATGGCGACTTCGTGATCATGGCCCGTACCGACGCGCTCGCGAGCGAGGGACTCGAGCGCGCCGTCGAGCGAGCGGTGGCCTGCGTCGAAGCCGGGGCGGATATGATCTTCCCCGAGGCCATCAGCGAGCTCGGGCAATATCTGCGCTTCAAGCAGGCGGTCGGCGTGCCGATACTCGCCAACATCACCGAGTTCGGCCGTACGCCGCTCTACACCCGCGATGAGCTCGGCTCGGCGGGCGTTGATATAGTGCTCTATTGCTGTGCGGCCTACCGTGCCATGAATGCGGCGGCGCTTGCGACCTACGAGGCCATCCGTCGCGATGGCACGCAGCAGAGCATGATCGAGCATATGCAGACGCGAGCGGATCTGTACAAGTACCTGGATTACGACGCCTTCGAACAGCATTTGGATCGGCTGTTTGCCGCCGGGAAGGGCAGATAAGTGGCGAAGAAATCGGTAGCGCTGTCGGGGATCGTGGCCGGCAATACCGCCCTGTCCACGGTCGGCCTGAGCGGCAACGATCTGCACTACCGTGGCTATGACATCCTCGATATCGCCGACCGCTGCGAGTACGAGGAGATCGCCTATCTGCTGATCCACGAGAAGTTTCCCAATGGGCGCGAGCTGGCGGCCTATAAGGCCAAGCTCAAGCGATGGCGCGCACTGCCGCCGGCGCTGCGCAGCGCGCTCGAGCTGCTGCCGCGGAGCAGTCATCCCATGGATGTGCTGCGCAGCGGCGTGTCGGTGCTCGGATGTCTCGAGCCGGAGAGCGCCGAGCACGCGGCACCGGCGGCGCGCGAGCTGTCGGATCGGATGATTGCGAGCCTGCCCTCGATGCTGTGCTACTGGTATCACTACAGCCATCACGGGCAACGCATCGAGGTGCGCACCGACGACGATTCGATCGCCGCCCATTTCCTGCATCTGCTGCATGGCAAGCCGGCCAGCGAATTGTGGATCAAAGCGATGCATACCTCGCTGATCCTCTATGCCGAACACGAGTTCAATGCCTCCACTTTCACCGCGCGCGTGATCGCCGGTACCGGTTCGGATCTGTATTCCTGCGTCACCGGTGCGATCGGTGCGCTTCGCGGCCCGAAGCATGGCGGTGCGAACGAGGTGGCATTCGAGATTCAGCAGCGCTACGACTCGCCCGCTGCGGCTGAGGCCGACATCCGCGCGCGGGTTGCCAACAAGCAGGTGATCATCGGCTTCGGTCACCCGGTCTACACGATCGCCGATCCGCGCAATGAAGTCATCAAGCGAGTGGCGCACCGGTTGGCTGAGGCCGCGGGCGATATGCGGCTCTATGAGATCGCTGAGCGGATCGAATCGGTCATGCGGTCGGTCAAGAACCTGTTTCCGAATCTCGATTGGTTCTCAGCCGTGTCATACCATCTGATGGACGTGCCGACCGAGATGTTCACACCGCTGTTCGTGATCGCGCGTACCGCGGGTTGGGCGGCGCACGTCATCGAGCAACGCATCGACGGCAAGATCATTCGACCGAGCGCGAATTACATCGGACCCGAAAATCTGCCGTTCGTCGCGCTGCGTGACCGAGCCTGAAGCGCCCGTCCCGGCGCCACCAGCGATGCCTCAAGACTTCAAGTCGGCCCAGCGATCAACGCCCGATTCGGTGCTGACCGCCATTGCCGACTACGCGCTGGGCTACCGGACACCGAGCGAGCTGGCGCGCGAGACCGCCTATTACTGCCTGATGGACACACTGGCTTGCGGCTTGCAGGCGCTGCGCTTCCCGGCCTGCACCAAGCTGCTCGGTCCGGTGGTGCCCGGTGCCGGCATGCGCGGCGGTGCCCGGGTACCGGGCACGACACATGAGCTCGACCCGGTGACCGCGGCATTCAATATCGGCGCCATGATCCGCTGGCTCGACTTCAACGATACCTGGCTGGCGGCCGAGTGGGGCCACCCTTCCGACAACCTGGGAGGAATTCTGGCGGTGGCGGACTATCTGTCGCGCGCCGCATTGCAAACCGGCCGCGAGCCTGTCACCGGGCGCTCGCTATTGCAGGCGATGATCCAGGCCCATGAGATCCAGGGCGTGCTGGCGCTGGAAAACAGCTTCAATCGCGTCGGCCTGGATCACGTGCTGCTGGTGCGTGTGGCGTCGACGGCGGTGGTCGCGGCGATGCTCGGCGCTACGCGCGATCAGGTCATCAATGCGGTCTCCAACGCCTGGATCGACGGCGGCGCGCTGCGCACCTACCGGCATGCACCGAACACCGGATCGCGCAAGAGCTGGGCCGCCGGCGATGCCACCAGCCGGGCGGTCTGGCATGCGCTGCTGGCACTGCGCGGTGAGATGGGCTATCCGTCGGCGCTGTCGGCGAGGACCTGGGGCTTTTACGACGTGCTGTACCAGGGCAAGAGCTTTGCTCTGCCGCAGCCATTTGGCTGTTACGTCATGGAAAACGTGCTGTTCAAGATCTCGTTTCCTGCAGAGTTTCACGCGCAGACCGCGGTGGAGGCGGCCATGACGCTGCATCCGGACGTGGCATCGCGGCTGGACGAGATCGAGCGCATCGTGATCGAAACCCAGGAGCCGGCAGTACGCATCATCGACAAGACCGGAGCGCTGAACAATCCAGCCGACCGCGATCACTGCATTCAGTACATGGTGGCGGTGCCGCTCATCTTCGGCCGTTTGAGCGCGTCGGACTATGAGGGCGAGGTGGCAAGCGATCCGCGCGTCGATGCATTGCGCGCCAGAATGCAGGTGGTTGAGAATCGCGATTTCACGCGCGACTACTACGACCCGGCCAAGCGCTATATCGGCAACGCCGTGCAGGTGTTTTTTCGCGACGGGCAGGGCACTCGCCGGGTCGCGGTGGACTATCCGATCGGGCATCGTCTGCGGCGCGCCGAGGGACTGCCGCTGCTCGAGCGCAAATTCGCAGCCAGCGTGCGCGAGCATTTCGGCGACGAGCAGGCCGAGCAGATCCTGCGACGCTTTTCCGACCGCGCCGCGCTCGAGGCCATGCCCGTCAACGATATGATGTCGGCGCTGATTCACACCGGAATCTGTACAGCATGAGCCCGATTCTCGTAGGTATAAAGCGTGTCATCGACTTCAGCGTGCGCGTGCGGGTGAAGCCGGACGGTTCCGGCGTCGTGACCGATGGGGTCAAAATGAGCATCAACCCGTTCGACGAGATTGCGCTGGAGGAGGCACTGCGCATCAAGGAGCGCAATCTTGCGAATGAGGTCATCGCCATCAGCATTGGCCCGGCCGAAGCCCAACAGCAGCTGCGCACCGCGCTGGCCATGGGGGCCGACCGCGCGCTGCTGGTGCAGGTGGACAGCCCGGTCGAGCCGCTGACCGCGGCGCAGGTGCTGTGGAAACTGGTGCAAAAGCACCAGCCGCAGCTCGTGATTCTAGGCAAACAGGCGATCGATGACGACAATGGCCAGACCGGGCAGATGCTGGCGGCGCTGTGGGATCGGCCGCAAGCCACCTATGCCTCGAAGCTCGAGCTCGAAGCCGGCCGCGCGCGCGTGACGCGCGAGGTCGATGCGGGGCTGGAGACGATCGAAATTGATCTGCCCGGGGTCGTGACTACGGACCTGCGCCTCAATGAGCCGCGCTACATCAAGTTGCCCGATATCATGAAAGCCAAAAAGAAGCCGCTCGATGTCACCACCCTGGCCGAGCTCGGCGTCGCCGCGCCGGCGCAGGGCATACGCAGCTTGAAGTTCGAGCCGCCAGCCCTGCGCGCGCGCGGGGTGATGGTCAAGGATGCGGCCGAGCTGATCGCAGCGCTGCAGCAGCGCGGGGTTCTATAGATGAACAAGGCTCTGATCATTGCCGAACATTTTCAGGGCAAGCTCAACGCCAGCACCGCCAAGTGCGTGAGTTGCGTGCAGGCGATCGGAGATGTCGAGATTGATATTGCCGTGCTCGCCGCCGATGCCGGCCCGGTGGCGGCCGAGGCGGCCACCCTGGGCGGCGTGCGGCGCGTGCTGATGCTCGAGCGAGCGGAGAACAGCGAGGCGCTCGCGGCGGTGATGGCGCCGCAGATCGCAGCACTGGGGCGCGGCTACACGCACCTGTTCGGACCCTCGACCACCTTCGGCAAGGATCTGATGCCGCGAATCGCGGCGCTGCTCGGCGTCGGTCAGATCAGCGATGTCATGGCGGTGGAGTCGGCTTATCGGTTTCGCCGGCCGGTCTACGCCAGCAACGCCATCGTAACGGTGGAAGCCCCGGGCGGGCGCATCGTCGTGGCGACCGTACGCACCGCCTCGTTTCAACCCGCCGCCGGCGGCGGTCAGGCGGCGATCGAGCGAGCACAGGTCGAGGCGACGCTGCCGACGCACACCCGCTTCGTCTCGCGCTCCGGCGCCAACACCGACCGACCGGATCTGCAGAGCGCGACTCGGGTGGTATCCGGCGGGCGGGCGCTCGCGAGCGCCGAGAATTTTCAGCTGCTGTACCGATTGGCCGATGCGCTCGGCGCCGCGGTCGGGGCTTCACGTGCGGCGGTCGACGCCGGGTACGCGGCGAACGAGCTGCAGGTCGGACAGACCGGAAAGATCATTGCGCCGGAGCTGTACGTTGCGCTGGGCATCTCGGGTGCCATTCAGCATCTGACCGGGATCAAGGATGCGCGCACCATCGTCGCCGTCAACAAGGACAGTGAAGCGCCGATCTTTGAAGTGGCCGACATCGGCCTGGTCGGCGATCTGTTCCAGATCGTGCCGGAGCTGGAGCGGCTTATCCGTGCCAGGAGCTAGAGCCTGACAGCGCGGCCAGTCACTTTCGCAGCAGCTCGCATCGTCCGAGGATCTCGGCGCGGATGTCGGTGATTTCGCGGGCCTTGGAGGGCAGCGCTGATTCACAGCGATCCGGACGCGGGCAGCGACTGCTGCGCGGACAGATGATGCGCGCAGGGTGTGCCAGGGCCTCCTCGATCCAGGCGATGTTCAACACGCGCGCAGCGGCGCGCAGCGCTTGCGCGGCGGGGCCCAGAATGGCCGCGTCGCCGCGTCGATGCAGACATTCGTCGGTGATCGCGGCGACGATCTCGGTGGAATTGGCGCCATTGGCATCCAGAGCCGGGGCCAGATCGATGCCAACCGAAAGAACATGGAAATTGCCGGCCATGTCGCGCGTACGCATGGAGTGGCAGCAGTAGAGCAGCGAGCGATCATGGTCGCGCAGCACCGAGATCTGCGAGCCGGATTCCTTCTGCTCGCCGTCAATCATGCGAAAAACCGCCCACTGGGGGCAAGGATCGCTGACCTGCGCCATGTTGCCCCAAGGCAGCGGAATGCCGTTACCGCGGTATACCGCGCGCAGGTAGCCGGGCGGATAGGCATCGAAGAAGTGCCAGTAGGGATACGGCGATACCTTGGTCATCCGACGCATCACGACCGCGGGTGTGAGCTCGAGTCTGGTTGCGGGCTCGACGCGGTACTGATTGCGGGCGAGAAAACGCCGAAACGGAATCTTCGGGCACAGCAGCGCACCGGCGAAGAAGCTGCATTCGAAGTCGCGCCAGGCGTGCAGCACGTCCTGCGCGCGCAGGCCCGCGGTCTCCGATCCGCTCTCGGGACTGCCGCCCATTTCGCCGCCGGTCGCGTGCGGCGACTTCATGCCATCGCCGCCGTGCAGCACCTTATGTCCAATGTGCGTCGCCAGGTCGAATTTGAGCCGCGCCGGATCTGCGCGTAGCGATTGGTTCAGATAGACGGTGTGCGGCGCCTCGAAGAAGGAGCGCACCGTGCTGCGTACCTCCTGGTCGTTATCGCGCATCAGCACCGAGCGACGTTCAAACCAGCGTAGCTCCAGGCCCTGATGCTTGGCCAGGCGCGTCAGATCCTCGACTGTCAACGGCAGTCTGCGCTCACCGATGCTCTCGGCGGTGCGCTCGAGATCGGGAAAATCGTTGCGGGACATCTCCTGATGCGAGCGGATCAGCAGATGCGCAAACTGCCGGCCGCTGGTACCGGTCTGCGACAGCAGCTCGGGAATGGCGGCCTGCAGCAGCTCTTTGGAGAATAGAAAGGCCGGCTCGAGCGGCACTCGCGTCGCGCCGCCTGCCTGGGGCGTACCGGTAGCGTCGGTGACATCGACCTGTTCGTCCAGAAACCAGCCGACTTCCCGTTGGAAGACGCCGGCCAGCAGCGTCAAGACGTCCTCGGAAGGCATGCGCTTGCCGCTCTCGATCATGCTCAGATAGGAGACCGAGGGCGCCATCTGGGCGTTCAGCTGGATGCAGCGGGCCGAGAGCTCCTCCAACGTCAGGCCATTGCGCTTACGGATATTGCGCAGCTTGGCGCCCAGAAAGTGACCCTTGCGGAGCAGGTGTGCCATGTGTCTGTGAAATTTACATTGTGAAGTTTTGGGAGTCAAATATTGCTCCCTGGGGCGCTATGCTGCTTCGCATGAACCCACAGCTGCAGTACGCGCTCCAGGACTCGTCGAGCTATAAGCCGGACACCGGGCCCGCAATCGACGTCAGCCGCCGGCTGGTCGAGCGCGGCGATGAGGTGCTCACCGCCAAAGCATTGGAACTGCTGGCGAGCCTGCACCGCGGTTTCAATGCGCGCCGCCTGCAATTGCTGGCGATGCGGCAATGGCGCCAGGCGGAAATCGATCGCGGCCTGCTGCCGGACTTTCTGCCGGAGACGGCGCCTATACGCGCCGGTCACTGGCGCATCGCCGCGGTGCCCGCTGATCTGGCCGATCGCCGCGTGGAAATCACCGCCCCCGCGGATGATCGCAAGATGATCGTCAACGCCCTGAATGCTCCGGTGCGCACGTTCATGGCCGACTTCGAGGATTCGTGCTCACCGACCTGGGAGAATCTGATTCATGGCCAGATCAACCTGAGCGACGCCATCCAGCGCCGGATCACCTACACCGATCCCAGCTCAGGCAGGAGCTATCGGCTCAATGACAAGATCGCCACATTGATCGTCCGTCCGCGCGGCTGGCATCTGCCGGAAAAGCACGTGCAGGTCGACGGCCAGGCGGTATCGGGCGCACTTTTCGATTTCGCGCTGTATCTGGCAAACAATCACGAAGCCCTGGCCCGCAACGGTACCGGACCGTACTTTTATCTGCCCAAGCTCGAGAGCCATCTGGAAGCGCGCCTGTGGAATGATGTATTCAACGCGGCGCAGGACCAGCTCGGCATACCGCGCGGCACCATCAAGGCGACGGTGTTGATTGAGACCATTCTCGCCGCCTTTGAAATGGACGAGATCCTGTTCGAGCTGCGCGAGCACTCGGCCGGCTTGAACTGCGGGCGCTGGGACTACATCTTCAGCTTCATCAAGAAGTTCAAAAACCGTCGCGATGCCGTGCTGCCCGACCGCGGCGCGGTGACCATGGAAGCGCCGTTTCTGAAGTCGTACGTCGACCTGTTGATCCATACCTGTCATCGG
This sequence comes from Steroidobacteraceae bacterium, assembly GCA_049518595.1. Taxonomy (GTDB): domain Bacteria; phylum Pseudomonadota; class Gammaproteobacteria; order Steroidobacterales; family Steroidobacteraceae; genus FEN-1191. The sequence continues at coordinate 31,702 of JBEKRP010000015.1, forward strand.
CGCGGCGCGCATGCGATCGGCGGCATGGCGGCACAGATCCCGATCCGCGGGGACTCTCAGGCGAACGAGGCCGCGATGCTCAAGGTCCGGGCGGACAAGCTGCGCGAGGCGCGCGCGGGTCACGATGGCACCTGGATCGCGCATCCGGCGCTGGCTCCGATCGCGACCGAAGTCTTCGACGCCGTAATGCCCGGTCCCGATCAGCTGCACGTGAAGCGCGATGACGTCAGGGTCACGGCGGCCGATCTGTTGCGGGTGCCGGAGGGCGCGATCACCGATGCCGGCCTGCGTCAAAACATTCGCGTCGGTCTGCGGTACATCGAGGCCTGGCTCGGCGGCCATGGCTGCGTGCCGCTCTACCACCTGATGGAAGACGCGGCCACGGCGGAGATCTGCCGGGCGCAGTTGTGGCAATGGCTGCAGCACGAAGCGCGCACCATCGATGGCAGGGTGATTTCCCTGGCGCGGTTCGATCAAACGCTGACCGAGGAGATCGAACGCATACACGGTGAGGTGGGGGCGGCCCGCATGCTGGCCGGGGTATTTCCGACCGCGGCGCGGCTGTTTTCCGCCATGGTCAAGAGCGAGACGTTTGACGATTTCCTGACCCTGCCCGCATACGAACTGCTGGGCTGATCGGTCGCGGTGCACAGGAGCATGGACAGATGACGCAACAACGAACGCTGGCCAGTGCCGAGGAGCTGCGGTGCAACTGGCACGACAGTCCGCGTTGGCGTGGGATCACGCGCGCCTATATGCCTGAAGATGTCGTGCGATTGCGCGGCACCGTGCCGATTGAGCATTCGATTGCGCGTCTCACGGCGCAGAAGCTCTGGCGCTATCTGAACGATAAGCCGTTCGTCAACGCGCTCGGCGCACTGACCGGCAATCAGGCGATGCAGCAGGTCAAGGCGGGCCTGGATGCGATCTATCTGTCTGGCTGGCAGGTTGCCGGCGACGCCAATCTCGCCGGGCAGATGTATCCGGATCAATCGCTGTATCCGGCGGACTCGGTGCCGGCGGTTGTGCGCCACATCAACAGCACGCTGCGCCGTGCCGACGAACTGCATCACGCCGAGGGCGATGACAGTATCGACTGGCTCAAACCGATCATCGCGGACGCTGAAGCCGGCTTTGGCGGCGTGTTGAACGCGTTCGAGCTGATGAAGGCCATGATCGAGGCGGGTGCCGCCGGGGTGCATTTCGAGGATCAGCTATCGTCAGCCAAGAAGTGCGGTCACATGGGCGGCAAAGTGCTGGTGCCGACGCAGGAAGGCATCAACAAGCTGGTCGCCGCGCGCCTGGCTGCCGACATCTGCAATGTGCCGACGGTGCTGGTTGCGCGCACGGATGCGGAATCAGCGACTTTGCTGACCGCCGATGTCGATGAACGCGATCGGCGCTTCATCGATCCCTCGAAGGCCCGCACCGCGGAAGGGTTTTTCCACGTGCGCGCAGGCTTCGATCAGGCGATCGCGCGCGGTCTGGCGTATGCGCCATACGCTGACATGATCTGGTGCGAGACCGGGCGTCCGGATCTGGCAGAGGCCAAATACTTTGCTGAGGGCATCCATCGGCAGTACCCGGGAAAAATGCTGGCCTACAACTGCTCACCGTCCTTCAACTGGAAGCGCAAGCTCGATGACTTCACGATTGCCAGGTTCCAGCGCGAACTCGGGGCGATGGGCTATAAGTTCCAGTTCATTACCCTCGCCGGGTTCCATGCGCTGAACTACTCGATGTTCGAGCTGGCCCATGGCTACAAGAGCGACCACATGACGGCCTACGTCGCGCTGCAACAGGCCGAGTTCGCTGCGGAAGCGCGCGGCTATACCGCGACTAAGCACCAGCGCGAGGTTGGCGCCGGCTATTTCGACGATGTCACGCAGACCATCTCTGCCGGGATGTCCTCGACCACCGCACTCACCGGCAGTACCGAGGAGCAGCAGTTCTGCTCGGCCTGACCTAAGGCCGAGCGGCCGCTACCACAGGTATGCGCGTCGATTACCCTGAACCCTCGATCGGCTCGACCGTCATGGGCGCGGGGCGCCCGGCGCCCGGTGACGGCGAGATTGCGCATGCTTTCGAATCGGCGCTGTATGGGATGCGCTGCGCACAGCTGGTGGTCGAAGCCTTCCTGAGCTACAACGCCCGCTTTCGGGAGGTGACGCAACGCGCGATCAGTCGTTTCGCGGCGCGCGACTGGAATGGCAGCCAGCAAGACGCAGTCGAGCGCATCGAGCTGTACGAACGGTTCGTGCAGGCGACAGTGGCTGAGCTCGAAGGCGCGTTGGGCGAGAACGTGCGCCAGCGCCCGCTGTGGGTCGAGGTCAAGCGACATTTCTCCAATCTGACGGAAGGGTTGCCGGACAACGAGTTCTGCAAGACCTTCTTCAGCTCGGTCACGCGGCAATTGTTCGGCACCGTCGGCGTGTCGCCGGACATCGAGTTCGTGGCCACCGATCTGAATCCGCTGGCGACGGCGAAGCCGAATAGAGTCACGCGCGTCTACAAAATGCAGGGCGAGCTGACGCTGCTGATCAAGAGGCTGCTCGAGTCTCAGCCCATCGGGGCAGCTTGGGTCGATCTGGATGCCAGTGCATGGGTAGTCGCATCAGCCCTGGAGCGGATCCTGTGGCAGCACGGCGAGCTACGCCACATCGAGTCACTCGAAGTCATCGACGCCATCTTCTACCAGTCCACGCGCGCCTATCTGGTTGGTCGCATGGTCGCGCGCAAAACTACCACGCCCATTGCGATCGCTCTGCGCAGCACCGAAGTGGGAGTCGTCGTCGACGCCACAATGATGGCCGAAAATGAGCTGAGCATCCTGTTCGGCTTTGCGCGCTCGTACTTTCACGTCGATCTGGAGCGCGTCGCGGACACGGTGGCCTTTCTGAAGGCGCTGATGCCGCTAAAACCAGCCGGCGAGCTGTTTACGGTGCTGGGTCGGGCGGCGCAGGGTAAGACGGAGCGACACCGCAGCCTGTTCCGACACCTGTCGACCAGCCACGACGAGTTTGTGCCGGCGCCAGGCCAGCGCGGTCTGGTCATGATCTGCTTCACGCTGCCGTCATTCGACGTCGTCTTCAAGGTGATCCGTGACCGCATCGCAGAGCTAAAGAATGTTTCGAAAAAAGACGTCATGGCCAAGTACAGCTTCGTCTTCAGGCACGACCGCGCCGGCAGACTTATCGATGCGCAGGAGTTTCGCCGCTTGCGCTTCCCGGTGGCTCGATTCTCCGCACCGCTATTGGACGAACTACGCGCCGAGGCCGGCGACAGTGTGCACGTGGCGGGCAGCGATCTCATCTTCGACCACCTCTACATCGAACGGCGCGTGACGCCGCTGGATATCTTTCTACGCGACGCGCCGGAGGCGGCCGCACGGCGCGCGGCAGTGGATTATGGCCGGGCGATCCGCGATCTGGCGTATACCAATGTATTTCCGGGCGATCTGCTGCTCAAGAACTTCGGCGTCACGCGCCATGGGCGCGTGGTGTTCTACGATTATGATGAATTGTGCCGCGTGTCCGACTGCCAATTCCGCGATCTTCCCGAGCCCCAGTGCGAAGAGGACGAGATGCGCGCGGAGCCGTGGTTTTTTGTCGGCGACCGCGACGTTTTTCCGGAGACCTTGCTGAGTTTCCTGGGCATGTCGGGCGCGCTGCGCGAGGAGTTCCTGCGGGCACACGCCGACCTGTATCAACCCGGGTTCTGGCGGCGGACGCAGCAGCGCATTGCGGCCGGCGAGGTGCTGGAAGTACTGCCTTACGTCCCGCCGCAAAGCCGCGACGAATTCGTGATTGCGCCCGCAGCCTTGGCCGCGGCAGCTTCGGCACCGCTCCGCAGCTGAAAGGGGCTACGTCGGCGGCTTGCCGTGCGGCTTGGATCCTTCTTCTCGTGGCGGCAGCCGGTCCGGAATGCTGGACGCCTTGGCGGCAAATGCCCGCAAGCATTCAGGCGAGCACACATAGGCCGCTGGGTTCTGTTCGTGCAATGCGCCCGGATTCGGCAGGCGGGCGATCTCGTAATGCGCTCGCGGCCTGCTTCCGTCCTCGAAGCCGATGTCGCGTTCGCAGACATCGCAGGTCATGACCAGGATTTCCTGAGGCGCGTGGAAGGTTCCGGTCTTGCGCCAGCCCATGATTCCCACGCTTCGCCGCGAGAGGATAAGGTCTACGCGACCTGCGCAGCCAGGCTGGGTGCCCGGCGCCGAGCCAGGGTTTGCAGGCTGATGGTGGATTGATGACGCCTGCACAGCACGATCAACTCGGTGTTGCGACCGAGCCGCGCCCTTAGCGTCGTCGGCTCGCCGCACATTGCGCAGGCGCGCTCACCGCGCCGGGCGAGCCACAGGTCAACTTCCCGATCCAACTGGTACTGCAGAAAGTGTTCGCTGGCTTCTGCCTCGGTGCTGTGCCCGCTACAGCTCCCCGCGCAGTAGCCGGTGCGGCGAGGGGTAGTCTTGCCCTCGACCACCATCATGTACCACTTGCCCTCATCGAGGGCGTCTGTACTCATTTTCGGGATAAACATTGCTGCACCTGGTAGACATGTAAAGGGGGTATCGAGCCAAAGCGGAAATTTCCGACCGCGGGTCGATGTTCTGTAAGTGAAGATCGCCCGATGGCGACCTCATCAGCGGCGCGCGCCTCCGTGGCGATCGCCGGCCGAGCGCTCGCGTTCGTGCGCCTCGTTGACCTTGAGCGCGCGGCCTTCGAAGTCGGTCCCGTTCAAAGCCTGGATGGCGCGCGAAGCATCGGCACTCGACACCTCGACGAAACCGAAGCCGCGCGGGCGACCGGTATCGCGATCCGTGATCAGCGCGACGCTCTCGACTTGTCCATGGGCCGAGAACAGCGTGCGCACCGAGGCCTCGGTCGCCGTAAAGGGTAGATTGCCAACGAATAGTTTGGTCACAGTGGTGTACTCACTCACAAGCGCAAAGCGCACATCGGCAGGAAGACCCGCCTCCTGGTTCGCCGATGCTTCTGAGGTGGCAGACTTTGGGCGCAAGCGCGCGCGCCGGGACGGCGCAGCAGGCCCAAGGCAGACAAGCCGAAAGATCACGAGCCAAGCCTACCGTACAGCAATGCGGGCGGGCCTGCTTGGCTTTCGCGAACCGGCGCCTTGAGCGGATGATGGACCCGTCGAAGGCCCGGCCAGCAGCCACTTTCGAGTTCTTGGCGCAGCCCATGACTTCCACGGTTTCTGCACCGCAGCGGGCTCTGCGTCGCATTGTTCGGTATGCTCGTTGCCGCTGGCCGCTACGCGCATTCGGGCGCGGTCGTTCGAGGCGTGCCTGGGCTCCCAGCCGGCGCTGATGGCGACGACGCACAAGCTGGCCGTCGTGGCGCGGCGGCTGTCGCGGGCTCAATGGCCAGTGGCATCCCCGCCGCGGGACGCTTCGAACAGAAACCAGGCGCGACGCTCGGTCTCGTCGACCCACACCTCGATCAGGCTGGCGCTGGCGATGTCGCGGTGCTTATCGCACAAATCATGGACCTCGCGGAGGGCCGCCGTGAGAGTCTTATTGTCATCGCGCAATTCGGCGAGCATGTCCAAAGGTTCGACATACTCGGCATCGTTATCCAGCAGGCGTTGAGTGCGGGCGATGTGGCCGATCGACCTGAGGGTGGAGCCACCGAGCTTGCGGACGCGCTCGGCGATCGGATCGGCCATCGCGAAGATCTGATCGGCCTGCTCATCCAGCAGCAGGTGGTAATCGCGAAAATGCGGGCCGCTCATGTGCCAGTGGAAATTCTTGGTCTTCAGATACAATGCGAACACATCCGCCAGGATGGCATTCATGCCCCCGGCGATGTCCCGGGTTGCCGCCGCCGTCAAATCGGTAGGGGTCCCCAGCGGGGCGTTGCGCCGGCGCACGAGGTCTTGCCTGGTCGCGGCGGTGGTTTTTTTCATGACATGGATCCTTGGTTGTGACAGCCGTGCTTCCCAGCGCAACGCGGTCAGCGCTCGGTGGCCAGATGGTATGCTACCAGTATGAGCTCGCGGGCCTGGGCGCGTTGCCGCTTCGGGGCATATTGTAAAAAGTTCCCGCCGTGATTGGTAGCCGGAGCTGCGCCGGAAGTCAGGCGTCGGTGTCGTCGGGGCGTGCAACCGGCGCTCAATCCGGATCGGAGAAGCTGCATATGTTGATGTGGGTACCCCTGGCAGCACCGGAGGTGCAGGCTGGATCGCATGCCTGTACGCTATCGCAGATGGCGCGTGTGGACGCGTTGGAAAGATGAGCTCCGCGGTGGTTGCACGCGCAGCCCGGACCGACTGGGAGATGCGGATGGCCTTGGTAGCCGCCGACACAAAGCTGAACCTACTGCTGGCAGCCCTGCCCGATGCCGAATGCGCGCGCTGGCTGCCACAGCTGGAATCCGTGGACATGCCGCTCGGCCAGGTGCTCTACGAGTCGGGAACCCGGCTGAGCCATGTTTACTTTCCGACTACATCGATCATTTCGCTGCTCTACGTGATGGAGAACGGAGCCTCGGCCGAAATCGCGGTCGTCGGGCACGAAGGCATCGTCGGCATCTCGCTGTTCATGGGAGGCGAATCGACGCCGAGCCGCTCGGTCGTGCAAAGCGCCGGTCAGGGGCTTCGGCTCAAGGCGCACCTGATGATGCAGGAGTTCAACCGGGCCGGTCCGGTGATGCACCTGCTGCTGCGGTACACCCAGGCACTCATTACCCAGATGGCGCAGACCGCGGTATGCAATCGGCACCATACACTCGATCAGCAACTCTGCCGCTGGCTGCTGCTGAGCCTGGACCGCCTGCGATCCAACCAGCTGGTGATGACCCAGGAGCTGATCGCCAATATGCTGGGCGTGCGGCGCGAAGGCGTGACCGAAGCAGCCGGTCAATTGCACAAGGCCGGACTGATTCGCTACCAACGTGGCCACATTACGATATTGGACCGCGCCGGCCTCGAACGCCGCACTTGCGAGTGCTATGCGGTGGTCAAGAAGGAATACGATCGCCTGCTTCCGGATTCCGTGGCGACCTGAACGTCCATCGTCGACACGGGAGGATTTCTTCAGAACCCGCGGTCTGGTTGGCCCGAACACTGCCAGAGGGCAACCGACCATGGCCACTGAGCTACTGCAATAACATGGTCGTGGATTGCGCACGGAAATCAGCATGAGTTCGCCCGCCCGCCTCGTTGTCCTGTTCGATGTCGACAACACCTTGCTGGACAACGACGCGGTGCAAGCTGACCTGAGCGAACATCGTCGCCGCCTACTCTCCGGCCGATCTGTCGATCGACGCTATTGGCGAATTAGGCAGCTATGATATGGGCACACCATGAGTAACGAGCGAATAAATCCATTGGCAGGTCAGCCGGCGTCTCGGCAGATGCTGGTCAATGTTCCCAGGTTGATCACCGCGTATTACACCAATCGGCCTGATCCCGGGATAGCGGAACAAAAAGTCACGTTCGGCACCTCGGGGCATCGCGGCTGTCCGTTCCAGAATAGTTTTAATGAATGGCACGTGCTGGCGATCAGCCAGGCCATCTGCCAGTACCGTAAACAGCATGGTACCGACGGCCCGTTGTTTCTTGGAATGGACACCCACGCGCTGTCCGAGCCCGCCCTCGCCAGCGCGCTCGAGGTGCTGGCCGCGAACGGGGTCGAGGTCATGCTCGCAGCGAAGGACGAATACACCCCGACCCCCGCGGTGTCGCACGCCATTCTTTGCTATAACCGCAAGCGGCAATCGGGACTTGCCGACGGCATCGTCATTACCCCATCGCACAATCCGCCCGATGCTGGCGGATTCAAGTACAACCCACCCAACGGCGGACCGGCGGACAGCGACGTCACCGGCTGGATCCAGACGCGCGCCAACGAGCTTCTGGCCGACGCTCTGCGCGGCATCGACCGACTTTCACTGGACCAGGCGCGGCGCAGCTCGACGACGCATCGCCATGATTACATCGGTGCCTACGTGGGCGACCTCGGCAACGTGATCGACATGGACGCAATTCGTGGCGCGAAAATCCGCATGGGAGTGGACCCGCTTGGCGGCGCCGGCGTGCACTACTGGGCTCCCATCGCCGAGCGCTACGAACTCGATCTCACGGTCGTCAGCGATGAGGTCGATCCGACATTCCGCTTTATGACCGTGGACTGGGATGGCCGGATCCGAATGGATCCATCCTCGTCCTACGCGATGCAGCGATTGATCGCTCTGAAGGATCGATTCGACATTGCATTCGGCTGCGACACCGATCATGACCGGCACGGCATCGTTACCCACAGTACCGGCCTGCTGCCACCGAATCACTATCTGTCGGTGGCCATCTACTACCTGTTCCAGAATCGGCCGCAATGGCGCCATGACGCGGCAGTCGGCAAGACCATCGTGAGTAGTCAGATGATCGACCGGGTGGCGGCAAAGCTCGGCCGCAGGCTCTACGAGGTTCCCGTCGGCTTCAAGTGGTTTGTCGACGGGTTGCTCGATGGCTCCCTGGGCTTCGGCGGCGAAGAGAGCGCCGGGGCGACATTCATCCGTCGGGATGGCAGTGTGTGGACGACGGACAAGGACGGCATCGTCTCGGCGTTACTCGCGGCGGAGATAACCGCACGCATGGGCCGTGACCCGGGCGCGCTCTACCGTGAGCTGACGAGCGAGTTCGGTGAGTGCCTCAGCGATCGTGTTGATGCGCAGGCGACCCCCGCGCAGAAGATATTGCTCGGAAGGCTCTCACCGCAACGGGTCAAGTCGAGGCAACTGGCTGGCGAGCCGATTCAGAGCATTCTCACCGCGGCGCCGGGTAATGGCGCATCGATCGGCGGCTTGAAGGTCATCGCCGAGCATGGATGGTTCGCGGCGCGCCCGTCCGGGACCGAAGATATCTACAAGGTCTATGCGGAGAGCTTCCGCGGAGCGGATCATCTGCAGCGCGTGCTGGCGGAAGCGCAGGCTATCGTAGGCGAGGCTCTGGCGGCGCCGCAATGAGCGGAGCAGGCATGGGGATGAGCCGAGCGCCTGATGCCATCAGCCATGCCGACTAGCGAGCAGACGCTCCTCGGTGATATCACCTTCAGTCGTCTGCCGACGGACATCGATGGTTTCGATTCGCTGGCGGAGCTGACGCTGGACATGCGCTGGTCGTGGAATCACGCGGCCGATGAATTGTGGCAGCAGCTCGATTCCGAGCTCTGGGAGCACACGCATAACCCCTGGGTCTTGCTGCAGACGGTGTCGCGCGAGCGGCTGAAGCAGGCGTGGGCAAATGCGGAATTCCGTGACAAGGTCGGGATGCTGGTGCGCGCTCGTCGTGAGGAGCTCGACGCCCCGGCATGGTTTCAGCTCAGCTATCCGCAATCGCCGTTGACGCGCGTCGCCTATTTCAGCATGGAATTCATGCTCAGCGAGGCGCTGCCGATCTACTCCGGCGGACTCGGAAATGTCGCCGGAGATCAACTCAAGGCGGCCAGCGATCTGGGGGTGCCGGTCGTGGGTGTAGGACTGCTCTACCAGCAGGGTTACTTCCGTCAGGTGATTGACAAGGATGGAGCTCAGCAGGCGCTGTTCCCTTATAACGACCCGGGGCAATTGCCGATCACCCCGTTGCGCGGGCGCAATGGTGAATGGCTGCGGATCGAGATCGATTTGCCGGGCTTCCCGGTGTGGTTGCGCGCCTGGCACGTCCAGATCGGCAGAGTCGAGCTGTATCTTCTCGACAGCAACGACGCCGCTAACTTCCCGGCCTGGCGAGGCATTACGGGCGAGCTCTATGGCGGCGGCACGGAGATGCGGCTGCAACAGGAGCTGCTGCTGGGAATTGGGGGCTGGCGCCTGCTCGCCGCCCTCGGCATGGAGCCGGAGGTGTGTCATCTGAACGAGGGACACGCCGCATTTGCCGTGCTGGAACGTGCCAGGACCCTGATGGCACAGACCGGACAATCCTTCGAGGACGCTCTGGCTGCGACCCGCGTGGGCAACCTGTTTACCACCCACACCGCCGTCGCCGCCGGCTTTGACCGATTCGCTCCGAGCCTCATCGATCAATATCTGGGCCGCCACGCGCAGCGCAAGCTCGGCATCACGATCGATGATTTGCTCGCCCTAGGCCGTCGAAACCCGCAGGATCGGTCGGAGAGCTTCAACATGGCGTATCTGGCGATCCGCGGCAGCGGCGCGGTCAATGGCGTAAGCCGCCTGCATGGCGAAGTCAGCCGCCGCATCTTTGGCTCTCTGTTTCCCAGCTGGCCGGAGGGGGAGGTGCCGGTCCGATACGTCACCAACGGGGTGCACACACCGTCCTGGGATTCAGCTGCGTCCGATGCGCTGTGGACCGGCGCCTGTGGAAAAGACCGTTGGCGGGCGCAGAGTCAGTCCCAGTCCGAGAACATTCGCCACGTCACCGACGCGCAACTGTGGAGCTATCGCAATAGCACCCGCGAGTCGCTGGTCAGCTATGCGCGCGGCCGATTGTCACGGCAGTTGGAGGCTTCCGGCGATTCGCCCGAGGCTGTCGAAGCGGCGCGGCATCTGCTCGATCCGCACGTCTTGACGCTCGGATTCGCACGGCGATTCGCGACCTACAAGCGACCGAATCTGCTGCTGCACGACCCGGTGCGCCTGTTGCGCTTGTTGAACCATCCTGAGCGCCCGGTACAGTTGATTCTGGCCGGTAAGGCTCATCCGGCCGACGAGGGTGGGCGAGATCTGATCCGTCAGTGGACGCAATTCATCCGCCGATCCGAAGCGCGTGAGCGCGCCATCTTCCTCGCCGACTACGATTTGCTGCTCACCGAGCAATTGGTGCAAGGCGTCGACGTCTGGCTCAATACGCCGCGGCGTCCATGGGAAGCCTGCGGAACGAGTGGCATGAAGGTTCTGGTCAACGGCGGGGTGAATCTATCGACACTGGACGGCTGGTGGGCGGAAGCCTACGGGCCTGAAGTGGGTTGGGCCATCGGTGACAGGCAGGATCATGGCAATGATCCGGCGTGGGATGACGCCGATGCCGCGGCGCTCTACGATGTGCTCGAGCGAGACGTGATCCCCGAGTTCTATGCGCGCGACGCGACCGGCATTCCGACCGCGTGGATCGCCCGCATGCGGGAGAGCATGGCGCGCCTGACGCCGACCTTTTCCAGCAGTCGGGCGGTGCGCGAATACACTGAACAGCATTACCTGCCGGCGTCCAGCCTCTACCGCCAGCGGGTTGCAGACAAGGGCAGGAAGGTCCAGCAGATCGTCGAGTGGCGGCGCCGACTGAATCGGTATTGGGAGACGCTGCGCTTTGGCAAGGTGAAGATCGAAACGACCGCGCAGGGATATGTATTCGAGGTCGAGGTCGCTCTGTCCGAACTTGAGCCTGATAGCGTTCGCGTCGAACTCTATGCCGAGGCGGCGGGCGATGGTGACGTCGCGCTATATCCAATGACGCGGGCGGGCCCAGCGGCGGGGGTCACCGGCGCCTATGTGTATAGCGGCACGGTACCGGGGACGCGCCCGCAGACCGACTATACGCCGCGATTGATCCCGTGCTTCGACGGCGTTGCCATCCCGCTCGAGGACGGCCACATTCTATGGCAGCGATGATTCTGTCTGGGTGTCTGGTTGCAGACCATCGGCGTCTGGTCTGCCTAACTTCTGCGGCAGCGGCTGTTGTGCAGCGCGATCCCGGGCTATCGGGTCCAGATCTCCCAACGAGACGTCCTCGGCAGGCTCCGCCTGCCGCGAGGACGTGCAAGGAACACTGCCATGGCCGATGAATATATGCTCCAAGCGCAACAGCCGCTGCCGGAGGAGCTGCTGTTGCGGATGAATGCCTATTGGCGCGCGGCCAACTATCTGTCGGCTGGCCAGATTTATCTCTTCGACAATCCCTTGCTTCGGGAGCCGTTGACGTTGGCGCACGTCAAACCGCTGGTGGTCGGACATTGGGGTACCACGCCAGGTCAGAACTTCATCTACCTGCACTTGAACCGGGTCATCAACAACAACGACCTCAACATGATCTACATCGCGGGTCCCGGTCACGGCGGTCCGGCGCTGGTGGCCAATACCTATCTCGAAGGCACCTACAGCGAGGTGTATCCGAACATCACCACGGATGAGGCCGGCCTGAAAAAGCTGTTCAAGCAGTTCTCATTCCCCGGTGGAATTTCCAGTCACGTTGCGCCTGAGACCCCCGGGTCGATCCACGAGGGTGGTGAGCTCGGCTACTCGCTCAGCCATGCCTTCGGCGCCGCATTTGACAATCCCGCCCTGATCGTTGCCTGCATCGTGGGCGACGGCGAAGCCGAAACCGGCCCACTTGCGACCGCATGGCACTCCAACAAGTTTCTCAATCCGATCACCGACGGCGCGGTGTTGCCGATTCTGCACCTCAACGGCTACAAGATCAGCAATCCGACCGTGCTGGCGCGGATCGAGCACGAGGAACTGGAGCAATTCCTGCGCGGCTGCGGCTGGACGCCGTATTTCGTCGAGGGCGATGAACCGCATCGAATGCATCAACTAATGGCCGCGACCATGGACCGGGCCGTGGCCGATATCCGGCGTATCCAAATCAATGCTCGCAATAACAATGATGCCACGCGGCCGCGCTGGCCCATGATTGTGCTCAGGTCGCCCAAGGGCTGGACGGGGCCCAAAATGGTCGACGGCCTGAAGATCGAAGGCACCTTTCGGTCGCATCAGGTGCCGCTGCTGGTCGATGCCGCCCACCCGCAGCATGTCGAGCAGCTCGAGAGTTGGATGAAGAGCTACCGGCCCGAGGAGTTGTTCGATGAGCACGGCCGTCTGCGGCCGGAACTGGCGGCACTGGCGCCCAAGGGCGAGCGCCGCATGGGCGCCAATCCTCACGCCAACGGTGGCATGCTGCTGCGGGATTTGCGCATGCCGGACTTCCATGAGCATGCCCTGCAGGTGCCGGCGCCCGGCAGCGTCGAAGCGCAGGATACGCAGGTGTTGGGCAAATTCCTGCGCGATGTCGCGAGGCTCAATCAGGAACGGCGCAATTTTCGGATTTTTGGCCCCGACGAGACCGTGTCCAATCTATTGGGCGCGGTGTTTGCGGTGACCGATCGGCAGTGGCAGGCCCGACAGGAAAGCGACGATGAGTTCCTCGCGCCCTATGGCCGCGTGCTCGACTCGGCATTGAGCGAGCATCAGTGCGAGGGATGGCTCGAAGGCTATCTGCTCACCGGTCGCCATGGTCTGTTCAACAGCTATGAGGCCTTCATCCGCATCGTGGACTCGATGTTCAGTCAGCACGCCAAATGGCTGAAGGTCACCTCGCAGCTGCCGTGGCGCCGAAAGATCGCATCCTTGAACTATCTGCTGGCCTCTCACGTCTGGCAGCAGGATCACAACGGCTTCACGCACCAGGATCCGGGCTTCATCGATCACGTCATAAACAAGAAGGCAGATATCGTGCGCGTGTATCTGCCACCCGACGCCAACTGTCTGCTGTCGGTGTTCGATCATTGCTTGCGCAGCCGGCACTACGTCAATGTGGTGGTCGCCGGAAAGCACGCCCTGCCGCAATGGCTGACGATGGACGCCGCGGTCGTGCATTGTACCGAAGGGATCGGCATCTGGCCGTGGGCCAGTAACGACCAGGGTAGTGAGCCGGATGTCGTGCTGGCCTGCTGCGGCGACACACCGACGCTAGAGGTACTGGCGGCCGTTTCCATCCTGCGAAAGAATCTGCCCGAGCTCAAGATCAGGGTCGTCAATGTCGTCGATCTGATGAAGCTTCAATCCAAGGGCGAGCATCCGCACGGGCTGAGCGATGCCGACTACGATGCCCTGTTCACCAGGGACAAGCACATCATCTTCGCATTCCACGGCTACCCGTGGCTGATCCACCGATTGACGTATCGCCGCACCAATCGAAACCTGCACGTCAGGGGCTATAAAGAGGAGGGCACGATTACGACCGCTTTTGACATGAGGGTACAGAACGATCTGGATCGGTTTCATCTGGTACAGGACGTGATCGATCGTCTGCCGCGGTTGGGTACCAGGGGCGATTATCTGAAACAGCGGATGGCTGACTCACTCGTCGAGCACAAGCAGTACATCGATCGACACGGCCAGGACATGCCGGAGGTTCGCAATTGGCGCTGGCATCCGGAAAAGCCGGTCGTCGCTGCGGTCTGAGGCCAAGCAGCGCGGAGTGAAGATACCGGTGGGGCGCCGAGTCGCCTGGCAGCGATGCAGCGGGCAGAGAAAAACATCAACGAATCGCTCGACGATGCGAACGCGACTTTTTACCGCCTGCGACCGAGCGTACACTTGGCGGGAATCAAAGGTGCGAGCAGGAGACATATCGATGACAAGCCGATACCGCGGTCATGGCGGATTCCTGACGCGATGGAGTCTTGGCGTGCTGGCGAGCATTGCGATGATGGCGACCGCCGCTGCTGCGGCGACGTTTGTGCTGCCGCCGCTGGTCCAGCCCGCGAGCAGTGAACACCATGAGGGCAAGGTGATCTGGGCGGACCTCGTGACTCCCGATGTCGCCGGCGCCAAACGCTTCTACGGTGAGCTGTTCGGCTGGACCTTCAACGACATTCACACCGAGAGCGGCGATTATTCGGTGGCGCTGCTTGACGGCAGGCCCGCCGGCGGGCTGTTTCAGCGCGCCATGCCGCCCGGCGAGCGGCGGCAGCCGGCATGGCTCACCTTTATTTCGGTGCGGGATGTCGCTGCAGCTGAGCGACACATCCTGGCCCAGGGCGGCAAGGTGCTCTCGCCACCACGTAGCTACCCTGACCGCGGCCGGCAGGCTGTGTTCGCCGATCCGCAGGGTGCGGTATTCGCGGTTATGCAATCGTTCAGCGGCGACCCGCAGGACGTACTGGCGGCTCCCGGCGAGTGGATCTGGAGCTCGGTTATCACGCGTGATCCGGACACGGACGCCGCGTTCTATCAGAACGTGTTCGGCTACGAAGTCTTCGAGATTCCGAGCAACGACGGCTCGACGCACATCCTGCTGTCCACTGATGATTACGCGCGAGCCAGCCTGAATACGCTGCCTGCCGACGTCGCCAAGCGGCATCCGCACTGGCTCAATTTCGTGCGCGTCAACAGTGCCACCGACACGGCCACCAGGGTGGAGGCGCTTGGAGGTCGCGTGCTCGTGAAGCCCTTCCCCGATCGGCACGGTGGCCTGACCGCAGTGGTGGCCGATCCGGCGGGCGCGCCGTTCGGATTGCTGGAGTGGACCGACACCGACAGCAAGGAGAGCGCGAAATGAAAATCCTGGTGAGCCGCCGGTCGATGCGCGGACTGATCGTGGTGCTATTCGCGGCTGTTGCTGGTTGCGTGGCTGCCGGCGGATATGGTGGCGGAGTCGGCGTCGGATACGCTGTGGACCTCTATGAGCCTGGTGGCTACGACTACGGCGGATGGGGACCCGGCTACGGTGTCGGGCCGCCGCGACGCGGGGGCGACCAGGGGCGAGCGGATTCCCATGCGGCACCACATCGCGCCTATCGACCAGCATCGCCGTCGCGATCCATGCCGTCGTTGCCGACGCATTCGCGTGGCCGATAGTCCGGCAGAACTGGCCCGAGCGATCATTGGCGGCGGCGATCACGGCGGATGGCGGCCGCGGATCACGCGCACCAACACCACGACGACTGCGACCACCAGAAGAATATGGATCAAGCCGCCGAAGGTGTGCGAAGACACCATCCCCGGCGGCCAGACAATCAACAGCAGTATTGCGATGGTTTCAAGCAACTCTATCTCCTCGCCGGGACTACCGCATGGGCATCGAGCCCCAAGCGGTCTGTAACGCTGGCGTACGCAGGTCAACCGGGGACTCGATGCGGTAGGGGCACCTGGGATCCACCCGATTGGAGAGTGCGATGCACGCGATGGTGCTGAAGGAGCTGGGCGGCCCTCTGGAATGGTCGGAGCTTCCGGATCGGTCGCCCGGACCCGGTGAGATCCGCGTTCGGGTGGCCGCCTGCGGCGTTTGCCGGACGGACTTGCACGTCGTCGATGGCGAGCTGCCCAATCCGAAGTTGCCGATCATTCCCGGTCATGAAATCGTCGGTCGGATCGATGCCATCGGGCCAGGCGTGGACGGACTGCGCATTGGCCAGCGCGTCGGTATTCCCTGGTTGGGTCATACCTGCGGGGTGTGCCCGTATTGTATCGGCGGCCAGGAAAATCTCTGCGACAGCCCGCTCTTTACCGGCTATACGCGCGACGGCGGTTTCGCCACCGCGACGATTGCCGATGCGCGCTATGCGTTTCCGCTCGGTGAGAGCGGCGGCGATGTGGCGCTCGCGCCTTTGCTTTGCGCCGGCCTGATCGGCTGGCGATCACTCGTGATCGCCGGTGACGGTAAAAGGCTGGGACTATACGGGTTCGGCGCCGCGGCCCATATCGTGGCACAGGCCGCACGATGGCAGGGCCGATCGGTATTCGCCTTCACGCGCCCGGGCGATGCTGCCACACAGGCGTTCGCCCGAAGCCTTGGCGCCACATGGGCCGGCGGATCCGAGGAGATGCCGCCCGAGCCGCTCGACGCCGCGATCATCTACGCAACCCTGGGTGATCTTATCCCGCTGGCGCTGAAGGCGGTGCGCAAGGGTGGTCGCGTGGTCTGTGCCGGCATCCATATGAGTGACATTCCGGCCTTCCCCTATCGACTGCTGTGGGAGGAGCGGCAGCTCGTGTCGGTCGCCAATCTCACACGGCAGGACGGCCTCGACTTCCTGCGCCTGGCGCCGGAGATTGGAATCGTTACCCAGACCACACGCTATCGGCTGCAGCAGGCCAATCAGGCGCTCGTCGATCTGCGCGCCGGGCGATTCGATGGCGCTGCCGTGCTGGTGCCTTAGATCGGTGGAGGCGGAACGAGAGATATCGGAAGATTGAGTTCCCCGGCAGCGCCCAGAGGATCACAATGAAAATCAATCCACAGGATTTTCGCGTGCGCGAAGGAGACGAGGTCAGGCTGCGCAAGTGGCCGACGAACGTGGCGCCCGCTTACAAGTCGGAGCAGCACTATCTAAAACTCCTCGAACAGCACGTTGTGCAGCTAAGCTCGTTGCAGGAGCTTTTGTACGCGTCCAACAGTCATGCCATCCTGCTGATCTTCCAGGCGATGGATGCAGCTGGAAAGGATGGCGCTATCAGGCATGTGATGTCGGGGGTCAACCCGCAAGGTTGCCAGGTATACAGCTTCAAACATCCGAGCCCCGCGGAGTTGCAGCACGATTTTCTCTGGCGCACCACGCAGGCTCTGCCGGAACGCGGGAGGATCGGCATTTTCAATCGTTCGTATTACGAGGAGGTGCTGATTGTCCGCGTCCATCCCGAAATTCTGCGCAGCGAAGGATTGCCGGATGCTCCGGCGAGCGAGAAAGCGGTCTGGCACGATCGCTATCGTTCTATTGCCGGATTGGAGAGGCATCTGTACGAGAACGGAACCCGCATCGTCAAATTCTACCTCCACCTGTCCAAGGAGGAGCAGCGCAAGCGCTTCCTCGAGCGCATCGACGACCCGGAAAAGAACTGGAAATTCAGCCTCGCCGACTTCGCGGAGCGGGCATTCTGGAGGCAATACATCAAAGCCTATGAGCAATGCCTCAGTGCCACCAGCACCGATTACGCGCCCTGGTATGTCGTTCCCGCCGACGACAAGATGAACTCCCGACTGATTGTTTCCCAGATTGTGCTCGATGTGCTCGAGGGTCTTAAGATGGCTTATCCAAAATCGAGCGCACAGCGCCGGCGCGAGCTATTGTCGATCCGCGAGCGCCTCGCCGGATGAGAGTTGTCGTGGGGGCGAGCGATTCGCCGAGGAACTCGCGCGCTTCGGCGGCGAGGAGTTCGTGAGTCTGCTGGTCGGCACGGAGCTTGCGGATGCGCTGCTCACGGCGCTGGGGCGAGACCCCGCTGGCCGTCGCGGTCCTGCACGCCGGGCGCGTGTTGACTGCGGCCGAACTGGTCGAGTGGACCAACGCTCGAGTCGGCAAGCAGCAGCGTATCAGTGGCGCCATCGTGAATGTCATTCCCACCGATTACTTCAACAACAGTACCGATGGTCTGCGCCTGTACTGCGGGCTGTATGCCGCACGGCGGCCGGGAGGCTTACCGGTGCTGTGTCTGCCGGGTCTGACGCGCAATAGCCGCGATTTCGTCGCGCTCGCCGCGCACCTGAGCGAACAGCACGAAGTGCTCACCGCGGACCTGCGCGGCCGCGGCCGATCGGCCTGGGATAAGGATCCGACCCGCTATCACCTATTGACCTACGTAGCGGATGCGTGGACGCTGCTCGATTCGCGTAGGGTGAGCCGCGTGGTGGTGGTGGGCACCTCGCTCGGCGCGCTGATGGGAATGGCGATGGCGGCGACGAAGCCGGACCGAATTGCCGGCGTTGTGCTCAACGATGCCGGTCCGGAGATCGATCCGGTCGGATTGCGCCGCATCGCCGGGTACGCGGGCAAGCTGCCGCCGGTGTCCTCCTGGACTGAAGCGGCCGCGCAGGCCAAGAGCGTCTATGGCCTCGCACTGCCCGGGCTGACCGATGCGGACTGGCTCGACTTTGCGCACCGCGGCTACCGGGAGAATGCGACCGGTGTCCCCGTCCCAGACATGGATCCGAGAATCAGCGATGCATTCAAGAATTCCCCCAAGGCCCCGACTGACCTGTGGCCGCTCTATGCACAGATCAAAGGCGTGCCCATGCTGGTGATACGCGGGGCCCTGTCCGATCTGCTGAGCGCCGCGACCGTGGCGCGCATGGCGCGCGAGAAGCCGGATCTGCAGCACATTACAGTCGCGAACCGCGGACATACGCCCTTGCTCAATGAGCCCGAGTGTCTGGCGGCAATCGATGCCTTCCTCGCACGACACGGGCAGGATGTGCAAGCGGCGGCCCGCGGGGCATCATAGTTTGCGCCCGACCGACGAGCGGGCAGTGCTGCAGGGAGATCAAGGAAATGCGCCTCAAGGACAAGGTCGCCGTCGTTACCGGTGCGGCAAGCGGTATCGGTAAGGAGATCGCGCGCACCTTCGCCCGCGCTGGCGCCATGCTTGCCATCGCCGATCTCGACTCCGCGGGCGCCCATCTGGCCGCTGCGGAACTCAATCGCGAGGGCGGGCGGGCGATCGCCGTGGTCATGGACGTGACCAGCGAAGTGCAGGTCGATGCCGCCATGGCCAGCGTGGTGGAGGCTTTCGGACGAATTGACGTTCTGGTGAGCAACGCCGGCATTCAGATCGTCGCGCCGCTCGAGGAGTTCGCGTTTGCCGACTGGAAACGTCTGCTCGCGATTCACTTGGACGGCGCCTTCCTGACTACGCGCGCGGCCTTGCGGCAGATGTACAAGCAGGGCGGCGGCAGCATCATCTACATGGGCTCGGTGCATTCGAAGGAAGCCTCGCTACTCAAGGCACCCTATGTCACCGCCAAACACGGCCTCATTGGTCTTGCCAAAGTCGTCGCCAAGGAAGGTGCGAAGCACGGCGTGCGGGCAAACGTCATCTGCCCAGGTTTCGTGCGCACGCCGCTGGTCGACAAGCAGATCCCAGAGCAGGCGAAGACGCTTGGTATATCGGAGGCGGCAGTCATCCGCGAGGTCATGCTCAAGGAAACCGTCGACGGCGAATTCACAACGGCCCAGGACGTGGCCGAAGCAGCGCTCTTTTTCGCCTCGTTCGATTCCAATGCCCTGACGGGGCAGTCGCTGGTCGTCAGCCATGGCTGGTTCATGCAGTGAGCGGCCATGGTGTCCGAAGTTCTACCGTCCTTCCAAGGTCACGCACCATCGATCAACCGCGGCTTTGACAAACCGCATTCTGTAGCAGCCGTTCGGCTGGGCTCCCGGATCCGCGGGCGCTTTGCCTTGGTCCAGGCAACCTCCCGACCGAGGTGTTGGTCTAAGACATAGAAGGAAACGATCTGACCTGGTCGGGGTGAAGCGATTTGCGCTGTTCCTGCAGTCCCGGTATGGGTCTGCGTGAAGGCTGGAACTCCCCCAGGCAGTTCCTGAAGAGGTCAGAAGCTCAGGACGAAAAAGCTGCTTCTCTCTTGCTTCAAACGGACCCAAAACAGGACCAATCTCAGACCCAGGACTTTAGGAGGTAATCTCCGGCAATAAATCTACGGGGCGGCTCAGAGCCGACCCCAGGGTCGAGTCTCCGCCAATGCTAAGGCGGTGGTCTCGGCCTAGGCGGTTTCTGGCAAGCTGAGCAACGAGACCGGCGACAACCCGGCCACGTTTGGAGATCCCGTGATTTGCGATCGCAGCAAAAGCTCCTGCGAACGCGTGGTGACATTGACTATGGCGGCCAACACGTCGTCGCGGGACACGGGATGCGCGAGCAAGTAGCCTTGTAGGTACATCCGAGGGTGACCCAGTAGCAGCGCGAGCTGCTCGGGCCGCTCGACGCCTTCGGCGGTGATCTCAAGACCTAAGCCTTGACACATGCCAATGATGGCGCGCGCGATCGCCGCCGAGCGTGGGCTGGTATCGATCCCGGCGATCAAACTACGATCCAGCTTGATGCGGGTAAGCGGAAGTTGCTCCAAGGAGGCAAGCGAGGAATAACCCGTACCGAAGTCGTCCAGGGCGATCGCCACGCCGCGGGCACGCAGACATTTCAGGGCGTCAATGGTTGCCGCCCCGGTTTGTAAAACGGATTCTGTCAACTCAATCTCGATGCAACGCGCCGGCAGGCGGTGCTCCTGTAACAGCCCGCATAGACGGCCGACGAAGCGGTTATCGAGCAATGCACGCGGCGACACATTGACGGCGACGCGCGCCTCGGGCCAAGCGCCGTGATGCCAATGGGACGCGGCTTCAATCGCCGATCGAAGTACCCAGTCGCTGATTTCAATGATCAGGCCGGATTCCTCGGCAATTGCGAGAAACTGATCGGGAGTGGCAAGGTCGCCGTCCGGCATCCGCCAGCGAATCAATGCTTCCACCAGGGCGGTCTCGAGGGTCTCGGCATTCACTTCCGGTTGGAATACGAGCTCAAATTCTCCTCGTTCAATGGCGCGGCGTAGACCTTGTTCCGTCGTGAATTTCGCTGCCGCAGCTTCGAGCAGCTCAGGAGTGAACACAGATAACTGACTGCGTCCCAAGGCCTTGGCACGAAAGAGCGCGGCATCGGCTGCCTTCAATAGCGCTTCAGCGTCCTGCTCATGGTCAGGGTAAATGCTCGCCCCCACGCTGACGCTGACGATGAGGTCGCGGCCGTCAACGGATAATGGCTTCTGAAACGCTTGCACTACACTTAGTCCGGCCAACCCGATGTCCTCCATGCTCGCCGCACGCTCGAAGACAACAGTAAATTCATCGCCGCCGAGTCTCGCTGCAAAACCGAAGGCTCGAGTAACCTCTTGCAGACGCTGTCCCAGACTCACTAGCACGCGATCGCCGAACGCGTGCCCCATGCTGTCATTAAGATATTTAAAGTTGTCGATATCCAGGAAGAGCACTCCCACAAGGTAACTCGCGCTTCGCGCACGCTCGATGGCAGCGTTAAGCAGGAGAAAAAGCTCCCGCCGATTCGGTAAGCCGGTTAATGGGTCGTGCTCTGCCAGTTCTTGCAATTGGCGCGTGCGCTCCGCCACTTTGGCCTCGAGACCCTGTTGGTACTCGCGAGCGGCGGCCTTGGCTGTTGAGAGTTCATCAGCCATGGCGTTGAATGCGACAGCGAGCGTATCAAGCTCCTTAATGCCGCCGCGCAGGACGCGCACCGCGGTGTCCCCTTTTGCCAGTCGCGTAGTCGCATCACGCAGGCGGCGTACCGGACCGACAATACTGAGCACAGTTCCGAGAGCGATAGAGATCAGAAGCATGAAGACACCAACACTGATCCACGCTATTAAAACGCGCTTCTCGTGATCCTTTGGATCGTGTGTTGTGACGGATCGCGTCTCTACGACGGCAGGAGCAGGAACTGCAGCGGTCGGCACGGCTAACGACGGAGGGTTTAGTGCGGGATTTGTACCAATCTCATTGCTATTGCTCCTGCTTTTGAGAGCGACGGCGACGGGGGGCGCCTCGAGTTTGCTTGGAACGAGGGTCGCAACGCTCGCCGCCTCTTCAGCAAAGTCATGCGACCGGACGTGCAGCTGATTGTTTAACTGCAGTAGCGATCCGCGCAGAGCAATCAGCCGCGCGACATCGTCGTGCATGGCGGTATACCATTGATCGCCCTCTGACCGCTTAAAGCCGCTTTCATTGGTCGCAAGATTCTCTACGACCGCTTTTTCAGTCTTCAACAACCGCGCCATCTCGGGTGCTTCCACACTATCCGCTGAGGCCAGGGCGGTGGAACCGCGCCGAAGCCCATCGAAATCGGCGCTCAACTGTAGCAGCGACTGTCGCGCGACGACTCTGCCGAATATCTTCCAGGCGCTTCTCACCGAGTCATTGACGCGCGCGTACAGATCCTCAAAGAGCGTCGAATATTGGCTCATCACGGCCTGACGGTTGTCAGCCATCAGCACAAGATCGCGGCTATGCTCCTTGTAGGCGTTGATGCTGGAAGTGAGCGTCAGCAAAGACTGCGCCGAAAGCGAGACGGCTTGAGCAATGAAAGCGCGCGAGGCACCGTCCAGGTCTGACATTGACTGTTGATATTCCGCCTCAGTCTGCTTCGTATTGGTTCCGATGCGGTCCTGCACGGCACGCCCAAAGCGATCGAGGGCTAACATCAGCGGTTCAGAGGGCACTACACGCCGCTCAATGATGACCGCAGGTGGCGGCTCGACGACAGCCTGCGCTGCGGCAATGGCTGGTGGCGGCGCGATGCGGGTTATCTGCGTCGTCTTTTCTATTGAGACGCCTTGTTCGACGATGAAGTTGGCTGCCAGTACTAATGCGCCAACGCCAACAAAGGCGGCGACGAGGCGCGAGGCGATTCCAAAGCTGAAATGTCCAGCCAGCGCTCTTCGGCGGCGATCGATCGCTCGAAGTGATGAACATAGTGCCGGGAATAGCAAATGCCAACACCGTCGTATCGCATTCATAATTCCTCGGGCTTTCGTTAAATGGACGAACAGTGTGCGTTCTGGCTAGTTCTGCATCGAGTCCCTTGTGAGGGAATTGTGCGATCCATCGCGTGCGCAGTTCACAATCGCACGCTTTAGTTAGATGCCCGGCGGAGCCTCGGATTTGCCATAAGTCCACATGAGCGACGGGCGCGAGCACAGCCGCCATCGTTCGGCTGCGCTGGAGCTAGCGAACAAGCGAGTCTCTTTAAGCTCTGTTGCGAGCGCGCGAGTTTCATGCAGCTTGATGCGCTGCAGACTCCTGAATGGACGTCCGACGGACCAGTCGGTTCATCCATGGCTCGCCGATCACTCTTTGACCCGCTGGAGCTGACTTCAGAGCCGCGCTGGTACGTTGTGCGCAATATTGCGCGGGGGCAGTTCTCGAGGCACGTCTGTTGCCGCTTCGCAGCGAGCTGAAGCGGGCCTTCGTATGCCCTTCCTGATTGAAGGGTAACAGGGTTTGAACCTGCGACTCCTACGTCCCGAACCCAACGTAAACCGCCTTCTACGTGACATCATTCCATTAATCTTCAATAGGTTAGCACACAAGTGGGCTCAGCTTGAGCCAAGTAGACCCAAGGGAAATCTCCGGTTAGTGGTACACATTTGGCACAAACAAAATTCCCAGATCGGTAGCAGGCTTTGCGCTATCGGGCGACGCCACGTCTTCACGCGGCATAGATTGGCAGGCATTTGTTCGAACATTGTGTGCAGATTTCCTCATAGCCATGCTCCGAAGCCACTTATCCTGTAGGCATAGACAATCGACTGATGCGCCCCAGGTAATAGGCCGCGTCCGTCAGATACAAGAGTTGCGCCGGCCGTACGGGATTTTGCATGAAAACGCTATTTCTCATTCGCCACGCGAAGTCGAGCCGGGATGACCCCGCGTTACCCGACAAGGACCGGCCATTGGACGCTCATGGCAAGCGCGACGCGCCGAAGATGGGTACGCGATTAGCGAAGCGCGATGTAAAGCCAGACTTGATCCTCTCGAGTCCGGCGAGGCGCGCGCTCACGACCGCGGAAATCATCGCCAAGAAGCTTGATTACCGCGTCAAGGATATCGTCGTGGATGACCGGCTGTATGCCGCCGCGGTGGATGACCTGCTCAGCGTCATTCACAAGCTCGGCGACAAGCTGAAGCGCGTGATGCTTTTTGGCCATAACCCCGAGTTGACCGAGTTGGCGCATCGCCTTTCAAGCGAGATTACTCACATGCCGACGTGTGCCGTCGCCGAGTTCACGTTCAGTGCGAAGTCATGGTCAGACGTCGGCAACGCCAAGCCCGCAAAAGTGGTGCTCGACTATCCAAAGAAATCGTAGGGAAAAGCATCGCGTCAGTGATGAAGGTACGCGGAAGGTGCAATCATGTGGGACAACATCGTACCGACGTGACTGCTGATCCCGCTCACAGGCGTCGCCGTTTATCTTCTGTTGATCGCCACGTCCACCTCCACATCTTCCAGTCGCGACGCATCTACTTTCCAAACGTGCCGGGACGCATGCTGACGGCGATCCCGACCGAGATCGGTCTCGGGTTCGAAGAGGTCCGGATGACGATGGCCGATCGCGCCGAGTTGCACGGGCTGGTACGTGCCGGCACGATCGGGCGCTCCAGCCGTACTCCTCTGTCACCGCAACGCCGGCAATATTTCGCACCGCCTGGATCGGCTCGAGATCTTCCACGCGATGGGACTCGCAGCGCTCGCAGTGCTCCTGTTCGACCACCGCGGCTATGGACGAAGCAATGGTACACCGAATGAGCAGGGCACCTACCTCGATGCTCAGGCCGCATGCGACTACCTGACGAACACAAAGGGACTTTTGCCCAAGAGCATTGTGATCATTGGCGAGTCTCTCGGCGATCACGACACAGAGTTTCCAGTGAGTAAGCCGAAGCTCATAGAAGCTCATAAAGGACATGCAGAGGTTTCTGGAAACGCATCGCATCCTGTAAGGAGCGAGGCGCGCTCGGCCGGGCGCGGTTCAAAGCAGCCGGTCCGGAGCGCGGCGGGGCGTCGTGGCACAGATTTGGTACAGATCGGGCCGTCTGGGCAGACCCGCCCGGTGAGGCGCATGAGCCCAAGCGGCTCAGACATTGATCGCGTGCCCTTCCTGATTGATGGGTCAGGGGACTTGCTTTGTTCCTGCGATCCCCGTGCGAGTCCGCGTGAGGTGATGCCCGGCCGCTGGTGCCCCTTCGGTCGCTGCGGGCGTGTAGCCACGAGAAGCCGTTCGCGTCGGTTGCATACCTTGGTATGCTGACCTAGATGGGTTCGTCTACACCAGAGACAGGCGGACCTGCGTGGAGAATGACGGGTTGGAGTGCTACGCATCCCTGGCCCACTGTCCTCTACGTCCTGTCCTATCGAGCGCCTGCAAATAATCGTAGGGGGCGGATCATGATCGTAACTGGGCCGCGCGGTGACCCGTCGGCCGGCCTTCTGAGCCGTGCTATCGTCTTCGCGGCATTTCGCGATTCGTTGGCGAAGCTCGCCCCGCGCGTGCAGTTCCGAAACTCTGCGACTCTCGGCGTCTATGTCGGGAGCATCTTCACCACCGTCATCGGATCTGTCATGGCCTTCGCTGCCACGGACGGCGCGCGGCGCGCGGCATTCGTTCTTGCGATCGCGGCATGGCTGTGGTTGAGTGTCCTGTTGGCGAACTTCGCGGAAGCCATCGCCGTAGAGTGGGCCAAGGCACGAGCGGCGACGCTGCGATCGATGGCCGGGAATGTGCACGCGAAGCGGCTGCTCGGCACGAATCGCAGCGAGTACCGTCTGGTCGACGCGGATACATTGCGTCGTGGCGATGTCGTGCTGGTCGAAGCGAACGACATCATCCCCGCCGACGGTACGGTGATCGACGGGGCCGCCTCGGTGAGTGAAGCCGCGGTGACCGGCGAGTCGGCACCCGTACTGCGCGCTACGGGTCCGGCTTGTTCGTTCGTGCGCTGCGGCACGCATGTGCTCTCCGACTGGCTCGTCGTGCGCGTGAGAAGTCGCGAAGGATTTTTCGACCCAATTGTGACGATCTCGGAGGGCACCGGGCGCGCCCGCACCCCGCAGGATATCGCCTTGTCGATGTTGCTCGTCACGGCAACGATCGCGTTCCTGCTTGGCATCGCGCCGCTCTCGAATTCTGCGAGTGCGGTGTCAGGCGGCGTTCTGGCACTCTCGGCGCTCGTCGCGCTGCTCGTGTGTTCCATACCGATCACTACCCGCGCATGCGTGTTTGCAATTGGCATCGCCAGCTTGGCTCGGTTGATGCGCGCCAACGTCATCGCAACCTCCGGCGGTGCGCTGGAGGCCGCGGCCGACATTGACGTGCTGGTGCTCGACAAGACGGGAACGATCACGCGCGGTGACCGGCGTGCCGTTGCGTTTCAGGCGGCTCCCGGAATTGCCGCCCGCGAGCTACTGGACGTGGCGCAGCTCGCCTCGCTGGCCGATGAAACACCGGAGGGCCGCTCGATCGTCGCGCTCGTGACGCAGTTGACAGGTCAACCCGCCCGGGATCTCTCCGACACGGCGTCGACGTTCCATGAGTTCTCCGCGCAGACGCGCATCAGCGGCGTCGACCTGGAAGGTCGGAGGCTGCGCAAGGGTGCTGCAGATGCAGTTCGACGCTTTGCGGCGGAGGCAGGCGGGAGCTGGCCGTCAGCGGTCAGCGAGCTGGTCGACCGAGTGGCTCGATCGGGTGCCACACCGCTCGTGGTCGCCGACGGTTCCCGGGTGCTGGGCGTCATCGAGCTACACGACGTCGTCAAGGGTGGTATCCGCGAGCACTGTGCGTCGCTACGCCGGATGGGCACCAGGACCATCATGGTGACCGGAGACAACCGCCTGACCGCGACGGCGATTGCCGCAGAGGTTGGAGTGGACGATTTTCTGGCCGAAGCGACGCCGGAAAGGAAGCGTGAGCTCATTCGACGATGTCAGGAGGAAGGGCACCGGGTCGCCATGTGCGGAGACGGGACCAACGACGCGCCGGCGCTCGCGCAGGCCGACCTGGCCGTGGCGATGAACTCTGGCACGCGAGCGGCAAAGGAAGCCGGCAACCTGGTCGACCTCGATTCGGATCCGACGAAATTCATCGCGATCGTCGAGACAGGCAGGCAGATGCGGACGACGCGCCGTTCGCTAACCACTTTCGGCATTGCCGCCGACCTGGCAAAGTACTTCTCAGTCATTCCTGTTGTGTTTGCCGCGACGTATCCTGCGCTGAACGCGCTCAACGTTGTGCGGCTCGCGAGCCCGCGGAGCGCGATTCTCTCTGCGGTGATCTTCAATGCCTTGATCATTGTGCCGCTCCTCCAGCTGGCAGTGCGCGGAGTCAGGGCACGCGCGGAAGCCGCCGAACGTCGCTCGCACCGCAATCTGTGGATCTATGGACTCGGTGGGTTTCTGTTGCCGTGGGTCGGCATCAAGCTGATCGACACAGGCCTCACTGCGTTCAGGCTCGAGTGAATGTCCTTTCGGACACAAGGGTT
>JBEKRP010000016.1:0-51039 GCA_049518595.1 Steroidobacteraceae bacterium
CGTTCCGCCGGCGCCCCGGAGCCCGACGCCAGCATGGCCACGGCAATCGCACGCAGCCGCTGATAGCGCTCGATATCGTACCGGTCGTTTGAAAAGGCCCGGCCAGTCTGCGCAATTGCCTGCAATTCTCTCGCCCACAGCAGCCAGCTCGGTTCATCCATCGCACCACCCTTGGCGTTCCCGCGACTCTAGCAGTAGAGTCAGCGCCGACACTAACCGCCGCGCGCGATTTCAGGAGCATCTAAATGAAACGAACCGCATCCGCCATCTGGTCCGGCGATCTCAAGAGCGGGCACGGCGCGCTCGCCACCCACAGCGGTGTACTCAAGGACACTCCCTACAGCTTTGCGACACGCTTCGAGGCCGCACATGGCACCAACCCGGAAGAACTGATCGCCGCGGCCCATGCCGGATGCTTCACGATGGCGCTGTCGGCAAGCCTCGGCAAAGCAGGTTTCACGCCCAAACGCCTGGCGACGCAGGCCACCGTATCGCTGGATCTGGTCAGCGGCAACTGGACGGTTACCGGCGTGCATCTCGAGAACGAGGCCTGGGTACCCGGCATCGGCGCGGAAACATTCGCACAGATCGCGGCCGACGCCAAGGCGAACTGCCCGATCTCGCGCCTGCTGCGCGCCGAAATTTCACTTCATGCCAAGCTCGAGCCCGGCGAGGGTCATTGACGCGCGATAGTCGGCGCGGCAGCCGTTCGCGCAGCGCATAGAGTTCGCGCTCTTAGGTGAGGCGAATACCGCCCTTAGCGAAGCGCTTCAAAGCCGGGATGCGCGGCGGCGTGTCGGTCGAAGGTGACCGTCTTGGCACAGCCGGCGTCCCGGCACAACTCGACGATCACCGCATCACTGAAATCTGCTCTCGAGTCCCGATACGCCCGAAGCGCTCGCCAGATGACATCCGCCTTCTCGAGCATCAACTGGGGCGCGGTCAAAAGTCCCTCGATAACATCGGCGATCGCCATTCGGGTCGCTCGATAGTTCGATGACATCACCCAGGCCACCTCGGCCAGCGTCACGATGGAGATGAAGCCGCGCGCTTCGGCCGACAGAGACCCTTCTATCAGCCGCGTCGCCGCGGCCGCCTGGCGCACATCGTCTTGGGCGAGGTAGCGGACAACAACGTTGGTATCGAGGCCGATCACCGCCAGCGGCCCATTCGGGCGAGGCTTTTATTCATGTCCTCAATGGTCACGGCGCGTCGCGGCTTGGGTAGAATTCCCTTCAGCAAGCGAATGTCCCGGGTCGCGGGCTTGACGAGAAAGCCAGCGTCGGTCTCGATAAACTCCACACGATGTCCAGCTTCAAGACCGAGTTTCGTGCGAACGGCCTTCGGTAAAGTGATCTGGCCTTTGCTGGTGATCGTTGCGGTAGCCACAGTACCTCCTTAGGCACAATATTGTGAGCAAGGTATCTTACCTCAAGTAAGGAGCACAGGTAAGAGTAGCTGGCTATTAGGCGCAAATTTCCGCGACCGCGGGCGGCCTTCGGTATCACTAGGTTATTGTTTCGCAAACAGATCGCGCGGCGGCGACCGGCAGCCCGCGCTGCTGCCTACTTTGGATCCAGAACCCGCTATGACCGAATTTCGTGAATCTTCCCAGGAGGCCTACTACAGCTAAATCAGCACTGAATTATCAGCTCGGGCGCGCCGACCAACCTCTGCTGGCGATCTTCAGATCAGCAGCTCGGCGATGGCGATCCGCGCGTCGGGGGGTAGCTTGCGGACAGCTCGTGTAGCCCACGCGGTACTCCCGGTGCCATCCTGACTATCCGGCTTTGGCAAGCAGATTCTCGAGGCTGGCGGCCGCAGATCGGCTGTACTGGGCTGCCAAGCGTCGCAGCAATACCAAGTCTAGCGAGTCGCCAGCCGCAGCGATCACATTGCGAGCGTCCTCGATATCCTGTGGTCCGTTCGCAGCGACTTTCATCGCCAGAAAATCCTCACGGCTGACAAATCGCAATGACTGGCCCATAAACGGGACCTCAATCGTGCGCGAGAATGTTGCTGCTTCGAGACCGCGTAGGCCGATCAGCAGATCGACGCGGTTCCCATACGTATCCGTAAGCGCCAAAAGGCATGCAATCGGATCATCCAAATCGCCGCGCCGCAGCTCGGCATGGAAACCCGCTGCAATAAATGCCTGCTCCAGGCGTTGCGCATCCTGGGTCGTGAATGACAGCACGGCGTCCGCATCCAGGCTGGCACGAACGACACCGTGCACTGCCGCTGCCATCGCGCCGATAACGGCGTAATCGACCTGTTCCCTTTGCAAGACAGCAGCGACATCGAGAAACAGCAGAGCCGACTGACCGGGAGCGGTGGTTCTCACGCGCCTGCTTCCGACGAGGGCGCCGACGGTTTCGGCCGGGCGACCTGATGCAGTGCCATCATCAGTTGGCAATGCTGCATGAACGCCTCCAAACGCTGCTCCGGAGTCAAGCGTTGCGTTGCAGCCATCACGGCCTCACGCGCCTCTTGGGCAAGTCTCGAGTCCATGCGGCACAGTCTATCGGCTCGGCGCCGACGCGCCTACCGCGCGACCGTGCCTACCCCTTGCCGCCGCCGCCCCCTAACGCCGCAGCTGTTCCTGGTGGGCGCGAAACCAGTCGTAGGTGGAAGCAAGCCCGGCGTGGAGAGCAATTTTCGGCTGCCAGCCCAGCGCGGTCAGGCGCGAGGTATCCAGCAGCTTGCGCGGCGTGCCGTCGGGCTTGGAACGATCGAAGTGCAGCTCGCCTTCGAACCCGACGGTGTCGGCCACCAGGCGCGCCAGCTCGGCGATGCTGACGTCTTGGCCCCAGCCGACGTTGACCGGGCCTTCATCGCTATATTGACGCATCAGAAAAACGCAGGCATCGGCCAGGTCATCCACGTGCAGGAACTCGCGCCGCGGCGTGCCGCTGCCCCAGACTTCGACCGCTTCGGCGTGCCGCAGCTTGGCCTCATGGCATTTGCGGATCAGCGCCGGCAGCACATGCGAGTCGACCAGGCTGAAGTTATCCCCAGGCCCGTACAGATTGGTCGGCATGGCGCAAATGGCATCGAATTGGAACTCGCGCCGATAGGCCTGGCACATCTTCAGGCCGGCGATCTTTGCGATCGCATACCACTCATTCGTGGGTTCGAGCGGCCCGGTGAGCAGGCTGTCTTCAGGGATCGGCTGCGGCGCGAGCCGCGGATAGATGCAGCTCGAGCCGAGGAACAGCAGCTTGCGAGTGCCGTGCCGATAGGCGGCGTCGATGACGTTGGTCTGGATCTGCAGATTATCGCGCAGGAACTGCGCTGGATGGCTGCGGTTGGCTTCGATGCCGCCAACCTTCGCCGCCGCCAGGAACACGTATTGCGGCCGCTGCTCGGCGAAGAAGCGCTCGACGTCAGTCTGCCGCCGAAGGTCGAGTTCATCATGCGTGCGCAGCAGCAGGCGACTCACGCCGTCGGCGCGCAGCCGGCGCACGATGGCGGAACCTACGAGACCGTTATGGCCGGGAACATAGATCGGTGAGTCATACACGATCCCGCCATTATTCCCGATACGGGTAGGTCTTGAAACCTTCGGGATTGCGCGAGCCGGCGCAAAATGGGGGCGGGTCGTGCAGGGGCAGTACTTCCTCCGATGGCGCGATCGGCATGGCGCACGGCGAATGTTACGTAATATTCTCAACCCTGTCATACCCGGCAGTCTTGCCTCCGGTACTGTCCCTCTCAGAGTGTAGGAAAGGACGACTCAGCGAGGCTGTCACATGGATGAGAAGCTACTGGCGCGTACGGCGCCAACGGATGCACTGCCGCTGGCGGGCGCCGCGATTGTGCTGTCGATGGTTGCCCATCCCGCAATGGCGGTATTCAACAATACCGATACAGTGACTTATTCAACCGGCGTTGTCGCTACGCCCGGTAATGCGACCAACATCGTCGCTGCAGCCGGCTCGGTGGAACTGGGCGACGCGGACGATCAGCTCGCCCGCCGCGAAAGCCTGCGCCGCCGCGTGCGCCAGTGACGACGTGGCGCAACCGAGTACCACCAGAAACCCACCACCAGCCGCGAAGCCCAGCCCTTGCGCGTGGCAAAATCGTTCTGACCCATGTTGCCTGCTCCCGATAGAGAGATCCTGCAATCTGCGGGAGGGTATTGCCGAATGGTATCGGCAATATGAACTTTCTGTGGCGTCCTTGTGATCGAACGACTCCATCGCCGTCGCGATCGCATCCCCTCAGCCAGTGCCGATACTTCCGAGGTAGTCGGGCTTGCCGAGCTTGACGCCCGCGTGCCGCAGGATGTCGTAGGCGGTCGCGCTGTGAAAGTAAATGTTGGGCAGCACGAACGACAGCAGATACTCCCAGCCGTTCTTGAAATTGAGCGTGTTGTTCGGGAATTTCAGCACCACGGCGCGGCTCTCGGCCGCCTCCAGCTGGCGCGGCTCGAAGCCCTTGACATAGGCGATCGTCTTATCGAGCCGCTGCTTGAGTTCCGCAAAGCTCGACTCCGTGTCCTCGTATTTCGGCGCTTCGACCGCCGCCAGACGCGCCATGCAGCCCTTGGCCGTATCGGAGACGACCTGCACCTGCCGCGTGAAGGCAAACATATTCGGGTACAGCCGCATTCCCAGCAGGACCGCGGGGTCTATTTTCTCGGTTTCGGCATGCAGCCGGCCTTTTTCTAGAACTCCCTCCAGGTTGCCGAGTGCGCGGACCAGGACTGGAACCGAAGCGTCATGGATAGACAGGCTCATGTTGAAATTCTCCCTCTAGGCTGGTGGCACGCGCGGCGCGCGTGATCGCTCGCGTATCCTGAGTCAGAACGATACGCGCCCGCAAGCCGGGATGGTTGTCCTCCAATTTGAGCTCGCTGCCGTGCAGCCGGGCCACCGCATCGACCAGGCTGAGTCCTAAACCGACACCGGGAGTGCAGCGACTCGCATCGCCACGGTAAAAGCGCTCGACCGCCTTGGGCTTTTCCGCATCCGGAATGCCTGGTCCGCTGTCCGCGACCACGATCTCGACGCTGCCACCGTCGCCGACCCGAACCGCGACCATGATCGTGCCGTCCCTGGGCGTGTACTTGAGTGCGTTGTCGATGAGGTTTCCGAGCGCCTGGGCCAGTAATACCGGATCGCCACGAACCGGGGCGGGCCCGGCGATCTCCAGCGATAAGGTCGTACCCCTGAGCTCCGCGGCAGGCTGATAGAACTCGACCGCCGCGGCGGCGACCGCGGCTACATCCACCGGTACAAAGCCGGAGCGGCGCAGGCCGCTGTCGATCTCCGCCAGCCGCAGCAGCGCATTGAAGATGCGGATGACCTGGTCGACGTCAGCCACCGCCGCGTCGATCTCGGCGAAGGTGTGCTCGGCCGACGGCTTCGTCAGCGCCAGCACCTCCAGGCGCGAGCGCAGCTCCGCCAGCGGCGTGCGCAGATCGTGGGCGATCGCATTGGAAACATTGCGTATGCCATGAATCAGCTGCTCGATCTGATCGAGCATGCCGTTGATGGTCCGCGACAGGGTATTGAGCTCATCGCCGCTGCGATGCGTCGGCAGCCGATGACTCAAATCGCCCTGAATGATCGCCGAAACAGTCTGGCGGATGCCATGAATGCGCGCCATCAACGCACGCCGGATCAGGATGCCGCCGAAGGCGCCGAGGACTGACAGAATCGCGACGGCGCCGGCCAGCGCGTACCAGAAGCGCCGCTCCAACGGCGCGTAGCGCGCTGTATCGCGGCCGACGAGCAGGTGATAGCCTCCGGCCAGGAGCGCGTGCACCACGGCGACATCGGTCATGCGGTTGTCGAGCTCGAACCTGACCGTGTAGGTGCCGGCTTTTGCGGGCACATTCGCCGGCCAGGCCGCGAGATTGCCGGCCAGCGGTTTGAGCGCGGCATCGGCCAGCAACAACTGACGCTCGCCGGCGATCTGCATGCCGACGCGCGTGTTGATATAGCTGATCAGGCCCGGCGCCCCTTCGCGGCGAAACACCTCGGTCAGGCGCAGCGCATCGGATTGCAGAATCTCGTTGCGGCCCTCCTGGATCGTCACGCGCCAGGCATACCAGAGCGGCGCGGCAAACAGCGCCAGCGCCGCCAGCCCGAGGCCGATGTAGCCCACCGAAAGCGTCAGGGCGGAGGACCGTGGAACCTTCATGACATCCGCCTGTCACTCATGCGAAGTCAGCGTGTAGCCGGCGTTGCGCACCGTGCGCAGCAGCGGCCGCTCGAAGTCGGCATCGATCTTCTGTCGCAGCTTGCTGATGTGTACGTCGACCACGTTGGTCTGCGGATCGAAGTGGTAGTCCCAGACGTTCTCGAGCAGCATGGTGCGCGTAACCACCTGGTCGGCATGTCGCATCAGGTACTCGAGCAGCTTGAATTCGCGCGGCTGCAGCGTAAGGCTGCGGTCACCGCGCGTGACCTTGCGCGTCAGCAAGTCCACGCGCAGGTCAGCCACTTCGAGTTTTGTCTGTGCGTTCTCACCCTGGGCGCGTCGCGTCAGCGCGTCGAGGCGCGCCAGCAGCTCGCCGAACGCGAATGGTTTGGTCAGGTAGTCATCGCCACCGGCGCGCAGACCGCGGATGCGCTCATCGACATCGGACAATGCGCTCAGGATCAGGATCGGCGTGCGCTTGCCCGACTTGCGCAGGGCTTCAATTATCGCCAGTCCATCGATGTCCCCTGGCAGCATACGATCCATGATGATGACATCGTAAGGCTCGCTGGCAGCGAGAAACATGCCGTCGCGGCCGTTCGCCGCATGGTCGGCGGTATGGCCAGCCTCCTGCAGGCCCTTGACCACGAACTGGGTCACGCGCTCATTGTCCTCGACCAACAGTACTTTCATGAGGCTCCTTGGATCAACGGGTGGGCTGGCGCGCCGGCCGCCGCGGCGGCATGCGCACGCCGCCGCTGGCCGGTGAACTGGTCCAGATACAGATAAATCACTGGTGTCGTGAACAGCGTCATGGCCTGGCTCAGGATCAATCCACCGACCATGGTGTACCCCAGCGGCTGGCGCAACTCGGAACCGGTACCATGCTCGAGCATCAGCGGCAGGGAGCCGAGCAGCGCCGCCATGGTCGTCATCATGATCGGCCGGAAGCGCAGCAGACAGGCCTGCCGTATCGACGCTTCCGGGGACAGATGCTGCTCGCGCTCGGCCTGGATCGCAAAGTCCACCATCATGATACCGTTCTTCTTGACGATGCCAATCAACAGGATGATGCCGATCAGCGCGATTACCGACAGATCGAAATGAAACAGCAGCAGCACCAGCAACGCACCGACGCCGGCCGAGGGTAAGGTCGACAGAATGGTCAGCGGGTGAATGTAACTCTCGTACAGCATGCCGAGAATGATGTAGACCACGACCAACGCCGCCAGGATCAGATAAGGCTCGGTCTTGAGCGAGCTCTGAAAGGCCTGCGCCGTGCCCTGGAAACTCCCGGTAATCGTCGACGGCATGCGGATTGCCGCCGCCGCCTTGTTGATCGCATCGACGGCGTCGCCCAGCGCCACCCCGGGCCCGAGGTTGAACGACAGCGTGACCGCCGGGAATTGACCCTGGTGATTGATCGACAGGAAGGTCACGTGCTGCGTGTCGTACTTGACGAAGGTCGACAGCGGCACCATCTGGCCGGTGACCGGTGATTTGACGTAGATCTTCGACAGCGACTGCGGATCGGCCTGCAGCGACGGGGTGATTTCCAGGATCACGTGGTAGGCGTTGAGCTGTGTGAAATACTGCGTCACCTGGCGCTGGCCGAAGGCATCATCCAGGGTCTGATCGATCAGCGACGGCTGAATGCCGAAACGCGCGGCCTGATCGCGATCGATGGTCAGCGACAACATCGAACTGTCGGTCTGTTGATCCGACGCCGCATCGCGCAGCATCGGCAGCTTCTGCAGCTGCGCCAGCAGCCTCGGCGCCCACTCATTGAGTTCGTTCAGGTCCGCGTCCTGCAGCGTGTATTGATACTGCGTGCGCGCCAGGCGGCCGCCGACGTTGAGGTCCTGCGCGGCCTGCAGGAATATCGTCGCGCCCGGCACGCGGGCGATCTCGCGGCGCAATCGGGCGATGACCTGATCGGCGCTGTCGGCGCGTTGATCGCGCGGTTTGAGGCTGATGGCCACGAAGCCATTGTTGAGCGAGCGGCTGCCGCCGATCGCCGTGGCCCAGCTCTGCACGTCCGGATCGCGGGCCAGGACGTCGGTCAGCAGATGCTCGCGTCGGACCATTTCGCTGAACGAGACGTCCTGCGGCGCGTCCGACAGGCCGACGATGATGCCGGTATCCTGCTGCGGGAAGAACCCTTTCGGTATCAGCACGTACAGCACCATCGTGAGCGCCACGGTCGCCACAAACGTCATCAGGGTGGCACGCTGGTGGCGCAGCACGAAGTCCAGGCCACGTGTGTAGAGCGCAAGCACGCGGTCGAAACCGGCCTCGATCGCGAGGTACAGCCGCCCGTGCTGCACTTGCTTTTCATTGCGCAGGAACAGCGCGCACATGGTAGGCGAGAGCGTCAGCGCGACGAAAGCCGACACCGCAATCGTCATCGTGACCGTCACCGCGAACTCGCGGAACAGCCGGCCGACGATGCCGCCCATCAGCAGCAGCGGGATGAATACCGCCACCAGCGAGATGCTGATCGACAGGATGGTGAAGCCGATCTCGCGCGAGCCCTTGAGCGTCGCCTCCAACGGCGACAGGCCGCTCTCGATATGCCGGTAGATGTTCTCCAGCATCACGATCGCATCGTCGACCACGAAACCGACCGCGATCGTAAGCGCCATCAACGACAGGTTATCGAGGCTGTAGCCGACGACGTACATCAGCGCCGCCGTGCCCAGCAGCGACAGCGGCACGGTGACGCCGGGAATGATCGTGGCCCAGGCGGTGCGCAGGAACAGAAAGATCACCATGACGACCAGCGCGATCGTCAGTACCAGCGTGAACTCCACGTCATGCACCGAAGCCTGGATGGTCGTGGTGCGGTCCACGACCTGGTCGACTTTGATCGAGGGCGGCACCGACAGCAGCGTCTGCGGCAGCAGCCTCTTGACGCTTGCCACGACGTCGATGACATTGGCGCCCGCCTGCTTGAAGACCAGGAGCAAAATGCCGGACTTGTTGTTCTGCCAGCCGAGCATCTGGTTGTTCTCGGCGGCATCGACCGCGATGCCGATATCGCGGATTCGCACCGGCGCACCATTCTTATAGGCGACGACCACGTCGTTCCAGGGTGCGGCCTGCAGCAGCTGATCGTTGTCGTAGATGGCGAAACTATGCAGCTCACCGTTAATCGAGCCCTTGGGTGCATCGACGGTCGCCAGGCTGATGACGCCGGCCACGTCTTCGAGCTGGATGCCGAGGGCGGCGATCTTGGCCGGATCCACCTGCACGCGCACCGCGGGCTTCTGCTGGCCGCCGAGCGTCACCGATGCAACCCCGGAAATCTGCGACAGCCGCTGTGCGATCACGTTCTCGCAGTAGTCGTCCACGGTGGTGAGCGGCAGTACGTCGGAGTGCACCGCGAGGATCAGTATCGGCGAATCGGCCGGGTTGACCTTTTTATAGGAAGGCGGGCTCGGCAGATTCTTCGGCAGCTGGCCGCCCGCGGCATCGATGGCCGACTGGATATCCTGCGCGGCGCCATTGATGCTTCGATCGAGGCCGAACTGCAGCGTGATCTGCGCGGTGCCGAGCACGCTGGTGGAGGTCATCTGCGACAGGCCGGGAATCTGCGCGAACTGGTATTCCAGCGGCGTCGCCACCGATGAAGCCATGGTCTCCGGGCTGGCCCCGGGAAGCTGCGCGGTCACGACGATCGTCGGAAAGTCCACCTGCGGCAACGGCGCCACCGGCAGCAGTGGCCAGGCCACGATGCCGATCAGGAGAATGCCTCCCATCAGCAGCGAGGTCGCGATCGGCCGCCGGACGAAGGGCTCGGAGATGTTCATGGCGCCAGGCGCTGCACGACCTTCGAAGCCTGAGCGTCGGCGTCCTGCGGTGGCGCCTGCTGCGCGTTGGCCGCCGAAGCGGCTGCGGCCAGCATGCGCACGTGCGCGCCCGGCTGCAGCCGATATTGATTGGTCGTCACGACGCGCTCGCCGGACTCCAAACCGTCGGTCACGACCGTGACGCCCTCGCTGTCTTCGGCGGTCTTGATCGGCCTCGCCTCGACCGTGGAATCGGCTTTGACGACATAGGTGAACAGACCCTCGGGTCCACGCTCGACCGCGGCCGTCGGCAGCGTCACGGCGTCGCGCCGCTGGTGCAGCAGCACACGAACGTTCACGAACTGGCCCGGCCATAGGGCATTGCGCGCGTTCGGAAAGGTCGCCTTCAGGCGCACCGTGCCCGTCGTGGGATCGATTTCATTGTCGATCAGGGTCAGCATACCGGTGTCGAGCTGAGTCCGGTCGTCGCGCGACAGCGCCGTCACGCCGACTTCGCCCGCAGCCAGCGCCTGATTGATCTGCAGTACCACATCCTCGGGCAGCGTAAACACGATCGATATCGGCTGCATTTGCGTGACCACGACAATGCCGGTGGTGTCGGCGGCGTGGACGATGTTGCCGGGATCGACCAGGCGGATGCCGGTGCGCCCCGAGAACGGTGCGGTGATGCTCGCGTAGGCGAGCTGTGTGCGCGCATTGTCGATCGAGGCCCGGTCGACCTGAAGCTGCGCCTGCAGCTGCGCCACCAGCGCCCGTTGCGTATCGAGCACCTGTTGACTGGTCAGATTCTGCGGCGCCAGCACCATATAGCGCTGCAGATCGCGCTTGGCACTATCCAGCTGCGCGGCGTCCTTGGCCTCCATACCGGTGGCCTGGTCGAGCGCAGCCTGCAGCGGACGCGGATCGATCTGCGCCAGCAGATCGCCTTTCTTGACCAGCTGACCCTCGACGAAGCCGACGCGTTCCAACTGGCCGTCGACGCGAGCTGTGATCTTCGCGGTATAAAAGGCTTGGACGTTACCAAGGCCTTCCAGATAGACCGGGACATCACGGCGCGTAGCCACGGCCGTCTCGACCGCCACCGCGGGCGGACCGGGGGCCGGCCCCGCGGCCGTGGCCGGCTTGTGCGACAGCCATACCCAGCCGAGCGCGACCACCAGCGCCGCGGCGACGCCGAGCAATACGCGCCGATACCGGATGTTTGCCGCGCCTTCGATGGATCCGCTCATTTATCCGGCTGTGCTGGTCGCCAGCCACCCCCGAGGGCCTGAAATAGGTTCACTAGAGCCTGCAGGTGCTGATACTTCACCTGCACCAGAGTGTCCTGGGCCGTAAACAGCGCCGTCTCGGTATTCAACATTGTCAACACGTTGATGGTGCCGGCCTGCATCTGCAGCTGTGAGAACTCGAAGGCGCGGCGCGCCTTGTCGACCGCTATGTGCTGCCGCAGCTCCTGCTCCGACGTCTGCTGCACGGCTACCAGCGCGTCCTCGACATTGCCGAGCGCCGTCAGTACGGTCTTATGATAATCCGACAGCAGCTCCGCATAGCGCGCCCGCGAGTATTCGACCTGGCCACGGCGCGCGCCGGCATCGAAGATGGTCTCACTGATCGCCGCCGTAAGTGAGAACACACGGCTCTGCGGCAACAGCAGCGTACCCAGGGCCGTGCTCGCGTAACCGCCGCTCGCCGTCAGGTCGATGGTCGGAAAATACGCGGCCCGCGCCACGGCAATGTTGGCATTAGCCGCCATCAGCTGCGCCTCGGCTTCCGCCACATCCGGCCGCCGCGCCAGCAGCTCCGACGGCAGACCGGCCGTGATCGGCGGCGGCGTGAGCTGCTGCAGGCTGCCGCCGCCGACGTCGATCGATTCCGGCAACTGGCCGACCAGGATCGCGAGCGCATCGATGTTCTGCTGCAGCTGCTGCGCCAGCGGTGGAATCGACGCATTCAGCGTCGCCACCGTGGTTGCCTGCTGCGCCACATCGAGCGCGGTCGCGGTGCCGACAGTCTGCTCGAGTTCCAAGCCGCTGAGCACCTGCTGAGCGTTGGCGAGATCGTCCTGCGCGACCTCGAGCCGGTCATGCTGTTCGAGCACCTCGAAATAGGTCAGCGCCACGCTGGTCAGCACGGTGAGCGCGATGGTCTCCCGGTCGTAGCGGCTCGCCTGGGCGGTGTCCAGTGCCGCATCGCGGGTCGCGCGATTCTTGCCCCAGAAATCGAGCGCGTAGCTCGCCGTCACCGCCGGCAGGTACTCATTATAAGTGACCGGCGGTCCGCCGGTGGCGACCAGCTGGCGTTGGCGAGACGCCGCGGCGCCCGCATCGAGCGTGGGCAGCAGCGCCGCACCGGCGATCCGCGCCAGCGCATCCGCCTGGCGTATCCGCGCGATGGCCGCGGCAATGTCGTCGTTACCGGACTGGGCACGCGCGATGTAGTCATCGAGCTGCGCCGAGCCAAAGCTATGCCACCAGTCGGCGGCAGGCCAGTCGGCGCTCACGCCGGCCGGTGCATTCTGCCAGACCACCGGCGTGGCCACCGTAGGATGCCGATACGCCGGCCCGACGCTGCAGGCGCCAGAACTTAAAGCTAAGCCAAAAAGCAGGCATCCGCGGTATGCCCGCCCGGCCAGATGATGCGCTGTCACCTGGGCAGGGTAACGGCCGACCGGTTAAGTCGACATGGCCGGAAGATTAAACTGAATTAATACCGGACTTACGGCGCCCTGGCGCGCCTTTATCATCCCTGCCCGCGGGCACTTGCCGCCTGTTCGAGCCGCCGCAGCAGCTGTTCGAAGCGGGCGACATCGCGGCGCTCGATACCGGCCAGCAGTTGCGCTTCGTACGCCAGCGCCAGCGGTACGATTCGATCGTACAGGCGTTTACCGGCGGCAGTCATCATCAGGCGGTGCGAGCGTCCGTCCTCGGCGTTCGGCAACCGCTTGACCAGGCGGCGACGCAGCAGGCCCTGCGCGGCGCGCATGACCGTCACCTTGTCCATGATCGTGCGGCCGCAAAGCGTTTGCTGCGTCAGCGGCCCCTCATCGGCCAACACCGCCAGCAGACGCCACTGCGGATTTTTGAGACCGAATTGGTTCTCATAAGCCCGGGCAATGAGCCGCGACACCGCATTCGCTGCGACCGACAGCCGATACGGCAGGTAATCCTGCAGGCGCAGTCTGCTGCCAGTGCTACTCGGCATCACTCTGGGCCGCCGGCGCCGCGCGCGCAAAGACTTCCTGCCGCATGCAGTGCTCATAGATGCGCCGGATGGTCGGAAACGGCTCGAGCGGACAATCCACGCGCTGCGCATTGAACACCTGCGGTATCAGGCAGCAATCGGCCAGCGTCGGCGCATCGCCGTAGCAGCAGTCCCCGGCCGTATCAGCCTTCGCCAGCACACGCTCGAGCGCAGCAAAGCCGAGCGCGATCCAGTGGCGCGACCATTCGCCGCGGCGCGCCTCGTCGATCCCGAGTGGCGCCTTGAGATAGCGCAGCACCCGCACGTTGTTGAGCGGATGGATATCGCAGGCGATGCTCAATGCCAGCGCGCGCACCCTGGCGCGCGCCGCCGCATCCCGCGGCAGCAGCGCCGGTGTGGGATGCGTCTCCTCCAGATATTCGATGATCGCGAGCGACTGCGTCAGCGTCAGCGCGCCGTCCTCCAGCACCGGCACCATCCGCGCCGGATTGCGCTCACCAAAGGCCGCACTGTGCTGCTCGCCGCCGCCGCGCAGCAGATTCACCGGTATGGACTGGTACTGCAGCTCTTTGTAGTTGAGCGCGATACGTACGCGGAAGGCCGCCGAGCTGCGAAAGTATGTGTAAAGCTTAATCATCGGGATCACCACCTCAACTGCGTGCACTGAGCACGCGGCCTACGAGCTCGCCGAATCCGAGGCGCGCCGCGCCCGCGCGCTCACACCAGCCGCGCATGATCACCGCATCGCCATCTTCCAGAAATCGCCGTGTTTCGCCGTCGGGCAATGTCAGCGGCCGTTTGCCGCCGGCAGATAACTCCAACAGCGATCCGGCCTCGGTGGCTTCCGGGCCCGACTGCGTGCCGGTGCCAAGCAGATCGCCGGGTTGCAGGTTGCAGCCGTTGACGGTGTGATGCGCCACCATTTGCGCAATGTTCCAGTAGGCATGCCTGAAGTTGCTGTGCGACAGGCGGCAGGGCACTCGCCCCGCCCGGCGCATCGCCTGGGTCTCCAGCAAGGTCTCGAGTTGTATGTCGATCGCGCCATTCCTGCGCACTTCAGGCGAATCCAGGTAAGCCAGCGGTGGCGGATCTTCGGCCGGTCGCGTCCACGGGACGCGGTAAGGCCCCATGGCCTCGAGCGTTACGATCCACGGCGAAATCGTGGTCGCGAAGTTCTTGCCGAGAAACGGCCCGAGAGGCTGGTACTCCCAGGCCTGCAGGTCGCGCGCCGACCAGTCGTTGAGCAGGCACAGCCCGAACACATGCGACTCGGCATCCTCGACGGCGATCGCGGTTCCCAGTGCGTTGCCGGATCCGATGAACACGCCGAGTTCGAGTTCGTAGTCGAGTCGCTGGCTGGCCGCGAGCGTCGGCGCCGCGGCGCCGCCGGCGAGGATCTGCCCCGAAGGCCGCGGAAACTGCTGCCCGGAGATTGCGATCGAAGACGAGCGACCGTGATAGCCAATCGGCATCCACTTGTAATTGGGCAGCAGCGGATTGTCGGGACGAAACAAACGTCCGACTGCAGTCGCGTGATGGATCGAGGTATAGAAATCGGTGTAATCGCCGATGCGCGCCGGCAACGCGTATTGCGCCTGGGCTTGCGGCAGCAGACACGATGCCAATGCCGCCCGCTGTGTCGAGCCCGATCGCAGGATACGCGACAGCGCCAGGCGCAGCGCCGACCAGGTCTGCGGCCCGGCCGCCATGAGTTCGTTCAGAACCGGATGGGCAGCGGCCATAGCCGCTCCTGCGGCAGTCGGTCCCACGGTAGCGACGCTAAATACACCGGCTTTCAGCGCCGCTGCCAGATCCAGAATCTGATCCCCGATCGCGACGCCGCCACGAAACGCCTCGGTGCTGCCGGCGCGTCGGAACTCGGCCAGCGGCAGGTTCTGTATCGGGAAATCCGTTCCGGGAGCGTTGGCGGAAGCGACCCAGCTGTCCAGTCGCGGGTCGTGCGTTTCATTCAGCGCCATGGCGGCTCACCGGCGAGGACATCAGCGCTGCTGCGGATTGAAGTGCTTCGGCAGCCCCTGCCAGCATTCGAAATAATCGCGCTGCAGCAGCGCCGACTCGAGCGCGTATCGTGTCGGCCGGATGACGCAACGCGTCTCGAACATGAAAGCCATGGTGCCGGTGATGTGCTCCGGTTGCGTGGTATCCGCATGGCTCGCGCTGTCGACCGTCGCGACATCCGGACCGTGGCCGCTCATGCAATTGTGCAGTGAGGCGCCTCCAGGCAGGAAGCCATCGGCCTTGGCATCGTACACACCCTCGATAAGTCCCATGAATTCGCTGGCGATATTGCGATGGAACCACGGCGGACGGAACGTATGCTCCATGGCGAGCCAGCGTGGCGGAAAGATCACGAAATCGATGCCGTCGACTCCCGCTGTGTCGGTAATGGATTGCAGCACCAGAAAGATCGATGGATCCGGATGGTCGAAGCTGATCGAGCCGATGGTGTTGAAGCGGCGAAGATCGTACTTGTATGGCGCCAGATTGCCGCGCCAGGCCACGACATCGAAGGGTGAGTGGTCCATGTCCGCCGCCCATAGCCGGCCCATGAACTTCGCGACCAGTTCATACTGTTC
The DNA here is from genome assembly GCA_049518595.1 of Steroidobacteraceae bacterium. Lineage (GTDB taxonomy): Bacteria > Pseudomonadota > Gammaproteobacteria > Steroidobacterales > Steroidobacteraceae > FEN-1191. The sequence goes on from JBEKRP010000016.1 coordinate 15,761, forward strand.
GTCCCGGTCTTCGTACCAGGCCACGGGTGTACGAAAATCGCGCTCGCAGGCCAGCCCGTTCGAGCCGATGGGACCGAGGTCCGGCAGACGAAATGCGGCGCCAAAATTTTCGCAGACGTAGCCGCGTGCGGCGCCATCGCGAAGTTCGACGCGGAAGCGCAGCCCGCGCGGAATAACCGCAATCTCGAGCGGCTCCACCGCCAGCCGCCCCAGCTCGCTCACGAGCAGCAACCGCCCCTGCTGCGGCACGATCAGCAGTTCGCCGTCGGCGCTATAGAAGGCTCGCCGCCTCATCGAGCGGTTCGCGGCATAGACGTGGATCGCGCAGCCGCTTTGCGCGTGCGGATCGCCATTGCCGCCCAGGGTCACAAGGCCCTCGAGAAAATCGGTCGGCTTGGCCGGTATCGGCAGCGCGCTCCAGCGCATCTGGTTCGGAGGCGTGGTCACCTCGGAGAAGTCGCTGCCGATGTGGCCATGGTCCATCGGCCGGAACGCACGATGCGTCACCGCCGGCCGGATCCGGTAGAGCCAGGAACGTCGATTGGCGCTTCGGGGCGCGGTGAATGCCGTGCCGGACAACTGCTCGGCGTACAGACCATAGGGACAGCGCTGCGGCGAATTCTGTTCCGGCAGGGCTCCCGCTAACGCCTCACTCGAGAAGTAGTTGCCGAATCCGCTCTGATACGACAGCTCGGCGCCCACCCGCGGTTCCACGGCGCTGCTCATGACACCTTGCCAGCCCCCGGGCCGAGCGACAGCACACCGCGGCGCACCTGATCGAGCTCCAGCGACTCGAACAGCGCCTTGAAGTTGCCTTCCCCGAAGCCCTCATTGCCCTTGCGTTGAATGATTTCGAAGAAGCATGGGCCGACCACGTTCTGCGTGAAAATCTGCAGCAGCAGGCCCTGTCCCTGGGTCGGCGCGCCGTCGAGCAGGATGCGCCGCTCGCGCAGGCGCGTGAGCTCCTCGCCGTGACCGGCAACGCGCTGATCAAGCGCCGTATAATAAGAGTCGGGGGTATGCTGAAACTTCACGCCGCGCTCGCGCATGCGGTCGACCGTCGCGTAGATGTCCTCGGTGCCGAGCGCGACGTGCTGGATGCCCTCGCCCTTGTAGTCGTGCAGGAATTCCTCGATCTGGGACTTGTCGTCCTGGCTTTCGTTGAGCGGAATGCGGATCTTGCCGTCCGGACTCGTCATGGCCTTCGAGAACAGCCCGGTGGCCTTGCCCTCGATGTCGAAATAACGGATCTCGCGGAAGTTGAACACCTGCTCGTAGAAGTCCGCCCAGGTCTTCATGTTGCCGCGATTGACGTTATGCGTCAGATGATCGATATACGTGAGCCCGGCACCACTGGACTGTTCGCGGGCGACGGCCCCGGGAATTGCCACGAAGTCCACGTCGTAGATCTCCTGCGCTCCGTAGCGGTCGACCAGGTACAGATAGGAGCCGCCGATGCCTTCGATGACCGGAATGTTCAGCTCCATCGGCCCGATCGAGCCCTTGGCCTCCTTGGCGCCGCGCTCAATCGCGAGTCGCAGCGCCGCGGCGGCGTCGCGCACACGAAACGCCATGGCATTGATCGATGGACCGTGAGCGCCGCGAAATTCGGCCGCCTGACCGCGCGGCTCCATATTCAGAATGAAGTCGATATCGCCCTGCTTGTAGCGCAGCACGTTCTTCGACCGGTGGCGGGCCACCGCGGTAAAGCCCATGGCTTCGAACAGCTTACCCAACGCGATCGGATCGGGACTGGTGAACTCGACGAATTCGAAGCCATCGGTGCCGAGCGGATTATCGTAGAGATCCTGGCCCATGCAGCGCCCCCGTGATCCTAGAGCCCATCGGCTCCATTTGCCGGCCATTGTACACTGGTTTCATTTGTTACTATTAGCCCTCGATCGGCAGGCCGGCATTCTTCACCACCGAGCGCAGTACGAAGCTCGAGTCCACGCGCGCCACACCGGGCAGCTTGGTCAGAACCTTGCTGTGCAGGCGCTCGAAGTCCGCCGCATCACGCGCCACCACCCGCAGCACGTAGTCCGATTCGCCGGTGGTCAGATCGCACTCGGTGACTTCCGCGACCGCCTGCACCGCCTGCTCGAACGCGCCCAGATCGCGGTCGGTCTGCCCCTTCAGAGTGATGCGGATGATGAAGCCGACGGTGACGCCAACCTTGGGAGGACAGAGCATCGCGGTGTAGCGCTCGATGACACCGGCTTGCTCCAGCAGGCGCACACGTCGTAGGCACGCGGATTCCGACAGGCCGACGCGCGCCGCGAGTGCCGCATTGGACTGCTTGGCGTCGCGTTGCAGTTCGCGGAGAATCTTGCGATCGGCGCGGTCTAGTTGCATATACCTTCAATATACATAAGTCTTACGCAAGAATCTGCTATTTTAATGTCATTTCTTGGCCCGTTTTGCAATCGGCTGCCACCGTAAGGGATCACAATCAGTGATCGAGCGTGCGAGCAGCAGCGCCATCGGGAGAGCAGCAATGAGAATCGGCGTCCCCAAGGAAATCAAAGTTCATGAGTATCGCGTCGGGCTGGTGCCGGCGGCGGTACGCGAACTCATCGCCAGCGGCCACGAGGTGCTGGTGCAGAGCGGCGCCGGCACCGGCATCGATTGCAGCGACGAGGACTACCGCAATGCGGGTGGCAGGATCGCGCCCAGCGCCGATGCCGTCTTCAACGACTCGCAGCTGATCGTCAAAGTGAAGGAACCGCAGCTGGGCGAATGCGCCCGCTTACGGCGCGATCAGGTGCTGTTCACCTATCTGCATTTGGCCGCGGATCGCCCACAGGCTGAAGCCCTGATCAAATCGCAATGCGTCGCGATCGCCTATGAGACCGTGACCGCAGCCGACGGCTCCCTGCCGCTGCTGATGCCGATGAGCGAAGTGGCGGGACGCATGTCCATACAGGTCGGCGCCCAGTATCTGCAGCAGGGCAACGGCGGCCGCGGCGTGCTGCTGGGCGGCGTGCCCGGCGTGACGCCCGCCAAAGTGGTGGTGATCGGAGCCGGTGTTGCCGGCACCAACGCCATCGAGATGGCGCACGGCTTGCGGGCCGATGTCACCGCGATCGATCGCTCGATCCGCCGCTTACGTGAATTGGATGCTCAATTCCGCGGTGCCGTGCGTACGCTGTTTTCCACGGCGGACACCATTGAGCGGGCCGTCGCTGATGCCGATCTGGTCATCGGCGCGGTGCTGTTGCCGGGCGCTGCCGCACCGAAGGTGGTGACCGCCGCCATGATCAGGCGCATGCGGCCCGGCTCGGTCGTGGTCGACATTGCCATCGATCAAGGCGGCTGCTTTCAGACCAGTCGACCCACCACGCACGCAGCACCGATCTATGTGGTCGATGGCGTCATCCATTATTGCGTCACCAACATGCCCGGCGCTCTGCCGCGCACTTCCGCCTTCGCGCTCAACAATGCGACGTTGCCTTACGTCAAAGCGCTGGCGGATAAAGGCTGGGAGCGCGCCACGGCGGAGGATCTCGGACTTGCCGCAGGTCTGAATATCGTTCGCGGTGCGGTGGTGCATCCCGCGGTCGCACGCGAGTTGGGGTTGCCCATCGCCGCGTGATCCGAAAGAAAAAATGGAGCGGCGCCCGTTACCTTGCAAGTTCGGCGCGGTGATGCGGGGGTTGCACCTTTCAGGCCGACCAGGAACTGGATCAACAAGGCCGTCGCCGCCGCTCCACTGGAAACCCGCGCTCGCTAGTCATGGCAAACGATCATTGCGCCGTGCTCAGTATATATATCCGCAGCTCGATGGCTCCCGCTAGGCGATGCCGCCCACGCAGAGGTATTTCAGATCGAGATATTCGTTGATGCCATAGCGTGAGCCTTCGCGCCCCATGCCAGACTGCTTCACCCCGCCAAACGGCGCCACGACTGTGCTGATCAGTCCGGTGTTGATACCGACTATACCGCACTCGAGCGCGCTCGAAACACGCCAGACGCGACCGACATCGCGCGCATAAAAATACGCTGCCAGGCCGAATTCTGTGTCGTTCGCCATACAAATCGCGTCTGCCTCGTGCGTAAAGCGAAACAATGGCGCAACAGGTCCAAAAACCTCCTCACGCGCGAGGCGCATCGAAGAGCGTACATCGGCCAGTACGGTGGGCTCATAATAAGTCCGCCCGAGCGCATGCCGGCGACCGCCGATGATCGCGCGTGCGCCCTGGCTCAGGGCATCGCCCACCAACGCCTCGACCTTGGCCAGCGCGGCCACGTCGATCAGCGGTCCTTGTTCCACGCCGGGTTCCATGCCGTTGCCGACCTTGAGTTTCGCCACCGCCGCTGCCAGCTTGTGCGCGAAAGCCTCATAGACCCCGTCCTGTATCAGCAGGCGATTGGCGCAGACGCAGGTCTGGCCGCTATTGCGGTATTTCGACACGATTGCCCCCTCAACCGCGGCGTCGATGTCGGCATCATCGAACACGATGAACGGTGCATTACCGCCGAGCTCGAGCGACATCCGTTTCAAAGTCGGGGCGCACTGCGCAGCCAAGATCCGGCCAGTCTCGGTCGAGCCGGTGAAACTCAACTTGCGCACGATCGGATTGCTGGTGAGTTCTCCACCGATCGCGCGTGCATCACCGGTCACGACGCTGCATACGCCCGCGGGCACGCCGGCGCGCGCCGCCAGCTCAGCCATCGCCAGCGCCGACAGCGGCGTCTGCAGGGCCGGCTTGACGATGATCGTGCAGCCCGCGGCCAGGGCCGGCGCCACTTTGCGGGTAATCATCGCCGCGGGAAAATTCCAGGGAGTGATCGCGGCGCAGACACCGACCGGCTCGCGAATAACGACAATGCGTTTGTCCGCCCAGGGTGAGGCAATGACATCGCCATCGACACGCCGCGCCTCCTCAGCGAACCACTCGATGAAGGACGCCGCATAGCCGATTTCGCCACGCGACTCCGCCAATGACTTGCCCTGCTCACTGGTCATCACGCAGGCCAGATCGCTCTGATTCGCCATCATCAGCTCATACCATCGACGCAGCACTCGCGCGCGCTCCTCCGCGGTCTTGGCACGCCATGGCCCGAAGGCGCGGTTGGCCGCCTCGATCGCGCGACGGGTCTCGGCGATGCCCGCATCGGGCACCGTGATCAGGAGTTCCCCGGTGGCGGGGTTGCGCACTTCGCGCACGGCACCGCTGTCCGCACCGACCCAGTGACCATCGATGAAGCATTGGCTCTTGATCAGGCTGGAGTCTTTAAGATTCATAGGTGTTCCTGAGGTTCGCGGGCACGGGCGGGAAGGCGCCACGGCTGGACGCGGTGCATGATAGCCCTGGCATCCGCAACCCTGGTACGGCCCGGCTATGATTCTGCGCAGCCCACCGGCCAGGGCCTTGCTGGTTCATACTGTTGCGCAGGCGCCCGTACGGAATAGCAGTGTCATGAACAGGAACTCGAGCAGCGAACAGCCGGTCCCGGCGACAGCTGCGCAGGGCGGCCGTCGCCGCCTGATCTTGCCGCACCCGATCGCGAGGCTCGGCCGCGACCAGCCCGAACCCGAGCGCGAGCTGTTGGCGCAGCTCGGTCCCGACTGCGTCTTCATGATGGGCGACAACCCGGCATTGCCGAAGATGCCTGAGAAGCCCCAGCTGCTGGATTTCTTCCGCCTTCGATTCAACGCGTTCACGCGCGATCATCTGCTGCAAAGTGCCAAGCTGGCGCTGCAATCCGGACTCGAGGAAAAGATCGTGCTCGCCTGCCTGCTGCACGATATAGCCAATGGCGCCCTGATACGGACCGATCACGGCTACTGGGGTGCGCAGCTGATCGAGCCCTACGTCAGCGAAGAAATCAGCTGGGCCGTTCGCTATCACCAGGCCTTGCGGTTCTTCCCCGACGAGGCCGTCGGTTACGATTATCCCGAAGCCTACCGGGAGTATTTCGGGCCCGAGTACGAGCCTTCTGCGTACATACGGCAAGCCTACGAAGAGGCCAGGAACCATCGCTGGTACATGACTTCGCGGCTGATCACGCTGAATGATGCGTATGCGTTCGATCCCAACGTGATCGTCGACCCGGAAGAATTCATCGATGTAATCGGTCGACACTTCAAGCAACCGGCCGAAGGGCTGGGGTTTGATAATTCACCGGTCGCCCATATGTGGCGCACCATGATCTGGCCTAACAACCTGTTATGACTCATCCGGGATTTGCGCAGCAGCGCCAGTGTGTCAATTGACTAACACGCCGAGTCGAGCTCGGAGATGAGCGCATCCCTTCAGCACGGTCACGCCCAGCTGCGACGGCGCCCAGCTGAGCAGCATGACCAGGGCCGGCAATGCTACGAATGTCGTGACTACATCGGCACGACGCAGCCGGCCTTCGAGCACATGACCCATCAGCAGCGCCGCTAATCCCCCACCCAGGTTGAACGCGATCTACGCAGCGGCCGCCTGCGGCTTAGTGATTCCATTGCCGACCAGCAGCATCCGCAGCCAGCTCGACGACAGATACAGCATCAACAGACCCGGAAAGAAGCTGACCCGGACCAGCAGTGTGGGTACTGCCCGACCTCCCGCCACGATCGCGAAGAAGCTTCCGGGCTTAGGGTTGGTGGCAGCACGACCACCCGCGCTGCCGGGCAGGCCTGCCGCCCCATGTATGCGCTCGAACGCCGGTGGCCTGCAGATCTATGCCATCGCAGAAGGCCGCCAGTACGCAGCAGACGATCATTGCGACGCACGTGTCATGGCTCACGAACTCATGGCCCGGTCTTTTCGATCTCTATATCCTTGACGCTGCCGCAATCAGCACCGAGCCATTTCCCTTCCATTGTGCTGTTGACCGTCATGGTCTTCGCGCCATGAGAAATGAGCGAGTTCACGGTCCCGGATACTTGACCCGAGCTGACAATTCGAAAGTGCACGCTGGTGGATTGCTTACCGTCCTCGGTGGAACATTCATGGTGCGCTTCGAACTCGCTGGGGGTATTGGTAACCAAAGTCGTCTGGCAATTCTTCGACTGGTCGCTGCCGGCGTTGAAGCCGCGCGACCGCTTCTCCGCCGTCATACACTCCTTTAAGACGCGGGGTTGCGACCCACGCGCGATCGCCGCCTGCATGGCTGCCTCGAACTTGGCGCGCTGATCGGGCGGCAATTTCTGCAGTTGCTCGTCCGTTATCGGCAGATTACCGCTGACCTGGGGATGCGTGCTGATTTCCCACAGTCCCAGCTTGACATTGAGCTGCGGTATTTCCCCGGCAAGCGCCAGCGCCACGGCTACCCCGCTGGCGCCGAGCGCGCATAGAATTGCCCATCTTTTCCCCAACATAACCATCCTCCGTGGTTGTGCGTTGATTGATGCGCATCGCAGACGGCGACATCTTACTCGCTGCGCGGCCGGATGGACCCCCGATTCTGCAGTGCCCCGGAGCCAAGGCGGCGGCTCTCGGTCGCCAGAGTCATGCTGGGAGGTGGCCCATCCGCTCTAAGGCGATTTCGCGGCGATGTCTTGCGGCGAGGGCATCTGCGATGCATCCGAGCCTCCCCCGAGTGCCTCAATCAGTTGATCGCTGTCGGTAAGTTGTTGCATGCGCAGATTCACAGCGGTCTGCTGGTTGCTCAACAGCGTGGTTTGAGCGCCGAACACGTCGAGGTACGGACCGATCGCCAATCTAATGCGGTCGGTGGCGATCGCCAGATATCGCTGCGCCGAAGTGACCGCCGCGTCCTGTTGCCGAATCTTGAGTGACAGGATGCGCAGCGCCGCGAGCTTGTCTTCGACCTGCCGGAATGCGGTCAATATGGTCTGCCGATAGTTTGCGGCCATTTGATCGTCGGCGGCCGGGGTACTGCTCGACCGTCGCCTTGCGCAAGCCGGCACCGAAGGGCGTTGCCGCCACCGTCGGACCGACCGACCAGAAGCGGCTTGGCCATGTCAGCCAGTTCGCCGATGAGGTACTTTCGAATCCTGCAGCCGCGCTTAACGTGACGGTTGGTATGTAGGCTGCTTTCGCGACACCGATCTGCGCGTTTGCTTGTGCCGTAAGGCGCTCATCTGCGGCTATGCCCGGACGACGCTCGAGCAGCTGAGAAGGGATGCCCGCGGATCTCGCTGCCGACGCCGAAGCCATTGCGCGCGAAGAGAATAAATCATTGAGCTGCGTGGTTCAGGACGCGCTACGCGTGCTGAAGCGATCACGGCTGCATAGTGAATTTCGCGAATCGCAGGGTTACTGGTCGGCCCGCGCTCGCGCCAAGGGCGTGCTGTCCGCGCGGGAACTCGAGCGCCTGCTCCGCCGTTGAAAGCGGTCTTTGACACCAACATCTTCGTTTCCGCCCTGGCGATCCCTGATGGTCAGGGTGAACGCGCTGTCGACCTGGTCATCGACGGCCTGGTGAACCTCAGCATTTCCAAAGAGACCTCCACGAGGTGCTGCGCGCACTGGCACTCAAGTTTTCGCGTGGCCCGGAGGAGATTTCCAGAACTGCGGTCTTTCTGTCGGATTTAGCCGAACACGTAGCTGCCCGCCGTCAGCTGGCAGTGCTCGACGACGAGCCGGATAACCGCATTCTCGAGTGCGCTGTGGCGGGTCAGGCCGACGTCATCGTCACGAGGGATCCGGCTATGCTCAAATTGGAGACGTATCAGGAGATTCGAATACTTTCGCTACGCCACTTTCTCGATGACATTGCGGACCGGAGCCTTGTGAACTGGCATGAACCGCACGCACCGCTGATAACGTTTCAGCGAGGCCTCTTCTAGCGCCAATCCTGATGATGATAGTAATTGCCTCCCCCTCCGCGTCCCCCTCCCCCTCGAAACCCATACCCAATGCATCCACTCAGCAAGCTGCTGAGGATCAAGAGTGCAACAGTCCATTTACGCATCACTGGCCTCCTTTATCTTGTCGTACACCCCTAGCATGACGGCAGCTGTGGGCACCTGCACCACCAGGATCCATGATGATGAGGTGTAGCAACGGCGGGGGCGCCTTATTTGGTCGACGGATGCGCATATTCCCATTCGAGGAAGCGGGCCGTCTGCGAGTCCGTGCGTTCCGGCATACAGCAGCGTACAGACGCGATTTTATCCCCTCGCATCTCGCGAATCCCCCAGAGGATGATGCGGTCGACTCCAGCCTTCTGGATGGTGGCACTGCGGGCTTCAAAGCGCGTGACCAGGACGTTGCCGGAGACATATGTGTTGAGCGGGGTACTGCGACGACTTTTGTCCGCCACGTAACGCTCGAGATCCTTCTGGATGGCGGCCTTGCCCACGCACGGGGCCATCGCACACAGGCCGCTTTCCGTATCGATTACTGCATCCTCGGAAAATAATGCGAGCGCCCCCGCCACATCGCCCCGCGCGAGCGCGTCTAACAGCTGCTGCTGGACGGCCACGGGATCCGCCTGCGCGACGGCTCCCGCAGCAGCCACCAGAATCAGCGCGGCGAACGACCTGAGAACGAAAGACTTGAGCATGGCGCCCCCTCTCAATTGCATGCGAGAAATAATTATAGCCTACCCATGTTAGCGTACAGATGTAGACATCCTTCAGCCGTACGCCAGCGCACATAAGTCAGGAGGCTACGACAGTAGTTCATATCTGACCCGCCAGGTTTCGCGGCGGGACTGACTCATAAAGCCGAAAACTCGCCTTTCCGCAACTTCTTGATATGCCTAAACTTTTAGCTTTAACTATGTCGGGTGTTTGTCTGTCATGAATGTCGGGTTTTTGCAGACGGACGAAAGATGCGGAACCGGAAGACATTGCGCGAGAGGGTCGAGGCGCGGATTGCCCGGAAACGGGATAACGTGTTCCTGACGCGCGAGTTCCGTGATCTCGGCGGCGAGGATGAGGTGTTGCGCGTGCTGCGCATGCTCGTGCGCGAGAAGCGCCTGCTGCGGCTCGGATATGGCGTCTACGGACGGCCCTTCATGTCGCAGCTGTCCGGCGCGCCGATCCTGAACAGCCCGAGCGGCTTCGCTGGGGCGGCGCGCCAAGCGCTCACCAAGCTCGGCGTGGAGTGGGAGCCAATCGAAGCGGAGAAGGCTTACAACGAAGGCCGCTCGACGCAGTTGCCATTTAACGCGGTCGTGCGGGTCAAGGGTCGATTTTCGCGGCAGCTCCGTTACGGGAACTCGCAGCTCGTTCTTGACCGATGACATCACCGTGCAGGAGCTGCTCGAAGTCCAGGCGCACATCAGTTTGCCGAGCCCGGCGCTGGTCGAGAAGGACTTCCACATCGTCAAAGCCCTGGCCGCGATCGCCGCGCTCGATACGGCGCCGCCCCGGCTAGTGTTCGGAGGTGGCACCGCCGCCCTGAGCCGGGCTTATCCCGGCCTTGAACAGCGCGCAGATCTTCATTGCGGGCACTGCCGCGCAGATCCGGCAGGGTGTGCATCTTGACCGCTGCCTTGGTGGTTCAAAACGGCGCCTAAGAAGACAGCGAAAGCGACAAGTCGATCGTCGTGGAATCCAGGGCGTATGTCGTGTTGCTCAGATCGGCACTGAACGGTTCGTTGACTTACAGCCTGCGTGCAATGCCGATCAGAGGCTGGGCGAAGTCGGCGCAGATGCGCCAGTCGCGCGTGCACAAACCGACGAGATTCAGGTCTATGACGCGCAAATCGCCGCACCGGGCAGCTTCAACCTGACCTGGCACGACAATTACACGCCGGACGGCCGCACGGGTACGGATTACGCCGGTGGCATCGTTCCAAACCACACACGCTCAACGGGGTCCCGGGGTGGGCGTAGGGCGTGGCCCCGTGGTTTGAGGCGGGTCTTTATACGCCCCTGTACAGCCTCGCCGGCAACGGCGCCCCGACGTTCAACGGTTTCAAGCTGCGTGCGCTGTTTGTTGAACCGGATGCCGCCAACCAGCACTTTACCTACGGGGTGAATTTCGAGTTCAGCTACAACACCGAGCACTGGAATCAAAACCGCTGCACGCAGGAAATCCGCCCGGTCCTCGGTTGGCATCTGGGCCCACTGGACGTCATCGTCAATCCGATCCTGGATAACTCATACAAAGGATTTTCGGAGCTCGATTTCGCCCCGGCGACGCGGGTCGCCTACCACTTCAGCAAGACCTGGGCCGTCGCGGCGGAAGAGTACGACGACTTCGGCGCATTGCGTGAGTTCTACGCATCCACTCAGTAACACCAGTTGTTCGGGCTCTTCGATTGCAACGGCAAGCCGTGGTCGTCGAGGGCGGCGTCGGCCTGGGTCTGACGGGCGCCACCAACAAAGTTGTGCTCAAACTTATCCTGTCACGCGATCTGAACTGATCGGCAACCGCAAGGCGGCGTGTCCTATTGCCTGTCTGGCGGCTGCACATGCCCTGCAGCCGTGTGCAGATCGAGCTGTATTCTTCCGCTGTTGACTACGCGATCACGCGTGGTATCAGTCACGCGAATGTTGCCACGCTGCAGCTGCACAACGACGCGCCGCAGCTCGCCCGGTGGCACGTGGATAGTAGCCGAAGCATCCAGATCGGTGATCCAGCCTCGCTGTTCGATGCGGTAGCTCAAGGTCGGGATCGGTTCGGCGCGGAATTGCGTGGTCGCATCCAGTCGGCTCGCTGGCAGGCCAAACCCATGCAGCTCACCGTCCACGAGCATTTGCGGTTTCGGAAAATCGCCGATTATGATGTCGATGTTTGCGGTACGTGCGCTGACTTCGAGCACGCGGGGCGCCGGCGACAGCATGGATAGATCCACATGCGTTGAGAATTGTCCGCCGTGCGGCGTCACGAACAGGGCGATCAGCACGAGCGCCGCGCCCAGCAGCGACAGCATCGTTAACATCCGATTGCCGGGTCGCCGGGCCGGTCGAATGTCGGATGCGCTCCGTTGAGCGGCTTGCTGCTGCGGAATTCGCAGAATGTAGTAGTACAGCACGTGCGCCAGACCCAGCGCGAGCATCGCCGACCAGATCACGTCAGAAAGGAAATGGCCGCCCGCCGCCATGCGGCCCAACCCCAGGGCCAAACCGACGGCGAGCCCCAACGTGAGCGATGCGCGCGCCCAGGCCGGCCGCCGGCGTCTCCACAGCCACCAGCCGCTCGCATACAGGAACCCCACCGAACAGTGGCCGCAGGGGAATGACTCGCCGCCTTCACCGCGCAACGGCGCCGGTGTGTATTGCAGTGTGCCGCCGAACTGCACCACATCACGCGGCCGAGGACGGTCCCAGTGATCTTTGAAGACCGCGTTGATAATCAGCCCGGGCCCGATGACCACACTGAGGATCAGGAAAGCGCCATTGATGCGCCAGGCCTCGCGTGCGCGTAAGTGTCCGACCAACACCCCGATCAGACCGAGCACGAGCAGCGACGCGGTGATGAAGGGAGCGACGTTATATAAGACCGACCACGGCCAGTGCTTTCCGAGCGGCCAATGATCCACGCCGTCCGGGCGATAGAAAATGCGCGCCGCGGCGATATCGAGCGGCGTGACGGCAAATACCAATGTGACCACGACGGCAAGGGCGATCAACGCTGTCGCCTCGGGAAGCCAATCGCGGCGCAGCACTCCCATCGGGCGGGCACCCCCAACGCGCTCTACATAGCCAGTGAATCAAGCTGGCATTTCACACCCACTGGTCCATGGCGTCCATGATCGTTCAGATGCCGTTTGATGGTCCGATTGCGCGACCTGCCTTCTTCCAGCCACGCGCATCCGGCTGCTGTCGAAGCTGCCGTTCACGATCACGCCGGCTTAGCACCTGTCTTGGCAGGGGTCCCTGATGGCGCGCTTGGAAAGTCCTGAAACGGGCTTGCTTCTGCCCTCGTATTCCCGGTTGGCGATATCGCACGTCAGCGTCGCTTCGCCGAGTTCGCGCAATCGCTCGAGGAGCGTCCATAGGAGCCTGGGCCGTGCAGGCTCTCGCCTAGTACCGCAGTTGCATGCTCACATCGCGCCTCGCTGCAGCAGCGCCATTGAAAGACTTGGGTGCGAGGAAGGCTGCTGCAAGCCCAAGAAGGCATCGTTAAAGAAAGCACCGCTGAAGTTGCCCAGCGATATGCCGACCAACGTATCGGACGGATACTGAAATCCGGACTCCACGCGGGCCCACGCCGTGCCGTAGGTCAAGGCATCCAGGCCAACATCGAGCACGCGTTGCGTCGTATCATTCACAGCCAGCGACTGCAGATTGCATTCGGCAAGCTCGGTGAGCACCGCCGAGCGAGAAGCGTGAGATGAGGGCATGCTCTGCGTATCCTGGCCATTCGGTCGCTCCCGCGCCGCCGCGCTCTTGAGCAACGCGCTCTCTTCGTCTGTTGCGACAATCGTGGCCTCACCCACCGCCGCGCAGCTTGTCGAGCATCCATTCCCCCGGATCGTCGCCGCTCGGGGTTACGAGCACGCTCGCATAGTAGGCGTAGCCCGATACGGCGCGCAGGCGGTCGCTCCAATCGACGGCGTTTTGCTGAGTGCCGAATATCGGCGTGTGGCTTCGGGCCCAGTTCGATACCCTGCGATCCCATCCGTCGATTTGAAATGCAGCCGACGCCACCAGTGGACCCCAAATGCGTGGGCTTTCAGCCGCATGGACCGCCGCATCTCCCACCCTCTGCCATCCGGGGATCACCGTCGCGTCCTGGCCCCATCCGTGGCCGTCCAGCAACGTCGCACAGCCCCCCATCGCCAGCATCGCGAGCAGCATAGCAATGGCAGCCCAGGAGTTTTGGTATAGGCCCTGCAGACACCACCGTAGTAAGAAAATTATTTCCGGACCCGCACCGTGACGATGCGTCGGGAAGCACGGAGCCGCCCGCTTCGACGGCGCGCGAGCGGCTTTGCAGCTGTTGCTTACTATAGTTGACACTTCTACGAGCGTGATTGAGTTCATCCCGACATCAAACCGGACGACATCATCTAAGACGAGGGACATCCACAGCCCTTTCGTGCGGCCAAGCGCACGCTGTTCATCGAGGCCGCTGCTCTGGCGACGCCCGAAGACTCTTCAGGGCCCGTGGATCAGCGCGATGAGCATCGCAATGGCGACGCCCAACGCGCCGGCCGTGCTGATCAGCACGCCGCCGGCCGCACAGTCCTTCACGACACGGATCTCGGGGTGCAAGTCGGGATGCAAGTGGTCGGCGAGGCGCTCGACCGCGGTGTTGAACAGTTCGGCCGCCAGGACGGCGCTGCCGGCAAGAATCACGAGCGCCCACCAGAGCGCTGCGGGTCGCAGAAGCGCCAGTGCGATCAGGACCAGGAGCAGCGCCAGCGTCTGCGTCCGCAGGCTCTGCTCGGTGCGCAGACCATGCGCGACACCTGCGATCGCGAAGCGCAGGCGGCTCAGAAAGGGCTGATTCTTTCGTGTCTCCATCGCCTGAAACCTCTAACAGCGCCGGCTAATCTAGGTAGGGTTGGGCAGCCGGTTGCTCGAATGCCGTTAGCGTAACTCGAACCCAGGATCGCCCGCACTACACAATCAGGGTAAGTCGGTTCTTTCGGTCATCAGTACTCCATGGTTCAGAGGGATCGGCCCGATAGCTCGGTCCGAATTGCTGCTGCGATAGAAAGGGATTGGGTAAGCCGTCACGATCGCTGGGAAAGATTTCAAAATTTCTTCTGCAAACCGACACTCAACCCGCGCGGCAGGATCTCAACTGACAGCGGGGTGTCACGGTGTGCGCTCCAATAACCCGCCGCGGTGCCGAGAGCCCAGCCTGCGAGCACGTCGGTTTGCCAGTGAGCCTGCTGTTTGAGGCGCCCAATGCCGTCGTAGAGCGGCAAGAGCTCGAGCGCCCAGATCCACGGGTCGCCGCGCGCGGATTCGTCGAGGATGATCGGTGTCACGAACGCCGCCTGCAACGTCACCTCGCCACTCGGAAAGCTCTGGCAGCAGCTGCCTTGAAACCACTTGTTCGGCCCCTCGTTCTGATAGGGCCGGGCCCGGCTGAAGGCATACTTCAGAATCTGTGCGGCGACGCCGGAGACCGCAGTCGAGTCGATGCTTTGCCAGAATTCGTGACCCAAGTGCTCATCGTCGCCCAGCCAGAGCGCGCCGATGCCTTCGGTTGCGAGCACAGCGTATTCGAGATCCAGCTGATAATGCCGGGCCCAGATGCCGCTGTTGTCGTAACGCCATTCGTGATCGATTCCGAGCAGCCCACTACCGGCGAAGGCGCATCCTGAAGCCGTCATCAACAGCAGAAACACGTAGGGTCGCGTATGACTCACAGTTACCTCACGGTCCTGAATATGGGCCTGGATGATTCTGAATATCCGCGTTCGAAACGATTAGCCGCGCACCAGGGCGCGCGCCGCGTTGCTGTATGAGTCGGCTTTGACCGCAGCCGCCGCGTCAAGGACTACCTGTTCCAGCACGGCAAGGTAGTCGAAATAGCGCTTTCGACCTTGTACCGTGATTCGGCAGATCGTCTGCGGGCGATTGTGCTTATAGCCCTTGGAAATCTCGACCAGCTTTGCGCTCTCGAGTACCTGCAAATGCTGGCTCAGATTGCCATCAGTCAGCCCACACAATTGCTTGAGATCTCCGAACAGCAGACCCTTTGGATGAGCCACCAGAGAGGTGAGCACGCCGAGTCGCGCGCGCTCGTGAATCACCCGATCAAGGCCGTCGTAAGCGAATGGATGCGGGCGCCGCGGTTTGTTGCTACGGCTCGTCATATGCTTCCCGGTGACCGAATTGCAGCAATGCGGCGACCAGCAGCTGGCCAATGCCAAATGGAACGCCCATCGCCCACGGCGAGAATGAGCGTTCTCCGACTCCCAAGGCCAAGCAGGTCAGCCCCGCTGCGAGATACCACACCCCGACCGCAAACATCGGGCGCGGAAGGAATCGGCTCGAGGCAAATACACCCATACTAAACAGCACCTGCCACAAGCCCGGAAGCATCCAGAGATTTTGCGCGGCGCCGCGCACCAGCACCACGGTCAGCATTAAACCGGCGACGACGGCTGGCAGAAACTGCGCGAGCGCGGAGAGAATCATTTCCATCGCCAGACCCGAATGTACGCGCCGGGCACGGGTGACCGTCTCAATGCTGATAATGGTTAACGACACGGCGGCGGTTGCAATCCAGATAGCCAGATAGACCGAAATCTCGCGCTCGGGGTTTTTGACCCAATGCGCCTGCATTGCCGCAGCCAGCAGGGCCAGACCCCCGGTGGCCGCCAGCGTCGCCGGTCCATAACCGCGAAATTCCGCGTCGCGGGCCAGGTGATCTCGGATCGAGTGGATCTCGGCTAACGCCTGGTGCAGATCTGTCACGCTAGACACCGATAAGCTTTGTAGTGCAAAGTACAGCGGATCGTAGTCTCGAGCAAGCGTTTTGTCCACGCCGCCCAGGCACCACGACATGGCTGAGCTTTCTACCCCTGCCGCTGGTCGTAGGCCCAACGAGGCCAGAGCAGGCGGCGCGATTGCGATCGGCCGAGAATGCAACTCATTCCTGATTTCCTCGAGCGCCTCGCAGCCCCATGATGACTAGTTGTGCAGTGCGAACTTATTTTCCTGATCTTCTTCGCCTTTGAGCGTAATGATAGGAGTGCGATGAGCACTCTACGAAGTCGTGTGGTCCAAGTCTTCTTGATATGCGCCGGATTATTCTTGATCAAGCCATCCCATGCCAGTGCGCCCCGTGCTTTAGACAGTTGTCGAGGGCAGGTCATCTATTTGGACTTCTGGGCATCCTGGTGCGCGCCCTGCCGGCAGTCCTTTCCGTGGATGCAGGCAATGAAGAATGCCTACGAGCACCAAGGTTTGACTGTGATTGCCATCAACCTTGATCACGATCGGGCCGACGCCGAGCAATTCTTGCAGAGATTCCATGCCGGCTTCGCTGTTCAATTCGATCCGCAAGGCGCCTTCGGTGACCGATTCAAATGCGAGCAGTTGCACTGAAGCTGGATTGATATCAACCCTGGCCCTGCTACGCGGTGCTGGGGCACAAGCGTTTTTGGAGGAACAGGGGTTCGGTGCTGGCTCCTTCAGTAAGTGCCACCGACCGCGGATCCGATCCCACGGGGCGGGTTCAGGTCGCTCTCTCGGTGTCCTTCTTGGTTTATTTATTCTGTACTACCAAGTGATCTGACACGTCAAATGCACGTCGCAATCATCATGGACGGAAACGGACGCTGGGCAGCACATCGCGGCTTGCCGCGCACCGCAGGCCACGCCGAAGGCGCCAAGGCCGTGTGCGCTGTGGTTGACGCAGCGGCGCGCGCAGGCGTCGACACGCTCACGCTGTACGCCTTTTCGGCGGCCAATTGGGCACGCCCTCCCGCGGAGGTCGATGCGCTGATGCGTCTGTTTCGCAGGTATCTCATTACGGAGACCCACCGCTGTGTCGAGCAGTTTATTCGCATCAACGTGATCGGCCGGCGCGATCGGCTGAGCGAAGGCCTCCTGCGCGCTATCGAGCAGAGCGAGCGATTGAGCGCAGGGGGTTCACGCATGCATCTGCGCATCGTACTCGACTACTCGTCCCACGATAGTATCGTGCAAGCCGCGTGGCGCGCCGATCGCAGCGCGAAGCTGACACCTGAGGACTTTCGTCGCCTCCTCGACGAGGTCGACCATTCCGTGCTGCCCGCGGGCGCAGTCGACCTGCTGATTCGCACCGGAGGTGAGAAGCGCCTCAGTGATTTCATGCTCTGGGAAGTCGCGTACGCCGAGCTGCATTTCACCGACTGCCTGTGGCCGGACTTTGATGAGCAGTGCTTTCGATGTGCGCTCGATGACTACGCGAGCCGCCAGAGGCGCTTCGGCGCGCTGACATCGGAAACTCCCTAGGAGCCGCAGATGCAACTGCTTCGAGCGCCGTAGATTCCCGTGAACATGGTCACGCCCCTCAAGCTGCCCACTGCGCATCCCGATTCGCCTCTATTGCGACGGTATCCACTGCTGATCAACCCTTTCTGCCCGAAAGATCTGCGCGCCTTCCGGCGCGGATCAAACTTGATTGAGCTAATATCCTCTCTAAAGTCCTGCGGATGGCGGCTCACGTGATGGATAACCCATCTGACTCCCAATCCGATGTGTGGTCCGAGTGGCTCCTGCATCGCCGACACGCCGATGATCCGGCGTTTGCGCATATAGTCCGTGCCGAGGTTGAACGCTACGTCGATCGCGTTCTTGACGCAGCACGGCTTACCGCCGGCATGACGCTTGCGGACATCGGCGCGGGAGAAGGCCCCGTCGCCTTCCGCGCCATTGACCGCGTTGGCCCATCCCTGCGTGTGCTCCTTACGGACATCTCAGCTGCATTGCTTGCTCACGCCGAAACACTCGCCATCGAACGCCACGTGCGGCAGCAATGCACATTTCTACACTGCCGCGCTGACCAGCTCACTGAAATATCGGACGCCTCTGTCGATGTCGTCACCAGCCGCGCGGTTCTCGCCTATGTTGCCGACAAGAGCGCGGCTCTACGCGAATTCCGTCGCATACTCAAGCCCGGCGGGCGCATCTCCATCGCCGAACCCATCCTTCAGGATGACGCGTTTATGGCCACCGCCTTGAGAACGACGATCGAGACAACGGCCGTTCAATCTCAAGACCGCTTCCTGCCTCTGCTGCATCGCTGGAAAGCGGCACAGTATCCCGACACGCATGAAAAAATCGCCAATAGTCCGATCGCTAACTATTCGGAACGCAATCTGTTCGAATTCGTTCGTCGTTCTGGCTTCATCGAGATCCACTTGGAGCTCCACATTGACATGCTCCCGTCCATCATTACCTCTTGGGAAGTCTTTCTCGGGGGCTCACCGCACCCGTGGGCTCCACCACTCAGCATCGTGCTTAAGGAACAGTTCACGCCGGAAGAACGAGAAGTCTTCGAACAAGTCATGCGCCCCATCGTCGAATCCCCCGATGCCGTGACTACGACTCGTATCGTTTACCTCAATGCAATAAAACCACTCGCATAACAGTGAAGCGCTGTAAACGATATCCCGCCGTTTGCGGTGGTTGTAGAATTTCATCACTTTGCGCGCAATGTTTATGATCCGCCCGCGTGCTGCAATCTCGAGGAGCACGGTTGCGACGAGCCCCATTGAATTACCCGGCCGGTTTGTGGTTGCGCAGATGTTGAAGCTCGCTACCGCTTGGCTAAAGCCACAAAGCCCTCGACCATCCCGTTGGCTCGGCCACCGTTGCACATAGTGTGTTGGGGATGTTGAAGAGCCCCCGCGCCCCTCCTCATAGCCCTGCGGTACCCAACGATGATCGCTAATGATGATCAATCGGCCTCTTCTTTGACCGATACACAACGCTATGGATCGCTGGCCATGGCATTCCACTGGATTACGGTTCTGCTCGTCTTCGGGGTCGGCGTTCTGGGTCTGCTACACGACTCCTGGCCAAAACGCACCCAGGCATTCTGGATCAATATCCACGCGCAGCTCGGCCTAATCGTTTGGGTATTGCTCATGGTACGGTTCTGCTGGCGCAGTCGGCACGCGCCGCCCCTTTGCCGGCGGAGGTCGGCCAACTCTCGCGCCGTCTATCCGGTCCCGTTCACGGCTTGCCCTACGTTCTAATCTTTATCATACTGATCCTGGATATCGCGACCTTCATCTGGCACGGCCGCGTATTCGACTTTGGTCTGTTCCGGCTCAATTTCGGGGTCCGATCCAACCGCGCGATTTTTCATCCCAGCGAGGATATCCACGGTTACTTGGCCTGCTGGCTGATAGCCGTGCTGAAGGGACTAAATGACAAGCTAGCGAGGGGCGCGCGCCAGATAAGTCGGGCCTAATGAACCCGCTGGCCATGCGGATCAATGACTAGTTCGCCATCCTCCTTGGCGAACGGCCCGCGCTGCGGCAGTGGCAGGATGTCGAGCACGGCTTCCGATGGGCGACACAGCTTGACGCCCCAGGGCGTCACCACGATGGGGCGATTGATCAGAATCGGATGCGCGAGCATCTGATCGATGAGCTCGTCGTCGGTCCAGTGCGGCGCTGCCAGTCCAAGTTCGGCATACGGCGTGCCTTTTTCGCGCAGCAGCGTCCGCGGCCCGATGCCCATGCGCTGCAGAAGGCTTTGAAGTGTTGCTCGGTCCGGTGGTGTTTTGAGATACTCAATGATGGCCGGCTCCACGCCCGCATTGCGAATGAGCGCCAGCGTATTGCGCGACGTGCCGCACGCGGGGTTGTGGTAGATCGTGACGGCGACAGGCTGCGAGTTCATAGGTCCGTGTTCCTGCGGGCGGCCGGAGCTAGGGGCCCATCCATTGCCGCCGGCACATCAGCGCTGGATTTCATAAGAAGCACGCGTGCCACGCTCAAGGCCGCGATGGCCCCGGCGAGCTGCGCGACAATGAACTCGGGCACATCGACGGGTCGGATTCCAGAAAACGTATCCGACAGCGAGCGCGCGATCGTGATCGCCGGGTTCGCAAACGAAGTGGACGCGGTAAACCAATAGGCGGCTCCGATCCAGGCGGCGATCATCCAGGGCGCGTCCTCCGAACGCCGGTGACCCAGCACGACGAGCAGCAGCCCGAATGTCGCGACCGCCTCGGCGAGCCATTGCGCCGGCCCGGTTCGGATGTGCGCCGAGGCCTGCCACAGCGGCAACTCAAACATGGCGTGCGCCAACAACGCGCCGGCGCAGCAGCCTACAATTTGCGCGAGCGTATAGGCGCCCGCATCGCGCCAGGCGAGCTTTCCTCGCAACGCCACAATGAACGAAACCGCGGGATTGAAATGAGCACCGCTCACCGGACCCAGCAGCGCGATCAGCGTGCCCAGAACAGCTACCGTCGCGGCCGTGTTGGCCAGCAGCGCGACGGCAACATTTCCGCCGGCGAGACGCTCCGCCATGATGCCGGAACCCACGACGGTGGCGGCCAGTAACAACGATCCGATCAGCTCGGCGATCAGGCGTACGTATTGGTTGGCGCGCCGAGAATTGAACTCGGGACCCACGAAGATGACGATGCACCAGCGACTCCCGCAACAGTCTCGCACTATCCATCGTTCGGGTTCAGCAAGGGATCACAAGTGCTTGATCGATTGGTGGCTAGGGTGGGACTCGAACCCACGACCTCGGCATTATGAGCGCACCCTTTGGATTTTAGAGTCCTTAATTTCAATCACTTGCTGCGTGGCGTCCGTTGCAATTGGCACCACTGAGCACAGCAGAGCACCACCGAGTCACGCAAAAGTCCCACAAGCCTTCAGTCACGTTCGAAGCCTCTTCTCCCGCTACGGCGCGAATGAATCCAAGACATCGTGGTTTGGCACAGCACACTCTGCTTGAGGTCCCGTGCCGCCGCCTCCGGAACGCTGCGATCCGGCAATAAGTACATGCCAACGCAGCCGCGCGAGGGGATCGCCGCGGTGTGACTGCCGAGATCCCTCCAATCGTAGATGTCCAGCGCAAACATGCACACCCACTCGCCCCCTGCATCGCCCTCGCACCAAACGCATTCGTACCGAAGCTTGCCTCGGTTGGCGGTAATTGTGTCCAAATTCTCGGCGGCTCGGTTGCGCTTGATCGTATCGACGGCCAGAACGTGCTGCTGAAGTATCGGGATGATCCGGATACCGTCCGCCCGTCGCTCGCCGCGTGGAAAAGGCGTCTGTATGGAAACCAACGCGCCGACGACCACCGGTCGCCGATACAGAGCAGCGTGGAAGCCCCTAACCCAGCGCCAAACTGCCGCGTCGACCGGATTCAGACACCTTGTCGGATCAGCAAGTTACGGATTCTGAAAACAATTTGGTCCCCGCCGATCCCCCGAAAACCCCATAGCTGTCACTGGAGCTGTCACTGGAAATCCCTCTCTCCGACGTCACGCTCAACCAAACGGCACAGCTAGAGCCCCGATCTCGACCCCAGCATTATGAGAGCGGTAGATTCGAAGTCAGTCCCCGCAAGGATTGCGGGCTGTGGTGGTTCCGTACTGGCGCTCCGGCCGCCGTGGTGGTAGTTTTTACTACCGCCATCTAGAGGACCGAATCGTGAGCAAAGCCGTCAAGAAGGCCATCTCCCTGCCCGCGGATCTTGCTGCCGAGGCTGAAGCCATAGCACGCGAGGAGAACAAATCATTGAGCGCCGTGGTTCAGGATGCACTGCGCGCTCTCAAGCGGACACGGCTGCGCAGCGAATTTCGGGACCTGCAGGGCTACTGGTCGACTCGAGCTCGCGCCAAGGGCGTGCTGTCCGAGCGGGAACTCGAGCGCCTGCTGCGCCGTTGAAAGCGGTCTTTGACACCAACATCTTCGTTTCCGCCCTGGCCATCCCAGGTGGTCAGGCGGAACGGGCCGTGGACCTCATCATCGACGGCCGAGTGAACCTCTGCATCTCCAAAGAGATCATTCACGAGGTGCTGGACGTACTGGCGCACAAGTTTTCACGCGGCTCGGAGGAGCTTGCAAGAACCGCGGTCTTCTTGTCAGACCTGGCCGAACTCGTGGCTCCCCGCCATCGTCTGGCCGTGCTCGACGACGAGCCGGATAACCGCATTCTCGAGTGCGCTGTGGCCGGCCAAGCCGACATCATCGTCACCGGTGATCGAACTATGCTTAATCTGAAAAGGCATGAGCGGATACGAATAGTCTCGCTGCGCCAATTCCTGGAAGAAATTGCGGACTCGGAGACGTAAGCGGCGTCTTCCGTCACCGCGAAGGGGCGTTCTGCGGGCTGCCACGGATGGACCGGCGTCAGTCCGGTCATACCCTTTGCGACGCTGATGGGCACGCGCGCTGTGAATGATCCAACCGCCAATAACGCGGCACAGGTCATCATCGGGGGCGCATAGCGACACACTGCCAGCGACCCATCGAACATGCCGGCGTTCGGCGCTGCGTACTCAGATGCCGAGATCGCGAGCGTCGCCAATTACATCACTGCCCGATTCGGCGTAAAGGCTTCGGAATTAACCGCCCCACAGGTGGAGAAACTGCGGCGCGAAGAATAAAGCCGTCCCGTGGTTGCGTGTCATGTCTGCAAGAGGTGGCTTCTCTCGCTGGGTCTTGTGACCGGCGCTCTCGCGCACACTGCGCTTCGGCGCTGCCGCGATGTGGCGTCATCATTGAGGAAACTCGAGCACGCGTATTGTCACAGGTGCGCCGGTCAGATCGTCGTGGCGGGCAAGCGCGACACCCCACGAGTAAAAACCGGCGGGTAGATCGGGCCCGAGTTCAACGGACTTGGCGTACCATTCTTGCGCACCCTTCCAGTCGCCGCGCCCATCGACGATGTCACCGGGTACCGGTAGCAATCCACGAATGTGCCGCCCGACTTCAAAACGGCATCGGCCTTGTCCGGACGCCCTGCCGCTTCTTCCGCCGGGCGCGAACCGGACGACCGTCTCGAAGACACTGCTCGCCGCTCCAGTCCGTCATCGGCGGTCGCGGAATGCATCGCTCGCCAGAGCGAGCCATTTGCTTCTCATCTCGAGTCAGCGCCTCCTGCGACGTCTCAGTTGCGCCACTGCGCCCTCATTCAGCGCCGCCTCGTGGGCGAACTCCTCCGCAACAAATTCCATGAACGCCTTCGCTCGCTGTGACAGTAGCCGCCGCTCTGGATAGATCAACTGGATCGGAGTCGGCGGTCCAGGATAGTCCTCCAGAAGCAGTTGTAACCGACCATCCAGGAGCGCGTCTTCAAACAGCCACACCGGCGAGTAGGCGATTCCCAGCCCGTCCAAGGTTGCAGTGCGTATCCCATCCGGAGTGTTGACTCTGAAGCGGCCGTGCACTGCGACGTCGAGATCCTTGAATGACCAGACATTACCGGATGACAACAATGTGTAGAGGATGCAGTCATGCTTCTTTAGATCGGTTGGTACCTTTGGCATCCCGTGTCGCGCTATGTAGTCCCGGGTAGCGACGCAAACGCGCTCGACCGTGCCGATGCGGCGCGCCTTGAGCGCACTGTCCTTGAGCGCGCCAATGCGAATTGCTACGTCCACGCCCTCTTCGATCAGATCGATAAAGCGGTCGCCGATCTGCAGATCCAGCTCCACCTTCGGGTAACGATTCAGAAATGTCTTCACGCGAGGCAGCAGGTACGTCCGTCCCAGGAGCGTCGGACAAGCTACACGGAGCACACCGCTCGGTATCTCCTGGCCACGAACGTTTGACTCCGCTTCGGCGATCGCATCGAGCAGACGGCGGGTATCAGCGTAGTAGCGCTCGCCCTCGGGGGTCGGAGTCAACTTGCGCGTCGAGCGATGCAGCAACCGGGTGCCGAGATGCTGCTCGAGCGATGCGATGTGCCGACTGATATTGGGCTGGGTAGTGCCCAGCTCCCGCGCCACAGCAGAAAAGCTCCCCGTCTCTACCGCGCGGACGAAGGACGTCATCAAAGCGAGTCGATCCACGGCTATCTCCGGTCGCTGAAGGCTGAACGCCGTCGGGCCCATCCACGGCCGCGTGGCGCCATCCCAATTCATTCTGCGGACGTATGAATAATATCAGTTTGCACCTACTTATCAGCTTCCCGCAAACATTTAAGACTATCGCCACTGTCATCCACCGATCACACAACGCAGCAGGAGATCCTCATGGGCAAGCTTCAAGGCAAAGTCGCGGTAATCACCGGCGCGACCTCAGGAATGGCATTGGCGACTGCCAAGCGCTTCGTCGCGGAAGGCGCGTACGTCTTCATTACCGGACGTCGGCAGAAGGAACTCGATTCAGCCGTCGCGGCGATTGGCCGCAGCGTCGCGGGTGTTCAGGGAGATGCAAGCAATCTTGCTGACATCGACCGGCTCTACCGCACAGTCAAGGACCAGAAGGATCATATCGACGTGCTCTACGCCAGCGCGGGCCAGGGCGAATTCAACATTCCGCTCGGAAAGATATCAGAGGAGAGTTTCGATAAGACATTCGACCTTAACGTACGCGGGACGCTGTTCACTGTGCAAAAGGCACTCCCGCTCATGCGGGACGGCGGATCGATCATCTTGACTGGCTCCATCGCGAGCGTGAAAGGCTTCGCGGGTATGAGCATTTACAACGCCAGCAAGGCCGCTGTGCGCTCATTCGCGCGCTCCTGGACTAATGATCTTAAGTCCCGCCGGATCCGAGTGAATGTCATCAGCCCCGGCCCGATCGAGACGGGCGTGTTCGCGGGTGTTCCCCAGGAAATGAAGAACGCGTTCGTGTCTCTCGTGCCGATGGGCCGAATCGGACAGCCGGAAGAGATCGCGAGCACGGCGTTGTTCCTCGCTTCGGACGACTCTAGCTTCATTACCGGAATCGAGCTATTTGTCGACGGTGGTACAGCGCAGATCTGATGCGGTGTGTACCGTTATAAAGAATGTATTTGTCCTCGATGTCAGTCGAGCATACCGTGGAGCTCATCGGTGCTGATAGTAGTAAGCAGCAGATTCCAGGAGAAAAGCATGCGCATACCCGTGAGAGGTTGGAAGTCCGCCGCGCTGGGTCTGGCTGGAGCACTCTGCGCAGTTGCTGCAGCCGGCCAACCCCTGCGCTCCGCCGAGGCGTCGTTCCTCGCCGAAAACCGCGCTGCGATGGACAAAATGATGGGCGCCATGGATGTCAAGCCGTCCGGAGATGTGGATCAAGACTTCG
Organism: Steroidobacteraceae bacterium; assembly: GCA_049518595.1. Taxonomy (GTDB): domain Bacteria; phylum Pseudomonadota; class Gammaproteobacteria; order Steroidobacterales; family Steroidobacteraceae; genus FEN-1191. The sequence continues at coordinate 41,282 of JBEKRP010000016.1, forward strand.
CTGCGATGATGATTCCGCATCATCAAGGGGCCATCGACATGGCCCAATCGGAAGTGCGTTACGGGCGAAACGAACAGTTGCGGCGTATCGCCCAGGAAATCATTGTCGAGCAACAACAGGAGATCGCTGTGATGCGGCTGGCTCTAAATCAGCACGCGCCACCGTCCGAGGCATCGCTCGACCCAGCGGGTGACCCGCCTCCTGCGGGCGTTCCCGACCCTACGATGAAAATGCGAAAGGAGCCCAAATGAGAGCCTCATTATTCTCAGTTGCCCTAGGCAGCAGTGTCCTCGCAAGCTCATACGTCTTCGCTGGGCAAGCGCCCGGCAGCGCATCGGCGCCCGACATCCCCATCAGCCACCGTGACCGTGTCTACGCGGCGGAGCAGTTCTCCAATACCGTGTCGGTCACCGACCCCGTGGATAACAAGCTGCTCGGTGTCATCCGGCTTGGCGAGCCGCAGCCGACCAACTTCAGCCCGCTTTATAGGGGACAGCTGCTGGTCCATGGTATGGGCTTCTCGCCTGACCACCGCACTATTGCCGTCGTGTCGATCGGCTCCAACTCAGTGGCGTTTATCGACACTGCGACCAATGCGGTGAAGCACGTGACTTATGTGGGCCGCGCACCCCATGAGGCTTTCTTCACGCCGGACGGCAAGGAAGTCTGGGTCACGGTGCGGGGCGAAAACTACGTCGCCGTGCTGGATGCTACGACGTACGAGGAAAAGACGCGGATCATTGTACCGAATGGCCCTGGCATGCAGATCTTCTCGCCAGACGGCCAGTATGCATACGTTTGTTCATCCTTCAACCCTGAGACCGACGTCATCTCCGTCACAAGCCACAGGATCGTCGGGAAGGTGCAGCAGGCAAGCCCGTTCTGCCCGAACATCGCGGCGACACCGGACGGTTCCCAGGTCTGGTTCACCCTGAAGGACGTGGGCAAGACACAGGTCTTCGAAGCTCACCCGCCATTCGCACTGCTCAAGACGCTCGACACGGGCCCGATCACCAATCACGTCAATATCGTGCGCAATGCCCACGGCATGTTCGCCTATGTGACTGTCGGGGGATTGAACGAGATCAACGTCTTCCGGACGGACGACTTCAGTCAAATCGCTACGATCCCAGTGGGTAAGCTGCCTCACGGAATCTGGCCCTCAGGTGATGGAAGACGCGTATATGTCGGGCTCGAGAATGATGATCGGCTGATCGCGGTCGACACGCTCAGCAACCGGGTGATTGCCACTGTGCCAATCGGCCAGGCCCCTCAGGCAGTGACCTATGTCCCAGACGCCGTGCCTGAAGGAGCCGGAACCGGAGGGCTCGAGCAACTCGGGCTCGCAGGTCAAGTCGCTCGCTTGGCGATGCGGTCTGTGAGTGAGCAAGGAACCGCAGGCAGCCGCGCGCCGACCAGCGTGACTCTCTTTGATCAGGGACTGGTGCAAGTGGTGCAAGCGTCGGTCACCGGGCTTGAGCCAAAGCACCCGTATGTACTCGCTCTCGCCCCGCACGCGGACGGGAGCGGCACACTGCAGGCGCTAGCCAGCTTCACCACTAACCCGGCCGGTTCGGCGATCGTGAATGCGGTGGGTCCGATTCGGCAGCTTGTAGAGAGCGAGGCAACTACAGCACGCCGGTATCTGGTCATCGCAGCCGGCTCAGCGGCAGAGCCAGGCGAACCAGTGCAGATCCAGATCCCCTGACCGGGTGCCGGCTGTGAGTGCGCGTGTCCCAAAAGCGTGGTCATTCTGTCCGTAGTCGATTTGCACGTGCCGCAGCCGCTGTCTCTCGCCTGGAGAAAGGACAATCAGTCCCCTTTGCTCGCAAGTTTTGTGACCGAGGTGCAGCGCTTTCCAGACGTGCGAGCGGTCAATAAAGGTTGAAGGCGTCGGGTTTTGCCGTCAAGACCGATTCAGGTCACAACTGCGGGTATGCACCCTTAAGGCTGAGAGAGCAAGAGCCTGTTGGAAGACGTCCGCTGGTTCAGATGCGCTTTCTGCGGGTGCGTCGTCGGCGCTGAATATCTTTGATCACGACGGGCGTCGATCCTCGCTTCAGCTTATCGATGAACCATCGTGCGGCAATTCCTGGTGGCGACTCGGTGCGATATACCGCGTGCATCGGTAGGACAAAACCCTTGGGCGGCGCGTCTGCGGCAACGATCTTGACCAGATTTCCGCGCGCGAGATCAGCTGAAACCAGCTCCGCGGGCATCCCGCCCCACCCGAGTCCCGCCCGTAGAAATGCGTGCTTCGCGCCAAGATCGGCAAGGCGCCATGTCCGCGGCGACAGCACCCCGAATTCCTTTCCTTTCGACAACGTAGAGCGGTCCGTGAGCACCAGCTGGACGTGCTTTGCCAGCTCGCTCGAGGGGATTGGCCCACCATAGCTGGCCAGAGGGTGTCGTGGTGAGGTGACGTGAACCAGCGGAACCCGAAGCAGGGGTTCCTGGCTGAACTGAGGTGGAACTAACGCCAGCTCTCCTGAAATCGCCAGTGCGCAGCGTCCATCGAGAACCGGTTGAATCACTGCGCCCAGGGCCTCCACGTAAAGTCGCAGCGGCGTGAGTGGAAACGCGGCATGAAACGCCTTCACCGCCGCAGTCAGGGCTGCCATGGGGAACATGACCTCGACGACCACCGAGAGGTCAGCCTCGAGTCCACCAGCCAAGTGCTTCGCTTGGGCCTTGAGTAGATCCACGTCGCCGACGACAGTGCGCGCGTGCGCGAGCAGCACCTGCCCCTGAGAAGTGAGCACCGGCCGCCGTCGCGCGCGGTCAAATAATTTCACCCCAAATTGCCCTTCCAAGTTGGCCAGCGTCTTGCTGACGACGGATTGGGCTCGCCGGAGCTTGCGCCCGGCACCTGAAAAGCTGCCCTGATCGGCCGCCGCAATAAATGTGCGAAGTTGGTCTAGGGTGACAGCGGCCAGCATACATTCCTCTAGGAGATAGTTAGCATCTAGAAATATAGACTACCGCGATATGTCATGCCGAACTAGCCTGTTTGCGTCGTTTCAATGCACGCGGGCAAGTGCCCAAGGAGACAGCTGTGAAAGTCGCTTTATATGGAGCCACCGGCAAGTCCGGGAGCCGCATTCTCAAGGAGCTCGTATCGCGCGGGCATCAGGTCACCGCAATCGTGCGCGACCCGGCCAAGATCCCGCAGCCCGGTCCGGGGGTGTTCGTCAAGCGAGACGACCTGTCCGAGGCCAAGAAGATCGCCGCCGCGATCAATGGAGCGGAAGCGGTCATCAGTGCTTACGCGCCACCGCAGGATGATCCCGATGCGATCGTGGGCGTTACCCAACGTCTGATCGATGCGCTCGGCGGCGGAACCAGCGCCCGTCTCATTGTCGTCGGCGGAGCCGGGAGCCTATTTGTGGCACCCGGAGTAACACTCGTGGATTCGGGATACGTGCCCGAGCCATATCTCCCGATCTCCAGAGCACACGTCAAAGCCTTCAACGTGCTCCGCGCGTCAACGATCGAGTGGACATACCTGGCTCCAGCCGCCTATTTCACGCCGGGCGAGCGCACCGGTAAATTCCGCCTGGGTAAGGACGAGCTCATCGCTAACGCTCAGCAGGAAAGCCGCATTTCGATGGAGGACTACGCCATTGCACTGGTGGACGAGCTTGAGAAGCCGCGCCACCGGCGGCAGCGCTTCTCCGTCGGGTACTAATAGTGACGTCCCCACCGTTAAACTCTCTCTCTATCGGAGTCTGCAATGAATACATCCCCCAGCGTCCCGGCCGACGGTTTGAGTGCCTCGGCTTCAGTCAACAAGGGCAACGCCGCGCTCGCGAATGCCGCTGAACTCTCCGGCCGGTTCCTCTTGGTCTTGCTGTTCCTGCTCTCCGGGATCGGCAAGCTCGGCGCGTACAGCTCTACCGCGGCCTACATGTCTGCGGCGGGCGTTCCTAGCGCGTTGCTGCCCGCCGTCATCGCCACTGAGATACTCGGATCGCTTGCCATCGTCCTCGGTTGGAAGACGCGAGTTGTCGCTTTCCTGCTCGCCGGGTTTTCGTTACTCACTGCACTCACCTTTCACAATAACCTGGCCGATCAGACACAGATGATCATGTTTTTCAAGAACCTCTCTATCGCCGGCGGCTTCCTTCTACTGGTGGCTAACGGCGCCGGCTCGCTGAGCCTCGACCGACGCGCATCGAGGCGCGCATCGAGGCACGGTTCGGACTAGAGCTTGTATTTGCCTCAACCAAGCCTGAGGAAATCGCAATGAGTATCGCCTACCAGCGCACATCCCATGGTCCAGTAGCCGGACGACTTGCTAGCAAAGTTGTGGCAATTAGTGGAACGGGGGGCGGTCAAGGACGGGCCGCCGCTCTGTTATTCGCCCGAAGTGGCGCGACGGTCGCAGCCTACGACCGGAAGTCGGATGGTCTCGAGGAAACGCGAGAGCTGGCCGAGCGGGAGGGGCTTAAGTTACAGCTCAGCGTGGTTACGGACTTGGCGCAACCAGAGCCGGCGAAGCAATGGATCGATGATGCGGTCAGTCGAAATGGCCGTCTGGACGTCCTCTACAACAACGCTGCCTCCGTCCATTTCGCCCCTGTCGAGGCAATGACGCCGAAACTGTGGACCGAAACGCTAAGAGGAGAGCTCGACATCGTGTTCATGCCGACACAAGCCGCATGGCGCCACCTCGCGCGGGAAGGAGGCTCGATTATCAACAGCGCCTCACTCTCCCGAATGCGAGCCCTCGAACATGTGGGAGCTATCGCACACGCAGCATCGAAGGGGGCGTCATTGCGATGACCAGGCAACTAGCCTTGGAAGGCGCTCCACACGGCATCCGGTGCAATTCCATTTCCCCCGGCCCCATCGCGACACCCGCGACGCAACAAGCGCTCGACGCGGATCCGAATTTCACACGCCATTTTAGAGGTTGGCCCTTGCTGGGACGCGGCGGCGAGGCTGACGATGTGGCCTACGCAGCCCTGTTCCTGGCCTCAGACGAGTCAGCGTGGATCACTGGCATTAACATCGCCGTGGACGGCGGTATGTCGTGCAAGACCGGAATCACAGAACATCAGTAGACCACGGGGCGTATTCTAGGCAAGCCTTTGTGAAGACCGGAAAAGGTGAACGGCTTTTCAGCCAGAGTAAATTGGCGGGCGATTCGATCGACTGTTGGCACGACAGGCGTCGCGTGCTGACCGACGAGCGTTCGAGCCGCGCAGTGAGCGCCGCGACGGCTAGCCCGGCGCGGCAGGCCTCGCCTGCGGTTAGTCAGGCATCTTTATGAGCGGGCGAACAGCATTCGTGCTCGCCGGTGGCGGTAGTCTCGGGGCCGTACAGGTCGGCATGCTGAAGGCGCTCACGAGGAAAGGCATCGTTCCCGATCTCCTAGTCGGCGCTTCAGTCGGCGCACTGAACGCCGCATGCTTCGCGTACCTGCCAAGCTCTGAAGGACTCGAACGCCTGGAGCGGATCTGGCTTGGTCTGCAGAGCGCGAGCGTATTTCCGCTCTCCCCTGTCAACAGCCTGCTCGCGATCCTAGGCAAGCGTGATCACCTCATTTCACCCGCGCGCCTGCAAGCACTGATCGCGTCCGAACTGCCTTACGAGCGGATCGAGGATGCGAGGATTCCGCTGCACGTGGTAGCCACAGACGTCCTCGAGGGCACCGAAGTGTGCTTAAGCCGCGGCCTGCTCGCTCCGGCCCTCCTCGCGAGTGCCGCCATTCCGGCTATATTCCCCAGCGTCTCGATTCAGGACCGCCACTTGATCGATGGCGGCGTGGCCAACAACACACCGATCTCCTGTGCGATGAAGCTGGGCGCATCACGCATCATCGTACTGGCCACTGGGATCTCATGCGCACTCGAGAAGCCACCGCGCGGCGCCGTGGCTCTCGCACTGCACGCCGTGAATCTTCTGGTCATGCGCCAGTTGGTGAGCGACATCGAGCACTTCTCCGCTCGCGTGGAACTGATCGTGCTACCGCCGCTTTGCCCCGTCACGGTGAGTTCGTACGACTTCTCTCAAACTGCCGAGCTCGTGCATCGCGCCGAAGCCAGGACTCGTCAATGGCTGCAGCGGAATGGGTTGCAGAGTCGGGGCGCTCCCGACGAGCTGCTAGCTCACCACCATGAGCACGGGATCCACTGAACCGTGTGGCGAGCGAATGGAGACTCAGGCGAACGGGTTCTGGTGCATCTGGGGATTTTGGACCAACGAGGACTCCATAGCGGACAGGAGACCAACAGGCGGCGAAGAGCGGATGCCTTAATTCAAGCGATTTCCGGTCGCTGGCGCGAGCAATCGAAAGCGCCTCTGCGACCGCGGGGTCCCCGTCGCCTGCAGATGCACCAGAATCACAGAAACCGGCACACTAAAAAGCAGCAAAAAAAAACTCTCACTTAACCGCTTGATTTTGGTGGCTAGGGTGGGACTCGAACCCACGACCTCGGCATTATGAGGCATTATGAGTGCGAATTAGCCAATTTTAACTCTGCGGTATCTAACTCAGGTGCTGGAAATACAGGCACTCGCTGGCCAGTAGCGACCATTCGAGGCACCTAACGTCGCACAAAAACCGGCACACTAAATTCGGTCGGCCGCCTCAATTCCGTACGGGACGGAAGATGGGGTCGAAAAGGCACTGTACTGGCCTAGCCGATGTGAATCGTCACCTCTCAGCGCAAGAGCAAAGCTTGCACTGCTTGAGGTAGCCCACAAGCGGGATCAATACCGGATAAAGGCTTACCTTCCTGGAGTTAATTGTGATGCATCAGGCCGCCAGGAGTAGCGAGGGCAGCCGAGCGGCGACGATCCACGGAAGCAGCTCATCGATATTATTGATCGGATACTCGGCGATACACCCGAGCACATACCTATGGCGAGCGATGCGGATTTTCGGTCCGCTGACGAGTGTTCGAGGGGTTCATCTATAAGTCAATTGCAGCGCTTGCCACCCCTGCCCCCAGCCCCACCATGGCACAATTGCGGCACACCCAATCCGCGCTCGACCAATTCCTGGCACAGCGCCGTCTATGGCTTGACAGGATGAAAGTGAAAACGGACACGAATAGTAAGAGGCCGACGTACCCCAGATCCGATGGATAAGTCGACACTGGGTGAAGGAGTGCGAAACGCCGGATGCACTCACTCGCGTTGGCTATTCGATCTTCTCAACCGCCGACGAGCGGTGCATTCCAGTAGCGTGTGTCACTTTGGCGGGCGCCGAATGAGTTTTGATTAAGCTCACGAGCCAGATCTTGTCGCTGAAATGCTTGCCGCATTTGAGCGGCCTGCAACCAAGCCGACTCCCGCAACATAAAGAACCGATTCCGAAATTCCGTCTATGCCCAAAGCCTTCTCGATCAGAGAGTCCTTCAGTGCGGCCGTGCTGAACGGAGCCAGTCCCATCCGTGTTGCTGTGAGACAGAACGTCTGACAGAGATGGCCGGTCTCGAGCAGAACAACCCGATACGCTCGAGCTCTGCCGTATTTCCACATGGTCCTGGCGAAAACTGCTGTCATTATGAACAGCGCCGCCGCCCCGGCAAAATACGGCTGATCCGCGCAATACGCACTTGCCATGCGCGGACTTGCTTTGGCAGGCAGTCTTGCTAAGCGGTTGTCCTTGGCTTGGTAGTGATAAATGCCCCGCTTGAGCCCGTCCACCCTGAGTGCCAACAGATATACCTCGATCGGGTGCCTGGCACCGCCTGAAGGGCTTGTCTTGTATGGAAGCCTTCCGAATATATTCGTCTGGAAGTATCCCTGGACTCCCCACGTCGTCTGAAGCAGTTTCGACATGTTCTGTAGAGACACCGTTCCTCTCGCGAACTCTCTATGCGTCCTCCTGGCGTGCAGCGTCTCGAAGAAGGTGTCTGTGTCCATTTCATGCGACGGCAGCCGGATTGAATCGGTGCCCCGAATCGTCTTGAACTTAGCCGGGGCCGGAGTTGGCGGAAGTGCCTTTATTTTCTCCTCGATGGGCCAATCCCAAGGAATGTACGGGGTGTCCTTCGTCATGAAGTGAAAACTGCCTTCCGGAAGCCACGGCCCCCATGACGACTCGACCAGTCTATCCCGCTCCCACTCGGCTGAGCCGTACTCGAGCAGGAGCTGGGCATCGATCAGCTTCAGTATCGCCCGTGCGACGCTTTCCCGGCTGTACGAGCGAAACTCGATCAGTGCATCCCCGATTGTTCGCGGGGTGAAGAAAAAACCGATCATGTCCAGAGTTATCGGATTCGCTGAAAAGCTCCTGCGGGTGAGGTAATTGGCGATCCTCAGCCTTCCGCCCTGCCAGTATGCGATCTGGCAGGATGCGCTCTTCAACTTCATGCTTCTTGGTCCACCTCGCTACTCGCTGATGTTACTTGAACATATGAATAAAAGAACTCATCCGCTTCAGGTTCTGTTCTAGTTCCTTCAACCCTGTTTGCAATTCCGGCCCAGTAATGGTTCCCGCCAGATCGCGCTTTAGCAGCTTGGCGACCTCGCCTCGAGCTTTCTTTGCAAGCTCGCGGAGCTCTTTCGCTTTTAGGCGTTTGTCCGATGCCTTCCTCGTGGTGACTCTCTTTGATGCCATGTTGAATCCTCTTTAGATAAAATTGAAACGACAAAGCTGATGTGAAATCTGAAGTCTCGACACCCGCGCATTCCTCGGGCCGTTCAGTCGCATGCGGGTCAGCAATGCCTGGAACCTCGTGTCGCTGTGCAGATTGCGAAGCAGGGGGTCCGCTTTGAGCCCGAGCATTGCAGCATCGTGTTGTTGATACGCGCGATCGAGCCAGCGGAGGGCATCATCGATCTCCCCGCGGTATGCATGGACCTCGGCGATTCCATAGGCGTCGCTCGAGGCGAAATTATCGGTCAGCGAATTCAGCGCTGCATCCGACTCGGTGTGCCTTCCCATCGCCGAGTAGACCATCGCGAGGCCGCCCAGTCTATAGTCCTCGTTGGGCTCCCTTTGTATCGCTTCGAGCGCCGCGGCGAGTTGGCCAAGATACAGGTGAGCGATGCCGACGGAGCTGTTGATTCCGCCGAATTCTGGATGCAGCTGCTGCAGCCGCAAGCGAGTCTCCAGGCATTGCTGCAGGCGGTTGGCGGCACAGAGCGCGATGCTCAGAGAGTCCAGCGTGTACGGGTCGAGGGGATTGCGCTCCAGGTCATCCTGGTACAACTCCACCGCCCTGTCGATCTCTCCGAATGCGAGCGCAATGTCACCGAAAGCGCTTGCCAATAATTCAAATCGGGGGTCGATTTCGCGTATGCGTTCCGCGTCAGCCTGTGCTGCCGCCCAATTCCATGTAACGTTCATTTCGAATCCGCCGCGCGTGTAATACGCCCACACGAGATTCGGGTCGAGCCGGATAGCCTCGTCAAGCGCATCGAGAATTCGCCTGTTCTGGTCCTCCGATGCCGGTTCTTTCAGGATCTTCTCGCTCAAATACGCACTCGCGAGGCGCGCCCACGCCAGCGCGTCGTCGGGATCAATCTCGATTGCCTGCCGGTAGAGCTGCGCGGCCTTTCTGACATCGCTTAGGGTCTTTCGTGCCTTGAAGTAATTTCCTTCCAGAACGAGGTTGTACGCCCGGACATCGAGCTCCCGGTTTCCTGGCCGGTGTCCGTTGCGCAAAGCCACGTGCAAGGCCTCGGAAACCTTCTCCCCGATCTCATCCTGCACTTTGAAAATGTCGACTAGGTTCCGATCGTATGTCTGCGACCACAGGTGCGCTCCATCTGAAGCGCGAATCAGCTGTGCGGTGATG
>JBEKRP010000017.1:0-44451 GCA_049518595.1 Steroidobacteraceae bacterium
ACTACGCCGAGGCCATGCGCGCCGGGCCGCCGCTCGACTCGCCGCAGGCGACACGCGATTTTCTGATCAGGCGGCTACGCGATACGCCGCACGAGTTGTTCTGCTGCCTGCATCTGGACAATCGGCATCGCCTGATCGCCTTCGATGAGCTGTTCCGCGGCACCATCGACGGCGCCAGCGTGCATCCGCGCGAGGTAGTGAAGCAGGCGCTGGCCCGCAATGCCGCCGCGGTCATACTGGCGCATAATCATCCATCCGGCGTCGCCGAGCCCAGTCAGGCCGACGAAGTGGTCACGCGACGGCTGCGCGAAGCCCTGCAGCTGGTCGACATCCGCGTGCTCGATCACATGATCGTCGCCGACAACGGCTGCCTGTCGTTTGCCGAACGTGGACTTATTTAATATGTGGAGTTCCGCCGCCTAAGAGCATTCCCTCCCGGGTCGCAGCCCGGGAGGAATCCACATCTCTGGTCCGAATTTTCAGGGATCGACGATCACTTCTGGACTATGGACGGTCGGTCTGATGGTGCGGGAGGCTGTCGCTGGCAGCGTCCCACGCCACGGCGTGCGACATCCATGTATGGTCGATGGGACGCACAAGACCGGGGTCATCCAAGCTTGCGATCGTCAGAGAGAATTCCTTCGGCCAGTCGGCTTCCCAATATGTGAGAGCCGTGCCGCACGTTCCACAAAACCCGCGGATGACTTTCGGAGACGACCGGTATTCCGCCGGGTGCCCATGTGTGAATACGACAGTGTCTCTTTCGACAGTGTAAAGGCCGACGGCGTTCGCCCCAGCTGCCATCCTGCACGATCTGCAATGGCAAATTGTCGGCGGCAGTGTCGGCGGCCCACTCCGGTAGCGGACAGCGCCGCATAGACAGCCGCCAGTCAGTTCACCGGGTTCCATGCGTTCACCCTCTTTTGCGAAGTATAAACGAGCGTTCCCGAGCCGAGCGAGCGATCCCACTGCGTCGATCGGGCTTGCTCGTCGCCTTGAAGGTCCTCCCGCGCGAACCCGCGGGAGGACACTTGGCGAACGTTTGCTCACATCCTTCGTAGCCACCCCAGGAGATCGGCGCCATCGATGAGTAGGCGGCCGCGCGAGGGGGCGCCAACGCGTCTGGAAAGACTTGGGACAAGGCCTGGCGCTTCAGATCGAGGTCCGCCCGGGCATAACGCATTGCCGTGTCCAAACCGGAGACGCAATACTTATGTGGAGCTATCATGCCGAAAACCGGCGCGCGCGGCCGCGCCGGTCATCGGAATTCACCTATTAGATAAGTCCGCATTCGGCAAAACATGGAGTGCGCACCATTTTTTGCCGAACACGAATTGATGTAATCTGAATTGCTGCAGCGGCCATCCGGCAATCAATCCGGCAGTCTATGAGCAAGCATCAGCGACCCGCTCTCGCGCAGGTCCTGCTGGCGTTCGCCGGCATTTACATCATCTGGGGCACCACATTTCTCGCCATCGCACTGACGATTCGCACCATTCCGCCGTTTTTCAGCGGCGGCGTGCGTTTTCTGATCGCCGCCGGCCTCATGTACGCCTGGCTGCGCGCGCGCGAGCCGCGGCCGTTCGCGCGGCTGCACATTGGCGGCAGCATCCTGTGCGGCGTGCTGATGAGCGGTATCGGCAATGGCTTTGTGATCTGGTCGCAGACGGGCCTGCCTTCCGGTATCGCCGCCCTGTTCGTCGGTGCGCTGCCGGTGTCGACCCTGCTCCTGGACTGGATGTTCTTCTCCAAGCGCCCGCCGAGCTCGCAGTCGGCTCTCGGCGTCGCGATCGGTCTGGCCGGGGTCGTGGTGCTGACAGTCCACACCCACTCCTTCTCGGGCGCGATCCGCCCGGTACATGTGATCGCGGTGCTCACCGCCGAGCTGGCCTGGAGTGCCGGCACGCTGCTGCAGCGGCGCTATGTCAGCGCCGAGCGCATTCTCAATTTCAGCTGCCTGCAGATGCTGGCCGGTGCGGCATTTCAGCTGCTGATGGGTGGCATCGATCGGGAATGGATCGGCTTCGTGCCGGCGCACATTTCATTGCAGTCCGTGTTCGCGGTGCTGTATCTGGTGGTGTTCGGCAGCATAGTTGCGGTCAATTGCTATTCGTTCCTGGTGGCGCACGTGCCGCCGCAGAAGGTGACCACCTACGCGCTGGTCAATCCCGTGATCGCCTTGGCTCTAGGCGCCATCGTGCTGCACGAAAAGATCAGCCCCGCGGCGATACTGTCGGCCATACTGGTGCTCGTGGGCGTCGCACTGGTGCTGTTCCAGCGGCGAGCGGTCGAGCAGCGGCCGCCGCCGGCCGCGCTGGCCGCGGCGACCGAGCTGGAGAACTGACGGCGCCTCGCGCGGCCAGCTTGCCTTAGGCCCCCGCGGACTGCTATAAAGCGCCCCTTTCGCCCGTACCGACGCGCGTACCGAGCCGGGGCGATGCACGCGTAACTCGTTGATTTCGTAAGGTGAAGCTCATGTCTCGCGTCTGTCAGATCACCGGCAAGCGCCCCATCACGGGCAATACCGTCTCGCACGCCAACAATAAGCGGCGGCGGCGTTTCCTGCCGAATCTGCATACGCAGCGTTTCTGGCTCGAGGGCGAGAAGCGCTGGGTCTCGCTGCGCCTGTCCACCAACGCCATGCGCACGATCGAGAAGAAGGGGCTGGACGCGGTGCTGGCCGAGCTGCGCGCTCGCGGCGGGAAGATCTGAGGTTCAAGCCATGCGCGAGAAAATCAAACTGCTGTCGTCGGCCGGAACCGGTCATTTCTATGTGGCGATGAAGAACAAGCGGCTGCATCCGGACAAGATGGAAGTGCGCAAATTCGATCCGGTGGTGCGCAAGCACGTCGCCTACAAAGAAACGAAGATCAAATAAGGGCCGGCGCAGGCTGGCCGCATGTGCCGCCCGCGGAATCGCTTCAAGGAACCCGCCGCAGTGGCGGGTTTTTTTATTTATGCCTGAATTACCCGAGGTCGAATCCACGCGGCGCGGCATCGAACGCGAGGCGGGCGGCCAGCGCATCCGCGAGCTGCGCATTTACGAGCACCGGCTGCGTTGGCCCATCGAAGCGCAGCTGCCCGGGCAGCTGGCCGGACAGCGGATCGTGTCGGTCGGCCGGCGCGCCAAATATCTGCTGCTGCAGCTCGAGCGCGGCACCGTGATCCTGCATCTGGGCATGTCGGGCAGCCTGCGCATCCTGCCGGCGCAATCCCCGCTGCTCAAGCACGATCAGTTCGATCTGCTGCTCGAATCAGGCCTGAGCTTGCGGCTCAACGACCCGCGCCGATTCGGCAGCCTGCACTACACCAGCGATGATCCGGCGCAGCACAAGCTGCTGCGCTCGCTCGCGCCCGAGCCCTTCGAAGCCGCGTTCGATGCCGATTATCTGCATCGAGTCACGCGCGCGCGCCGTGCCGCCATCAAGCAGGTGCTGATGAACGGGCGGCTGGTCACCGGCGTCGGCAACATCTACGCCAGCGAAGCCCTGTTCCGCGCCCGTATCCGTCCCCGGCGCGGCGCGCGGCGCCTGTCGCGCGCCGATTGCGCTCGCCTGGTACGCTCGGTGCGCGCGACCTTGCGGGCGGCCATTCGCGCCGGCGGTACCACGCTGCGCGATTACGTCGGTACCGACGGCAATCCCGGTTATTTTCGCCAGCGACTTTACACCTATGAACGCGCTGGCCGGCCCTGCCGTGTCTGCGGTACCTTGATCCGCCGTATCACGCAGGCTCAGCGATCGACCTATTACTGCCCGCGCTGCCAGCATTGAACATGTCCGCCGCTCATCGCATCCTCAAGGCCGATCCGGTCATGGCCGGTCTGATCGCAGCGGCGGGCCGCTACCGGCCCGCGCCGCTCCCCGATCACCCGCCGTTCGAAACTCTGGTGCGCGCCATCGCGCACCAGCAGCTGCATCGCGCCGCCGCCGAACGCATTCTGTCGCGCTTCATCGACGTGTGCGGCGATGCCGGCTTTCCGCTGCCGCAGCAGGTGCTCGACGCCGAGGAGGCGCGGCTGCGCGGCGCCGGTTTCTCGTACGCGAAAATCGCCGCGCTCAAGGATCTGGCGGCCAAGACGATCGCCGGCGTCGTGCCCGAACGGGTCGAACTCGACACGCTCGCGGACCTCGAGATCATCGAGCGCCTGACCGCGGTGCGCGGCATCGGCCGCTGGACCGTCGAGATGATGCTGATGTTCCAGCTGCAGCGACCCGACGTATTGCCGGTCGATGATTTCGGCGTGCGCAACGGCTTTCGCCTGGCCTATCGCCTGCGCGGCATGCCAACGCCGCGCGCGTTGGCGCAGTTCGGCGAGCGCTGGAAGCCGTACCGGAGCGTGGCGGCCTGGTATCTGTGGCGCGCGGTCGATCTGGCACGCCGCAATCTGCTGCCGCGCTGCGAGCGTCCACCGCGCATCGCGCTGCAGGCGCCGCCGAAGAAAATGCCAAAGAAAATGCCGCAGCAAGCCTCGAAGAAGCGGCCAAAGAACACATCAAAGAAAACCGCGCGCCCGCGTGCCCGTGCGGCGCGGTGATCGCGGCCGCCGGCGCCTGCTCAGGCCGGACGCGCCGCCGCGCCGCGCACGTAGGTGATCGACAGCAGCAGCTGATCGACCTGGGGCTGCATGCTCGCGGGCCGCTCGTCGCGCTCCAGGTCGTAACAGACGCACAGTCGATCGCCGTCGAGTTCGATGATCGCGAGCATGCGCTTGCCGGCATGGGGCCCGTGGCTACCGACGATATCGAGCGCGCAGGGAAATGCGCCCTCGTCCAGGTGCAGCTCGCCGCTGTCCACCACCTGATCCGAATGATCGACGATCTGGTAGCTGTCACGCTCGATGATCAGCCGCGCCACGCGCAACTCCTTCACCACGAGCTGCCGGCCAGAAACGTCCGCCGCGACCGGGACCCAGTTGCCGGTGAGCGTCTCCGCAGTAGGACAGCGCATAGCGTGGAAGTTTACGTCGCCGTCGCCACCGAGGGTGTTATGATTTTTCTCCCCCCTCACTAATGCTACCGCCTGAGCGCGGCCGCGCATGCTGCAATGACGAGATTTGTCCGCGTCCTGCCCGCCGCGACTGCAGCGCTGGCGCTGTTGCTGGCGGCGAATGCCTGCCGCACGACCGCGCCCGCGTCGCGCAACGTGGCCGCCGCCGCCACGCCGGCGCGCCATGCCATCGTGGTGGCCGCGAATCCGCTGGCGGCGCAGGCTGGTATGCGGGTGTTGCAGGCCGGCGGCTCGGCCGCGGACGCGGCGGTCGCGATGCAAGCGGTGCTGGGCCTGGTCGAGCCGCAGAGCTCCAGCCTCGGCGGCGGCGCATTCATCACCTACTACGATGCCCGCAAGAAACTGGTCCTGGCCTACAACGGTCGCGAGACGGCGTCGGCGGGCGCGAGCGCCGATTTATTTCTGGGCAGCGACGGCCGGCCGCTGCCGTATGCGACCGCGGTGCTGAGCGGGCGCTCGACCGGTGTCCCCGGCGCGATCGCGGCGCTGGGCTTACTGCAGCATGAGCACGGTAAGCTCGCCTGGCGGACACTGTTCGGCGATGCCGAACGGCTGGCAAGCGACGGCTTCGTGGTCAGCCCGCGCCTGGCACGCATGATCGCCGGCCGTGCGCCGCAGACCGCCGCGCCCGATGTGGTGCGCTACTTCAGCAAGAGCGATGGATCGCGCTATAAGAGCGGCGACGTGCTCAGGAACCAGGCCTACGCGGCGACGCTGCGACGCCTGGCCGATGAAGGCCCGGGCGCGCTGTATCGGGGCCGGCTCGCGCAGGACATCGTCAACCGGGTGCATGAGGGCGAGTTGCCTGGCACGCTGTCGCTGGCCGACTTCGCGCGCTACCGGCCGATCGAATCCCCAGCCCTGTGCCGCGGCTGGCAGGAATATCGCGTCTGTACGTCACCGCCGCCGTCCGGCGGCGTCGGCGTGCTGGAGGCTCTGCTGCTGCTCGCGCACACCGACATCGCGGCGCGTGGCCCCGATGATGCGGTCGCCTGGGTGGAGCTGGGCGAAGCCGAGCGCCTGATGTACGCCGACCGCGATCGCTACGTGGCTGATCCCGCCCGGGTCGACGTGCCGCTCGCCGGGCTGCTCGACCCCGGCTATATCCAGGCCCGATCGGCGCTGATCGGCAAACGAATTGCCGAGCGGCCGGCGCAGCCCGGCCAGCCGCCGGGCGCCAAGGGCTACGGCCTCGATCACACGGCCGAGCCCGGCGGTACGACGCACCTGGTGATTGTCGATGACGACGGCAACGTGCTGTCGATGACCACATCTGTCGAGAGCATCTTTGGCTCCGGCCGCATGGTCGATGGCTTCTTTCTCAACAATCAGCTGACCGACTTCAGTTTCTCGCCGCAGGACCCGGATGGCCGTCCGGTGGCCAACGCGGTCGCGGCGGGCAAGCAGCCGAGGTCGGCGATGTCGCCGATCATCGTGTTTGATCGCGACGGCCGTTTCCTCGCCGCCACCGGTTCCGCCGGCGGTCCGGCGATCATCGCCTACGTCCTCAAGACGCTGATCGGCACCTTGGATTGGCATATGACGATGCAGGCGGCGATCAGCCTGCCCAATCTGGTCGCGCACGGCGACCACTTTACGGCCGAGACCGCCAAATTCGCACCCGAGCTGCTGGTCGGGATGAATCAGCGCGGCCTGAATCCGCAGCCGGGCCAATACGAAGAGTCAGGCTTGCAGGGCGTGCTCGCGCGCGCCGACGGCACGTTCGAAGGCGGCGCCGATCCGCGCCGCGAGGGCGTCGCGCTCAGTTACTAATACCCGCCGGCAGCCGCCGCTGACCGCAGCGCTGATCGCAGCCGCTGACCGCAGCCGCTAATCGCAGCCGCTGATCGCAGCGCTGATCGCAGCCGCTGACTTTTAGCGGGCGAGCTTGCGTTTGAACGCCGCCACGACCAGTGGATGCACGAAGGCGCTGATGTCACCGCCCAGGGTGGCGATCTCGCGCACCAGCGTCGAGGAAATGAAGGTGAACTTCTCTTTCGGCACCATGAACACCGTTTCGATATCAGGTTGCAGGTGCCGGCCCATGCTCGCGAGCTGAAATTCGAACTCGAAATCCGACACCGCGCGCAAGCCGCGCACAATCACGGCCTGGTCGTGCTTGTGCGCGAAGTCGACCGTCAGACCGGAATAGCCGGTGATCTCGACATTCGGCAGCTCGGCCAGCACGCCGCGCGCCAGTTCGACGCGCTCATCCACATTGAACATCGGCGCCTTGTTGGGATTGGCGGCCACCGCGATCACGACCCGGCCGAAAATACTCGCCGCGCGGCGCACGATATCTTCATGGCCGCGTGTGAGGGGATCGAAGGTCCCCGGATACACCGCCGTGGATCTCATTGTCATTGCGCCCCTACCCTTTGGTGCGAATCCTGGCCTTTGGTGCGAATCATTATGGTGCGAACAGATGATACCTGACCTCGCCCGCCTTACCCGTGCGCAGTTCGTGCCAGGAGGCCGGCAGCGCCTGCTGCAGCTCGTCATCGGCGTGTTGCTCGACATAAATGCGGGCCTCCGGCGCGAGCCCGCTGTGCGCGAGTGATGCAGCGGCCGCCGGCAGTTCGCCTGAAGCATACGGCGGATCGAGAAATACCAGATCGAAGCCGCGGCCCCCATGAGTGGACTGCGCACCGAGGGCGCGGTTTGCGGCCAGGTAATGCTGCGCCTCATCGCAGACTACGGTGGCGCCGGTCGCCTGCCATTCGCGCAGCAGCCGCTGCAGCGCGTTGGCCGCGGCGCGCTGGTGCTCGACGAACACTACCGAGGCTGCGCCGCGCGACAGCGCCTCCAGGCCGAGCGCCCCGGAACCGGCGTAGAGATCCAGACAGTGCGCACCTTCGATCCTGGTCTGCAGCCAGTTGAACAGGGTTTCGCGTACACGATCGGGTGTCGGCCGTATATCGAGCTCGGGAAAACGAAATCTCTTGCCCCGCCACCGGCCGGCGATGATGCGCAACTGGCGCTGCTGCCGCCCGCGAGCCTGATGCGTGAAAGTCGGTGGCGGCGAGCTGCGCTTGACGGCCATGGGCGACAAGCCTACCGCAGCCTAAGCCGCGGCGTCCGCAACGTGCGACAATCATCGGCCATGTCGAACCCGGATGAGCCCCAGGGGTTTCTTGCCCGCCTCAAGGCGCGCCTCAATCGTGGCGGCGCTTCGATCGCACGCGACCTGCGCAATGTGCTGCGTGGGCGCAAGATCGACGCGGCGGTGCTCGAAGACCTGGAGACGCGTCTGCTGAGCGCTGATGTCGGCGTCGAGGCCACCAGCGAGATCCTGGCTGATCTGAATCGCCGGGTCGCGCGGCACGAGCTCGATGACGTCGAGGCGCTGCTCAACGCGCTGCGCGATCGCCTGAGCGAGATGCTCGGGCCCTGCGAGCAGCCGCTGCGGATCGAGCCCAGTGCCAAACCCTTCGTCGTCCTGATCGTCGGCGTCAATGGCTCGGGCAAGACCACCAGCATCGGCAAGCTGGCACGCGCGCTGCGCGATCAGGGCTTGAGCGTGATGCTCGCCGCCGGTGATACCTTCCGCGCCGCCGCCATCGAGCAACTGCATATCTGGGCCGAGCGTACCGGCTCGCTGTTCAGCGCGCAGCAGACCGGCGCCGATCCGGGCGCCGTCATCTTCGATGCGCTCAAATCCGCGCAGGCGCGTGGCGTCGACGTGCTGCTGGCCGACACCGCCGGCCGGCTGCACAGTCAGACGCATCTGATGGACGAGCTCAAGAAGGTCAAGCGCGTCATTGCGCGCGTTCTGCCCGAGGCGCCGCATGAGGTGCTGCTGGTGCTCGACGCCAATCAGGGCCAGAACGCGCTGGCGCAGGCACAGCAGTTCCATGCCGCGCTCGGCGTCACCGGGCTGGTGCTCACCAAGCTCGACGGCACCGCGCGCGGCGGCATCGTGGTGGCGATCGCGCGCAAGCTCAAACTGCCGATCCGCTTCATCGGCGTCGGCGAGAAAGCCGAGGATTTCGGCGCTTTCAATGCACGCGCGTTTGCCAGCGCGCTGGTCGACGGCGCCGCCGATGAGCGCGGCGGCCAGAGCGGCGGCGGCGGCCTGGCTCGCGAGGCCAAGGCCTCGTGATCAGCTTCGAGCGCGTCAGCAAGCGCTACCCTAACGGGCGCGAAGCGCTCTCGGACCTGAGCTTCGCCATCAACGACGGCGAGATGGTGTTCCTCACCGGTCGTTCCGGCGCCGGCAAGAGCACCGTGCTCAAGCTGATCGCACTGCTCGAGCGCCCGACGCGCGGTCAGGTGCTCGTCAATGGCGACAACACGGCCAAACTGCCGTTGCGGCGCGTGCCGCTGTTTCGCCGCGGCCTGGGCGTGGTGTTTCAGGATCACCGGCTGCTGATGGATCGTCCGGTGTTCGACAACGTAGCACTGCCGCTGATCGTCGCCGACAGCTCGTTTCGTGAAATCGAAAAGCGCGTACGCGCCGCGCTCGATCAGGTGGGATTGCTCGGCAAGGAGCACGTGGCGCCACTTGAACTCTCGGTGGGCGAGCAGCAGCGCGTCGGCATCGCGCGCGCCATCGTCAGCAAGCCGCCCCTACTGGTGGCCGATGAGCCCACGGGCAACCTCGATGCCGCGCTCGCCGCCGAGGTCATGGGTTTATTTCGGCGCTTCAACGAGGTCGGTGTTACCGTGGTCGTGGCGACCCATGATCTGCATCTGGTGCGCGAGTCGGGATTGCGCGAGATCGTGCTCGATGACGGGCGCATTGGCGGCGGCGACGGTCGCGGCGGCGACGGTCGCGGCGGCGGTCCGGGCCCGCCGGCTTTGCCGTCGATCCAGGCGCTGCGATAGCGCAGGCAAGAACATGGCCGCCAGCATCTCCAACTGGATCGCACGCCATGGGCATGCCCTGGTGTCCACCGTTGGCCATCTCGGGCGCCACGGATTGGCCACCGTGCTCACCGTGGCGGTGATGGGGCTGGCCCTCGCACTGCCGCTGGCACTCAATGTGCTGGTGCGCAACGTGCGCGATGCCACCGGCGATTTCTCCGAAGCGGTGGGACTGTCGGTCTACTTCAAGCCCGAGGTCTCGGAACAGAAGGCACGGCAGCTGGCGAAGACCGCCGGCGAACGCGCCGGCATCGCCAGTGCGACACTGATCACGGCGACACAGGCGCTGGCGGAATTTCGTGCCCAGTCGGGCTTCGGCGCGGCGCTCGATGCGCTGCCGGACAATCCGCTGCCCAACGTGCTGAGCATCCGCCCGGCGCCCGACGCCGCCTCGCCGTCCCAGCTCGAGGCCTTGCGTAGCTATCTGCTCGCCTGGCCCGAGGTCGATTCCGTGCAGCTCGACCGCGACTGGGTGCTGCGCTTCAGCGCCATCCTCGAGCTGCTGCGCCGCGTGGTGCTGATCGCGGCGGTGCTGCTGGGGGCCGGCGTCATCGCCGTCGTCGGCAATACCATCCGGCTCGAGATTCTCAACCGCCGCGCTGAAATCGAAGTCACCAAGCTCGTCGGTGGCACCAATGCGTTCGTGCGGCGGCCGTTTCTTTATGCCGGGGTGATCTATGGCATCGTCGCGGGCTCAATCGCCTGGGGCCTGGTGGCGCTCGCGCGCGCGAGCCTGGCTCCGGCGGCGTTGCGGCTGGCGGCGGCCTATGGCAGTCAGTTCACACTGCAGGGCCCGAGCCTGCGTGAGCTCGGGATCCTGCTGCTGGCCGGCATGGCTCTGGGCTGGCTCGGCGCCTGGATCGCCGCCGCCCGACAAATTGCGCGGATCGAGCCGCGTACCGCTTAGGAGTTCTAAGCCGGTCATCGCCGGGAGCGCAGAGGCCACGGTATCGCGCAAGCCATTGAATAGGATGATCTATTTTGGGAGCTGGAGTGCTGATCCGGAGCTGGCAGGCTTAGCACTCTGGCTCGTGGAGTGCTAATATTCGCGTCTACCAGAGAAGGAGAATTGTGAAGTGGCGAACACCCAGACTGCGCTGATCGCCCAACACGCCGGCTTCGGCCTCGCGGGTCCGATTGGCAGTTTCGATGCTTATCTGGATCGGGTAAGTCGGATTCCCGTGCTCGCTCGCGAGCAGGAACAGGAGCTCGCGCTGCGCTTTCGCCGCGACAACGATCTCGACGCGGCGCGCGAACTGGTGCTCTCGCACCTGCGCTTCGTGGTGCATATTGCGCGCGGTTATTCAGGCTACGGCTTGCCGATGAACGATCTGGTGCAGGAGGGCAACATCGGGCTGATGAAAGCCGTCAAGCGTTTCGACCCGAGCGTCGGCGTGCGCCTGGTGTCGTTCGCGGTGCATTGGATCCGGGCCGAGATTCATGAGTATGTGCTGCGCAACTGGCGACTGGTGAAGGTCGCGACCACCAAGGCCCAGCGCAAGCTGTTTTTTAATCTGCGCCGATTGAAGCCGAATCTGGCCTGGCTGAGCGCGGAGGAAACGCGCGCGGTAGCCGACGATCTGGGCGTGAGCCCGGCCGAGGTCACGGAGATGGAGCGCCGGCTCTCGGCGCGCGATTTGTCGTTCGACGTCGGCCCGGAGAACGACGACGAGGAAAGCTTCGGCCCCGCGGCGTATCTGCCTGCAGCCGATGCCGATCCGGCCGAACAGGTCGAGGCTGAGGAGTGGAGCAGTTCTTCGCACGCGCAGCTGTCGGTGGCGATGAATCGGCTCGACGATCGCAGTCGTACCATTCTGCAACGCCGCTGGATGAGCGAGGACAAGGCCACGCTGCACGAGCTCGCCGCCGAGTACGGCGTGTCGGCGGAGCGCATCCGTCAGATCGAGGCCGGCGCCATGACGCGCCTCAAGGCGCTGCTGCCGGCGCCGGCTTGAGTTCTCCGGCGGCGCTCCCGGCACGCCGGAATTCGATCTCGACCCGTCGATTCTCGATCCGTCCCTGCGGCGTCTCGTTGCTCGCCACCGCGGTGGCGGCACCGGCACCGTGGTGCTGCAGCCGATTGGGCGCAATGCCGGCGGCGGTGAGCGCGGCGTAGACCGCCTGCGCGCGCTGCTCTGAGAGGCTCTGGTTCGCGGTCGCGCCGCCGATGCTGTCGGTGTAGACGAGAATCTGTGCCTGCAACCGGCGGCGCTTCTTGAGCAGCTGTAGGCTCGCGGCGAGCACCGCCGCCGCGGCCGGGTCCTCCTTCAGATTGGCGCTGTCGAATTCGAACAATAATCGGGCCGGGATGCGCAACATCACACGCTCAGGATCGCGCAGGATCAGCACCCCGCTGTCCTCGGGTAGGCTCGCCAGCCGCACCAGCAGCAGTTCCTGGGCGCGATCCAGCTCGCGGCGTACCGCCGGCGGCGGCGGCGCGTCCACGCCGGTCGCGGCCGCGTCGGCCCGGCTCAGCGGGGCCGCCAGCGGCGCCAACGCCAACGCCGCTAGCAGCGCGGCCATGAGCGCCGGCAGTCGGCGGCCGCTCATGTGTTCGGCGGTTCGGGCATCATGCGCGGATTCTAAGGGAACGGGGTCGCCTCTATGAGCTCAACCACCACGCCGGCAGCCGCGGCCGCGCCGAGTGAAAGCGCGCTGGATTTTCTGCGGCTCGATGACGAGCTCAGCGAGGATGAACGGCTGGTACGCGATGCGGTCGCGCGCCTGGTCGATGAGCGCGTGCTGCCGATCATCGGCGAGTGCTTTGAATCCGGCCGCTTTCCGCGCGAACTGTTGCCCGGACTCGCTGAGCTCGGCGTGTTCGGTGCCACGCTGCACGGCTATGGCTGCGCCGGCCTCAATGCCATCAGCTACGGGCTGATATGCCGTGAGCTCGAGCGCGGCGACAGCGCCGTGCGCAGCTTCGTCTCGGTCCAGTCGAGCCTGTGCATGTATCCGATCCACGCCTATGGCAGCGAGGAGCAGAAACGACAATGGCTGCCGCGCATGGCGCGCGGCGAGGTCATCGGCTGCTTCGGCCTGACCGAGCCCCAGGGCGGTTCCGACCCCGCCACCATGCGTACCACGGCGCGCCGCAACGGCGACGGCTGGGTACTCAATGGCTCGAAAATGTGGATCACCAATGGCCACATCGCCGATCTGGCGATCGTGTGGGCGCAGACGCCGGAGGGCATGCGCGGCTTCCTGGTCGAACGCGGCACGCGCGGATTCACCTCGGAGGAGATCAAACACAAATTCAGTCTGCGCGCCTCGAACACCGGCGCGCTGTTCTTCGACGATGCGCGTCTGCCCGCCGCGGCCGCGCTCCCGGGGGCGGCAGGCATCAAGGCGCCGCTGTCCTGCCTGTCCCAGGCGCGCTACGGCATCTGCTGGGGCGCTACCGGCGCCGCGCAGGCGTGCCTGGCCGAGGTTTTGTCCCATGCCGGCGAGCGCGTGCTGTTCGGTCGGCCCTTGAACCACACCCAGGCGGTACAGCTGCGACTCGCCGAGATGGTGCGCAAGCTCGGCACGGCGCAACTGCTGGCGTTGCAGCTCGGGCGACTCAAGCAGCGGGACGCCTTGAGCGCGGCCCAGGTCTCGCTCGGCAAATGGAACAACTGCCGCGCGGCGCTGGACATCGCGCGCGACTGCCGCGATCTGCTCGGCGGGGCCGGGATCAGCATCGAACATGTCGCGATCCGGCACATGCTGAATCTGGAAAGCGTCGTGACCTACGAGGGTACCGAGACCATCCATCAGCTCACGATCGGGCGCGCACTTACCGGCATTGCAGCATTTTAGAACCCCGCTACGTGGGATCGCCGCTACATTTTACAAAATATGCATCGTCGCGGCTGTCGCAACCTGGCGACATAACAAAAATAATTTGCTGGTTGCTTATGGTCTTGCCCGCGATACCGAGTTATCCTTTCATCAAGTTGCTGCAACACCAACGGTTGCAGCAAAAATCGGACAGCCAGAGTTTCTGCCACCGTCTCAATGCTAGAAATCCAGGCTGTCGGGGTGCGCACAGGCTGCGGCAAGCCACATTTGACGCCTGCCGCGGGTGTTCGCGGCGCGAATCAACGCGCAGGTCCCGCATTTTCGGGACGGGCCTTTGGGCCGGACACTGAGGTCTGCCAAGAATTGGATTGCGCACCCGGACAGACCTGTGTCGTTTGAAGAAATTAAAACCCCGCATCGCGGGGTTTTTTTTACCGGATAAATTCCCCGGCTGCCCAGACTCAAACACGCCGAGTGCGGCCGCGGCTGTCAGCTTAAGATCATTGGCGCCATCGTCTGCAGTCAACGCTGCAAAAACGGCGGTTCATCTGCGATGATCGCAGCGTGCGTAGCAATCGTAGTCTCTTCGGTGCATGGCGGGCATCTGATCCAAATCCCTTCGGCGCGCACAAGAGATAGCAGCGTGGATCGCGAGCAATTGCGCATCGCCGGAGTAACCGGCGTCGACGTTGCACTCGACATTGCCGGTGTCGGTAGCCGCAGCTATGCGTTCATGATCGATTGGCAAAATCGTTTGCTGCTGGCGCTGGCGTGGTTCTGCGGCGCCTGGCTGCTTGTCAGATCGATCGCTGCGGCGCTACCGTCGCTGGCTGCGACGCCACGATTGATTTCAATGGTGGCGGTGATTCCAGCGGCCGGCATTTATCTCCTCTACCATCCGGTGCTCGAAGTGCTGATGCGCGGTCGCACACCGGGCAAGCGCCGGGCCGGCCTGCGCATCGTCACGCGCAACGGCGGCACGCCGAGCCCCGGTGCGCTGCTGATTCGCAATGTCTTCCGGCTCGTGGACTCGCTGCCTCTTTTCTACGTGATTGGACTGATGAGCTGTTTCATCACCGAGCAGCGCGTGCGCATCGGCGACCTCGTTGCAGGCACACTGCTGGTGCTCGACTCGGATGCCGCCGCCAAATCTCTTGCGCAGCTCGGCTCTCTGGTCACACAGAGCGGCCTCGCGCCGGCGTTGGTCGAACTGATTCACGACGTACTCGAGCGCTGGCCATCGCTCGACGTCGGCAAGCGCGACGAGCTGGCGCGCTCGATCCTGGCGCGCATCGACAGCGCGGCGCCGGCCTCCGAGCTCGCCGGTCTCAGTGATGCCGAACTGTCGCAGCGCCTGCGTCAGCTGCTCGCCCACGGCCAGGTCGATCGCGCATAAACGCCAGCACCGCTACTCGAAGCTGCGCTGAGCCAGCTCTGAAGGCCCTGGTTCCATCTCGAGCTGCGGCAGTGCCTGCTGCGCCAGCCCCTGTACATCACCGGCAAAACCCAGCAGCTCTTTCATGCCGGTCGCAATTTGCTTTTCGCGCCGTGCCAGGCGCTGCTCCGAGGCATTGCGCTCCTTCTGCAGATCCTCCTGCATCGCCTGGAATGCGCCGTAGACCGCTTTGAGCTTCTGCGCGAACTGCGGCGAGGTCAGGTAGTCGTACAGCGCCTCCATCTTCTCGCCTTTGCCGGCCGAAATCGCGCGCTGCTTATGCACGTCCAGAACCCGCTCACGCAATGCCATGGCCAGCGGGATCGCAGCGCCCCAGCTTGTCACCCAGACATCCTCGTGCAGACCAAACACGTGCGCCGCCGGCAGTGCGGCCGGCAAGATCGTCGTGACCAGAATGCCGACATCGGCGCCCGCGGCGCGCATGTCTTGCTTGAGCTTGCTGGGCCAGTCCCGGCTCCACTCTTTGGCGCGCTTCGCCTCCCATAGAATCGTGCCGGCCACTTGCAGCGTGCGCGTGGTCACGCGCTGGACCACGTCGGCGCCACGCGCTCCCTTCCTGACTTCCTCGAACGCGTCGATCGGAAAAGCCTGGCGCAGCTGCTCTTCGAGCGCCAGTTCGAGCACTTCGCCCTGCAACTGCTGCGAGCCCTGGCTGCTCTTCTGCTGCGCTTCGTGCAGCTTGGCGTTGACATCGTCGAGCTTCTTCTGCAGCTCCGCCTTCTCCAGATCGGAACGCTCCTTCTCCTGCATGCGGATCCTCGCCTCGATCTCGGAGCGACCCGCGTCGAGGCGGCGTGCGACCTCCAGCTCGAGCTCCGCGGCCCGATCCTCGAGCGCGGACTTGGAGCGTCGAAGCTCGAGTTCCTGCGCACGCATGGCCGCAAGCTGCTCGTTTTGATCGGCCAGCCGCTGCTCAAAGGCCTGTCGGTCCGCCGCGAGCAACTCATCCGCCTTGAGCCGCGCCGCGGTTGCGACGCTGCTCTCGAGCCCCCGTTCGCGCGCCGTCAGCGCCGCTTCGCGTTCGCCGAGCGCCTTGAGCTTATCGTCGCTTGCAGCCAGTTCCGCACGCAACGCCTGCAGCCGCGGGGCGAAGTCCCGCTCCGCCAGCGAGCGCACTTCGCCCAGGGCTTTGGCGTGCGATTGCGACTGCTGCTCGATCAGCTGCTCGAGCTGCGCGATCTGCTGCTGCGCGGCGCCCTGGCGCTCCGCCGCAATGGCTGCCGCACGCCGCTCCACCTCGTGCTTGACCTGGCTCTCCATCGCCGCGAGCGCACCGCGGCTGTGCTCTTCGAGGTGCTCGAGTGCTTTCTTGGCGAAGCCCTGCTCGAGACTGAATTCCTGCTCGCAGGCCGGACAGCGCACCGTGGTGCCCGGCGACAGCAATAACTGGGCGCCCGGCGACGCGGAATTTTCCAACGGCTGCTTGCCCATAGTATGTCGGCTCAACGGATGCTGCCGTCCGCGGATGCCGCTTGCACATTGTACGCCTGCGGCGGGTGCGAGCTTGCGCTCACAACCTGTGGCGCCGCCGAAAACTCCGATAGCTTCGAGCAGCGCCCGCCCGCACGGTTCACGCGGACCGCAGCGACTTCGTGCGCGCGGCCAGATCGCCACCTTCACGACGTAGTTTAAAGTCGTAATACATGGCGACCAGTACCGCAGGCATCATCGGGGTCACGAACACGCGTTCAACCGCGGTGATCAGCTGATTGCCCATGAGCACTGACATGCGATCGACTCGAACCACGACAAAAATCAGATTGCCCACGAGGCCGAATAGCATCGAGATGACCAGAACGATGATGATCCCGACGGTCAGGATCGTCGCGGAGCGCCACCAATGTCCCCCAACGAGACGCCAACTGACGCCCATGGCACGGAAGGTACCTGCATCCTCGGCAAACACTGCCACCATCCACAGCTGCAGTCTGCCCCAGAGATAAATGCCAACGATCACCCACGCCAGGACCGCAAGGACCCGCGACGCTGCAACGACCGGTACCAGCACGATGCCGACGCCGAAGCCTATGAAGATCGCCCCCACCAGGACTGCCAGCAGCAGCCAATGCAATCGAGCGAAGGCCGTGGCCAGAGCCACGCCGACAGTCATCGGGCCCGTTCCCGCAGCCAGGGCGTTCTGGCAGGCAATCACCGCGCCGAGCAACAGCAGCGAGGCGATGCCGGGGATCAGCAACCAGCCCCACAGCGGCGACGGCTTGAGCATCTGCCACATCAGCGCCGGGTCGCGTACCGTCGCCAGCGCCGGGAAGCGGCTGAGCAAGTACAGGCTTATCGCGGCGGTTACCACCGAACCGATGAGTGCGATCGGCCAGCAGGTTCGGAAGGACGCCCGGTAGAGCTTGATGGCATCGTCGATTACGCCGCCGATGGCGCGCGGTGCCGTAGGCTGAACGTACATTTATCGTCTCCCTGCTGCGCCGCGCCCTCAACGGCGCCAAAGGTAGCAGAACGACCGGCGCCTTGACGAATACCGCCCCGGCGGGGGATGCGCGAGCATCTGCGGCAGCGAGCACCATAGGGCACGACGTCGGGTGCAGCAGCAAGAGATCGATGCGACCCGCGCAGGATTGGCACTCCGCGACTACATCGCGCTGGTCATCGAACGTCACTCGCACGTCGAGACATTGCCGCGCCGGTGGCAGTTGCACGATGCATTGCGGGCCTACGATGCGATCGTGGAGCTTGTCTGAGAGCCGCCCGCGACCCCACTTACGAGCGGAACAAGCGGCGGTACTGCGACTCATGCAGCGCATCGCCCGCCTCGATGTGCCGGCGCAGCGCGGCCAGAGCGAACAGCGTCGCAAACGCCGGCGCGCCCTCAATCCAGGATCAACAGTCGACGCTCGAGCATCACGGCGCGCTTACCATAAGCGGAAAATCGCCCCAGGCCCGCATCCGCTATCGGCAGTTATGGTGACTTGGGCTCCCGCAGACTGCCACCCGCGCATACTGACTGTGCGTCCTCGGACCAGGAGGTGCGGTGGCGAGTCTTCCGGCAACGCGGGTGGTGCGGCAACTGCTGCTGTTCAGCGGCCTGCTGTTTCGGGCGCTGGTGTGCCCCGCGGCCGACGGACTGCAGACTGCGCCCACCGCGCACGGCCCGCTGATGATGCTCTATATCAGGCAGCCGCTCGGTGCCCACGGTGCCAGCCGGGTTTACGGCCTGCGCCTGGAGCACCAGGCCTCGGTGCCGACGCAACCCGCAGCCCTGCCGGGCGCGATGCCGGGCACGATGGCGGGCACGATGGCGGGCCAGCGCGAAATCGTGGATCTGCAGATCAGGCACTACTCTGACGTGCGCGTGGAGTTTGGCCGGCGTGTGACCTGGAACATCGGCCGGCACGAATTTGGCCCGTCAGCCAATCAGCCGAGCATGGCGATCCGCCTGCCGATGCCCGCGATGCCGACTGCCGTCGTTGCGCATGCGCTGCCGTAACGGCCGGCGCGGGCGGTCGCGGCTTTGCGTGCATCAGCGCTCGGCATCCGGCAACAGCGCGGTCAGCAGACCGATGAGCGGCAGAAACGCGCACAGTCTGTAGACGTGCTCGAGGCTGGTGGCATCCGCGAGTGCGCCGAGCCAGGCCGCGCCGATCCCGCCGGCGCCGAACGCCAGACCGAAGAAAAGTCCAGAGATCATGCCGACCTTGCCCGGCACCAGCTCCTGCGCGAACACCACGATTGCCGGAAAAGCCGAGGCCAGGATCAAGCCGATGAGCACGGTCAGAGGCCCGGTCCAGAACAGGCTCGCATACGGCAGCAGCAACGTAAACGGCAATGCGCCCACGATCGACAGCCAGATCACGCGCTTGCGGCCGAAGCGATCGCCGATCGGCCCACCGAGGATCGTTCCCACGGCGATGGCGGCCAGAAACACAAACAGGTGCAGCTGCGCGGCTTGCACTGACAGCGCGAAGTGCTCGATCAAATAAAAAGTGTAATAGCTGGTCAAGCTCGTCAGATAGACATACTTGGAGAAAATCAGCGCCAGCAGCACGGCGATGCCCCGAACGATGGTCGATCGCGGCAGCTGGGCGTGGATCGCGGTGCGAGCGACGCCACGGTCCAGTCGTGCCAGCCCGTGGTGCTTGTACCAGCGGCCGACGTTCCACAGGATCGCGCCTGAAAACAGCAACAGCAGCGCGAAAAACGCCACGCTCGACTGTCCCCAGCGCACCACCACGAGTGCCGCGGCCAGTGGACCGAGCGCCTGGCCGGTGTTGCCGCCGACCTGGAACAGCGACTGCGCCAGGCCGTGCCGCCCGCCCGCCGCCATGCGCGCGACGCGCGAGGATTCCGGGTGAAACACCGAGGAGCCGACGCCGAGCAGCGACGCTCCCACCAGCAGGATCGCATAGCTGTGTGCGATCGACAGCACCACCAGGCCCGCGAGCGAAAACAGCGTGCCGCCCGGCAACGCGAGCGGCGTCGGACGGCGATCGGCATAAAGCCCGACCAGCGGCTGCAGGATCGAGGCGGTCAGCTGATAGACCAGCGTGACCAGTCCGATCTGGCCGAAGCTGAGGCCCAAATCCGCCTTGAGATCCGGGTAGATGGCCGGCAGCAGCGACTGCATCATGTCGTTGAGCAGGTGACAGAAACTGATGGCGATAATTACGCCAAAGACAGTACCGTCGGCGCCTGCCATGACATGGTCAGTCGCGCGCTTAATCGCCGGTTCTCACGCCGCCGTCAGGCGCAGCTTGCCGACGCGCTGCTGCGCTTCAATGCGCGGCTCAGCGCAGAGGCCGCGACACCGAGCTCGGCAGCCAGTTCACGGCCGCCGATGCCATTGGGCTCCAGGTACACGCAGCCGATGAACTCGCCCGGGTGTGGAAGATTGTGCATCGCCATCAGTGGCAGTCCTCGTAATCCAAGACGCAGGCATGCCCGTCCCGGAATTCAAACCTCAGTCGCCATTGGAATCAATCATTAATATTCGGCCAGCTGTCGACCGTAATGTCCACAATCTGTGCAGACTTCGCCGCGACCGCCAGGGTTGCCGCATAAGGCGCGGAAAACGCGAGGCTGCGCAAATGCCAGTCGCTCGAGCAAAGCTCGGGTGGCGCCGTGATAAGTTGCGCCGGCTGATCCGGATCAATCGACACTTCGATCCCCCTGAGCGCTACGGTCAGTCCGACGCCGAGCCCTTTGAGCAAGGCCTCCTTCGAGGTCCAGCACTTGAAGAACGCGGCGATCTGCTGGTCCTTCGGCAACCTGTGCAGGATCCGTCTTTCGCTGTCGGACATGAAATACTCGATCAATTCCTCGGTGACCGCCTCTGCCCTGACCGGCTCGACGTCGATCCCGACCGCGAACGACTGCGCAAAGGCGGCGAGAATCCAGCTGCCGGAATGACTGAGGTTGAAATGCACCCGTCGATCGATCGGTACCGTGGCGGCATTGAGCCGAGGCTTGCCGAGACGATCCAGCTCTATGCCCAGCTTCGCTGGCGGCAGTCCCAAGTATCTTCCAAGGATGCAGCGCGTGGCGGCGCGGGCAATCTGGAATCGGCACCGATCCTCATCTCGGGTGTAGCGGTTCGCCCGTGCCTGTTCCGCCGGGCTCAGCAACTGACTGAAATCATGCGCTGCTGCGGCGTTTGCTTCGACCGGAATTCGCCAGACATGCACCTCATCGCTTGCCAGGACGCGGGAAACCTCGGCGAGGCAGATCGGATTCGTCGCCATAAATGTGTTTGGCATAAGGGCGGGGCAGCTGCGCCTCACAATTGCTTGACTTTCGATTCAAAACGAACGAATAGGGATCGTGAGCGCCAGTCATCGAGTGGCCCGTATTGTACCGGGCGGAGCAGGCGCCGCCGCTCATTATGTCCCATGACAACATACGCATGCCCAAGCTCGAATACGTTACCGGAAACGGCATCAGGGAATTGAACAATGAATGGCGCTGACCGATGAGGATCACTAACGCCGTACACCACGTGCCGCGCAGCGGGTCAAACACCTGGCTCGAGCGGGTCGCGTCCGCGCTCGGCGCGCAGTCGCGTGCCGGTCGCCATCCACTACGCTCGGCCATCGTCAGGGTCACTGACAGTGACGCCTTGATCGAATCCACGTTCGTGGAATTTGATCCGGGCGATCCGTATCAGGATCGCTTCACCGAGGTGGAGCTGACCGGCGCGCGGCGCAAGGATCATCAGGACGCCATCTTCGCGGCGGTGCAGATCGTGCCGACCGGTGTGCGATGCGAATTCGGGGGTTATGCCGGCGACGCCTGCCCCGCCACCAATCTGCTGGCCGCCGCGGCCGACATCGTGGTCACTCACCCGAACGCCGTGAACGCCTCCGAACTCAATGAGATGGCGAGTAACGTGCTCTATGTCGAAGGCCGGAGCCTTGATGATTTTCTACTCGGGCGGCTGGCGCTGGTGCCCACACGAAGCAATCGCATCGGTACCTTCGTCGATCGTACCGGCATCCACCACCTCGACGATGTGGTCAATACCCTCAACGCCGCGCGCGCCGTCGGTGGAATCGACTGCGGCCTCTACACTGTCGGGGCTGAGGAAATTGGCGTCCGCACAGAGTGGACAACCATGGGCTGCGCGGCCGGAACCGTCCGCAATCCGATCGCCATCCTGGACATGGTCGATCACCTGCTCGCGCAAGGCATACAGGCCATCGGCGGCGTCTCCGTGATCCACGGCGTCACCGCCGGGGAATTCTCCCGGTACCTCTCCGGAGATATTCCGAATCCATCGGGCGGCGTGGAAGCGATCATCACGCACCTGATCTCCAAAGCATTTCGCGTGCCGACGGCGCACGCCCCGCTACCGTACTATCAGGACACCCGCGAGCGCGGGACCCACAACCCCCGGGCAGCGGCCGAGTTCATCTCGACGCCACACTACCTGTGTGTGCTCAAGGGACTCGCCAGGGCGCCGCGTCTGGTGGCGATCGAACGGCTCGATCATGTCGCCGCGCATCAGATCAGCCTCAATAACGTCGGTGCCGTGGTCGTTCCAGCCAGCTGCCTCGGCGGCATCCCGGCGCTGGCCGCCGAGTTCAGCGACATCCCGTTGATCGCTGTCGAGGACAACCATACGCTGCTCGACGTCACCAACGACAAGATGCACATGCGCAACGTCATCCCGGTCAAATCGTATGCCGAGGCAGCGGGCGTCGTCCTCGCGTTGCGCAACGGCATCTCGCTCGAAAGTCTGCGCCGCCCGATCGTCGGCGCGAGACGCGTCGATGCAGCCACGAGCGCGATTGGGGTGGCTTCCGGCTTGTGAGCGCATCGATCGACGCACCGATCAACGCACCGGTCGCCTTCGGCGCTTGTCACCAGGCATTCGAACGGCAGGCCGGGATCACACCGCAAGCCATCGCCGTGGCCTTCGAAGGCGGCGAGATTACGTATGCCGAACTGCATCGGCGTGCGAATCGGCTGACGCACGAACTTCGCTCGCTCGGGGCCAAGCGCGGCCGTTTCGTCGGTATCCATCTCGAGCGCTCGCCCGAGATGCTGGTGGCCGTTCTGGCGGTGTTGAAATCGGGAGCCGCCTACCTGCCGCTCGATCCGACCTATCCTGCCGCGCGCCTGCGATGCATGTTGGATGATGCCGCCCCGGCAGTCCTGGTGACCACGGAGCCCCTCGCCGCCACGCTGCCGATGCATGCCGCGCGCGTCGCTCTCATCGAGCGCGCGCTCGCCGCCGGCGCATGCGACGACGACATCGACGCCGGCCCGAGGCCCGCCGATGTGGCCTACCTGATGTATACCTCGGGCTCGACCGGCAGGCCCAAAGGCGTGCTGGTCACGCATGGCGGTGTCGCCAATTACCTCGCCTGGCGGCAGAGCTACTTTCCGCTGCATCGGTGCGACCGCTGCCTGCAGAAAGCCTCGCTGAGCTTTGACGATTCGGTATGGGAGATCCTGGAGCCCTTGAGCGCCGGCGCAAGCGTGATTCTGGCCCGGCCGCGTTTTGAATTCGACAGCGCCTACCTCGTGAAACTGATCGCCGAGCAGCGGATCACGGCCGCGTGCTTCGTTCCCTCGCTGCTGCACATGATTGTCGAGGAGCCTGGGGTGCAATCGTGCGATTCACTGCGACGTCTGACGACTGGCGGGGAGACCCTTTCGGTAGAGCTGCAGCGGCGCGTCCTTCAGCGCCTGCCCAGCGCCACGCTCTACAACGGTTACGGTGCGACCGAAACGACGATAGCCTCGACGTTCTGGAAGTGCGTCGAGCTGCCGGGGCAGCTCTCGGTGCCCATCGGCCACGCCATCGCCAATACCCAGGTGTACGTACTCGACCCGCAATGTCGGCCGACGCCGCCCGGCGTTGCCGGCGAGATCCACATCGGCGGCGCGGGTGTTGCGCTCGGGTACTTGAACCTGCCGGCACTGACGGCTGAGCGCTTCATCCAGAATCCGTTCAGCAGTACGCCGGGGAAAATCTATCGGACCGGCGATCAGGGACGCCTTCGGCCTGACGGGGTGCTCGAGTTCATCGGCCGCGTGGACGATCAGGTGAAGCTGCACGGCGTGCGCATCGAGTTGGGCGATATTGAAACCGCGCTCCTGGACCATCCGCGCGTGCGCGCCGCTGCGGCGGTCTGCGCGGGCAGCGCCGGCGGCACCAGGCATCTGCTCGCCTGCATCGTGCCGCGCGATTCGGAGTCGCCGCCGGCGGCCGAGCTACGCGAGTATCTTCGAGCGCGCCTGCCGCCATCGATGATCCCGAGCCGCATCGTGGCGATCGGCGCTCTGCCGCGCACGCCAAGCGGCAAGCTCGATCGTCAGGCGCTGGCAACGATGGCCGGTGCGCAGGACGATGACAGCGGCTACATTGAGCCGCAGGACGAGCTCGAAGTGCGTCTGGTCGAGCTCTGGAAGCAGGCACTCGAGGCGCGGCCCATCGGCCGATGCGACGACTTCTTCGCGCTCGGCGGCGATTCGTTATCGGCGGTGCGCGTGGCGGTGGCTATGGAAAAGGCGTTCGATCGCCATTTCCCGCCAGGCCTGCTGTTGGAGACACCGACCATTGAACTGCTGGCGCGCCGCATCCGTGCCGACGCCGGCGTGGAGCAACATGGATCGCTCGTCCCCTTCGGAACCGATGGCGCCGCCAGGCCCCTGTTCCTGGTGCATCAGATCGATGGCGACGTGGTCCATTATCGGGAACTGGCGCAGCAGTTGGCTGGAGAGCGGCCGGTGTACGCACTGCAGGCGCTCGGTGTCGAGGACCGCGCGACGCCGCTGGAATCGATCGAGGCGATGGCAGCTCACTACGTTCGGGAAATACGCGCGCTGCAAGCGCAGGGACCGTACGCGATTGCCGGGCATTCGAGCGGCGGACTCATCGCGTTCGAGATGGCGCAACAGCTGTACGTTGCCGGCGAACGGGTCGAGCCCCTGGCCATCCTCGATATGGATGCCGCCGTCGGCGATGGCCGCTCGCTGGCCGATGCCGTCCGACTGCACATCGATACGCTACGAATGCTGCCGGTGCCACATCGCTGGGCCTATCTGCGACGCAACTTGCCCAAGTGGATGGCAAGTGTCTACCGGCGGGCACACCGGTCCGGCGTGCAGCCGACGGCGCACTCCGAGAGCGATTTCGGCGCGGTGCGCGCGGCAATGGAGCGGGCCGTTCGAGACTATCGGCCACAGGAATATCCGGGCCCGCTGACGCTCTTTCGGGCCATGGACCGCAGCGTGACCGGAACCTATGGCCGCGCGTTGGGCTGGAAAGGGCTGGCCAAGGGTGGCGTGCGGGTCATCGACGTGCCCGGCGACCACGGGACGATGCTGCGAGGCGAGGCCGTGCGCGCCTTGGCCGTAAAGCTGAGCGCGTGCCTCGAGGGGCCAGCGCTCGACCGGGAGGATTAAGGGGCCAGGCGGTCTCGGATTGCCGGTGCTCATGCCGCCGCCCTCGCTGTTTCTGTCCCTACCTCGCGGGCGCGAGATGCGCTGCTCGGCGGAACCAGCGAGGTCGAAGACTCGTTCCCGCGCACGGAGGTCCGACACCTGGACCCGATCAGGATATTCCGAGCCGCATTCTGGTCTCGGTCGTGCGACTCACCGCAGTCGCCACATACCCATGATCTCACAATCAACCCGTTGACCCCTCGCGGACCACTCAGTGCGCCGCAAGTAGAACAGGTGACGCTGGTGTTTCGCTCGCTGATGACTTCAAACGTTCTGGCAGCCTGCTGGCTCTTGTAGTCCAAAAAGCTCTTGAGCATCCCCCAGCCCGAATCCAGCACGGATTTCGCCATCCGTGTCCTGGCGAGCTTGAGGCTGCTCACGTCACCGACGATGATTCTCTGATATCGATCGACCATCTTCCTCGAAAACTTATGCAAGGCATCGGCTCGACAGCGCGCGGCCTTGCGATGGATGCGTTTGGCTTGACGCTGATGGCCACGGCGCTGCGCTGAGGAGATCTTATCGGCATAGCCCTGTGTCCAGCGGCCGGCTGCAAGGCGTTCCCCCTCGCTCGTGACAGCAATATCCTTCAGCCCCAGATCAATGCCGACGGCCTCCCGCGGCGCAATGCTCGGCTCTGCCTCAACCTTGACCGGCAGACACAGCCACCAGTCCCCGACTGCATCCTGGGCAAAGCAACCGCCCTGCCATTTCACCCCTTGCAGGCGCTCCCGCTCGAATACCCGCACGCACTTGCCGGCAAAACGCAGACACACCCCTTGTCGCTTGAGGCTTAGCGCCTTGAACGGTATCCAGCCCAGGGAGCGCCTGGCGCCACCACTCACGCGCCAGCGCAGCTTCAGGCGCTTGGCGGCCTGGCGCTTCTGGGCGTAGTGATTGCAGATCGACTGAATCGTGTCGGCGCCGATCTTGTCAAAGTACTGCGTGGCGCCGGCCGTCAGGTAGCACAGGTCAAACCCGGACAGCCACTGGCGCTTGTGATCCGTGCGCGTGGCGGCCTTGAGGCTCGTCTCATTGCAATAATTGAAAACCACGTTCACTTCGAGCGCTGCGGCATTGAGCCACGCATAGGCTTCCGAACGAACCTTCAGATGAAGAGTGCGCGTGAACGAGAGCCGCATGAGAATATTATCTCTCCTTACGGGCGTTCTTGCTCCACTTCGTTGCGCAATTCACGGGTGGCTCGCAACGCCCGTGTTGCTTCGTTGTTGGCGACGTCTTTGTCGGAAACCCAGGTGTTGAAGCGCTACTCGCTGTGAAAGAACCCCAAGGGCCCGATCCCGCGGTGCTCCTGCTCGACCTTCATTTGGTACAAAGGCCTGGTGTGTGGCCCCAAGTGATGACATGGATCCAAGCCAGATACGACAGGACTCTGCCACCTGGTGGTCCCAGATATGTCGGTGTTCAAGTGATGCTGAACGACACGCAGCTCGCTAGGATGTCAGTTCACTTCATACATTGACGCAACCAATCGAAGGGTTGGTCGTGGTCATTGATATCCAGGCGTAGCTGATCTTTCGAGGCGGGGTCTACCGTGCCGGTTTGGAGAGGGCCACGATGGACAGCTGGCACACGACATTTCTGGGGCTTCGGCACCTGCCGCGCGAGGTAACGGCCTTCGGGATCGAGGTGTTCTTCCAGATTTCGGCGGCGGAGAGCCGGATCATCGAGCAACGCCGGCGGCCGGAGCTCAAGCTCGGTTTGGCCCTTCAGATCGGCTTGCTGCGGATGAGCGGACCGCTTCTGGAGGCGGTTCGGATTGTCCCCCCGCTGCTGTGGCGGCATCTGGGCGCGCGAATCGGCTGCTGCCCCGGACTTGGCATCGCTGCGCGCGATGTACCGCCGCGCGCGCACTTTGCTCGAGCATCAGCAGGTCGCCTGCGACACACTCGGGTTTCGCTTTGCCGAACGTGTTTTTCAACACTATCGGCGCCAAGTCCGGGATGTCGGCAGCGCGCGGCCAAGCTATCGTGTCAGCACATCGAACAGCGATAGGATGATCAAGATCGCGATTCCAAAAAACCCGATGAGCGCGATGATTTTCATCAGCGGATGCGCTGAGCGCAGGTGCATCGAAAAAAGCATCACCAGGGCGGCTTGCGTCACGCTGATCGCCAGGTTCAGTGGCGTATTGGCCCAGCCCAGGGGCAGATAGGCAGTGGCCACCGTCAGGGCCAGCAGAGCCATCAAGGCCAACCAGACCACGATGTAGACCATGGGGCGGGTATCGGCGCGGGTCGTCATGATCGCGAAATGAGATAGAGAATCGGAAACACGAACAGCCAGATGACATCGACCAGGTGCCAATATAGGCCGGTGACGTCGACCGGTGTGAAGTAGGCCGGACTGAACGCATTGCGGGAGGCCATGACCGCGATCGTCGTGATGCAGCCGATGCCGATGAGGACATGCAAGGCGTGTACGCCGGTGATGAAAAAATACATGTAGAAGAAGAGTTCGACCTGGTCGGCCTGGGGGCCGGCAAAGCGAAAATCAAGCGCTGGCACGAGGTGTTCGAGGTAGTCAAGGCGATACTCGACGGCCTTGATCGCCAAAAAGGCGCATGCAAGTGCGACGGTCAGGCCCAGCCAGCCGACCAGGGCACGGCGCGCCCCGCGCCGGGCAGCGTGCACGCCCAGCGCCATCGTCAGGCTGCTGGTCACGAGCACCGCGGTATTGACGGCGGCCAGGGGCAGGTTGGTCAAGCGGCTGGCGGCGGCAAATGCCTCCGGAAAGCGCACGCGGGTGATCGTGTAGGCGGCGAACAGCACGCCGAAAAACAAGATCTCGGTGGCCAGGAAAATCCAAATGCCCAGGTTCGAGGCCGTGCGCTGCTGCTCGGCGTCGTCAAACTGCGGAGCTAAGGACGTCACGGCGTTAGCCATGGGGGGACTCCGCGCGCACGTAGGCGTAGGCTTCCTCGGTCACCACCGGCGTGGTATGGAAATTTTCCGACGGTGGCGGCGATGCCGTTTCCCATTCCAGGCCCTTGGCGTTCCAGGGATTGGCCGGTGCGCGCTCGCCGTAGCGAAGCGACCACAGCAGGTAAACGAGCGGCAGTACATAGCCAAAGGCCAGGAGCGAAGCCCCGGCCGAGGAGAAGACGTTCCACACCTGAAATTCGGGTGGATATTCCGGGTAGCGGCGCGGCATGCCCAGATAACCCAGGATGAACTGCGGAAAAAAGGTGAGGTTAAAGCCGACGAAGGTCAGGATCGCTGAAAAGCGTGCCCAGCCCTCCGGGTACATGCGCCCGGTGATCTTCGGCCACCAAAAATGTATTCCGCCGAAAAACGCCATGACCGAACCGCCCACCATGATGTAGTGGAAGTGCGCGACGACGAAGTAGGTGTCGTGCAGTTGCACATCGAGCCCCAGCGAGGCAAGAAACAGCCCGGTCAGGCCGCCGATGGTGAACAGGCCGATGAAGCCCAGCGCGTAGAGCATGGGCGCCGGAAAGGAAACCTGGCCCTTGTACAGCGTTGCCGTCCAGTTAAACACCTTGATGGCCGAGGGCACCGAAACGAGGAAGGTCAGCAGCGAGAACACGGTTCCAGCGTAGGCCGATTGCCCGCTGACAAACATGTGGTGGCCCCAGACCAAAAAACCGAAGGCGGCGATGGCCAGGATCGCATAGGCCATGAAACGATAGCCAAAGATCGGGTTGCGGCAAAAGCAGCTGATAATTTCACTGGCAACCCCCATCGCCGGGACGACCATGATGTAGACGGCCGGGTGCGAGTAAAACCAGAACAGGTGCTGGAACAGCAGCGGATCGCCGCCCAACGCCGGGTCGAACACGCCGATGCCAAAGCTGCGCTCGATGGCCATCAGCATCAGGGTCATCGCGAGCACCGGCGTGGCCAAGACGAGGATCAGGCTGGTCGCGTACATCGCCCAGATGAACAGCGGCAGGCGAAACCAGGTCATCCCCGGCGCGCGCATCTCGTGGATCGTCACGATGAAATTCAAGCCGGTCAGAATCGACGAGAAGCCGGCGATGAACACGCCGGTGGCTACCGCAAAGACGTGCGAGCTGCTAAACGTCGTCGAATACGGCGCGTAGAAGGTCCAGCCGGTGTCAACGCCGCCGGCCAAAAGCGCGTAGATGGTAAAAAGGCCGCCGCCGACAAAAAGATACCAGCTGGCCAGGTTTAGGCGCGGAAAAGCCAGGTCGCGTGCCCCGATCATCATGGGAACGAGAAAATTGCCGAGCGTCGCCGGGATCGAGGGGATCAGGAAAAACCAGACCATGATCACGCCGTGGATGCTGAAGAGCTTATTGTAGGTCTCGACGCTCACGAGCTGGCTGTGCGGCGTGAGCAGGTCCAGACGGATCATGGCGGCGGCGGCGCCGCCAATGCCAAAGAGCAGCGTGATCGTGAGCGTGTACAGAATGCCGATGCGCTTGTGGTCGAGCGTCATCAACCACGACCGCCAGTTCCAACCGCCACTCAGATAGCTTTCATGTGACGCGTAGCTTTCGTGTGACGCAATTACAGCGCTGTTCATGGCACCCTCTCTTGCGTTGCGTTGCCCAGCGACTTGACGTACTCGACGATCTCGAGCAGTTCTTCTTCGCCAATCTGCCCGCGAAACGAGGGCATGCTCAATTCATAGCCGGCCGGCACGTCCTGGGACGGCAGCAGTACCGCATCGCGTATGAAGCGCTCGTCGGCGAGCACGGATCGGCCGTCGCGCAGCTGGACCGGCCTGCCGAACAGGCCTTCGAGTCTGGGCGCGCGCACGGTGGCCTGCGCGCCGTGGCAGCCATTGCAGCCGAGCTCTCGGTAGCGCTGCTCGCCGCGGGCGGCCATGGTCGGCACGTTGGCGTGCGCCGCCAACCAGCCCTCGAAGGCGGCCGGCTCCATGACGACGACCCGCCCGACCATGTGCGAGTGCGAGGCGCCGCAGTACTGCGTGCAAAACAGGTGATACTCGCCGGGGCGGTTGGCCGTGAACCACAGCGTCGTATAGCGCCCGGGCAGGACATCTTGCTTGACGCGAAAATCCGGGATCGACAAGCTGTGGATCACGTCCTGCGAGGTCATCACCAGCTCGACCGGGCGGTCGACCGGGACGTGCAGCTCGTTGATTTCGCGCTCACCTCCGCGATGCTCGGCGTGCCACATCCATTGCTTGGCGACGACGTAGATCGGCATCGCGTCCTTGGGCACCGTCACGTTCTGGTAGTAGACCTCAGCGCTCCAGACGAACATGGCGAGAAACAAGGCGATCGGCACGACAGTCCAGACGATCTCGATTCGATGCATCTTTTTTTCGTGCTCGGCCGCATCGGCCAAGCTCCGATCGGCGGCCGAGCCCTGGCGGTAGCGGATGGCAAACCAGACGATCAGTACGGCGACCGCCAGCGCGACCACGCCTGACAAGACGAGCCAGGCAAAATACAGGTTGTCGACCTGGCCGGCCATGGTCGAGGCGCGATCCGGAAAAAACGGCACAGAATCCATGATCAGGTTTCCGCGGCCCGGCGGCGGCGCGCGCGCCCGAGCAGGATCGCGGCCAGCGCCAGCAGCCCTAGGAGCATGACGATCGAGGCCACGCGCAGCACCTGGATGATCAGGGCGCTGTAGGGCCCGCTCGCCAGGTCATAGTGAAAACACACCAGCAGCAGCCGTTGGATCGGCGAGGCGATCCGGCGTGCGGCGGTTTGGTCGAAGGCCTGCCCCAGTTCGTCGGCGGTATAGTCAAAACCGAAGAAATAGCGCGCAATTCTGCCCTCCGGGGAGATCAGGACAAAACCGGCCGGGTGGGCGTACTGGTGCGTCGCCGGGTCATAGCCATAGCTAAATCCGACCGCCTGCGTGAGCCGGGCGATGTCGGCCGGCGCGCCACTCAGAAAATGCCAGCGTTCGGCCCGATCGGGGCGCAGCAAATTGTCGAGGAACTTGTGCTTGGCCCGATCGGCCAGGGCCGGCGTATCCAGCGGATCGATGCTCACGACGAGCATCTGCGCCTCGGCCGCGGCGGCGCCCGAAGTCTGGGCCAGCCGTTGGGCGAGGTTGCGAATCTGGGTCGGACACAGATTCGAGCAGCCATAGTAGGCAAAGACCAAGCCCAGCGGGCGCGTACCGAGGTAGTCGCCAAGCCGCACGGCGTTGCCGCGCTCGTCGCGAAACCGCAGCTCTGTGGGCAGGCTGCGGTCCAGGTGCTGCGCAAAATCCGCGGTGCCGGTGAAACCGCGAGGGCCAAGGTCGGTGCTTGCGGCCGGCGGTGCGGCCAGCAGGAGGGCGAGGGCGACGCTCATCATCGCGCAGGTCAATGCGATCATCGTGTCCGCCCCCGGCCAGGCTGCGGGGCAGCGGGGGCCGCCGGGTTGATCCCTGGGGTAGGTTCTTGCGTGCC
This sequence comes from Steroidobacteraceae bacterium, assembly GCA_049518595.1. Taxonomy (GTDB): domain Bacteria; phylum Pseudomonadota; class Gammaproteobacteria; order Steroidobacterales; family Steroidobacteraceae; genus FEN-1191. The sequence continues at coordinate 31,421 of JBEKRP010000017.1, forward strand.
CCCCTGCGGGGCCACCAATTCCATCGCGCGCTCGATCGGAATCTGCACGACGCCGCCGTTGCGGTCGACCCAGCGGTAGCCCTCGAGAGCGGTCGCCTTGGCCCGGCGGTAGCTGCGCAGCTCATCCTGCGGCGCGCTCTGCAGGGTCGCAAAGGGCGCAGAGGCCGACCCGTCGGAGGCCGGCTCGACATAGGTCGCCGGATGGGGGATGCGAAAGCCGCGCAGCATGGCAAAGGCCGCCGCCGCCGTGACGATCAGCAGCACGACGATGCCCAGCGAAAACCAGCGCACGTAGCTCACGTCCAGATCGAAGATCTCGTGTCCGCGTTGCACGGCCGGCACTCTGCCCTCAGGCGTGTTGTGTGCCATGACGCGCAGTTCCTTGGGCCAGGGCGCCGCGCAGCGGCTCGGCCGCCGGGCGGCCGATCAGGAAGATCAAGCAGCCCAGCCAGAGCCCGCCGATGGCCAGCAGCGCGCCCAAGTCGCTCCACTGCAGTTCGAAACCGCGCGGGCGAAAGACCGGCACGACCAGCCAGAAGTCGTCGGCGAGGCAGCCCAGCAGTACGAGGGCGGCCACCCCCGCCAGCACCGCCGGTGCTCGCTTGGCGCCACGCGACAGCAGCAGCAAAAAGGGCAGCACAAAGTGCGCGACGACCATGAAGGAGGTCAGGGCGCTCCAGCTGGTTCGGCTGCGCAGCAAGAACCAGGGAATCTCATCGGGCAGGTCTTCGAACCAGATGATCAAGAACTGCATCAGGGCCAGATACGCCCACACCAGCACCAGCGCCAATGCCAGATTGCCCAGATCGTGAAAGCGCTGGCGCAGCGGCGCATCGACTTCGGCCGCCAGCGCGTTGGCGCAGACGATGGCGCCGGCCAGCGCAGAGAGCGCCTGACCGGTGCCGATGAGCAGGCCAAATTCGGTCGAATGCCAACGCGGCGTGAGCGACATCGTCCAGTCGACCGCCGCAAAGGTCGTGGTAAGGGCGTACAGAACAAAGCCAACGGCCGAAACCGCCTGCAGCGACGGCTCGCGGCGAGCGGGGAGGTGCGGGGCCAACGCACGATCGCTGCGCAACAGCCGGGCCAGCCCCAGCCAGATGGCAAAATAGAGGATCGCCCGCGCGTAAAAAAAGGTCGAGTTCAGGTACCAGCGCTGGCCCGCTACGAAACCCGCCTCCGGCGCACCGGCCCTCGTATGCATCCACGGCAGCAGCTGGGCGGGCGCAACAAGGAGCGGCAGGGCCAGTAGCGCGGTCAGGGGAAACAGGCGCAGCGCCGCCTGCAAAAACGGCCGTGCGGCGTCCCCCCAATCCCCGCCCGTCAGGTTGTGCACGACCACCCAGGCCAGGCTGCCCAGCGACAAGCCGAGCACGAACAGCCAGACGAACAGATACGAGGGCAGCCACGACTGGCCGCTTTGCCGGCCGGCCACGATGAGCAGCAGCGCGCCGGCGCCTGCGGCCAGCAGGCAGGCCGTGCCCAGACGCCGCGCCACGGGGCTCGCCGCTGCCATCAGGGCGCCTCCCCCAGCAGCACGCGCCGCTCGGCCTGCGGCACGTCATCGATGCTGGCGTGCTGACTGCGCTGCAAGGCGCGCATATAAGCGACGATGGCCCAGCGATCCGGTGGCCCGATCCGGTCGGCAAAGGCGTACATCAGGCCGGAGCCGCCAGTGATGACATCGAATAGATGAGCGTCCGAAGCCGCGCGCATCGGCGGGCTGTGCAGGCTGGCCGGCGCAGGAAAGCCGCGGCGCACGACCATGCCGTCGCCATCGCCGCTCACGCTGTGACAAGGCGCGCAATAGATGTCGTAGCGCTCGCGTCCGCGCCGCAAGGATTCGATCGTGACCGGCGGCGGCACACGTACGGGCTGCGCGATATCGCCCTGGCGGCCGCTCGACGACGCGGCGAGGGTACCGGCGCTACGCACGAGGACGCCCGGCTCCAAGGGACGGGCCGACTGACCGTCGGGCCACAGGCGGCTCGCCACGAGCGGTGAGTACTTGGGCTGCTCATACATGTTGCCCTTGGCCTTTTCGCAGGCCGGCAGCAACAAAAGACACAGGCCGCCCAGAAGGAGTCGGACCATCGAGGAAACGCGTGTTGGATGGGTTCGGCCCACGGCTGCTCCCCTACGCATCGACCTGGCTGACGCGCAAGGGCTGCAGGCCTTCGAGAAAATCGCGCGTCTGCAGCGCATCGTAATGCGGATCGGCAGCTTCGATACACAGGAAAAAGCGATCGCTCGATGCGGCCGCAAAACCGGCATCGTTGAAGACCGGGTGGTAGAGCCGGGGCAATCGGCTACGCAGCAGCACCCCGAAAAAAATGGCCAGCGCGGCGCCCAGTACCGTCATCTCGAACGTGGCCGGAATCAAACCGGGCCACGCCGGCGTGCGGCCGCCGACGTTCAGGGGATAGTCGACGGTTACGCTCCACCATTGCAGGGCGAAGATGCCCACCCCGCCGACGATAGCGCCGACGAGCGCCAGCCGCGGCAGCCGCTCGTCGGCGGATCCCAGCGCCTCGACCAGGCCCTCGACCGGCATCGGTGCGTACGCCTCGAGCTGCCGATAGCCAGCGCCATGTGCGGCGCGCGCCGCATGCAGCAAGGCCGCCGGGCTGGAAAACTCGGCAAGCAAGCCGTGCGCCGATGCGTCGGGTTTCATGAGGCCCCCTGCTGGTGGCTCAGCAATTCGCGCATTTCCCACATGGAGATCAAGGGCACGAAGCGCACGAACAGCAGCAGCATCCAGCCGAAAAAGCCGATCGAGCCGGCCAGGATCGCCCAGTCCCAGACGGTCGGGTAAAACATGCCCCAGGCCGAGGGCAGAAAGTCGCGGTGCGTGCTGGTGACGATCAACATGAAGCGCTCGAGCCACATGCCCACATTGATCAGGATGCTGATGCCAAACAGCACCCAGGGTGCGTGGCGCACGCGCCGCGACCACAAGAGCTGTGGCACTACGACGACGCAAAAAATCAAGGACCAGTAGACCGGCGCATACGGCCCGCGCATGCGGTTTAGGGCCGTGTAGATCTCGTACCGATCGGCGCTGTACCAGGCCATGAAGAGCTCCATGACGTAGCTATAGGCCAGCACCAGGCCCATGGCAAGAATCAGCTTGGCCAGATTGTCCAGGTGCCGCTCGGTGATGAACTCGCCCAGATCGAAGGCGCGCCGCAGCAAGACGACGATCGTCATCGCCATGGCAAAACCGGAAAACATCGCGCCGGCGACAAAAAATGGCGGAAAGATCGTCGAGTGCCAGCCCGGCGTATTGCCGGTCGCAAAGTCCAGACCGACCACGCTATGGACGGAAACCACCAGGGGCACGGCGAGTGCGGCGAGCAGCAGATGCGCGCTTTGGCGCCGCTGCCAGTGGCGCGCCTCGCCGCGCCAGCCCAGCGCCAGCAGGCCGTAAATAATTTGCCTGCCGCGCCCGCGCGCCCGATCGCGCAAGGTGGCAAAGTCCGGGATCAATCCGAGATACCAAAACATCAGCGAAAGCAGCAGGTAGGCCAAAATCGCGAAAAAATCCCAAACCAGCGGGCTGCGCCACTGGGGCCACAGGCCCATCACGTTGGGATAGGGCGCCAGCCAATAGAAGAACCAGGGCCGGCCCAGGTGGATGATCGGAAACATGCCGGCGATCACTAGGGCGAAGACCGTCATGGCCTCGGCAAAGCGACTGATCGAGGCGCCCCAGGGCTGGCGCGTCAGATGCAGCGCCGCCGAAATGAAGGTCCCGGACATCGCGATGGCGATCCACCAGACGTAGTTGGTGATGTCAAAAGCCCATACCACCGGGACATTCAATCCCCAGATGCCAACCCCCGTGTAGAACAAGTAGCCGATCGCACCAAAAAAGACCAGCGTCAGCGCCGAGCAGGCGGCAAATGCGATCATCCACCAGCGTGCCGCGTGCGCCGTCAGCACGATGCCGCTGATCTTTTCCGAGATCGAGCTGTAGGAGTGCGCGCCGGGCAAAATGGCCGCTGCGGGAGCCTGGGCTCCGTGATTGTCCCCGCGCGCTGCAGGCGGCGTACCAGGCACGAGGATGTCAGGGGCGACGCTGCTCATATCAGCTGCCCCCCTTGGCATCCGCGGCGGGGGTGTCTGACAGCTCGGGATTGGGGTTGCTCAATTTGGCCAGGTAGGTCGTGCGCGGCCGCGTGTTGAGCTCGCTCAGCAGGGCGTAGTCGAGTGCGGAGGCCTTGACCTGGCGCACCTGACTGCTTGGATCGTTGAGATCGCCAAAAACGATCGCGCTGGTCGGACAGACCGCCTGGCATGCCGTGACGACTTCCCCGTCCACCAGGCGCCGATTGCCTTTTTCGGCTTCGATCCGCGCGTTGGTGATGCGCTGCACGCAGTAGGTGCACTTTTCCATCACGCCGCGCATGCGCACCGTCACCTCGGGATTGCGCTGCGCCTTGAGGCTTTCCGTGTCCTCATCGGCATATTGGAGAAAATTAAAGCGGCGCACCTTGTAGGGACAGTTGTTCGAGCAAAACCGCGTGCCGATGCAGCGGTTGTACACCTGCAAGTTCAGTCCGTCCGAATCGTGGACGGTCGCTTCGACCGGGCACACGGCCTCGCAGGGCGCCTGCTCGCAATGCATGCACGGCACCGGCTGGAAGTAGGTGCGCGGCTGCTCGGCCGCGCCCTCGTAGTAGCGATCGACGCGGATCCAGTGCATTTCGCGCCCGCGCCGCACTTCGGTCTTGCCGACGATCGGTATGTTGTTCTCGGCCTGGCAGGCGATCGTGCAGGCACTGCAGCCGATGCAAGCATCCAGATTGATGCTCATCGCCCAGGCATAGCCGTCATAGTGCACGGGTTCATAGATGCCTGGATTGGGCCGATGCGCGTCCGCTGTCACGAGCGAAGGATCGCGCCGGAATTGGGCCAGCGTCGTCGCCCGTACCGGCCGGCGGCCCTCCATCGAGAAATGGTGCTGCGTGGTGGCCAGGGGCACTTTGGCCCCGGTCTTGCGCAGCTGCAGCCCGTGCCCATGCCAGGGCTCATCGGACTGGCGCAGCACATAGGCGTCAAACCCGGCGCCATTGCCGATGCGACCGGCCCGGCGGCGTCCATAGCCGAGGGTCACCGTGACCGTCGCCTCGGGCTGGCCGGGAACGATCCACACCGGTGCCAGGACCACGGCACCGCGATATCGCAGTTCGACCTGGTCCTCGTTGGCTAGCCCCAGCCGCTGGGCCAGCGTCGGACCCACCAGGGCGGCGTTGTCCCAGGTCAGCTTGGTCAAGGGCTTGGGCAATTCCTGCAGCCAGGCATTGTTGGCAAAGCGCCCATCCCAGACCGTCGGGTCGGGGGCAAAGACGAGGTCGAGCTCTGTGCTGTCGGCAGCCGGCGCAGCCGGCTCGCGCAAAAAATCCGATCGGATCAATGCCGGTCGCGCCGGCAGTTGCGAGCCTTCGAACACGCCGCGGTGCAGCGCCTGGTCCCAGAGCGCATCAGCGTCGGCCTGCGGGCGGCCCTTGCTCCAATAGTCGCGCACCCTCTGATGGTCGTTCGAAGCCGTCTGGCCGAGTAAGAGCGCCAACAACTCGTGCGCCGATTTGCCGGCGTACAGCGGCGCGATCAAAGGTTGCTGGATGGCGACCGTGCCGTCGAAGGCGCGGGTGTCGGACCAGCTCTCGAGAAAATGCGCCTGCGGGATCTGCCAGTCGCAAAGGGCCGAGGTTTCGTCATCGTACAGACTCAGATGCACGCTCAAGCCGACCTTGGCCAGGCGCTGGCCAAAGAGCCGATCGGCCGGCGCGTTGTACACCGGGTTGCCCCCGAGCACGATGAGCGTGTCGACCTGCCCGGCCGCCATGTCCTCGGCCAGGGCGCGCAGCGACTCGCCTTGGGGCTCCTGCGCCCGGGCCAGGATCGGCGCGGTATAGCTCACCGTGCGGCCGACGTTGGCCAGCGCCTCATTGATCGCGTGGGCCAGCGCATGCACGATGGGCGGCTGCGCGTCGCCGACGACGACCAAGGCGCGCCCGGCGTTGAGCTTCAAGTCGCGCGCGCAGGCGGCCAGGGCGCCGCTCGGCAGTACCGCCGCATCCAGCGTGCCGGCGACCGGCAGACCCAGGGCCTGCGCCAAGGCGCGGGCGATCGCCTCGATCTGGCCAAATCGTGCGGCGTATCGATGATCGGCAAAGCTGCCGGTGAGCGTCGGCGTGCATTCTACGACGTAGAGCCGGCCCGGATCGGGCTGGGCATCGCCGCCGCGGCGCGCGGTGACAAAATCGCGCGCGTAGCGTACGCCGGGGGCACCCAGAAAATCGCTGTCCAGACTGAAGACCACGCGCGCCTGATCGAAGTGATAACGCGCTTCGAGGACTTCGCCAAAAGCGAGGCGGCTGCCCTCGTAGGCCTGGTCGCGATTGATCGGCTGATACTGGTGCCAGCGTGCGCCGGGGAGGCGCTCGAGCAGCGCGTGCAACTGGTCGGCGAGCGTTGGCGAAGTGACGTTCTCGGTCAGGATGCGCAGTCCGGTCCCGGCCTTGATAGACAAGCGGCTGATCCGGGCGCTAAGTGCGGCAACAAACGCGTCCCAGGTACTCGCCTGACCTCGGTACAGCACGGCCTGGGCGCGATCCGGGTCCCACAGATCGAGCACCGCGGCCTGGGCGAAGATGTCGGTCGCACCCAGGCTGCCTGGGTGCGAGGGATTGCCTTCGATTTTGGTCGGCCGGCCGTAGTTGCTTTTGACGAGTAGCCCCTGCGCGGCACCGCACAGATTGGCGGCGGTCGCAAAATACAGCGGATCGCCGGCCACCAGCTGCGGTGGCGCGTGCACATAGGGCACGATCGTTTGTTGCGGCGCGCGGCTGCAGCCACCGGCGCCAGCCAGCGACAAGGACGCGGCCGTGAGGCCCAGGAATTGGCGTCGATCGAGCACGGGGAAGTCGACCGGCGAGGTGGACCGCTGCTCACGACGATCGCCACTGCCGGATGCGGCGTACTGCGGCAACTCTTCCAGCCCGCGCCACAGCGGGGCAGGCTCGTTGATGACGTCTTGGTCGAACGGATCCTCAGGGCTGTCGATGGGAGGCATATTATTTTTCTAGCGATGGCAGTTGGAGCAGTCGGTCAAGCGGCGGCGATCGATCTGATAGGCCGCCAACAGCAGCCGGCCCTGCTGGAGCTGATCGGGCGGCGGTTGCCAGGTCATGTCAAAGACCCTGCTGCGCGGACGCAGGTATTTTTCCGGAGCGCGGTGGCAGCCCAGGCACCACGACATTTCCAGGGACTGAGTGCGCCACAAGAGGGGCATCTGGTCCACCTGCCCGTGACAGGTCGAGCAGCCGATACCCTTGGAGATGTGTATGTCGTGGTGAAAATAGACAAAGTCGGGCAGGCGATCAACGCGGATCCAGTGCAGTGGGCGGTCGTCACGAAGACTCGCGGCGACCGGTGCGAGGATCGACTGGCCCTTGAACAACTGGGAATGGCAGGTCATGCAGGTCGAGGTCGGCGGTATCCCGGCAAAGGCCGTGGTTTCCACCGATGCATGGCAAAAGCGGCAATCCAGACCAACGTCGCTGACGTGATGCTTGTGGCTGAAGGGGGGATTCTGCGCGACCGGGGAATTGATGGGCGGCGACTCGGCGATGAGGGTGCGCCAGACGAAGATGCCAGCAACGCAGACAATCAAAACCATACTCGCGCCGAACTTCAGCACGAAAATCTGCTCGGGTCGAAAGACCTGCGCCATGACGCCTGACCAGTGCTCTCGGTTCGGCTTCGCCTTGAGCGACGAATTTCAGTCCTGCGGCAAAAGCGCGGCGTCGCAAATACCCGTGTCTCGCCGGCCAGCCCAGCCACATCACGTGATTGAGGCTATTCCAATCATTACAATCATTCAAGACTTCTGCCGTGACGATTCTTGTAAAAACCTGCCATGGCGGTTTTGGTTGGACGCTATCCAAGGCTCCGGACATCCTGAGCTTGCAGGGTATCCACCGGGCGGTTAAGGCTGCCTGCTGTTTGCAGGATTGCGGTGACGGCCTGCGCATAACGCTGCAACCGTTTGCGCAGCGCGTAGAGATTGCGCCCCTCAGTGATCCGAATTCCGCCTACTTGTCGCAACCCGGTCTCGAGTTCGGCTTGGCCCTCCAATTATTCCAGAGCTTCATTGATGGGATGCACGGGGAATCTCCTTTCGAATTCTTACGGTCGAGTCCTCGTTGTGGGCCTCCCCTTTGAAGCAGCGTTTGTCAGGGGCGCTGCGTCGTCGGCAGGTAATGATCCAACAGCAGTGCCAGAAAGAGCCACATCAGGTACGCGATCGAATAACGGAACACGCGCATGGCAACCGCGTTACTCGGCGCTCGCTTGAGCTGGAGCGCGTGCCGGAGAAAACCTGCATCGAGGAACGCGGCCGCACCCAGGTAGAGCACACCACTCATGCGCATCAGAAACGGCAGCGAGGTGACCAGCGTCAGAGCGATGGTATATAGCAGCACGGCCCGTTGGGTGAACGCCACGCCGTGCGTCACCGGCAGCATCGGGATATTGACCTTGGCGTAGTCGGCGCGGCGCGCGATCGCCAGCGCCCAGAAATGCGGTGGCGTCCAGATGAAGATGATCAGGAACAGCAGCAACGCCTGCGGGGCGACATGACCGGTGACGGCCGTCCAACCCAATACCGGCGGTGCCGCGCCCGCCGCGCCGCCGATCACGATGTTCTGGGGGGTCGCACGCTTGAGCCACACCGTGTAGAGCACGGCATAGCCGAGCAACGATACAAAACTCAGCACGGCCGTGAGCACATTCGCTTCCTGGACCAGTAGCAGCATCGAAGCGATGCTCAGAGCCAGCGCAAAGTACAGCGCCTGCGCAGGCTTAAGACGCCCCGTCGGCAATGGTCGAGCTTGGGTGCGCGTCATGCGGGCATCGATGCCACGATCCAGGACATGGTTGATGGCGGCTGCGCCGGCGGCGGCGAGTGCAATCCCTAAGTTCGCAAACAGCAGCGTATCGAGCCGGGGCAGTCCCGGAGTGGCCAACAACGAACCGACCAGCGATGTCAGGACGATGAGCGCCACGACCCGTGGCTTGGTGAGCTCCAAATAGTCGTGCCACGTGGCCGCGACGCTCGCCGACTGTACTTCGGCGTGGTTCATGCGGGCGGTCGCAGGGCGCGGTTCAAACCGACAGTGGCCATAAGAAGGAGTGCTGCGCCGGCGCTGTGCGCAGTTCCAAGCCACAACGGGAACCCCCGCAGTACCATAGAAATGCCGATGATCAACTGCATCGTCAGCGCCACGAGCACGAGGCCGGCGGCGCGCTGCGCAAATTTCTTGCGCAGCCGCAAAGCCGAGAGCGCCGCGCTCAACAGCACGATGGTGATGATGAGCGCAGCCAATCGATGGGTGAATTGAATCGCCGTGCGCGCCGGAGCATCCAACACTCCGCCCTCGTAGGTGCGGCCCGACGCGCCCCAGAATTCGAAGGCTGCGCGGTAATCGCCCGTCGGCCACCACTGCGCCTGGCAGGTAGGAAAGTCCGCGCAGGCCACGGCCGCATAGTTGCTGCTGGTCCAGCCGCCGAGCGCAATCTGCACCCCGAGCGCGATCAGACCGAGCAGTGCCAGTAGCCTCGCCCGTGCCACTGTGCCGTCGGCGTCGATCGGCGTCGAACGCCACCACTGAGCACGTTCAGGCAGCGACAGGACCAACCACAGCAGCAGTGACAGCGTGGTGAAACCAAATAGCAGATGCAGAGTGACCACGAGCGGCTTGAGCTGCCACGTGACGCTCAGCATCCCCAGCAGACCCTGTGCCAGCACGATCGCGAGCAGGCTCGTCATGTAGCGCAGAGGTAGTCCTCGTTCGCGCCCTCTGGAGGTGCCGAAGAACACCAACGACAGGATCAGGAGCCCGAGCGTGCCGGCCGCATAGCGATGCACCATCTCGCGCCAGGCCTTGCCGACCTCGAGCGGCCGTCCCGCCAGGGGGGAGGAGAGAACATGCGGGTCGACCGCCGCGCCGGAGGGCGTAGGATGACCGTAACAGCCCGGCCAATCCGGGCAACTGAGTCCAGCGCTACTCAGTCTGACGTACGCGCCCAGCACGACCACACCCAGGCATAAGAGCAGGGCGGCGCTGACGAGCGTGCGAATGAGAGTTGGAACCGTGCTGAAATTGTCGCCGGATGCGCTCATGTACGGTCATTGTGCTGAGTCGCGATGTGGGTGTAAACCGGCGTGCAATTCTGACCAGGTTCCGGCTGAGGTGTGAGCATGTGGTTGCGCGTGAGTCACGCCGGCTATTGCGCGGCCGAAGAGTCTCCCGTCTTCCTGGCCATCCTCGGCGCACCCGCCCTGGTCGCCGGCTGGCTCTCGTGGGTGCTGTCCTGACCGACGTGCCGATGAACGAGCAACAGCCGCAGGGCCCACAGAGACCGGATCCGCGCCGCACGGCGCTCATTGGGCTGGTCTTCGTCCTGTTGCTGATCCTGGGCGGACTGTTGCTGATACGCGAGCTGCGCCGCGTATCGCAGCTTCAGGATTGCGTGATGTCGGGCCGCTCCAATTGTGCTCCCATCGATTCGAGGACGCCGGCCAACCCTTGAAGTTCCTGAGCGCCGTGCCGTAGCGGGCACGATAGGCGAGGATGCGATCAGACGTGACGGGCCATGTGCCAGTGCGAGAGCCTGCGAGCTGCCGGCAAAAAGCGACGCGGCGCCATTGAATCGAATCCCCACACCGGCGATCGACTCATCGGTAGCGGTGAGCAGGTTTGCGTCGGTCCTGAAATCGAGTGTGCGGCTTTCAGCACTCCTTCAGGTTATCGCCCCGTCCGAAAACCCCGGGCTTCTACTAATTTGTGGCATACCCGTGCACAATGCCGCGCCGCGCAGCGGTGTCGCCATTGCTTGTAGACACACCGCTGTGCTGATGACTCGAGTAACGCAATATAACTAGCCTGTAAGGAGGCACCGTGAAGAAAACATTGCTCATTGCCCTCGCCGGTGTGTCGATCGCGGCGGGCGCTGTTGCCTTGGCCGACATGGTCCACGATTGGCATGATCTCGCCAAAGTGCACAACCATGTCGTCGAGGCGATCCACGAAATGGAACACGCGCGCGAGGCGAATCACTATGACATGGCTGGTCACGGCGCTAAGGCCGAGGATTTGCTGCGACAGGCGGAGCACGAGCTGCACGAGGCCATCGAGGCTTCAAAGTCTGCCAAATGATCGTCTTACGAATGTAGTTTGAGGATTCGAAGGGCGAGCCGCTGTAAGCGGCGCCCTTCGAATCCCTCAAGACATGATGCAGCCTGATCCGCGGTGCGCGCGTTTTCTTTGCCAACAGTAGCGGTTTGTCTTCGGCACTGCACCCGACGCGCGCGCAAGGCGTTGATTGATCGACGCGGCTTGTCGGATCTTGAGCGCGAGTTGGATGTGCAGACTCAGCTCAGCTAAGCGACTGAATCTGCATCCTCCAATTGTTACAAGTGCTACTTCTGACGCCAAAAGCACGCGCACCCCATGACAGAGGCGAACTCAGAAAACGAAAGTGGACCATCGGCCAATACCGCCGGTGGGAGCGGCGCGTTTAGGGGATATGGACCGTCGGTATCGGCCACGAGCTGACGGTCGCCTGTCAAAATTGGCCGCCCGGAAGCGGCCATAGGGCAGCAGCGGGTTTGGGTCGGGTTGGGTCCCGCTCGCGAATCTCATGTCTAAAGCGGCGCTGTACGGCTCCCTTTCGCGCAGTGGCAGGAGCCGCTGCAACAGCGCTAAGCGGCAAAGGTCATCGGCATACCGCATTCAGCCTATTACAATTGTCTAGCTCCAAGGAGATGACACTATGAAAGAGCATTTGCTTAACCGACGTCAATTTAGTGCACGTTGCGCGGCCTTCGGCTTATCGTTTCCCGCCTTAAGTGCAGTGATTGCGGCGCAAGCAGCTGCACAGGTTCTTGGTACTGGCGCGGCGTCGAAGCCTGCTGCGCGTACCGTAAAGCTTCCGGACGGCACGACCGTCCCCCCGCTCGGTCAAGGCTGCTGGCACCTCGGTCAGGGAAGGCATCCGCTAGCTGTCGAGGAAGAGGCGCTGCGCACAGGCATTTCGCTCGGCATGACGTTGATCGATACGTCGGGAAACTACGGCGACGGCCGCTCCGAGCAATTCATTAGTCACGTGATTGCCGGTCAGCGCGACCGCATATTCCTGGTCTCCAAGGTGGAGGGCGATCAAGTGTCCGGCGATGGCATCGCGCGTGCTTGCGCGGCGAGCCTCGCTCGTCTCGGCAGCGAGCATCTGGATCTCTATTTGCTGCATTGGCCGGTTCCCAGCGCGCAATTCTCCGGCGTGGTGGCGGCATTTGAACAACTACGCGCGGCGGGGAAGATTCGCGCTTGGGGCGTATCCAATTTCAACGTTGGCCAGATGGAAGATCTTTTCCGCGTTCCAGACGGCCATCGCTGCGCCACCAATCAGGTCCCTTACAGTCTCAACAACCGTCGCATTGAGAGCGATGTCTTGCCGTGGTGCAAGCAGCACAACCTGCCGGTCATGGCGTACTCTCCGCTCGGCGGTGACAATAACCTCGTAGTAGGTGACCGCACGCTGGCGCAGATCGGCACTATCCATGGTTGCTCGGCCGCCGCGGTCGCGCTGGCCTGGGTGATTCGCAGCGGGAGCGTTATCGCAATTCCCGAATCCGGATCTCCAGCGCACATCAAGGAAAACGCTGTGGCGCTTTCGATAGCCCTCACGCCGCGAGACCTTCAGACTTTGGATGCAGCGTTTCCCGGACCATTCGGCGCAACCTAGCGAGGAGCGTGTAACTTACGCCAATCATCGACGGACTGGGGCATCCTTGCGCCTGCCAATGTCTGCTAGCGGCCGGCCATGCACAGCGCCAGAACGGCCGCCCAATAGCAATGGGATGGACGCCCCCACTCTAAACGGCATCGATGTGCCAAAGTGGAAATGTTGGTTACCACTTAAACGAATGGGAGCGTCCGCGATGAAGATTACAACGGTCGGAA
>JBEKRP010000018.1:0-43844 GCA_049518595.1 Steroidobacteraceae bacterium
CCGCCGGCGATCAGTTGCGTGACGAAACTGGTTTTCTTTTCAGCCGCGGCTCGCAGCGCAGCATGCATGCCGGATTCATCGACCACCCCGTCCTGGACCAGGCGCTGCGGCAGACCGCCCAGGCTTGATCTCAGCGGACTGATGGCCAAAGAATCGTGGTCATTCATGGGTTTATACGAGGTGCGCGCCTTTAGAAAGGTCTAGTCTACTCAGTTGAGCCGCTCGAGCAATGTCAAATATGGCGCCGATGTTTGCACATCGGCCCGAGGGGCTGCGTGATTGGTTTCCCAAAAGAAGAAGCCCCTCCGAAGAGGGGCTTCCACCGGGCACAGTTGTGTCCAGTTTGCTGCTTAGGCGTGGCAGCTGGTCGGCAGATACTGCGGCGCGACGTTCGTGGTGCCGCCGGCGGTGGCGCCAGCTGCAATCGTCAGGCCGCCGGGCACTGCCGCGAGACCGCAGATCCATACGATGTCATTGTTCGTATTGGTATAAGCGGTCAGGCCCAGGATCTTGCCGCCAATCGCCGCGGCATTGGCCTGGTTGCCGTAGGTGACAATAATGTTGCCACTGTTGCTGGTGACGCTGGTCACGTACTTGCCGGTGGAGGCCACCAGACCCGCGGCGGTCAAGTTCGCCGTGGTCGGAAACACGCCGTTCTGGGCATAGTACTCGGCCACGGCTGTCTTCCAGCCATCGCCCAGATTCAGACCTTCCGTGACTTGCGCGCGCACGGTGTAGTTCTGATAGGCAGGAATGGCGATCGCCGCCAGGATACCGATGATCGCAATCACGATCATCAACTCGATCAGGGTGAAACCTTTTTGCATCGTCTTCATGTCAGCAGGACTCCGTGTAGATAATGGGCTGCGGCGAAGCCGCCGCTGAGCAGTAGAGATGCAATGCCCGTGCCAGCAGCTGCGCCGTTTACAGACCATTGTTTTTATTATTATTTTTCTTCAAGGAGCGGCTATTTGACGTAACCACTGCCCGCAAACGACGACAACGGGTGTCGGGCGTTGTCAGCATCTGACGCGTCATGTCACCGGCCGCCACGACTACTCGATGCCGAGCTTCTTGACCCGATATCGCAGTGCTCGAAAGCTCATTCCGAGCAGCTTCGCGGCTGCGGTCTTGTTATAGCGGGTCTGTTCCAGCGCTTTGACGATCGCCGCGCGCTCCATGTTTTCGAGCTGATCCCCCAGTGCGGTGCTGGGGCCGGCGGCCCCGGGAGTCGGCGTTTGATGCAGGACGGTGCTCTCCCCGGCCGCAATATCTGCCGGCGGTGCGGCGGTCGGCTTGCGCAGCTGCAGGTCCTCGAGGTCGATCACAGCGGAGGCGGACAAGGCCATCGCGCGCTCGAGTATGTTCTCCAGTTCGCGTACGTTGCCGGGAAATGAGTAGCGCTGCAGCGCCGCGCGAGCCTGGGCAGTGGTGCGGGGCAGCTGCGCGCCGCTGCGCGCGGATAGCCGCTGCAGCATCGCATCGGCGAGCTCGGGGATGTCTTGCGCATGCTCGCGCAGCGCCGGTACGCGGATCTCGATGACGTCGATGCGATAATAGAGATCTTCGCGGAAGCGGCCCTGGGCCACGAGTTCGGCAAGATTCTTGTGCGTCGCTGACAGTACGCGCACATCGACCGGCACTTCGCGCTGCTCGCCGATCGGGCGCACGGTCTTCTCCTGAATGAGGCGCAGCAGTTTCACCTGCATGTGCAACGGCAGGTCGGCGACCTCATCCAGAAACAGCGTACCGCCCTCGGCGCTCTGGACCAGACCTCGTTTGTCGGCGATCGCACCGGTGAAGCTGCCGCGTTTGTGACCAAACAGCTCGCTCTCCATCAGGTCCGACGGAATGGCGCCGCAGTTGACCGGGACAAAAGGCGCGTCAGCCCGCGCGCCGGTCTCGTGAATCAGCCGGGCTACCAGCTCTTTGCCGGTGCCGGACTCGCCGGTGATGTGCACCGGTGCCTGGCTGCGCGCGACCCGCGCAATCAGTTCGCGCAACGAGGCCATTGCGGGTGAATGCCCCAGGAGCCGCGGGCCATGCGCCGGCACCGCCGCGGTGGCGCCAAGGCGATCGGCGAGTTTGATGGCTTTGGCGACCAGCTTGCGCAGCACGCCGAGGTCCAGCGGCTTGGAAACGAAATCGAAGGCGCCGAGCTTGAGCGCACGTACCGCCGATTCGACGTTGCCATGGGCGGTAATGACGGCGACCGGCACGTCGGCGTGAAGCTCCTGGATCCAGGCGACCAGGTCGAGTCCGTCGCCATCGGGCAGGCGCATGTCGGTCAGGCACAGGTCGAAGCGGCGCTGATTGAGCTTTGAGCGGGCGCCAGCCAGATCGCCCGCCGAGTCGGTCGCGAGATTCATGCGGCTGAGCGTCAGCGAAACCAGCTCGATCAGATCGGGCTCGTCATCGACGACCAATACAATGGGCTTGCTCGCAGTGTCCACGCCATTAACTCAAGACTGGTTCTCGCCCCATCGGCTCGGGTCGGAAAATACGATGCGGAAGATGCTACCCCCGCCTTCGCGCGCCTCATACAGCAGGGTCGCAGCGTTGGCTTGTGCGAGCTCGCGCGCCAGAAACAGGCCGAGCCCGGTGCCATGCGCGGCGCGCGTGAAGAACGGTTCGAAAATCCGTTCCGCATCGGCCTGGGCAATGCCCGGGCCGCGATCGGCGACCTGCAGGTAGGGCCGGCCGACTCCGGCCAATCTGCCGTAGCGCAATTCGATCGGCGCCGCTCCGGCGTGCGGCAAGGCGTGAGTGACGCTGTTCTGGCAAAGGTTCCAGAAGATCTGATGCAGCTGGCTGCCATCGACGCGCAGCTCGACGTCCTCCGAGGACGGATCGATGATGAGCCGCTGCCATTGCAGCTGCAAGGTGTTGCAGAACTCATCACGAAAGCGCCGTATCCAGGCGTCGAGCATGAACCTTTCCGGCCGCGGGGCTTCGCGCCTCGAGAGCTGCAGGATGTTATCGACGATGCCGCTGACGCGCCTCGAGTTGTCCTGCATGATTTCGGTCAGGCGGCGGTCGGCTGTGCTCAGCGCCGGCGACTCGGCGAGCAGCTGCGCCGCATGGCTCATGGCGCCGACGGGATTGCGGATTTCATGGGCAATGCTGGCGGAAAGTCGGCCGAGGGCGGCGAGCTTGGTCTGCTGCACCTTGGCAGCCAGTTCGCCGGTGTCTTCCAGAAACACGATGATTGGCGCTGGCTCGCTGCTGCCGAGCGGCGCGAAATGCGGACGGATGACGCGGGCGCCGTCGGCAGCCACGAAAGTGGCGGCACCGCTGCGCAGTATCACGCTCCCGTCCTCTCGCCAGGTGGACAGCAGATACAGCAGTCGCGGCGCGACCTCTCCCAGCAGAGCCCCGGGCACCGCGATATTGTCGCCGAGCATCCGAGCGGCCGACTCGTTGATGAGTCGGATACGGTCCGACGGGTCCACGACCAGGATGCTCTCGCGCAGGCGTTGCACGATGTATTGCGAGAGCTGCGCCAAATTGGCGAGATCGAACTCCTGCCTACGCACCAGCGCTTCGCTCTCGCGCAGGCGATTGGAGACCGGCCAGGCCATGAGCGCGACCAGGAACACCACCGCGCCGAGCATGCCCGCCAGCGAATAATCGTAGGTCTGAGCGTTGCCGGCGATCACCGCCAGAATTTGCTGCGTCAGCAGCCCGAGCGCCGCGAGCGCGGCTACTGCGAGGCTCGCGCGGCCTTCGGCCAGCAGTGACATGGCGCCGACCGGAATCACCAGCAGGATGCCGAGACCGCTGGAAACGCCGCCGCTGCAATACAGCAAGGTACAAATGGCGGTGGTATCCAGCGCCGTATTCACGAACACCAGCGCGCGCCGACTCCGCCAGCGGCCCTTGCCACCGAAGGCCATGAAGCCGCCGAGTACCCAGTAGACAATGCAGACGAATACGAACAGCCGCGGGTCACTGGCACCGACGGTGGGCGTCGGACGCGTCACCAACTGCAGGCCGTAGAGCACCGGAGGCAGCAGCAAGCGGTAGAGGTTGGCCAGACCGACCACCCGCCAGGCGAGGTCGCTCCCCGGCGCAGCCGCAGCGGCTGCCAGCGGTGGCGGCAGGGACTGCGTCGGCGTTTCCGGGAAGCCTGAAGATGGCGCCGCGGGGGCACCAGAAGGGGGCGCGCTCATCGCGTCGGGATGCCGCATGCGGGGCGGGAATGTAGCATTGAAACTGTCTTGCAGAGCCGCACTCTAAGGATTCAGGCGTCGTTCACGCCGTACATGTCAACCTTTGCAAACTCAGGTCGTTACTATGCAGCATATGACTAATCAGCGACTTAAACTGCGAACCTGGTCGGTTCTGGGCTTGTCGGCAATGCTCATTGCCTGCGCGGCACCGCCGCCGCGTCGGACCGTAATGGTGGCGCAGCCGGTGCCAAGCCCGATTATGGTTTACCCCACGCAGGGACAGAGCCCCGAGCAGCTCGAGCGCGACCGTTATGAGTGTCACATCTGGGCGGTGCAGCAAACAGGCTTCGATCCGAGTCGGCCAGGTTTGCCGCCGGGCCAGCGCGTAATCGTCGAACCCGCCAATCCGCCCGGCGCGGGTACCGCGGTGGGTGCGATCGCCGGCGCCATTCTGGGCGCTGCCATTGCCGGCCCGCGCGATGCCGGCTTCGGCGCGGTTTTTGGCGGCATCACCGGCGCGGCCGTCGGCTCCGCCAGCGATGCCAACGCCCAGGCGCAGGCCAACGCCGAGCAGGCGTCGCTCGATCAGCGCTATGCACAGGGCGCGGCGGCGAGCGCGGCGGCGGCATCGAACTACCGGCGTGCGATCAGCGCCTGCCTGGATGCGCGCGGCTATAAGACTGCTTGAGGTCTATAGGCTTATGAGGAACTCAAAGAACTGGCTGGGGTTGTCGGTGCTGGCGGTGCTGGCGGTGCTGGCGGTGCTGGCGCTGGGGGCCGCTGCGGCGAGTTATGCCGCGGGTCCGAATGACGGTGCGCGTGAACGAGCCGGCCGCGGCCAGGTGTTCGATAATCGCTATAACCACGGCCGCTATTACCCGCGCAGCGGTGCCGTCGTACGGACGCTGCCGGTGGGCTATCGGCCGTACTACTACCATGGCAGCCCTTTCTACTTCTATGGCGGCATCTGGTATGCGCCCGGGCCGTATGGGTTCATCGTGACCCGACCGCCCGTGGGCCTGTTCATCTCGGTGCTGCCGCCCTTCTACACCACCGTCTGGTTCGGCGGGGTGCCCTATTACTATGCGGACAATGTCTATTACCAGTGGCAGCCCGATGCAAACGGCTACGCGGTAGTGGACCCGCCCCCGGGTGCGGATCAGCCGGGTGCGCCGCCCGGCGCGGCGCCACCAGCCGAGGGTTTCTACATCTATCCGAAGAACGGCCAGACCCAGGAACAGCAGGCGGCGGATCAATATGAATGCCACAGCTGGTCGAAGACCCAGACCGGTTTCGATCCGACGCAGCAGGGCGGCGGCGTAGCGCCGGGGGATACTGGTTCGCGTCGCGAACAGTATCAACGCGCAATGACTGCATGCCTCGAGGCGCGCGGCTACAGCGTGAAATAGCCGGCGGCGTACGAATCAACATCACTCGGGAGGCATTAAGCCACTCGTAGGATTTTTGTTAACAAAAATCCTACGAGTGGCTTAATGCCTTCAGGCTGCTGTCAATCGCTCGCCGCGGGCTATTTCACGGTGGCGCGCTAGCCTCGGGCGCCGGTTTCCGCGACAATCCCCAGCTTTTCGGCGCTCGGATGGTCGCGGATGAACCTGCACGAATATCAAGCAAAAAAAATTCTCGCCAGTTACGGTATTCCCGTCCCCGAGGGTCGCGTCGCGGCCAGCGCCGATGAAGCGGTCGCGGCAGCCCAGGCGCTGGGCGGCAAGGTCTGGGTGGTCAAGGCGCAGGTGCATGCGGGTGGTCGCGGCAAGGCGGGCGGGGTCAAGCTCGCGCGCGACCCGGAACAGGTGCGCGCCGCCGCGGCGGGCATGCTCGGTCAGCGGCTGGTCACCAGGCAGACCGGGGCCGCCGGATTGCCGGTCGAGAGTGTTTATGTCGAATCCGGATCCGAGATCGAGCGTGAGCTGTATCTGAGTCTTACGCTCAATCGCGAGCGCGGGCGCATCGCCGTGGTGGCCTCGGCAGCCGGCGGCATGGACATCGAAGAAGTCGCGCACAAGACGCCGGAGCGGATGCTGTCGGTAACGGTGCATCCGGCGACGGGTCTGGAACCATTTCAGTGTCGCCAGCTGGCCTTCGGCTTAGCTCTGGGACCTAAGCAGGTCGACCAGTTCCAGTCGATCGTCGCAGGTTTATATCGGCTGTATCTCGAGCGCGATGCGAGCCTGATCGAAATCAATCCGCTGATCGTCGCCAGGAATGGCGGCCTGGTGGCGCTCGACGCCAAGCTCGACATCGAAGACAACGCGCTGTTCCGGCAGAAAGACATGGCGGCGCTGCGCGATCCGGGGCAGGAGGACCCGATGGAGCGACGCGCGAGTGAACACGATCTCAATTACGTTTCGCTCGATGGCAATATCGCCTGCATGGTCAATGGCGCCGGACTCGCCATGGCGACCATGGACCTGATCAAGCTGCATGGCGGGCAGCCCGCGAACTTTCTCGACGTCGGCGGCGGTGCCACCAGTGATCGTGTGACCGCGGCGTTTCAGTTGATCCTCTCCAATCCCCGGGTGCGTGCGATCCTGGTGAACATATTCGGCGGCATCGTGCGCTGTGATCTGATCGCCGATGGCATCATCAATGCGATTAAGAATGTCGGCGTGACGGTGCCGGTGGTGGTGCGACTGGAGGGTACGAATGCGCAGGTTGCGCGCGAGCGGCTGGCCAAGAGCGGACTGGCGATCATCGCGGCCGCCGATCTGACGGACGCGGCTAAAAAGGTCATCGCCGCCGCCAGGATAGCCGCTTGACCACCAGGAAAGCCGCTTGAATGCCCGACCGCGCGTCGAGCCGCAGCCTCAAGGACCAGTATGAGCATCCTCGTCAACAAACGTACCAAACTGATCTGCCAGGGTTTCACCGGCAAGCAGGGCACTTTTCATTCACAACAATGCATCGCCTATGGCAGCAGGCTCGTCGGCGGCGTGACGCCCGGGCGCGGCGGTGAGCGACACCTCGAGCTGCCGGTATTCGATACGGTGCGCGACGCTGTGCGCGAAACCGGCGCCACCGCAAGCATGATCTACGTGCCGGCGCCATACGCGGCCGATGCCATCCTGGAAGCCGCCGATGCCGGCATCGAACTCGTGGTGTGCATCACCGAGGGCTTGCCGGTCAATGATATGATCAAGGTCAAGGCGGCGCTGGTCGGATCGGCGACGCGGCTCATTGGTCCAAACTGCCCCGGCATCATCACCCCGGGCGAGTGCAAGATCGGCATCATGCCGGGTTTCATCCACAAGAAAGGCTGCGTCGGCATCGTCTCGCGCTCGGGCACGCTGACCTACGAGACGGTGTTTCAGACCACGAACAACGATCTCGGTCAGAGTACTTGTGTCGGCATCGGCGGTGATCCGGTGCGCGGCATGAATTTCATCGATGTCATCGAGCTGTTCGAGCGCGACCCGCAAACCGAAGGCATCATCATGGTCGGCGAGATCGGCGGCTCGGATGAGGAAGCTGCGGCCGAACATATCCGCCGGTACGTCACCAAGCCGGTGGTGGCCTATATCGCCGGCGTTACCGCGCCGCCGGGTAAGCGCATGGGCCACGCCGGCGCAGTCATCGCGGGCGGCAACGGTACCGCGGCCGACAAATACCGCGCGCTCGAGGCAGCACGGGTACGTACCGTGAAGTCGCCGGCGGAGCTGGGCCGCGCGATGGCGGAACTGCTCGGCAAGCGTCGGGTGGAGGCGGCGAAGAGCGCTTCGAACGAGGCTGCGAAGGCCACGAGGCACGCTCGTGAGGTGTTGCCGCGGGCGCGCGCGTTCGGCAGGCCGGCCGCCGCAGCCAAGAGGTCGCCGAAGAGCTCGCCCACGAAGTCCCCGGCACGGAAGTCGGGCCGCGGGCCGGCGGCCCCGCGGGGCGCCAAGAGCGGCGAGCGCGCCAAGGGCGGCCAACGCGCCAAGGGCGGCCAGCGCGGTAGACGCCGCCAACGCGGAAATAGCACCGCGCGAGCGCGGCGTTGATTGGCGCACATACGCTCGCTGATTCACCGGAGTGCCGGTGGCCCATACTGACAGATTAAGGATCGCGCTGGCGCAGCTGAATCTGCTGGTCGGCGACGTGCGCGGGAATCTCGAGCGTGTCATCGCCGAGGCGCGGCGCGCGCGCGATTCGCTGCGTGCGGATCTGGTGCTGTTTCCGGAGCTGACGCTCTCAGGGTACCCGCCCGAGGATCTGCTGTTTCACCGTGGCCTGCGGCTGCAGATCGAGCGGGCGCTCAGCGAGCTCAAGCAGGCGGTGCCCGAGATCGGCGTAATGGTGGGCTATCCGGAGTACGCCGAAGGCCGGATCTATAATTCGGCGCTGCTGTTCCGCGGCGGCCGCGAACTCGCGCATCACCGCAAGGCCGTGCTGCCGAACTACAAGGTGTTCGACGAGAAGCGCTATTTCACGCCTGGTACCGAAGCCACGGTCGTGGACTTCGACGGTTGGCGCCTCGGACTGTTGATCTGCGAGGATATCTGGGAGCCGCAGCCGACGCAGGCGGCGAAGGCGCGCCGCGCCGAGGCACTGCTGGTCATCAATGCCTCGCCGTTTGAGATCCACAAGCAGCGCGAGCGCGAGCAAGTACTCGGCGATCGCATACGGCAGGTGCAGCTGCCGGCCGCGTACGTGAACCTGCTCGGCGGCCAGGATGAGCTGGTGTTCGACGGCAACTCATTCGTGATGGATGCGCAGGCGAAGCTGGTGATGCGCGCGGAAGCGTTCAAGGACGGCCTGTATTGCGTCGAATTCGAGCGCCGCGGCGCGGCGCTGGTGCCGCTCGCGGGAACGATCGCGCCCGAGCTGTCGGACGAGGAAAGCGTGTATCGCGCGCTGGTGCTCGGCGTGCGCGACTATGTCACCAAGCATGGTTTTCCCGGCGCGGTCATGGGTCTGTCCGGCGGCGTGGATTCGGCGCTCACGCTCGCGATCGCGGTCGATGCCCTGGGGCCCGAGCGGGTGCATGCGGTCATGATGCCGTCGCGCTACACCTCGGCCATGAGCCGCGAGGATGCGACCGTGCAGGCGCGAGCGCTGGGCGCGAGCTTCAGCTCGATCTCGATCGAGAACATGTTTGCGGCGACGCTCGAGGCGCTGGCGCGCGAATTCGCCGGCCGCCAGCCCGATGCCACCGAGGAGAACATCCAGGCGCGCTGCCGCGGCGTGTTGTTGATGGCGATCTCGAACAAGACCGGTCGCATGCTGTTGACGACCGGCAACAAGAGTGAGATGGCGGTCGGCTACGCGACGCTCTATGGCGACATGGCCGGCGGCTTCGCGCCGATCAAGGACTGCAGCAAGATGCTGGTGTACCGGTTGGCGCGCTACCGCAATACGCTGTCAGCGGCGATCCCGGAACGCGTGATCGAACGCGAGCCTACGGCAGAGCTGCGGCCCGGGCAAAAGGACACGGACTCGCTGCCGCCCTACGAGGTGCTCGATCCGATCCTCGAAAGCTTCATCGAGGATGATCTGTCAGTCGATGAGATCTGCGAGCGCGGCTTCGAACGCGGCGTAGTCTCGCGCGTGCTCGATATGGTCAAGCGCGCCGAATACAAGCGGCGCCAGGCGCCGCCCGGGGTGCGCGTGAGCCGGCGCGCGTTCGGCCGCGACTGGCGCTATCCGATCACCAACGGCTATCGTCGCTAGGCTATCGGTCGCCAGGCTGCCGGTGCCGGGCTCGCAGTGACCGCCGGGGCGCCCTGCAGCGCGCCTGGAGCGCGCCTTCAGCGCCAGATCTGCCACCAGCG
Source organism: Steroidobacteraceae bacterium (assembly GCA_049518595.1). Lineage (GTDB taxonomy): Bacteria > Pseudomonadota > Gammaproteobacteria > Steroidobacterales > Steroidobacteraceae > FEN-1191. Next base: position 9,938 of record JBEKRP010000018.1, read on the forward strand.
CTTGCCTTTGGCGCTCGCGGACTCGTTGGTCGCCGGGTAGTTGATCTGATAGACGCGCTCGGCATTCGCGGCCAGCTCCTTGTAACCAAGCCGCCGATAGCAGTCGAGCATGACGGCGAGCGCCTGCTGTTCGGCCGGCGAGCCATCGTATTGTTCGATGACGCCCGCCGCGCGGCGCGCGGCGGCAATGTAGGCGCCACGCCGGACGTAATAGCGCGCGACGTTGACCTCGTATTCGGCCAATCGATTGCGAAGATAGGTCATGCGACGCAGCGCGTCATGCGCGTAGTCGCTGTTCGGATATTGCGTCACGACGGTGCTAAAGGCGGTGATCGCCTTCAACAGGTCGGTCGGTGGCCGCTTGGCCATGTCAACCCCGAAGAAGCGCTCGATCGAATTAGGCGTGCGCTCGAAGTTGATCAGGCCCTTCATATACCAGGCGTAGTCCACGCGCGGGTGGGTCGGGTTCTCGCGCAGGAATTGCTCGGCCGCGTCGATGGCCGTTTCCTTTTCACCTCTGCGGTAATAGGCGTAAATCAAGTCGAGCCGCGCCTGGCGCGCCTGCGGGGTGAATGGAAAGCGCGAGGTCAGCGCCTCGTATTGCTTGATGGCATACTCGAAGTCGTTGTTCGTCAACGCTTTGCGGGCGCTGGTGTACAACGTCTCGGCGTTGGCCGTCTTGATTTTCTTGCTGGAATGAAAGATCTGGCAACCGGCGAGCAAAGTGAGCGAGGTGACGAACACCGCGCCGAGCAGCCGCCAGCGACCCGGGGCCGCGCTAGATTGTGAGCTCAAGGAAGGACCCTAACAGAGTGAATCGTTAATCCACGCAGTATAGCTGACCGGTCCGATGCCACCCGAGTTCCAGACCCACCTGCTCGAGCTGCCGGCCTCGGCGGCCGGACTGCGCCTGGACCAGGCACTGGCCGCCGCGCTGCCGCAGTACTCGCGCGCGCGATTGCAGCGCTGGATTCGGCAAGGCGCCGTGCGGCTCGCGGGCAAAGCGGCGCGCGCACGTGAGCGGGTGCGCGGCGGCGAGCAGGTCGTGGTCGAGGCGCAGTTCGCAGCCGATCACACCGTGGGCGCGGAGGCGCTGCCGCTCGATATCGTGCATCAGGATCGCGATTTGCTGGTGCTCAACAAGCCGGCGGGCCTGGTAGTACACCCCGGCGCCGGCAATCGCGCGCATACGCTGCAGAACGCGTTGCTGGCGCATGATCCGGGGCTGGCGCGCGTTCCTCGTGCCGGGCTGGTGCATCGGCTCGACAAGCAGACCAGCGGACTGTTGATCGTGGCGCGAACGCCCGAGGTGCAAACGCGGCTGGTCGCGCAGCTGGCGGCGCGCGAAATCGGCCGCGAATACCTGGCGCTGGTGGCGGGGCAGCCCACCGGCGGCGGCCGTATCGATGAGCCGATCGGGCGGCATCGCAGTCTGCGCACGCGCATGGCAGTTCGCGGCGATGGCCGCGTGGCGGTCACGAATTTTCGTATCGAGGAGCGCTTTCGCGCGCATACCCTGCTGCGGGTGCGGCTCGAGACCGGGCGCACGCACCAGATCCGTGTGCATCTTGCGCATGTCGGTCTGCCGCTCGTGGGCGATCCGGTCTATGGTGGCAGGCGCCGGCTGGTCGCGGGCGAGGTCGCGGCCTTGAATACCCTGCTGCACGGCTTTCAGCGTCAGGCGCTGCACGCGCAGCGACTCACGCTGGCGCATCCGCGCGGCGGGCGTGAGCTCGCCTTCGAAGCGCCGCTGCCGGCGGATTTCGCGACCCTGCTCGCGGCCTTGCGCCAGGATGCCCGCGCGGCACGGCAAGCCGCGCCGGTCGCGCAGCGCGGCCGGCGGCGCGGCCGGCGGCGCGCCCGGTGACGATGCTCAGACCACTGCATCCGGACTGGCCGGCGCCCGCCGGTGTGCGTGCCATCTTCACGCTGCGCACGGGCGGCGTGAGCGCAGGAGCTTTCGCGTCGCTTAATCTGGGCTCTCATGTCGGCGATGACGCATTCGCGGTGGCGGAAAATCGTCGCCGTGTCGCGGCCGAGCTGGGGCTACCCGCCGAACCGCTGTGGCTGGCGCAAGCGCACGGCACGACGGTCGTGGATGCCGATGGCCTCGCTATGCGCGAGGCGGCCGCGCCGGCGCCACAAGCCGATGCGGCGCTGACGCGCCGACCGGGGCGCGTGCTGGCAGTGCTGGTGGCCGATTGCCTGCCGGTATTGCTGGCGCGACGCGATGGCGCGGCAGTGGCGGTGGCGCACGCGGGTTGGCGTGGGCTGGCGGCAGGCGTGCTCGAGGCCACCGTCGCGGCGCTCGACGGCGCGGGCGATGACCTGCTGGCCTGGCTCGGGCCGGCCATCGGGCCGGCTCACTTCGAGGTGGGCGAGGAGGTACGGACGGCGTTTTGTCAGCGCGACGCGCGAGCCGCGGCTGCGTTCGCCGGCAATGCTCGCGGCCGCTGGCAGTGCGATCTGCATCGGCTTGCGCGGCAGCGTCTGTCGGCACTCGGTCTGCGTTCAATCCATGCCGACCCGCGCTGCACTTACGCGCAGGCCGAGTCGTTCTATTCATTCCGCCGCGATGGCGTCACCGGGCGCATGGCGGCGTTGATCTGGCTTGAGGGGCGACCGCCATGAACGCGGCGGCCCGTCACAGCGGGCGCGGTCCGCCATGCTAGAGTGACCAGACGCTCGAGCGAAGCTGCCGCCCAGGCGGCCGATGCAACCGGCCGACCATGACCCTGGTATGGATTTTATTAGCCACGTTCTTCGGCGGCGCGCTCAGCGCGGCGTTGGCCAGCCTGTTTTTATTGCTGTCCGAAACGCGGCGGAGCTGGCTGCTGCCGCATCTGATCAGCTTTGCCACCGGAGCGATGCTGGCGGCGGCCCTGATCGGCTTGCTGCCCGAGGCAATCGCAAGCGTGGGACCCGGGCGCATCCAGGGGATCGGCGCCGCCGTGCTCGCCGGCATTGCGCTGTTCTTCGTGCTGGAGAAACTCGTGCTCTGGCGTCATTGCCATACCGAGAGCTGCGAGACGCATTCGCCGCATGAAACCGATCGTGATCGCGCCGCCGGCTGGATCGTGCTGTTCGGCGACGGCGTGCATAACGCCTTCGACGGCGTGCTGATCGCGGCTGCGTTTCTGACCGATACCAAGCTCGGTGTGGTGACCACGATCGCGATCACCACGCACGAGATACCGCAGGAGCTGGGCGACCTGGCGGTGCTGCTGCACGCGCGCATGAGCCCGGTGCGGGCGCTGTGGTTCAACGCGGCCAGCAGCCTGACGTCGATCCTGGGCGGCCTGGCGGGTTTTTTTGCGCTGCGGCGGACGCTGGATGTATTGCCGTATGCGATCGCCGTGGCAGCCGCTTCGCTGATATACGTCGCGGTCGCCGACCTGATTCCCGGTTTGCATCGGCGCGTGGATCCGGGCGCCGCCCTGGCGCAGGTACTGCTGATCGCCTGCGGGGTCGGGGTAATCGCCTGCGCGGAGCTGTGGCTGGCCTGAGGGCCTGAAGGCCGAAAGTGGCCGCGGTGGCCACGGCAGCGGCCAGGCGCTTGAATTCCTTACTATGATCCCCACTAGCGTTAAGGGTTGATACGGATTACACAGAGCAACCGATTGGTACGAGACTTCAGTTTTAGTCGCACGGGTTAACTTCATATGCGCATGGACAAACTCACCAGCCGATTCCAATCGGCGTTGGCCGATGCACAGTCGCTGGCGGTCGGCCGCGACAACCAGTTCATCGAGCCGGCGCACTTGCTGCTGGCGATGCTCGACGCCGAGGGCGGCGGCGTGCGGCCGCTGCTGATCAAGGCGGCGGTCGACGTCAGCCGGCTGCGAACGCTGCTGATCAACATCGTCGACCACCTGCCGAAGGTCGAAGGCCATGCCGGCGACGTACAGCTCTCCAACGACTTAGGAAGGCTGCTCAACGTCACCGACAAGCTGGCGCAGCAGCGCGGGGATCAGTACATCTCGAGCGAGTTGTTTGTGCTGGCGGCAATCGACGATCGTGGTGCGCTAGGCAAGGCGCTGAAGGAAGTGAAGGCCGGGCGTGCCGCGATCGAGAAGGCGATCGATGAGGTGCGCGGCGGCGACAAGGTGGACGATCCGGCGGCGGAAGAGAAGCGCCAGGCGCTCGAGAAATACACGGTTGATGTGACCGCGCGCGCGCGCGCCGGCAAACTCGACCCGGTGATAGGCCGCGATGATGAGATTCGCCGCACGATCCAGGTGCTGCAGCGTCGCACCAAGAACAACCCGGTGCTGATCGGCGAACCCGGCGTCGGCAAGACCGCCATCGTCGAAGGGCTGGCGCAGCGCATCGTCAACGGTGAAGTTCCCGAGGGGCTGAAGAAAAAGCGCATTCTGGCGCTCGACATGGGCTCGCTGGTCGCCGGCGCAAAGTTTCGCGGCGAGTTCGAAGAGCGGCTCAAGGCCGTGCTCGGCGATCTGGCAAAGCAGGAAGGACAGGTCATCGTCTTCATCGATGAACTGCATACGATGGTCGGCGCCGGGCGCGCCGAGGGCTCGATGGACGCCAGCAATATGCTCAAGCCGGCGCTGGCGCGCGGCGAGCTGCATTGCGTCGGCGCCACCACGCTCGATGAGTATCGCAAGTACATCGAGAAGGACGCGGCGCTCGAGCGTCGTTTCCAGATCGTGCTGGTCGATGAGCCCAGTGTCGAAGACACGATCGCGATCCTGCGCGGGCTCAAGGAGCGCTACGAGGTGCATCACGGGGTCGAAATCACCGATCCGGCGATCGTCGCCGCGGCAACGCTGTCGCACCGCTACATCACCAACCGGCAGTTGCCCGACAAGGCGATCGACCTGATCGACGAGGCGGCGGCGCGCATTCGCATGGAGATCGATTCGAAGCCGGAGGCGCTGGATCGCCTCGAGCGGCGGATTATTCAGCTCAAGATCGAACAGGAAGCACTGAAGAAAGAAGAGGACGAAGCCTCGAAGCGCCGTCTGTCTACGCTGGTGCAGACGCTGACCGGGCTGGATAAGGAATACGCCGACCTGGAAGAGATCTGGAAAGCCGAGAAGGCCGCGCTGCAGGGGACGACGAAGATCAAGGAGGAGCTCGAGCGCGCGCGACTCGAGGTCGAGCAGGCGCGGCGCGCGAGCGACCTGGCGCGCATGGCCGAGTTGCAGTACGGGCGCATTCCGGAGCTCGAGAAGCGACTGGCACAGGCGCAGCGCGCCGAGCAGACGTCGCCGCAGCTGGTGCGCAACAACGTCACCGAGGAGGAGATCGCCGACGTCGTGTCGAAGTGGACCGGCATTCCGGTGTCGAAAATGCTCGAGGGCGAAAAGGAAAAGCTGCTGCGCATGGAGGAGGCCCTGGAGAAACGCGTGGTCGGACAGGACGAGGCGGTTCGAATCGTCGCCAATGCAATCCGGCGCTCGCGCGCGGGACTGTCGGATCCGCGGCGGCCGACCGGCTCGTTCATGTTCCTGGGCCCCACCGGTGTCGGCAAGACCGAGCTGTGCAAGGCGCTGGCGGAATTCATGTTCGATACGGAAGAGGCCATGGTGCGGATTGATATGTCCGAGTTCATGGAGAAGCACTCGGTCTCACGTCTGATTGGAGCGCCCCCTGGCTATGTCGGCTATGAAGAGGGCGGCTACCTGACGGAGGCGGTTCGGCGTCGGCCGTATGCGGTGGTGCTGCTCGATGAGGTCGAGAAGGCGCATCAGGACGTGTTCAACGTGCTGCTGCAGGTGCTCGATGACGGCCGGCTGACCGACGGTCAGGGCCGCACGGTCGATTTCCGCAATACGGTCATCATCATGACCTCGAATCTGGGCTCGCAGGTGATCCAGGAGCTCGCCGGCGAAGGCAACTACCAACGCATGAAGAGCGCAGTGATGGAGATCGTGCAGCAGCATTTCCGGCCCGAGTTCATCAACCGCGTCGATGATATCGTCGTGTTCCATCCGCTGGGCACCGAGCAGATTCGCGCGATCGTGGAAATTCAGATCGGCTACCTGCGCCGGCGGCTGCTCGATCGCAACATGGAGCTCGATCTGGATGACAAGGCTCGCGATCTGATCGGCGAGGCGGGCTTCGATCCGGTGTACGGCGCCCGGCCGCTGAAGCGCGCCATCCAGCAGCAGATCGAGAATCCGCTGGCGCAACGCATCCTGCGCAACGAGCTCATGCCCGGCGATCGGATACGCGTCAGCACACGCGGCTCGGAGCTGGTGTTCGAGAAGAAGCGGGAGATGCGAGCGGTCGGCTCGTGACCGGGCCGCGCCGAGGCCGAGCGCGGAGCCGATAATCGTTGGCAGTTTACTGAGAGGTATCGACGTATAGGGAGCACTTTCATTGATGAAAGTGCTCCCTATACGTCGATACCTCTGACCAATGGGCCTACGATATCCGGCTCTACAGCGGCCGAGTCGCGCGCGGGGGGGAAGATGACCGATCTCAAACGCCATATTGTCGATGTGCCGGATTTTCCGCGCCCGGGAATCCTGTTTCGCGATATCACGCCGCTGTTGCGTATGCACTTCGATGCCACGCTCCATGCCATGGACGGCCTGTTCAGCGATCAGGAATGGCAGCAGATCGACGCACTGGCCGGTATCGAATCGCGCGGCTTCATCCTGGCGGCGGGGCTGGCCGCCCGGCGGCACAAGGGCTTTGTGCCGATTCGCAAGCAGGGCAAATTGCCGCCGCCGGTGGTCTCGGCCGGTTACGCGCTCGAATACGGCAGCGCGGTGCTCGAAGTGCAGACGGGTCGCGGCCGGCTGGCGCTGATCGACGATGTGCTCGCGACCGGCGGGACGATGGGGGCCGCCGCCGAGCTGTCGACGATGGCGGGCTATCAAATCCGCGGCCTCGCCGCGCTGATCGATCTGCGCCTGGCGGGGGATTTCGTCTGGCATGAGCTGCCATTGCGCTGCGTTATCCGGTATGACTGAGGCCGCCGCCGTCTATAATCCGCTCCGGTCACACCGTTTTCGCTGGAAAAATATGCCGATTTACGAATATGAATGCAGCAAGTGCCGGTATTACGCCGAGGTCATGCAGAAGATCACGGACCAGCCGCTGAAGAAATGCCCATCCTGCGGCAAGACCACGTTCAAGAAACTGCTCTCGGCACCGGTGTTTCGCCTCAAGGGTTCGGGGTGGTACGAGACCGACTTCAAGTCCGACAAGGAGAACAAGCGCAACCTGGCCGCGAGCGACAAAGAAGAAGCGTCCAGCCAGAGCAAGAGCGAGAGCAAAACCGAGAGCAAAACCGAGACTACTGCGGCCGCCGGTGGCGACGGCGAAAGCGAGAGCAAGACCGAGGCCAAAGCCAAGGCCGACGCCAAGGCCGATGGCAAGAGCGGCGGCAAAGGCGAGACGACGGCGTCGACGCCCGCGCCTAAGCCGCCGGCACCGACGACGCGAAATGTTGCTGCTCGCTCCGCGCGCGGCGGCGGCAAGGGCTCGGGAAGCAGCAAGAGCGCGGTCTCCAAGCGCGCCCGCCCGCCCAAGCGGGAATCAACCAAGCGTCGGGGCGGCCGTTGACCGGCGAGGTCATCCGGCGGATCGTGCGCCGCTATCTGATGGCGGGGCTGCTGGTATGGGTGCCAATCCTCGTCACGGTACTCGTGGTGCGTTTCATTCTGGACCTGATGGACCAGACCTTGCTGCTGCTGCCGTCCTCGGTGCGGCCCGAAGCGCTGTTTGGCGTACACATACCGGGCGTCGGAGCCGTGCTGGCGGTGCTGCTGCTGATCTTCACCGGCATGCTGGTCAGCAACATCATCGGCCGCAACCTGGTGGGCTTGTGGGAAGATTTGCTCAATCGCATCCCGTTCGTGCGTGCGCTCTACAGCGGCGTCAAGAGCTTCTCGACCACGATCCTGTCGAATCAGGGCAATTCGTTCAAGAAGGTCATGCTGATCGAGTACCCACGGCAGGGCATCTGGAGCATCGGCTTTCAGACCGCGGGCGACCTGCCGCTCATCAGTCAGCACACCGGCGAACCGCAAGTCTGCGTGTTCATCCCGACCACTCCGAATCCGACCTCCGGCTTCATCATGATGGTGCCGCGCTCGCAGGCGATCGAGCTGGAGATGAGTGTTGATGCGGCGATGAAGATGATCGTGACGCTCGGTGTGGTTGTGCCGACTGCGCCCGCACCCTAACATTCGCGCCCCGTCCTTCAAGACGATAAGCCGATGCGGACCCATTACTGCGGACAAGTCAATGAGCAGCTCACCGGCGCGAGCGTGGCCGTCGCCGGCTGGGTGCATCGGCGGCGTGATCACGGCGGCGTGATCTTTGTCGACCTGCGCGATCGCGAGGGACTGGTGCAGATCGTGTTCCACCCGGATCAGCAGGCGATATTCGTCACCGCGGAAAAGCTGCGCCACGAATTTGTGGTGCGGGTACGCGGCACCGTGCGTCCGCGGCCAACGGGCACGGTCAATCCCAGTCTCGCCTCCGGCCGTGTCGAGATCGTGGCTTGGGAGCTGGAGCTGCTGAATCGCTGCGATCCGCTGCCGTTCCAGCTCGACGAGGCGGTCAGCGAAGAGGTGCGTCTTCGCTACCGCTACATTGACCTGCGGCGTGAGATCATGAACCAGCGCCTGCGCCTGCGGCACCGGATCACGCGTTCGATGCGCGGCTATCTCGATGCCCAGGGCTTCGTCGACGTTGAAACCCCGATGCTGACCAAGGCCACCCCGGAGGGTGCGCGCGACTACCTGGTTCCGAGCCGTACCCATGCGGGCAAGTTCTTCGCGCTGCCGCAGTCGCCGCAGATCTTCAAGCAGCTGCTGATGATTGCGGGCTTCGAACGCTACTACCAGATCGTGCGCTGCTTTCGCGACGAGGATTTGCGCGCCGATCGGCAGCCGGAATTCACGCAGCTCGATATCGAGACCTCGTTCCTGACCCAGGATCAGATCATGCAGCTCATGGAAGGGCTGGTAGTGACGCTGTTTCGCGAGGTGCTGTCACTGGAGCTGCCGCAACCATTCCCGCGCATCAGCTATGCGGAGGCCATGCGCCGCTACGGTTCGGACAAGCCGGATCTGCGCGTGGCGCTGGAGCTGGTCGATGTCGCCGACCTGGTGACGGACTGCGACTTCAAGGTGTTCTCGGCGCCGGCCAAGGATGCCGGCGGCCGGGTCGCCGCTTTGCGTGTGCCGGGCGGCGGCGCGCTCAGCCGTAGGGAAATCGACGACTACGCCGAGTTCGTGGCGCGCCACGGCGCCAAAGGACTCGCCTACATCAAGGTCAATGAGCGTGCGCGCGGCCGTGAGGGCCTGCAGTCACCGATCATCAAGTTTCTGAGCGATGCGGCACTGGCCGGTATCCTCGAGCGCACCGGCGGTGCCGACAACGATCTGATCTTCTTTGGCGCCGACAGTGCCAAGGTCGTCAGCGACGCGTTGAGTGCGCTGCGCCTGAAGGTCGCGCAGGATCTGAAGCTCGCGAGCGGGGGCTTTCGGCCGCTGTGGGTGGTCGATTTCCCGATGTTCGAGTGGGACCCGGACGCCAAGCGCTGGGCCGCGATGCATCACCCGTTCACCTCGCCGCAGACCGATGATTCGGCGGCGTTGTGCGGCAACCCCGGCGGCGCCCTGGCGCGGGCCTACGACATGGTGCTCAACGGTTCGGAGGTCGGCGGCGGGTCGGTGCGTATTTTCAGGCAGGAGATGCAGTCGGTGGTGTTCGGCCTGCTCGGCATTGGGCCCGAAGAGGCGCGAGCGAAATTCGGCTTCCTGCTCGATGCGCTGCGCTTCGGTGCCCCACCGCACGGCGGCATTGCCTTCGGTCTGGACCGGCTCGCGATGCTGATGGTCGGTGCCGACAGCATTCGCGACGTGATTGCGTTTCCGAAGACGCAGACGGCGGCCGATCTCATGACCGATGCGCCGACCACAGTCACCGAGGCACAGCTGCGCGAGCTGCACATCCGTGTGCGCACGCCGCCGCCGACATGAGAGCCTGTCTGACGCTGCCCTAGGCCGCACATGCATGCTGCAGCTGTCATTTATGTGCACGGGTTATGGATGACCGGTGCCGAGTCGATATGGCTGCGCCGCCGCCTCGAGCGTGAGCGCGGCTACGGGCTGCAGGTGTTTCGCTATGCGTCGGTAACAGCGCCGCCGGCGCATATCATCGCGGCCTTGCGCGATACCATCGCCGCGGTCGAGGCGCCGCGCGTGCATTTGCTGGGACACAGTCTTGGCGGGCTGATGATCCTGCGCTGCCTCGAGCGCTACCCGATGGCACAGCCGGGCCGCGTCGTGTTCCTCGGCACGCCGGTGGCCGGCTCGCGCGCAGCGCGTCGCCTGGGTCAATCGAGGTTCGGACGCCGGCTGCTCGGTCCCGCGAGTGCCGAGGAATTGCTGGTCGAGCACGCGCAGCGCTGGCACGTCGGGCGCGACCTTGGGATCATCGCCGGCACCATGCCCTTGGGTCTTGGGCGATTGCTGCTAGAGTTCGGCGAAGACAACGACGGCACGATTGCGGTGTCCGAGACGCGACTGGCCGGTGCCGCGGGTTTTCTGCCGCTGCCGGTGACGCACTCGAGCATGCTGTGGTCGGCGAAGGTGGCGCGCGCGGCGGGGAGTTTTCTCGAATATGGAAGTTTCGGAAGGTAATTCGCGGGCCGGCGGTGTTCGCCGATGGCTGCGGGCGCATGTGCTGGCGCTCGGCATCGCGGCCGGGCTGCTGGCGCTGTATGCGTTGGCCGGGTTCCTGCTGGTGCCGCGCATTACCCGGCACGCGGTGATTAGTTACGTGCAGCACGACCTTGGCCGTCAACTTACGATCGGCTCGCTGCGTTTCAATCCGTTCACGCTGGCCGCCGAGATCCGCGGGTTCTCTCTGACCGAAGCCAATGGTCCGCCCATCGCGAGCTTCGCATTGCTGCGAATCCAATTCAGCGCGACCTCCTCGCTGCTGCACCGAGCGTGGACCTTCGCCGAAGTGCGGCTGGAGCAACCGGTCGTCAACACACTGATCAATCGGGACGGCTCGCTGAATCTCGCCAAACTGGCGCCGCCCGCCACGCCCAAACCGGCCGCGCCCGAGTCCACGTCGGTGCCGGCGGTACGCATCGGCGCCTTTACTGTCAGCCGGGGTCAGGTGCATTTCGAGGATCGCAGTCGCGGCCAGCCGTTTACGGCGACCTTGAGTTCGATCGAGTTCGCGCTGACCGATTTTCGTACGCAGCCGGAGTTCGAGAACCGCTATCGCTTCAGCGCCGCCACCAGCGCCGGTGAGCAGCTCGACTGGTCCGGGCAATTCTCGGTGCGGCCCCTGGGTTCGACCGGAGAGTTCGCGATCACCGCTCTCAAGGCCTCGACCATCGGCTCGTACCTCGAGGATGCGTTGCCGTTTGCGATGAGCAGCGGCAGCGTCGATCTGCACGGCAACTATCGCTTTGTCGCCTCTGGCGAAACCCGCCTGTCGCTGACCTTGCCAAGCCTCAAGGTGCACGCGCTTGCGATCGTACCGAAGGGCACGCCGGCGGCTGCTGCGACAGCGCCTGCGATCGCGGACAAGGAGACTGCCGCCGCCCCGTGGATACAACTGCCGGAGATCGATGTCGCCGACGCCACGATCGGCTTGTCGGAGCGGCGTGTCGGCATCGGCCAGGTGACGCTGCAAGATCCGGCACTGCAGGTCTGGCGCGAAGCCGATGGAAATCTGAACCTGCAGCGCCTGCTGCAGCCGGCCGCGGCGAGTGGCGACAACGGCGCCGCTGTCACGGCGGCGGCGGCGACTGGCCACGCCGGCGCGGCTGGCGAAGCCGCGGCGAACGCAGCGGCGGCACCGAGCCGGTCGGCCCCGGCGCCGTCCTGGAAGATCACGCTGGCGAAGCTGATGATCGATGGCGCGAGCATCGCCGCGGAAGATCGCAGTGTGAAACCCGCGGTGCAGCTGAGGATTGCGCCGCTGACCCTGGCAGTGCAGAACTATTCGAGCGACGGTGCGCAGCCGCTATCGTTCGATCTTGATGCGGGACTGGGCCCGACCGGGCGGCTGCACGGTGGCGGCACGCTGGCACTGTCGCCGCTGACCGCGGCCGTGACGGCGGATCTGAAGGAATTCGATCTGCCGCCGCTGCAGCCGTATGTCTCGAAGCAAACCGACATGACGATCTATCGCGGTCGCCTGGCGTCGCAGCTGCAGCTGGCATACGCCGCTACCCCGCAGAAAGGCCAGCCCCAGCTCCAGCTCAGCGGCGGGATACAAGTCACGGACCTGGCTACGCGCGATAACGTCACCAGTGCGGACTTCATCACGTGGAAGGCGCTGCAGGTCACCGGCCTGCGCTATCAGCTCGGCCCGGATGCGCTGGAGATCGATCAGGTGCGTGCGCTCGGTGCCTATGGTCGCGTGATCATCGGTGCCAATGGCAGCCTCAACGTGTCAGAAGTACTGCGACCGGCGGGAGCAGCGCCGCCGACGGCGGCAGTGCAGTCCAGCGCCCCGGTGCAGAGCGCGACGGCGGCAATGACCGCGAAGACGGCAACGGCGGTGAAAGCGGCTAAGTCGGCGCCCAGCCAGCCGACGGCCAGCGCTGCATCGACGGCCAGCGCCGGCGCCGGTATGCCGATCCGCATCAAGCGCGTGGAAATCCGGGACGGCGCTGTGGACTTCACCGACCACTCGGTCGAGCCGAATTTCTCCGCCGCGATGGTCGGGCTGCACGGCTCGGTCGTGGGCCTGTCCTCGGACCCGGCTTCGCGGGCGCAGGTTACGCTGAACGGCAGTGTGGATCGATACGCACCGGTGTCGATCAAGGGGCAGTTGAGTGCGTTCTCGCCGGCGTCCTATACCGACATAGCCTTAAGCTTCCAGAACATGGAGCTGACGACCTTCAATCCGTATTCGGGTAAATTCGCCGGCTACAGCATCGCGCAGGGCAAGCTGACCACCGACCTGCATTACCATATCGAGAATCGCAAGCTCGAGGCCAGTCACCACGTCGTCATCGATCAACTCGAGTTCGGCGCCGCCACCGAGAGCAAGCAGGCGGTGCCGCTGCCGGTGAAGCTGGCCGCGGCGCTGCTCAAGGACCGCCATGGCGTGATCAGCCTGGACCTGCCCGTCAGCGGCAGCATCGACGATCCGACTTTCAAGATCGCTCCGATCGTCTGGAAGCTGATCGTCGGCCTGATCACGAAGATCGTCACCGCGCCGTTTGCGTTGCTCGGCTCGCTGTTCGGCGGCGGCGCGCAGCTCGCTTACATCGATTTTCCAGCCGGTTCGGCGGTGTTGAGCGATAGCGAGGCGCAGAAACTCCCAAAACTGGCGACCGCGCTGATCGAGCGGCCGCAGCTCAAGCTGGATGTTCCGCTGCATACCATCAGTGTCACGGATGACGATGCTTTGGAGAAGACCGCGCTCGAACAAGCGCTGACGGCGGCCGCGGCCGGCCCTCAGGGCGGCGGCGGCGCCAAGCACGCTGCCAAGCGAAGCAATGCCGCGGCGCCGCAGCCGTCGCCGCGGCTGATGGCGCTGGCCGCGCTGTACCGGCAGAAGTTTCAGGCCGAGCCGGTGTACCCGGCAGAGCGCGGCGGTGCGACCGGCAGTGCGGCCGCCGCGGCGCCGGATACTCAAGGCGCAGCGAACTCCGGCGCGGCAAAACCCGGCGTCGCGAGTCAGGACGCCGACGCTGCCCGCATCGCCTGGCTCGAACAGGAGTTGCTGCTGCAATTCAAGCCGACGCGCGACCAGCGCGAGAGCCTGGGCCGCGCACGTGCCGACGCCGTCGAGGCGGCGTTACTCGTCAACCAGGAGCTGCCGCCGGAGCGGGTGTTTCTGACCGAACGGGAATCCGGTGGTGGCCCGGAAGGTCAGGTGCGCATGGAATTGAAACTGCAGTAGGTCAGGCGCGGGCAGCCGCCGAGCACGGCGGCATCCGGCTTGGCGGCTGTTGCTCGCGGCCGGCCGCTCAAGGGGCGCCGGCCGCCGCCGGCGGCGCGTCCAGATCCTCGGCCTTGCCGTCGCGCTCGTAGACCACGCCGTCCTTCATCACGAAGCCGACGCGTTTCATCAGGCCGATATCGTCGAGCGGGTTGCCCGGCACGGCGATCAGGTCCGCGAGTTTACCGGCTGTGACGCTGCCCAAATCCTTATCGTGCTTGAGTAGCTGCGCCGCGTGGGTGGTGGCCGCCTGCAGCACGAACATCGCTGGCATGCCGGCCTGGACCATGAGTTCGAATTCATGGGCATTCTGGCCGTGCGGGTACACGGCGGCGTCGGTGCCGAAGGCAATCTTCACGCCGGCTTTATAGGCGCGTGCGGCCGTGCCAAGAATCTGCGGGCCAATCGCCGCGGCTTTGGCTGCTACCTGCGCTGGGTAGTAGCCCGGCACCTGGGCCTTATGCGACACGAAATCGCCGGCGATAATGGTCGGCACGTACCACGTGCCATGCTCCTTCATGAGCCGCATATCCTCGTCGTTCATGAAGGTGCCGTGCTCGATCGAGTCGACCCCGCCGAGCACGGCGCGCCGAATGGCCTCGGCGCCGTGCGCGTGAGCGGCCACGGTAAAACCATAGTCATGCGCAGTCGATACGACGGCCTTGATCTCCTCGAGGGTCATCTGCGGGTTGTCGCCGCTGCTGCTCTCGTCGAGCACGCCGCCGGAGGGCATGATCTTGATCAGATCATCGCCCAGCTTGTAGTGCAGGCGCACCGCCTTGACCGCGTCATCGACGCCATTGATGACGCCCTGCGCTACGCCCGGATCCCCGGCGAGGTCGCGCCGATAGCCGTCGGTCGGATCGGCGTGCCCTCCGGTGGAGCCGATGGCCTGTCCTGCCGTGAAGATGCGTGGGCCCGGTAGAACCCCGGCATTGATCGCATTGCGCAGCGCGACCGATTCATTCTCGTAATCGCCAACATTGCGGACCGTCGTGAAGCCTGCAAGCAAGGTACGCCGCGCGTAGACCGTGGAGCGTACGGCATAGTCCGCATTGTTCAAGTGGAACTGATCGAGATAGAACGTCGGAGAGAACTGCATGCTCAGGTGCGTGTGACTGTCGATCAGCCCCGGCAGGCAGGTCTCACCCGACAGGTCGATCTGCTCGGCCCCCGGCGGCGCATGGTCGCCGGCGACCACGTCGCGGATCCGCTCGCCGTCGATGACGACCGTGGTCTCACCGAGCAGCACTCCGGCCTGGGTGTCGACCAGGTGTCCGCAGCGTACGGCCAGGAGCCTGACCGGCGGCGTCTCCGCGGCCGCGGCCGTTGCAATAACCAGAGTGAGGCTGCAGAGGACGGAAACTGACTGACGCATGGCTAGGACTCCGCGGGCGAAGGCTTGCATGGGTCGTGGAATGTAGCACCGCCGACACGGATTGACGCGGCCTAGGGTTGACGCCGCCAATGGCTCGCATCAACAAGCGCCATCACTGGC
Organism: Steroidobacteraceae bacterium; assembly: GCA_049518595.1. Classification (GTDB taxonomy): domain Bacteria; phylum Pseudomonadota; class Gammaproteobacteria; order Steroidobacterales; family Steroidobacteraceae; genus FEN-1191. Next base: position 25,344 of record JBEKRP010000018.1, read on the forward strand.
CGCGTCCGCTCCATGTAGAGTGCCGGCTGGGATTGTCAGTACTTGCGGGGGAGCATCCAAAGGGATTGCGCGTGCCGGTTTTGGGCGCCATGGCGCTCGCGGCGGTGATTGGCAGTGGGATGGCCCAACAGCCGCCGGGCAGCCCTGCAGATCCAAGGAGCCCAGCCAATGCAATGGTCCGCCGCCGGGGCCGCGCCCGCCCGATGTCGTGGCGCGCGCACCGTCCATCGATGTCGCGGTCGACCTGGCGAAGGCGATCGTGGTCTCGTGCGAGGGCTATCACGCCGGCATCAGCGTGCTGGACGCCGCTGGCACGCCCAAGCTCTATTACATACCGGATGGCACCGGGGGCACGCACGCCTACACCGGTTATCGCAAGGCCAACACGGCGCTGGCCTTGAAGATGCCGTCGGGCCAGGTTGCCGCCGCGGCGCGAAGCCGAGTGCGAAGGACGAGGCCTGCGCGCTCGATGGCCTCAGGAAGGTTCAGTCGCGCCTGAAGTGATGCTGCGCGCGAGCTGGCGCAATTCATACAACAACTCGAGTGCGCGGCGCGGTGTAAGTTCATCGGGTTCGATCGCGGCGAGCCGTAACCGCAGCTCGTCGCGGGGCGGCTCGTTCGGCGCGGGCGCCGACGCCGGTGCGGGCGCGGGCGCCGGCACGGGCGCGCTCGGCAGCGCGGGTAGCGGCGTTAATGCGGGTGCAAGCGTTGCCGCGGCTAGCGGTGTGGCCGCGGCGAACAGCGGCAGCTCCGCCTGCGGTGCGGCGGCAGCGCGTCGGCTCGCAAGACTTCCGGCCTCGAGCTGCGCCATATAGCGGCGAGCCTGGGCGATGACCTCGCGCGGCACGCCGGCGAGTTGCGCTACTTGCAGACCGAAGCTGCGATTCGCGGGCCCGTCCTTGACGGCGTGCAGGAATATCAGTGAATCGCCGTGCTCGGTGGCATCCAGATGCACGTTGGCGCAGCCGTCGATCTCATCGGCCAGCGATGTGAGTTCGAAATAATGCGTCGCGAACAGGGTGCAGGCGCGCAGCTGCTCGGCCATGTGTCGTGCCACGGCGTAGGCGAGCGATAGGCCGTCGAAAGTGCTGGTGCCGCGCCCGATCTCGTCCATCAGCACCAGGCTGTGCGCGCTGGCGTTGTGTAGAATGTTGGCGGTCTCGGTCATCTCGACCATGAAGGTCGAGCGCCCGCCCGCCAGGTCGTCCGCGGCACCGATGCGGGTGAATATCCGATCTATCGGGCCGATCTCGGCGCGCGCGGCGGGCACGAAGCTGCCCAGATGCGCCAGCACGACCACCAGCGCGATCGAGCGCATATAGGTCGATTTACCACCCATGTTCGGCCCGGTGATGATCAACATCCGCCGGCTCTCATGCATCGCCAGGTCGTTGGGAACGAACGGCGCATCGATGAAGCGCTCGACCACGGGGTGGCGTGCTGCCTCGATCATCAGCCGCGGTTCGGATATCAGGGTCGGCTCGGACCACCCGAGGGTGGCCGCGCGCTGCGCCAGCGCAGCCAGGGCATCGAGAGTCGCTATCGATTCGGCTGTCTGTTGCAGCGCCGGCAGCGCTTCGATCAGCGTGGTCAGCAGCTGCTCGTAGAGTTCCTTCTCGCGCGCCAGCGCCCGCTCGCGCGCGCCGAGCACCTTGTCCTCGAAGCTCTTGAGCTCAGGGGTGACGAAGCGCTCGGCGCTCTTGACGGTCTGCCGGCGCAGGTAGTCGGACGGCACGCGCTCGGCCTGCAGTCGCGAGACCTCGATATAGAAGCCCTGCACGCGGTTGTAGCCCAGCTTCAGATTCGCAATGCCGGTGCGCTCGCGCTCGCGGCGCTCGAGCTCGAGCAGAAAACCGTCGGTATTGCTCGCGATCAGGCGCAACTCGTCGAGCCCGGAATCGTAGCCGGCGGCGATGACGCCGCCGTCGCGCAGCAACTGCGAGGGCTCGGCCGCAATCGCGCACTGGAGCAGGCTGCGCTCCCCGGCGTGCTCGCCGATGTGCCGCTGCAGGGCGACCAGCGCCGGGGAGTCGAACGGGGCCACGGCGGTGCGCAGCCCGGGCGTCGCGGCGAGCGAGGCGCGCAGCTGCAGCAGATCGCGCGGCCGCGCCGAACGCAGCGCGACTCGCGCCAGAATGCGCTCGAGGTCACCGATATCGCGCAGCTGCTCGCGCAGGGTCTCGTAGCGGCGTGATTCCGCCAGTGTGGCGACGGCATGATAGCGTTCGCGCAGCACCGGCTGGGCCCGGATCGGCCGGTTGAGCCAACGCCGCAGCGCGCGCGAGCCCATCGCTGTGACGCTGCTGTCGAGCACGGCGAACAGAGTCGCCGTCTCGTTGCCCGACAGGCTGGAATCGAGCTCCAGGTTGCGGCGCGTAGCCGCATCGAGCCCGAGGCTGTCGGCGCGCTCCTCGACCCGCATCGCTCGAATATGCGGCACAGCCGATTTCTGCGTGTCGCGCACGTACTGCAGCAGTGCCCCGGCGGCGCGGATCGCCAGCGGCAGCTCGTCGACGCCGAAGCCTTTGAGATCCAGGGTGCCGAGCTGATCGGTCAGCACGCGCGAGGCGCCGGCAAGCTCGAAATGCCAAGGCGCGCGCGTACGAATCACCGGCTGCTGCCGGCACACCGCCAGGATATCGCGGGCCTGATCTTCGGCCAGCAGCAGTTCCGCCGGACGCAGGCGCTCGAGTTCGGCCTCCATGGCGCCGGGCTCGTCGGACTCGAGCACCGTGAAACGGCCCGAAGACAGCTCGAGCCAGGCGAGGCCGAAACGGTTGCGTTCGGTAAGCAGCGCGGCCAGCAGCGTTTCACGGCGCTGTTCCAGCAGCGCATCGTCGGTGACCGTGCCGGGCGTGACCACGCGCACCACTTGCCGTTCCATCGGCCCGCGGGCCTTGGCCGGGTCGCCTATCTGCTCGCAGATCGCCACCGACTGGCCCCGACGTACCAGCCGGGCCAGGTATGCGTCGACGCTTTGCACCGGGACGCCGGCCATTGGTATGGGTGCACCCGCGGATTGGCCGCGGCTGGTCAGGGCGATATCGAGCAGTCCGGCGGCCACGCGGGCGTCATCGTAGAACAGCTCATAAAAATCGCCCATTCGATAGAACAGCAGCGTGTCCGGATGCTGCGCTTTGATGCGCAGGTACTGCTGCATCATCGGCGTGTGAGCGCCGAAGATGTCGATGGTTTCGGCGCTCACGTTGCCGTCGTTCGATGCGCTGTCGGGCAATGCATTGTCGGTCGCGGGATCGGCCCACATGGCGGCCGCAGTGTACAGGCTTTCCGATGTCAGTCGGGCGAGCGGCCACCACAGGGGCGCCGCCGTGACCGGGGCGCTGCCGTGACCGAGGCGCCGCCGTGACCGAGGCGCTAAGATTGAGGCGGGGCGGGCGCTGCCGTGCGGGGGCTGGCCCCGGCGGTGCGGTCCGTGTCGACAGGAGGGTGGAGATGGCTTTCAGACTGTACAGCGACGATCTCAAAGAAGGCGATTTCCTGCCGCAGGCGCAGGTGTTCAACAGCTTCGGGCACAGCGGCGGCAACCTGTCGCCGCATCTGGCATGGGCCGATCCGCCCGCGGGGACCAGGAGTTTCGTCGTAACGGTGTATGACCCCGACGCGCCCACCGGCTCGGGTTGGTGGCATTGGGTGGTCGCGAATATCCCGGCGTCGTGCAAGTCACTGCCGCGCGGCAGCGGCAGCGGTCAGAGCGGCTTGCCACCCGGCGCGGTGCAGTCGCGCAATGACTACGGCAGCTCTGACTTTGGCGGCGCGGCGCCGCCGCCGGGGCCGCCGCACCGCTACATCTTTACCGTGCACGCACTCAAGGTCGAGCATATCGATGTCAATCCGGACAGCAGCGGTGCCATGGTGGGATTCATGGTCACGATGAATAGCCTGGGCAGTGCGTCGCTCACGACCCGCTACGGCCGCTGAGGCGGACAGGTAGGGCGTGGCCGGAACCGCCAGCGACTTGAGCGATAGCGCACTGCGCTCACTGGCCGAGAGGGCCGGCGCGCTGCTGCTCGAGGGCCGTCGCCGCGTCGCCACGGCGGAGTCCTGCACCGGTGGCTGGGTGGCCAAGTGTCTGACGGACATCGCGGGCAGCTCGCAATGGTTCGAGCGCGGCTACGTGACCTACTCGAATCTGGCGAAGGAGCAATCGATCGGCGTCGCGCCCAGCGTGATCGAAACCTTCGGGGCGGTCAGTCGACCAACGGTCGAACAGATGGCGGCAGGCGCGCTGCACGACAGCGGCGCCGATCTGGCCGTGGCGATCACCGGCATCGCCGGGCCGGATGGCGGTACCGCGGACAAGCCCGTGGGCCTGGTCTGGTTTGCGCTGGCGCAGCGCGCCGCGGCGCCGGTGGCCGAACAGCACCAGTTCGCAGGCGATCGCGAGGCGATCCGCCGTGCCGCCGTGGCGACGGCATTGCGGCTGGTCATCGCCGCGGCGGTGGCCAAGGGCAAGACCTGAAGGCCGCGGCGAGCCTCTAGGCCGCCGGCGTGACCTTAAGGCAGCTGGGGAGATGATGCAGTTGCGGCGGCTGTTCTTCGCGATCTGGCCGGAAGGCTCGTGGTGTTCGCGACTGATCGAAGCCGCGGCGCCCGTGGTGACCGCGGCCGGGGGAAGGGCCCTGGCGCAGGTTGATTTGCATGTGACGCTCTGTTTTCTGGGTGCGGTCGGCGAAGCGGAGCTCGCGGCGCTGTGCATACGCGCCGGCCAGATCGAGGCGGCGTCGTTCGAGCTCGAGTTCGAAGGCCTCGAGTTGTGGCGCGAGGCACGGATTCTGGCGGCGACCGTGGCGCGCGTGCCGCCGGCGGCCCTCGAGTTGGCGCAGGCGCTGGCGACGGCGGCGCGGGAGGTGGGACTTACGCCGGATCACAAGCCGTGGCTGCCGCATCTGACCTTGGTCCGGGGCGTGATGCCGCAGCGCTTGCCCGCCGAACTCGCCGGTGATGCGTGGCCAGCGCTGCAGCTGAAGCTGCGGGTCGCGCGCTTCTATCTGGCGGAAAGTCAGGCGCTTGGGGCGCAAGTTTGCGGCGCCTCGGAGGGCCGCCGCTACGCCACGCTGGCGTCCTGGCCGCTGCGGCCTCGAGCGGTAAAGCAGCGGTAAGGCAGCGGCGCCGTCTGCAGGCGGTGCATTTTCGTGGCTCCCCCGCCGTTTTGCGTCCGCGCATGGCGACTTCTTGTGGGATAATTCATCATCACTCGCGCCGCAGTAATTCCCAGAGGATCGCCAGGCATGGAACCACGCATCGATGAAAACCGAAAAAAGGCACTGGCCGCCGCACTCGGACAGATCGAGAAGCAGTTCGGCAAGGGCTCGGTCATGCGTCTGGGCGATGCCGCGGCGACTTACGATGTCGAGGCGGTGTCCACCGGCTCGCTAGGGCTCGATATCGCGCTCGGGATCGGTGGCCTGCCGCGCGGCCGCGTGATCGAGGTCTATGGCCCGGAATCCTCAGGCAAGACCACGCTGACCCTGCAGGTGGTGGCCGAGATCCAGCGCGGGGGCGGCACGGCCGCGTTCGTCGATGCCGAGAACGCGCTCGATGCATCCTACGCCGAGAAGCTCGGCGTCAACGTGCAGGACCTGCTGGTGTCGCAGCCGGACACGGGCGAGCAGGCGCTGGAGATTACCGACATGCTGGTGCGCTCGGGCGCGGTCGATGTGGTGGTGATCGATTCGGTCGCAGCGCTGACGCCGAAGGCCGAGATCGAAGGCGAGATGGGCGAGCTGCAGATGGGGCTGCATGCGCGGCTGATGTCGCAGGCGCTGCGCAAGCTGACCGGCAACATCAAGCGCTCGAATACCATGGTGATCTTCATCAACCAGATCCGCATGAAGATCGGGGTGATGTTCGGCAATCCGGAGACCACGACCGGCGGCAACGCGCTGAAGTTCTATGCCTCGGTGCGACTGGATATTCGCCGCATCGGCGCGATCAAGAATGGCGAGGAAGTGGTCGGTAACCAGACCCGCGTCAAGGTGGTCAAGAACAAGGTGGCGCCGCCGTTTCGCGAGGCTGAATTCGAGATCATGTACGGTTCGGGCATCTCGCGCGAGGGCGAGATCATCGAGCTCGGTGCTGCGCATGGCATCATCGACAAATCCGGCGCCTGGTACAGCTACAACGGCGAGCGCATCGGCCAGGGCAAGGACAATACGCGTCTGTATCTGCAGCAGCACAAGGACATCGCGGCGGACATCGAACAGAAGATCCGTCTGAAATTGCTGCCGCCGAAGCGTGTCGAGGAAAAGACAGCCTAAGGGCCGCGCAGCGAGCGAGCAGGCCGGCGAGCCGGCGGCGGCGCTGGCCGCGGCCGTGACGCTGCTGGCGCGGCGCGATTTCTGTTCGGTCGAGCTGGGCGCGAAGCTCTCGGCGCAGGGCTTCGAGGCTGATGCCGTGCGCGCGGCGCTCGAGGATCTGATCGATCGGCGCTATCTGGACGATGAGCGCTATGCGCGCCAGTTCGTGGTCTATCGGGCCGAACGCGGCCAGGGACCGCTGCGCATCCGGCGCGATCTGGCCGAGCTCGGGTTGCAGGCTGCGCTGATCGAAACTCAACTGGAGTCGCACGGCGAGTGGGTGAGTCTGGCGCGCCAGGTGCTGACTCGCCGCTTCGGGCGCGCACCGCCGCGCAATTGGCCGGACAAGGCGCGACAGATGCGCTTTTTGCAATATCGGGGCTTTTCCAACGATGATATTCGGTCCGCTCTCGGGCCCGCCGGGACTGACGACTTGGAGACCGACTTGGACACAGACTCCTAAGACATGACTGTAAAACCGCCTTACATGAGCGCGGCGGACGTGCGCCGCGCGTTTGTCGACTACTTCCGCGAGCACGGCCACACGGTCGTGCCGTCCTCCTCGCTGGTGCCGGGCAACGACCCGACGCTGCTGTTCACCAACGCCGGCATGGTGCAGTTCAAGGACGTGTTCCTCGGCAAGGAAAAGCGCGATTACGTGCGCGCGGTGTCGAGCCAGCGTTGCGTGCGCGCCGGGGGCAAACACAACGATCTGGAGAACGTCGGCTACACCGCGCGGCATCACACTTTTTTCGAGATGCTCGGGAATTTCTCGTTCGGCGACTATTTCAAGCGCGAGGCGATCCGCTACGCATGGGAATTTCTCACCGGCCGACTGAAGCTGGATCCGGCGCGGCTGTGGGTGAGCGTGTACTGCGACGATGATGAGGCCGCGGACATCTGGACGCGGGAGATCGGCGTCGATGCGGCGCGGGTGCGGCGCATGGGCGAGGAATCGAACTTCTGGGCCATGGGCGATACCGGCCCCTGCGGCCCCTGCAGCGAGATCTTCTACGATCACGGTCCGCAAGTGCCGGGTGGTCCTCCAGGCTCGTCGGATGAGGACAGCGATCGCTACGTCGAGATCTGGAACCTGGTGTTCATGCAGTATGAGCGCGCCGCCGACGGCACGCTCACGGCATTGCCGAAGCCGTCGGTCGACACCGGCGCCGGGCTCGAGCGCCTGGCCGCGGTCATGCAGGGCGTGCATTCCAACTATGACATCGACCTGTTTCGCGATCTGATCACGGCGGCGGCCGAGGCCACGGGGAGCACCGAGCGCTCGTCGCCCTCGTTGCGGGTGATCGCGGATCACATCCGCGCCTGCAGCTTTCTGATCGTTGACGGCGTCGTGCCTTCGAACGAGGGACGCGGCTATGTGCTCCGGCGCATCATCCGGCGCGCGGTGCGCCATGGGTATCAGCTAGGCCAGGCGCAGCCGTTTTTTTATAAGATTGTGCCCGCCCTGGTGGCGACCATGGGGAGCGCGTTCCCGGAACTGGCGTGCGCGGCGGACCAGGTGGCACGCATGATCAGGCAGGAGGAGGAGCGGTTTGCCGAGACGCTCGCCGCCGGGATGCTGCAGCTCGATGGGCGTATGCGCGAGCAGGGCGGAGACACCGTACCGGGGACGCTGGTGTTCCTGCTGCACGATACCTACGGCTTTCCGCCGGATCTGACCGCCGACATCGCACGCGAGCGCTCGCTCAAGGTCGATATGGCCGGATACGAGCGCGAGATGGAGGCGCAGCGAGAGCGGGCGCGCGCGGCCAGCAAGTTCGGCGTGGCTCCACGCGGCGATGCACAGGTCGCGGAGCGCAGCGAGTTCTGCGGTTACGAGGCGGTCGAGTGTCAGGGACGCGTGGTGGCGCTGCTGCGCGATGGCGGCAGCGTGGATTCGCTCGCCGCCGGCGAGCGCGGCGAAGTGATCCTCGATCGGACGGTGTTTTACGCGGAAGCCGGCGGGCAGGTCGGCGACAGCGGTGAATTGCTCGGCCCCGCGGCGACTCGCTTCGTGGTCGAGGACACGCAAAAGCGCGGCGCGGCGCATTCGCATATCGGCCGACTGGCCGCCGGCCGTCTCCAGGTCGGTGACAGCGTGCTGGCGCGGATCGACGCCGAGCGCCGCGGCTCGATCCGCCTCAATCATTCGGCGACACATCTGCTGCACGCGGCGCTGCGCAAGGTGCTCGGCGCGCACGTCACGCAAAAGGGGTCGCTGGTGGCGCCTGACCGGCTGCGCTTCGACTTCTCGCATTTTCAGCCGCTCTCGAGCGGGGAACGCGCTCAGGTCGAGCAGCTGGTCAACGCCGAGATCCGGGCCAATTCCGAAGCGACGACGCGAATGATGGACTATGAGCGCGCGATCGCGGCTGGAGCCATGGCCCTGTTTGGCGAGAAGTACGAAAGCCGGGTGCGTGTGCTGTCGATGGGCGAATTCTCGACCGAGCTGTGCGGCGGTACGCATGTAAAGAGAACCGGGGATATCGGGATATTTCATATTGTCAGTGAATCCGGTGTGGCGGCAGGCGTGCGGCGGATCGAGGCGGTCACGGGCAAGGCGGCGCTCGACTACGTCAACCGGCTGGACACGCTGCTTGCCGGTATCGCGGAGCTGGTGCACGGCTCGCCCGATGAGACAGCCACTAAGGTGCGCGAGGCACTCGAGCGTATTCGAGCGCTGGAGAAGGAGAATCGCGGGCTCAAGGACAAGCTGGCGCTGGGCCAGGGAACCGATCTGGCGGCGTCGGCGGTCGATGTCGGCGGTGTGATGGTGCTCGCCACGCGAGTGGATGGCGCCGATGCCGGCGCGCTGCGTTCAGCGGTTGATCAATTAAAGAGTCGATTGGGCTCGGCCATCGTTGTGCTCGGCTCCGTGGAGTCGGATTCGAAGGTGGTATTGGTCGCGGGTGTGACCCACGACCAGACCGGGCGCGTGAAGGCGGGGGAACTAATTGGAGCGGTCGCGGCCCAAGTCGGTGGTAAAGGCGGTGGACGAGCGGACTTCGCCCAGGCCGGAGGCAGCAAGCCGCAGGCGCTCGACGGGGCGCTTGCCAGCGTCACCCCGTGGGTTCGTGCGCGTCTGGCAGCGCATTGATGAATTTTAACGTGCTCTTTTGGCCGTGTCAGCCGAGACTGTTCGCGACGGCAACAGTTTGAATGTATTGGCGGGGGCAGTTGCCTGCCTGCACCCCTTCGATCGCAACCCGTAGCCGTGCTGCACGCTCGGAAGCGCGTGCGAGCGCCGCAGGTGGAATATGGAGGATCCCGTAAGTGCTTATCCTGACGCGTAGAATCGGCGAGGCCGTGATGATTGGCGATGAGATCAGTGTGACGGTGCTGCGCGTGAAGGGCAACCAGGTGCGCCTGGGCGTGAGTGCGCCCAAGTCGGTCTCGGTGCAGCGCGAGGAAATCTTCCATCGCATCAAGCACGAGAGCGCGGAAACCGCGCAGACGGAAACCACGCCGACGAGTTGACCGCCGGTTGGTGGAGGCCCGGTTCGTGTGGGCAGCCGTTCTTTGCCCTGGCCCCAGCCCTTCAGTATGATTGCGCCGCGACCCGGCGCCGCCGGCACTCGCTCACGGAGAGATGGCCGAGTGGTCGAAGGCGCACCCCTGCTAAGGGTGTAAGGGTCAAAAGCCCTTCGAGGGTTCGAATCCCTCTCTCTCCGCCAGATCAATCGCTTGTGCTACCCTCGGATACGAGCGCAAGCCCGTCGTACGGAAATTTGCGATCAGCTGACAATTTCAGGGGCAAGCACGACGCAACGATCGCTGCCACGGGAAACGGAAGACGCTGGCCCTGGGCACCTATCCGGACGTTTCGCTCGAGAAGGCGAGCGCGCGTCACCAGGCAGCCCCACGCCTACTCGCCGCAGACGTGGACCCGTCCCTGCAGAGACGAGCTTTGCGACAGCGCCCGACGCGTTCGCCGAGACAGTCGGTGTACAAAGCGGGGGACACCGGCAACGGGACAACCCGTTCGCGAGTTCGCAAGGGGCGGCACGCAGGTCACCACCAGCAGGATCTTCTGCGTGATCGCTCAGCCTTGCACTTGAAGCAGCTGCCCTGATTGCTCGGCCCGAGGACCTCGGCTACGGTTTCCACGAATGCCGAAGGGCTGGCCATCAGGCACTATTAGCCTATGATTGAAGATCATCACCCCCTCACCCCAACCCAGCTGCTGTCCTTCATGCGCGCCCAGCCCTGGGCCGTCGAGGCAAGTGTCAGTCCTCAAGGGGCCCCACAGGCGGCAGTGATCTATGTCGCCATCACGGACCGGTGGGAGCTTCTTTTTGATACGGTGACTCAGTCGCGCAAGCATCAAAACCTCGTACAGAATCCCCGTGTCGCCTTCGTTATCGGCTGCGAGCACGAACGCACCGTGCAATACGAAGGCATTGCGGAGGTTCCCACTGAGGCCGAGCTGCCCGGCGTCCAGGCCTATTATTTCGAGCGTTATCGCGACGGCCCCACCCGGCTGACCTGGCCTGGACTGGTTTATTGGCGCGTGCGGCCCACTTGGATCCGTTACAGCAACTTCAACGTCGACCCGCGCATCGTCCAGGAATGGGACGCTGCGGCGATCGCCACTTGGAAGTAGGCGCATCGCTTGCCCTCTGGACGTGTGCGAGTGCCTACCCCTGGGATCTTTGCCTTTATGCGGAGTGAATCGGTAATCCGGCGGGCGGCCGACCGGCATTGACCGAGGCTATGTGTGAAAACGTCTGCGAGGATTTCACGAGGTCGTGAAATGGGGCACGTATGTGCTGTTCTGATGCACTTGGGTAGCTCGAGAGACCGTTTAGTGCACGTACCGGAACAAAAAAGTTCTGGCTCATTGAGTTTTCACACGGCCTAGACCCCTTGCGGCCGGTCGCGAACGGCAGCTCTGGGGAATCAATCTAGTGCGCGCCACAGGCTCGTTACCGACTCCACGCACGTAACTGCCAGTAACCAATTATAGAACTCGTGCGCCATTTGGCGGAAGAACACTGCAGCCTGCTCCGATTAGGCTTATCGCAGGGCGCGGGTCAAGAATGGGAGTGATACATTCATCCGGTAATCGATATCGGAGTGGTCATCGTCGAATTCCTCATAGCGGTGCTCAATACCCGCGGCTTGAAGGCGCTTTGAAAGAATTCGCATGCCATAGTGGATGTGGTACTGATCCCGCGATCCGCAATCTAGATAGATCCCGCGCAGCGATCGCAGGTTCCTCCGATAACGATCGACAAGGCGAATCGGGTCATGCCCCTGCCAGACTTTCCATCTTTCGGGAAGAACCTCCCCGGTTTCCAGATTGAACGGGAGCCTGAACCCATTGGGCGCCTTCGGATCGGGATCGTAGGTTGCCGCCATACACAGGTTCATGAGCGCATGGCCTTCCGCTGACGATAACTTTGGCTTCTTCCATACGGCCGCCAGAAAGCGCGCTACGCGCCCGTCATCAAAGCCGCGGTCGGCGCCCCGCTGAGTTTTCAGGACGTCGTAACGACCGGATCTCAGCGGTCGCGAACGGAATTTCGCTAGCTCATTCAGGTTGTTGGGCCAATCGCACCAGTACACGTATTCAAAATAGGCATCACCCGAGTGATCGGCGATCGCGCCCCAGGTCGAGGTATATTTCATTCCATGGATGATCGCCCCGTAGCCGCCGGATGATTTGCCGAAACATCCCCGATACTCGCGCGAGGCAGAAGTTCGAAACTCCCGGTCTACGAACGGAATGATTTCGCGGATCAGGTAATCTGCGTAGGGGCCGACGGCCGAGGAATTCACGTACTGGTTTCCACCAAGCGCCGTGAAGCAATCCGGAAAAACTATGATCGCCGGAGCCATCCTGCCTTCGTGCACCAGCCGCGCCGCGCGCTCGGGCACATTTTCACTGAAGTTCTTCCAGGCAATGTGCGAGAGGCCCGAGCCCGTAAACCCCACCATGTCCATTAGCATCGGGAAGCGCCTGACACGCGAGCGTGCTGCGTCGTACTGCGGCGGCAGCCAGACGGCGAGTCTACGTACGTGCGGATCACCCAAGGGATTGCCCTTCAGAAGTGCCGACACGTGCTCGAGCACGATGACTGTCCCCTCCTTCCACTTCGGTCGCTTCAGAGCCATGGAATTTATTCTAGCAATCTGCGAGTGAAATACGACATTTCGAGGGCTCCAGTGTCGACTCCATCACCTAGGTGTGGGAGTGCCGCTATGAATTTCGGTAGGCGCTGGCAATGAGCGAAGCTGACCCTCTGCGGTCTATCGCGACCGTCTGCTTATCGGTGTCAGAAAGTGTCCGATTCGCCCCTGCCGGTTACAAGAAGCTGGAGCCGCTTCTTGGACCAGACTCCAAACTGCGTCGACCCCACAGTACGTGATTGTCTTGCATCCAATGTCGCTGCATTGATTATTAGGTCCGACAAGCTGCTAGGCCCGAGGAGACGGTGGGATGTTCTGATTCATTCGAAATTGGTTCCGAGGGTCATATTTTGCCTTGATTGCTTGCAAACGCTTGAACGCTTCGGGGTTGTACGCGTCCATGACACGCTTTGCGCCCTCGTCGGCAATAAAGTTCACGTAGACCTTGCCGGTACTGTGGACCTTCATCGCGTCGAAAAACTCCTGGCTCCACGCGAGATGCTGCGCCGTCTCATCCGCTTTGGCCCACCGTGTCTGAATCACAAGCGCATATTTCGACTTCCTATAGCCGAACGCAGTCGCGTCCTCATCGACGCGTGCCACGGCGCCGCCCAGGTTTATAAGCTTCACATCCGTCGCGGGTGAGGTCACCTTAGAGACGTATTCAAGCATTGTCTGTGCTGCGCCATCGGTGAGTTCCGGCAAGTAGTGCCCTATCCATTGGTTGTGAAAACCATTGCCCCAACTCGGGTCGAGGGCTTTCTGCCAGTCCGAGTAGGCACGGCGCTTCACTAGATCGATGAGTGGTCGTCCAAACTGACGAAGCGGTGCCAACGCCTTGTCGCCATCCTCGTCCGCGCTGGCATAGCAAGCAGCGATCGTTGCCACCAGTCGACCGTGCATTTCGGTCGGAAGTAACGGAGAGGCTGGCGCCTTGCGCATCATCAGCCAGACGCAAACATCGTCTGGTGCGTGATCATTGAAATCGCGAACGAACGAGGCCACCTTGGGAAGATCTTCGAGCGGGTGGAAAACTAACCCGGCAAGCACATCTGACACGGGCGCGAGGCGAAACTCAAAATTGGATATGATCCCGAAATTGCCACCACCACCGCGAATGGCCCAGTACAAGTCTGAGTGACTCGTTTTAGACGCTTCGACAATCCGACCATCGGCTGTCACCACTTTGGCCGAGATAAGATTGTCACACCCCAGACCCAGCTTGCGGTGCAACCAACCCATGCCCCCACCCAGTGTGTAGCCTCCCACGCCAACCATGGAAATGATGGGGCCGGTCGAAGCAAGCCCGAATTTGTGGGTCGCGCCGTCAAAGTCGGCGAAGGTTGCACCGCCACCGACCCGGGCTGTTCTGGCGCTCTGATCGACCTGAACGTCCCTGAGCCGAGTCAAATCGATGGTCAAGCCGCCGTCGTTTATTGCAAAACCGACGGCGTTATGCCCGCCGGCGCGTACGGAGACCAGCGCATTGTGCCGTCGTGCAAAGCGTACGGAGCGTACGATGTCATCGGCGTCGGCGCAGCGAATGATAATGGCCGGCCGCCGATCGATTGCGGCATTCCAGATGTGCCGAGCCGCGTCATAGTCCGGTAGGCCGTCGACCAGGAAGTCGCCTTTGAGACCCTTTTTCAATTCAGTGACGGCCGAGTTGTCAACGGCGATGGTGCTGCCGTCCAATGTCTTTAGGCTCGTTGCCGCGGAATCGGCGCGAGCGACGCCAGTCCGGTAGGTTGCTGCGCCAGCGAGGATGGCGGCCGCGCCGCCGACGAATTCACGTCTCCCCATCGTGCGGTTGCTTACACCTGTCGGTTGATTGGTCTTTTCTGAGCGTACTTTCTTCATCGTCGTCTCCCTAACGATCGTGGTGTAAGTAGGCTGTCATTGCAAAGAGCGCCACCTGCATTGGTCAAAGGGGATCACTCCGCAGGACCTTACTCTCGTATTTAGGGAAAAAAAACCACCCCCTATTTGCTAAGGGACTTTGAGCTGTCAAGGCCTTACTGGCCAACCCGGCAGCCAATGCCGCCATGCTGACGACCTCATTCGACACGGTTACACACGGTAGCGGGTTCTTTGCCGTGACCAATTCGAATGGCGGCTTCCGGGAAGCCAGTTTGACGTGCTGAACTTCCGGTTTTGGCCGAAAGTGTCTGTTGTCTCTCCGGCGCATCGACCGCCTAAGTTCATTTGCTGTGCCTCGCAGCGCGCGTCCGTTTGTTCTGCGCTTTGGCCTGGCGCAGTAACTGATTCCAGTCATCCGGCGGATTACCGCTCTTAAGCATACGGCGAAACGTGCGATAGGCGTCGGAATCGCTCTCGTACGCGCGCTTCGTATCTTCGTCGTTGACCCAGGCGTAAATGATGATGCGGCTCTCGCGGTGATAGCGAAAGAACAGCCGATACTGTTGGAAGAACTTCGCCCGGAACCAGTGCTTGTACTCATCCCCGAGCGCTGCGCCTTGTCTAAACTCCGGGCGCGTCGGGTCCTCCGGTATGATCTCGAAGGCGAGCTTTACGATGGCGGTCAGCCGCTTGGTGGGATTCTTAGCGGTGTACCCCTTCGGATCCTTCGCGCGTAGGCGTTCGACGTGAGCGACCAGCGATTCAAAGGAGTCGAGAAACTGTGGATGCGCAAAGATCAACCAGCCCTTGATGAGCAACGGCGAGTCAGCCGCAGCGCTCGTCATTCGTCCTCGGGCTGGAGCGGTGTATTTAAGTCAACCTTGACGCCCTTGACCAGCGATCGGGCGCGGCGCACGAGGGCGAGGTTGATGCCTCTTATCTGACTCGGACGTGCTTCCATGTCGCGCGCCAGGAAGGCCAGGAACTTTCCGACCACCGGATCGCTCTCCTCCCCAGCCTCGGCGCGGGTCAATAGTACTGCGCCATCCGCTCTTACCACATATCGAATCCTGTCGCGCTTGCGCAATTTGAGCGTGCGACGTATGGCATCCGGTACCGTCGTTTGGTAGCGGTCGGTCAGCGTAGATTCAATTTCCAACGAGGCCATACGAGGATTTCCGCGAACATGAGGCAGCGCGGATGGTAATGCAAACGCATTGTCAATGCAAGACCTTGCGGGCTCCGGATGATGGATCGGCGTCGCGGTGAAACAGAACTACTCTCCTGCCGGCATTGCATTCAGGCCGGCGAGTTTTTCCAGCATCGCTGAGCGGATGAATTTAAAGTACGAGCGTTCGATCATTCGAAGACTAGTGCCTGTCTGAGCGGCAACCGTAAGCGGATCCACACCGTAGAGCTGCAAAAACTCGCTAATCCGAGCGTGCCGGAAACTATAGGCAGAGGCCTCAGTCGGGACACGCATCTCCCTCTGGGCGCTCTTGTTGTGCACAGCGATTGCCGAGCGAACCTCCTCAGCCCACATGTCGCGAGGCCACGGTTTCCCCTCAGCTGCCGTGAAAAGCCGATCAGTCGGGGACTTCCCATTCGCCCATGACCTGAAGGACGCGACCCCGTCCTTATCGAGGACCACATACCTCGAGCGCAGTTTCGGCGGACGTCCCTTTCGATGCGAAAGCCTCAGGCGCTCTCCATCGAAGTCTGCAGCCGCCGTCTCCGCGAGTGCCTTCGGACGAGCACCCGAGAGTTCAAGGCCACGCAGGAAAGCAGCTGCTTCTGGCGATGCTGAATCTATGACGCCTTTTCGCTGGGCCGGCGAAAGTAATACCGCAGTTTCGGACTCATCGTCCGCCAGAGCCTCAATGCGCCACGCCGCCGGACTCCCGATATGTCCAAGACCATGCGCCCGATTCAGGCCTGCGGTTACGGCGCGCACGAATCGATTTACGGTCCGCGGTAATCGTCCAGGCTTGAGCTGATCGCGCCAATCCAAGAAATCGTCTTTCGTTGCTCCCTCAAGT
Source organism: Steroidobacteraceae bacterium (assembly GCA_049518595.1). GTDB lineage: Bacteria > Pseudomonadota > Gammaproteobacteria > Steroidobacterales > Steroidobacteraceae > FEN-1191. Next base: position 41,692 of record JBEKRP010000018.1, read on the forward strand.
TGCAGTGCGGCGAGAGGATCTTTGTACCGCTTGTCCTTGCGATCGAACCCGAGCGCTGTCTTAAATTGGCCCTCGGCTTTCTTAGCTGCCTCCCCGCGGCCATGGCGTCGCAAGTCAGTCAGGTAGCTCTCCAGGCCGGCGATAACTGTACCTCTCTTTATGGCGCGAACCGGTGAGCCGGTGAGCTGGGCGAGCCAATCCTCCGCCCGCCTTTTGGCCTTGTCGAATTCGAGCGCTTCGCCAAGCGCGTGGTGCTGCTGCTTTTTGTCTCGCCCGCGGAAGCGAGCGAGCCACGTGTCCGGACCTCGTCGAAATCCCAGGTAGGCGCCTGCAGCGAGCCGCTGCCAGTACGGCTCGCGCCTCGGCGCCAGGCGATCGCGGGCGCGCTTGCGAGACAGATCTGCCATGGGTAGAAAGCTATCTGTACGGAACGGTACGGAAAGTCTACCGGAGATGGCTATGGACAACGGTGGAATAAAAGCCTACAAATAACCCAATTGCCATAATGGTATGGACAGCGATGGATTGGGGACCGGCCCTGCTAAGGGTGTAACGGTCAAAAGCCCTTCGAGGGTTCGAATCCCTCTCTCCTGCCATTATCTTTCCTTGTCTTTCCGCAACTTGCGCTCGGTCTGGCATGTCCTGGTGGCATTGTGGTGGCAAATCCAAGGGCCTGGAGGGGATCCGTGCCAGTTTGCACGATCTGCGGTCCGACGCTCTGCAGAACCACATTCGGTACGACGAGTCCACGCGCACCCGACTCCATCGCGCGCTTAATCGCCTCGATATCCTCCGTCTTCGCCCCTTCGGTCCACGCTGCATAGACCGCCAACATCGTTTGCAGGCTGTGACCATGTTGCTCGGCGACCCGGAGGGGATTGTTGCCGAGGATCAGATTCCAGCTGACCGAGGAGTGTCCGGCACATGACCACACTTGGCCTCAATGGGTCGTCGAAACACTTGCGTCGAGAATATATGCTGGGGTTTTCCATTGCAGTGTCTCTCGCGGTCGGGTATTCAATTTCCTGGCCACAACATCCAGTTGAGCTTGGCTAACAGCCGAGAGATCCATTCCCTTCGGGTAGTACTGTCGCAGGAGCCCATTCGTGTTCTCGTTGCTTCCGCGTTGCCACGGGCTATAGGGATCGCAGAAGTAGACCTTTACGTCGGTTGCGACAGTGAATTTGGCATGATCGGTGAGCTCCGAGCCTCGATCCCAGGTCAATGATTTTCGGAGCGTGGTGGGAAGCTTACGAACTGCCTTGATGAGGGCATCCACCACAGTATCTGTTCGCTTCTCGGAAAGTTTGACCAGGATGACGAACCGCGATCGTCGTTCGACCAACGTTGCAATGAAGGTCCCGCGAGAGCCCTCCACCAGATCGCCCTCCCAGTGCCCTGGGACCGCTCGATCTTCCACCTCCGCCGGCCTCTGGCGGATTGAGACTGCATCGACAATCCTATCGCCGTTCCGGCCATCGATTGCATGACGCGGACGGCGGATCCGCCGCTTCGAGCGAAGGTGGCCTACCAGCCCCTTCTTCAGGGCGCCGCGAGCTTGGACGAAAAGGCTGCGGTAGATCGTCTCGTGTGACACCCACAACTCCGGGTTCTCGGGATACTGATCTTTGAGCCAACCTGCGATCTGCTGAGGAGACCAGTCCTGCTTCAGTTTAACCGCTACGATCCGTTGCAAATCCCGGTTCATGTCGAGCAGACACATCTTGGGACGACGAGCTGACTCCCAGGCTGCCCAGTCGGCCTGAGCAGCCCTGTAGTGCCCCCGTCCCCCATGCCGAGACACTTCCTGACTTATCGTGGAAACGGCTCGCTTAAGGCTCCTGGCGATGGCGCGGAATGTGTCACCCGCGGCGATGCCGCGCGAAATCTCTTCGCGCTCACTAAAGCTAAGAACCCTAGGGGAACGGCTACATCGGGCTGGCGCAATACCGCCAGCGGCTTGAAGTACCCGGTAGAGGTTGGTGGTTCGCTGGCCCAGCGCACGCCCGATCCCGAGGACCGTCTCGCCAGCCTTGTATCGGCGCCAGAGTTCTTCGCGTTGAGCGTTTGTAACTGTCGAGGGACGTCCTGTCATACCAAACACCTCCTAAGCTAGATTAGCTGAGGTGTTTCGCTGACCCCTTGAGACCGCC
>JBEKRP010000019.1:0-2500 GCA_049518595.1 Steroidobacteraceae bacterium
ATCGAGGTGCCAAACTCCTCCGTCGATGTGGACTCTTGGGAGGAATAAGCCTGTTATCCCCGGAGTACCTTTTATCCGTTGAGCGATGGCCCTTCCATACAGAACCACCGGATCACTATGACCTGCTTTCGCACCTGCTCGACATGTACGTCTCGCAGTTAAGCACGCTTATGCCATTGCACTCTGTGCGCGATGACCGACCGCGCTGAGCGTACCATTGCACTCCTCCGTTACTCTTTGGGAGGAGACCGCCCCAGTCAAACTACCCACCATACATTGTTCCCAACCCGGATTACGGGCCAAGGTTAGAACTCCGAACTTATCAGGGTGGTATTTCAACGTTGCCTCCATGAGAGCTAGCGCCCCCACTTCATAGGCTCCCACCTATCCTACACAAACAAGGTCAAAGTTCAGTGTAAAGCTGTAGTAAAGGTTCACGGGGTCTTTCCGTCTTTCCGCAGCTACGCCGCATCTTCACAGCGATTTCAACTTCACTGAGTCTCGGGTCGAGACAGTGTGGCCAGCGTTACGCCATTCGTGCAGGTCGGAACTTCATGATCTCCACGGTTTCCCGCGGCATAGACTATACGTTCACCTGATCGCAACAGTTTGAGTTCACTGTCGCTGTTGATGATCAAGGCCGGCGTGTTATGGCCTTGCGGCCATCCAGGGATCTCATCCCCTGAGTCGTTACGGGGACTCGAATCACTTCGAGTCTTACCCTCGGTATTGCCCGCGACACACCTGCAACAGGTGCCGGTAGGGTTTCACCGATTTGAGCCGGTTGAATGGAACGGTGTTGCCACCGCCCCGGGCAATGTTACTTACCCGACAAGGAATTTCGCTCTGGTCTTGCCTCAGCAACATTGCGTCGCCGAGTGAGCGATGAGCACTTTCATCGCCCCTGCATGTCGCCATGCAGATGGGACTATATCTTCATCGACAAGATGCCGATGTTTGGCGTGTAGTCTCTGAGGATACTGATGCGAACATCAGTCTTTCCTGCTGATTGACTGCACCGGATGGATTGTCACCGCAAACGCGGTACCACCGGATACTCAGTTATTCCAGCATATAGCCAAATTTTACTAAGGCAGCAAAAACCTTAGGACCGTTATAGTTACGGCCGCCGTTTACCGGGGCTTCGATCAGGAGCTTCGCCTTGCGGCTGACCCCATCAATTAACCTTCCGGCACCGGGCAGGCGTCAGACCCTATACATCCACTTACGTGTTAGCAGAGTCCTGTGTTTTTGGTAAACAGTCGCAGCCACCGATTACCTGCGGCCTATTACAGCTTCCGGAGCAAGTCCGGTCACCATATTAGGCATACCTTCTTCCGAAGTTACGGTATCAATTTGCAGAGTTCCTTAACCCGAGTTCTCTCAAGCGCCTTGGGAGATTATCTCCCCACCCACCAGTGTCGGTTTGCGGTACGGTCGTCGATCATCTGAAGCTTAGAGGCTTTTCCTGGAAGCGTGGCATCAATCACTTCGGAGACCGAAGTCTCCTAGTACTCAGTTCTCGGGGATAGCGCACCTCCGGATTTTCCGGGAGATGCCCCCTACGGCCTTGAACGGCACTGCTGCCGCTGATCTAGCCTTCTCCGTCACCCCATCGCAATGATCGCCGGTGCAGGAATATTAACCTGCTTTCCATCGACTACACCTTTCGGTCTCGCCTTAGGAACCGACTCACCCTCAGCCGATTAACGTGGCTCAGGAAACCTTGGGTTTACGGCGAGCGGGTTTTTCACCCGCTTTAACGTTACTCATGTCAGCATTCGCACTTCCGATACCTCCAGCATGCCTCACAGCACACCTTCACAGGCGTACGGAACGCTCCCCTACCGCGTGCCTTGCGGCACACCCATAGCTTCGGTACTCGGCTTGAGCCCCGTTAAATCTTCCGCGCGAGCCGACTAGACCAGTGAGCTATTACGCTTTCTTTAAAGGATGGCTGCTTCTAAGCCAACCTCCTGGCTGTCTATGCCTTCTCACATCGTTTACCACTTAGCCGAAATTTTGGGACCTTAGCTGATGGTCTGGGTTTTTTCCCTTTTCACAACGGACGTTAGCACCCGCTGTGTGTCTCCCGGACTGTACTTCGAGGTATTCGGAGTTTGCATAGGGTTGGTAGGCCGAGATGGCCCCCTTCTCTAAACAGTGCTCTACCCCCTCGAGTAATCATCCGAGGCACTACCTAAATAGCTTTCGGGGAGAACCAGCTATCGCCAGCCTTGATTAGCCTTTCACTCCTATCCACACCTCATCGACGCACTATTGCAACAGTGGTTCGTTCGGGCCTCCAGCAGGTGTTACCCTGCCTTCACCCTGGACATGGATAGATCGACTGGCTTCGGGTCTATTCCCAGCGACTGTGGCGCCCTATTAAGACTCGGTTTCCCTACGGCTCCCCTACACGGTTAGCCTTGCCACTGAAAATAACTCGCTGACCCATTATACAAAAGGTACGCCGTCACCAGCTTGCGCCGGCTCCGAC
>JBEKRP010000019.1:5000-43721 GCA_049518595.1 Steroidobacteraceae bacterium
TTCCGAAGCATTACTCACCCGTTCGCCGCTCGTCGCCAGGATTGCTCCCGCGTTACCGCTCGACTTGCATGTGTTAGGCACGCCGCCAGCGTTCAATCTGAGCCAGGATCAAACTCTTCACTTAAATGTCTTGAGCTTAAGTGATGAGTGAATCCAAAGGCCCATTGCTGGACTTTTGGTCACTCGGTCAATGGCATCCAAAGGACGTATCAACGCGAGTTCCCACACAAGTTACCTGCCAAATTTTTAAAGAACAGCTGCGGCGCTGGGCCGCAGCAATCTACGGCCGAAAGGGCCGCAGAAAGGGCCGGGAAGTATAGCCCTGCGGGCTTTCCCGTCAACATAAGTAGTCAGCGCAATGTCCGCTCAGGTCCCGCTGCACGGGAACCTCGGGGGCTCGAAGCTGAGGGCGCGCATTATAGGTGGAGAAAGGGCGCTGTCAACGAGTTGTCACGAATATATTCGTACGTTCGCAAGCACCTGAAGCCGCTACTTTTTTTCCAACGACACTCGAGCGAAGCGGCGCGGACCGAGTTGCAGAATGTGGATTTGACCAACATCTAACCGCGTCGCAGCATCGGTGACCTTTTCGCCATCGATCCGTACCGCTCCCTCGGCGATTTTTCGCCGCGCCTCCGAGCCGCTGGCGGCCAGGCCGGCGGCGGTCAGCGCCGCCGCGAGGCTTAGCTGCCCTTCCGGGGCCGCGAGCCTGGTCAACGGCAGATCCGCAGGCAGGACCTTTTGCGCAAAGCGCGCCCGGAAATTGGCCTGCGCCGCCTGCGCCGCGGCTAAGTCATGGAATCGCGTGACTATTTCGCTCGCGAGCTCGAATTTAACATCGCGTGGATTGCGGCCCTCATCCACCGTGAGCTTCAGGGCGGCAATCTCGCCCAGCGGGCGGAAGCTCAGCAGCTCGAAATAGCGCCACATCAGCGTGTCGGAGATCGACATCAGCTTGCCGAACATGTCGGCGGCGGCATCGTTGATGGCGATGTAATTGCCGAGCGACTTCGACATCTTGTTGATCCCGTCGAGGCCTTCGAGCAAGGGCATCGTCAGCACGATCTGCGGTTCCTGGCCGTAGTGCTGCTGCAGCTGACGGCCAACCAGCAGATTGAACTTCTGGTCGGTACCGCCAAGCTCGACGTCCGCGTGCAGCGCCACCGAGTCATAGCCCTGCACCAGCGGATAGAGAAACTCGTGGATCGCGATCGGCTGATTGCTCCTGAAGCGCTTGGAGAAATCATCACGCTCGAGCATGCGGGCGACCGTATGCCTGGCGGCGATTTCGATCAGCCCGGCGGCATTCATGGAACCAAACCATCGCGAGTTGAAATCAATCCGGGTCCGCGCGGGGTCCAGTATGCGAAAGATCTGCTGCTCGTAGGTGCGGGCGTTGGCCTGTACTTCCTCGGGGGTGAGCCGCGGCCGTGTCGCATTGCGCCCGCTCGGATCGCCGATCAGGCCGGTGAAGTCACCGATCAGGAATATGACCTCGTGCCCGAACTGCTGGAACTGCCGCATCTTGTTGATCAGTACGGTATGCCCCAGGTGCAGATCGGGCGCCGTGGGATCGAATCCAGCCTTGATCTTGAGCGGCGTCGCGCGCTTGAGCTTGGTTTCGAGCTCGGCGGGCAGCAGCAGATCCTGCACGCCGCGTGAGAGCTCGGCCATCTGCTCCTGGACTCGTTCGTTGTTGTTGCTCATACCGATCGGCGTAACTGTAGCAGGATGCGTGGCCGGCGCCGTTGACGCAGCGCCGTTGACCCGCGGCCTGGCCTAAGGTTACGGTCGCGCATGACCCTCTACCTCGGCCTGATGTCCGGCACCAGCATGGACGGCATCGATGCTGCGTTGCTCGAAATCGACGATGCCGGCATGCGTCTGCTGTCTGCCGTTTGCCGTGACTGGCCGCCGGCGCTGCAGCGCCGGCTGCGCCGCCTGGCAGAAGACTACCAACACATCGGCCTGGTCGAGCTCGGCCAGCTCGATACCAGCGCGGCCAAGGAATTTGCGCAGGCCGCCGAGCAACTGCTGCGGGCCAACGAGCTGCCGGCCAGGGCCGTGCGCGCGGTCGGCAGCCACGGTCAAACCGTGCTGCATCAGCCGGAGGGCGAAGCGCCATTTACCCTGCAGATCGGCGATCCCAACATCATTGCCGAGCGTCTGGGCATCGATGTGGTGGCCGATTTCCGCCGCCGCGACCTGGCGGCTGGTGGCGAAGGCGCGCCGCTGATGCCGGCGTTTCATGCCGCGGCTTTCGGGGTCCCCGGCGAGCGACGCGCCGTGGTCAATGTCGGCGGCATCGCCAACGTGACGCAGCTGGCGGCGGACGGCAGCGTTTCCGGCTTTGACACCGGACCCGGCAATTGCCTGCTCGACGCCTGGGCGCGACGGCATCTCAGCCATGCCTACGATGCCAACGGTGCCTGGGCCGCCACCGGCACCGTGCACGCAGCGTTGCTGACACGATTTCTCAGCGAGCCGTATTTTTCGCGGGCGGCGCCCAAAAGCACCGGCCGTGAGACTTTCAGTGACGACTGGCTCGACCGGGCACTCAGCGGGCTGTCGCTCGCACCGGCCGACGTGCAGGCGACGCTCAGCGAGCTCACGGCGCTCAGCATCGCCAACAGCCTCCAGGCCGGGTCCGGCACGGATCCCAAATGCGTGCTCATCTGCGGCGGCGGCGCCTTCAATGCCAACCTGATGGGGCGCCTGGCGCGCGCCATGCCGCGCTCCGAGGTGGACACGACTGCGGCTGCCGGCATCGCGCCGGAACATGTGGAGGCGGCTGGATTCGCCTGGCTGGCGCACCGTTATGTGTCCGGACTGCCGGGCAATTTGCCGTCCGTGACCGGCGCGAGCCACCCGGTGCCGCTTGGAGCGCTCTACCGCGGTTCCTTGCCGTAATACCTTCTTAATCATTGTATTAGCCATATCATGGCTAGAATGGCTGCATAATGGCTACGAAACGCGCCCCACTCGCCCAGAAAATCGCCCAGGCCGCCATCGTGGACCAGCCCGCCCTCCGCTCACCGCAGCATTTCATCAACCGCGAGTTGTCCTCGCTCGAGTTCAACCAGCGGGTGCTCGCGCAGAGCCTCGACCCGCGCGTGCCGTTGCTCGAACGGCTCAAGTTCCTGTGCATCTCTTCGAGCAACCTCGACGAATTCTTCGAGATCCGCGTTGCCGGCCTGAAGCAGCTGCTCGAGCTCGGCTCCGCGCAGGTCGGCCCGGACGGGCTGGCGATTGCCGATCAGCTCGCGGCCATTCATCAGCGCGCGACCGGCCTGGTGCGCGATCAATACGCCTGCCTGAACGACGTGCTGCTGCCGGCGCTTGCCGATGCCGGCATCGAGGTGGTAGACGAGGTGGACTGGGACGCGGATACGCGGGCCTGGGTCGAGCATCACTTCCTGGCCGAAGTCGAGCCGGTATTGAGCCCGCTCGGCCTCGATCCGGCGCGGCCGTTCCCGCGCATTCAGAACAAGAGCCTTAATTTCATCGTCCGCCTGTCGGGCAAGGACGCCTATGGCCGCGACAGCGAGCTCGCGATCGTGCAGGCGCCGCGCTCGCTGCCGCGCATCGTGGCGCTGCCGGAAGGCGGCGGCCACGGTCGATTCGTCGCGCTGTCGACCATCGTCGAGAGCTTCGTGGCACATCTGTTTGAGGGCGTGCAGGTACTCGGCTGCTACCAGTTCCGGCTCACGCGCAATAGCGACCTGTTCGTCGACGACGAAGAAGTCGATGATTTGCGGCGCGCGCTCGAAGGCGAGCTAGCGCAGCGCCGCTACGGCGCTGAAGTGCGGCTCGAGACCGCCGCAAATTGTCCGAGCGACATGGTCGATTTCCTGCTGCAACAGTTCGCGCTGACACCGCTCGACTGCTACCAGGTTCCGGGCCCGGTCAATCTCAATCGCTTTTCCGCCATCTACGATCTGGCGCAGCGTTCCGATTTGAAGTACCCGCCGTTCACGCCCGGGCTCCCCGCACGCCTGGTCGGCGCGACCGACCTGTTCTCGGTCATTCGACACCGCGATGTGCTGCTGCATCATCCTTATCGCAGCTTCGGGCCGGTATTGGACCTGCTGCGCCAGGCCGCCACCGACCCGGGCGTGCTCGCGATCAAACAGACGCTCTATCGCACCGGCGACAATTCGCCGATCGTCGATTCACTGGTCGCGGCGGCGATGGCGGACAAGGACGTCACGGTCATCATCGAGCTGCGCGCGCGTTTCGACGAGGAAGCCAATATCGAGGTGTCGACGCGGCTGCAGGAAGCCGGCGCGCACGTGATGTACGGCGTCGTCGGCTACAAGACCCACGCCAAGATGACGCTGGTTGTGCGTCGCGAAGCCGACGGCATCCGCCGCTACTGTCACCTCGGTACCGGCAACTACCATCCGCGTACTGCGCGCGCCTACACCGACTACGGCCTGTTCACCTGCGACGAGGACGTCGGCTCGGACGTGCACGAGATCTTCCTGCAGCTGACCAGCCTCACGCGCACCTCGAAGCTGCGACGGCTGCTACAGTCGCCGTTTAATTTGCATGAATCGGTTCAGGCGCTGATCGAGCGCGAGAGCGCTCACGCGCTGGCGGGCAAGAGCGCCCGCATCATCGTCAAGCTCAATGCCCTGGTGGATCCGCAGATCATCGAGGCGCTCTACCGCGCATCGCGCAGCGGCGTGCGCATCGATCTGATGATCCGCGGCGTCTGCGCCGTGCGCCCCGGCATTCCCGGCGTGTCCGACAATATTCGGGTGCTGTCGGTCGTCGGCCGCTTCCTCGAGCACTCGCGTGCCTATTGGTTCGAAAACGACGGTTCGCCCGAGCTCTATCTGTCGAGTGCGGACTGGATGGAGCGCAACTTCTTCCGTCGCGTCGAGATCGCGTTTCCGGTGCTGCACACGGATCACCGCAAGCGCATCTTCAAGGACCTGGAGACCTTGCTGTCGGACAACACCAACGCCTGGGAGCTGCAGGCCGACGGCACTTATGCCCGGCTGAACTCCAACCAGTCGCCGCCGGTTGATGCGCAGGAGCTGCTGCTCGAGCGCTACGCCGGCTTGCCCGCGCCGGAGGGATAGCGAAGACACTGCGGCAGCGCTCCTGTCATAGGCCGGTCCCGGGGATTGCGCGGCGCCGCGCACACTACTTTAGCCCGGGCGATTGTGCTCAGCCGGGGCGATTGTGCTCAGCCGGGGCTATGGTGCTCAGCCCGGGCTTTGGTGCTCAGCCCGGGCGATTGCCCGAGAACACGCGCAGCCGGATCCCCTGCGGCCGCAGGAATTCGATCTCGAGCTGCAGATCGGCGACCGTCAGCGGGTGCTCCTTTAGCCAGCGCGCCGGAAAGCGCAGTTCCAATGTTCCACCGCGCGCGCTGAGCTCGATATTCGGCAGCGCCACCGCGCTGCGGCCACGATGCAGCAGCACCGCGAGCCGCAGCAGCACGATAAGATGCAGCGCCAGCCGATCCCAGGGCGGAATGAGATCCTCCAGCCCCTGCACCGTGAGCTTGCGCCGATGGCTGCCCACCAGCCGCGCGAGCAGTTGCTGCTCCTCGCGCGCGAAACCCGGCATGTCGGCATTCTCGAGCAGATAGGCGCCATGGCGGTGATAGCCGCTGTGAGCGACGTCGAGCCCGATCTCGTGCAGTCTCACGGCCCACTTGAGACTCAGCTCGGCGAGCGGATCGCCGAGATCCCAGGGAGTCTTGATCTGCGACAAAAACTGCAGCGCCGTGACCTCCACCCGTTCGGCCTGCTCCAGATCGACATGGTAGCGGCGCTGCATAGAGCTGACGGTGCGCTCGCGCGCGTCCGAGCGCGTCATCCGGCCCACCATGTCGTACAGCAGACCATCGCGCAGCGCGCCTTCGACGAAGCGCAGCTGTTGAATACCGAGCGCATCGATGATTTCGGTCATGATCACCACGCCGCCCGGAAACACCGGCCGCCGTTCGTCGGTGACCGCGTCGAGATCGAGCTCGCGCGTATGACCGACCTCGCCGAGCCGTTGTAGCAGCAGCTCGTCGCCCGCGGGCGTGATGCCAGTGGCGGCCGGATCGAGCTCGCGGATGCTGTCCGCGATTGAGCGAATGGTCCCGGAACTGCCGAACGCGCGCACCCAGCCACGACGCAGGAACGCCGCCTGGATCGGCTCGAGCTCCAGCCGCGCCGCGAGCCGCGCGCGCTCGATGCGTTTGGGCGACAAGCGTCCATCGCCGAAAAAGCGCTGGCTGAGCGTCACACAGCCGATCTGCAAACTCTCGAGCTCCAGCGGCTCAAAGCGCTCGCCGATGATGATCTCGGTGCTGCCGCCGCCGATATCGATCACCAGCCGGCGTTCGTCTTCGTTCGGAAGATTGTGCGCCACGCCTGAATAGATCAGGCGCGCCTCCTCCATGCCGGAGACGATTTCGATCGGAAAACCCAGTGCCTCGCGTGCGCGCTCGAGGAAAGCCTGCTTGCGGCGCGACACGCGCAGCGCGTTGGTACCGACGACCCGCACATTGCTTGCGTGCATGTCGCGCAGACGCTGGCCGAAACGTTCGAGGCAGGCGAGCGCGCGGGCTGCGACCTCCTTATCGAGGCGGCCATCCTCGCCGATACCCGCGGCCAGGCGGACCATCTCGCGCAGGCGGTCGATGATTACCAGCTGGCCGTGCGAATAGCGCGCGACCACCATATGAAAACTGTTGGAACCGATGTCTACCGCCGCGATGACTTCATCGGTGGCGGGGGAACTTCGACTCATGGCCACGTGAGTCGGTGGGGTTGTGGACTAGCTAGCCGGCTCATGGCCGGGAGATTTGATGGCGCCGTAGACTGGATACCCGGCTCACGCGCATGCAAGTGGCAGGCGTCGCCGGGAAGGAATCAGACGCTGAACGAGGACCCGCATCCGCAGGTGGTCTGCGCGCTTGGATTGCGAATGACAAACTGCGCGCCGTCGAGGTTGTCGCGGAAATCGATTTCGGCGCCGCTCAGGTACTGGAAGCTCATCGGATCGATCAGCAGCTTCACGCCCTGCTTCTCGACGCAGGTGTCGCCGTCCTGGACCTGCTCGTCGAACTCGAAGCCGTATTGCAAACCCGAGCAGCCGCCGCCCTGCACGAAGACGCGCAGCATGAGCTTGGGATTGCCTTCACCGGCAATCAGCTCACTGACCTTGCGGGCCGCTGCGTCGGTGAAGAGCAGCGGCGCCTCGCCGGTCTCGGGGACGGTTGCTGTAACTGTATCAGTCATATCTGGCAGTTTAGGCGTACGGACCGGGTACGTCAAAGTGCGGGGCTGAAAGTGAGTACTGGTCTGCGGGTTATGTCCTGAGCTTATGCTTAGCGATGCACACCGACCCCGTATGCGGCATGACGGTTGCCCCCGATGATGCCATGTCGTTCGAGTACCAGGGTACTCGGTATTACTTCTGTTGCCAGGGCTGCCTGACGAAATTCCGGGCAGACCCGGGCAGGTATCTGCAGCCGGCATCATCGGCGCGCGCCGCCGGCGGTGACGTCGCCGCTGCGCCGGCGCATACGCCCGCCGCCGACGATGTCCTCTATACCTGCCCGATGCACCCGGAGGTTCGGAAAGTCGGTCCCGGCACTTGCCCGATATGCGGCATGGCGCTCGAAGCGGTCGTGGCGACACTGGCGCAGGACCATGCCGAACTGGACGACATGACCCGGCGCTTCGGCATCGCCGTCGCGTTGACGCTGCCGGTGCTGGTGCTGGGTATGAGTGAGATGGTGCCGGCACTGAATCTACAACCCTGGCTTGCAGCTGCCACGGCCGCGTGGCTGCAGGCCCTGCTGGCGACGCCGGTGGTCTGGGGGGCGGGCTGGCCTTTGTTCGTTCGCGCCTGGCATTCGTTCCGCAGCCGGCGGCTGAACATGTTCAGCCTGATCGGACTGGGTACCGGCGCCGCGTGGTCGTTCAGCGCCGTAGCGCTGCTGTTTCCGGCACTGCTGCCGCAGGCCTTCAAGACCCATGGCGCGGCGCCGTTGTATTTCGACTCCGCCGCGATGATCACGACGCTGGTGCTGCTTGGCCAGGTGCTGGAATTGCGCGCCCGCTCCCGCACCAGTAGCGCCATCCGGTCGCTGCTCGCGCTGGCGCCGAACAGCGCCGTGCGCATCGAGGCCGACGGCCGCGAGCAGACCGTGCCCCTGGACCAGGTGCATGCCGGCGATCGTCTGCGCGTCAGGCCCGGCGAGAAACTGCCGGTGGACGGCGAGGTACTCGAAGGCCGCTCGAGCGTCGATGAATCGATGATCAGCGGCGAAGCGATGCCGGTCGAAAAGATGCCTGGCTCAAAGCTAAGAGCCGGCACCTTGAATCAGAGCGGCGCTTTCATTATGCGTGCCGAGCAGGTCGGCAGTGAGACCTTGCTGGCGCAGATCGTTCGCATGGTCGGCGACGCCGGTCGCTCCCGCGCGCCGATCCAGAGACTCGCGGACCGCGTCTCCGCCTGGTTCGTGCCAGCCGTGATCGCCTGCGCGATCATTGCATTCGCGATCTGGGCAACCGTGGGACCGCCGCCCGCACTCGCGCACGCACTGGTCGCGGCCGTCGCCGTTCTCATCATTGCCTGTCCCTGTGCACTCGGCTTGGCGACGCCGATCTCGATCACGGTGGGTGTCGGCCGCGGCGCGCAGCAGGGGGTGCTGATCAAGGACGCGGAAGCGCTGCAGCTCATGGAGCAGGTCGATACGATCGTGCTCGACAAAACCGGGACGCTCACCGAGGGTCGGCCGCGGGTAATGCGCGTGGTTGCGGCGCCGCCGTTCCACAGCGTCGATGTGCTGGCCTACGGCGCCGCGCTCGAGCGCGCCAGCGAACATCCGTTGGCGCGCGCGATACTGGAGCACGCCGCCGAGCAGGCTGCGCCTGATTTGCAGGTCACTCGATTCGATTCGGTGACGGGACAAGGCGTGCGTGGCGCTGTTGCCGGTGTCGAGGCGGCCTTCGGCAACGAAGCCCTGATGCGCGCCTGCGGCGTTGAACTTCCGAGTTCGGACCCGGCGGTGTCGGCAGCGCGCGCCGCCGGCGAGACGCTGATGTTTCTCGCGCTCAAGGCACGCTACACCGGCTTCATCAGCGTGGCCGATTCGGTCAAACCTCATGCGCAGCAGGCGGTGGCAGAGCTCAAGGCCGAAGGCCTGCGCGTGGTCTTGCTGACCGGAGACAACGCCGCCGCAGCCGCGGTCGTCGCCCGGTTTACCGGCATCGACGAGGTGCAAGCCGGCGTGCTGCCGCAGGACAAATACCGCCGTATCCAGGCGCTGCAGCAGCAGGGCCGCGTGGTCGCGATGGCGGGAGACGGTATCAACGACGCCCCAGCGCTGGCACAGGCGCAGGTCGGCATCGCGATGGGTACCGGCACCGACATCGCGATGAACAGTGCGCGCATCGTCCTGGTCAAGGGCGACCTGCGCGGTATCCTGCAGGCGCGCCGGCTCAGTCGCCGCACCATGCGCAACATTCGCCAGAATCTGTTCTTCGCCTTCGTCTACAACATCATCGGCGTGCCGCTCGCGGCCGGCGTGCTGTATCCGCGCTTCGGGTTGCTGCTCAGTCCTATGATCGCCAGCGCGGCGATGGCGCTGAGCTCGGTGTCGGTCATTGCGAATGCGCTGCGGCTGCGCGCGCGCTAGCTTTTCCGGGTCGCGATCACTGGCGACGCCGCTGCAGCTCCTCGAGCTTGAGTTTCAATTGCTCGAGCTTCTGTCCCGCGTCGCCGAGCTTGCCGGCGGCGGTCAGCTGCTGATAATCGGACAGATCGCGCGCGGCATCGGAGATCAGCGCGTTGAGGTCCTCCGGCCCGGCGCTGGTCTTGCTTGCGGCGGCTGCAGGCGTCCCCGGGGCGCCCGGCGAGACCGGCGATGCGGGCAAGACCTGCGACGAAGACTGCGCGCTGAGCGTGGATGGGGCACCGCCGAACATTGCGGCCATCGCCGCATCGAAGGTCGGCCCGTAAGCGAGTCGGTCCTGCACCGCGAGCACTACCAGCCGCAGTTCGGGCATCGGACTGCGTTCGGCCTGCAGATAAATCGGCTCGGCGTAGAGCAGCGCACGGCCGATCGGGATCACGATCAGACTGCCGCGGCGCACATGCGAGCCCTGCTGGTTCCATAATGTCAATTGTCCCGAGAGCTGCGCGTTTTGATCGATACGCGCCTCGATCTGCAGCGGCCCGTCGATCAGCCTGGTCTTGGGAAAATCGTAGACCACCGCCTGGCCATAGTGTTCGCCGTCGCTTCGGCCGGCAATCCAGCCGATCAGATTATTCCGATTGGCGGGCGTGAACGGCAGGATGCCGATGAACTCGGTGGCGCGCTCTCCGGGTAAGGTCATCAGCACGAAGTTCGGCTCCAAGACCTGTTGCCGCTGCTCGGCGGTGCCGATCTCCGCGGCAACAGTCCACAGATCCTCGCGGTTGTAGAACACGTCGGGATTGGTCATGTGATACAGACCGAACACGGCCGCCTGCACTTCCAGCAGCAGCTCCGGGTAGCGCACATGCTTGCGCACGGCGGCAGGCATCGCCGATGCGTCGACGAACAGACTGGGAAAGACCATACGATACGCGGCGATGATCGGATCCCGCGTGTCGAACACATAGAACGTAGTCGCGCCGGTGTAGGCATCGATCACGATTTTCACGCTGTTGCGGATGTAGTTGATCGGATCATTGGCGAGCCGGTAGCGGCGTGCGTACGGATAAGTCGCGGACGTGGTAAAGGCGTCCATCAGCCAGTAAATCCTGCCGTCCTCGCCGACGACGACGTACGGATCCGGATCCAGCGTGAGAAACGGCGCCAGCTCCTGCACGCGATCGCGCAGGCTGCGGCGCATGAGCAATCGACTCTCCGCATTCACGTCGTCGCTGAAGGGCAGCTTGGTCAGGTCGCCGCGATCAAAGGCGATCAGCGTTCGGCGCAGCAGGCCGCCCAGGCGGATGCCGCCATTGCCCTCGTACGAGGTCAGATTGTTGCTGTCGCCCTGCGGGTAATTGAATTCCTTCTGGCGCGTCTTGACGTAGACGTCGGTAGTCGTGAGCTCGCCGAAATAGATCTCCGGCCGCGTGACCGTGAGTTCCGCAATCGTGCTCTGTATCGGCATGTTGCTGAGCACCAGTGTCGGCAGGCCTTCCGGCGTGAAGCCATTGACCGGATTCATCGTGACGCCGTAGCCGTGGGTATAGATCAGCTTCTCGTTGATCCAGTTGCGGCTGCTCGCCGGTAGCCGGTCCACATTGAGCTCGCGCGCGGCGAGCATCATCTGCCGCACCGAGCCGCCGACCGTGTAACGGTCGATGTCGATATCGGGGAAGTCGTAGTAGGTCCGAATCTCCTGGATCTGGCGCAGTGTGTCCTGCAGCGCCCGCCAGTCCCATAGCCGGATGTTGTCGAGCGTGGTTTGATTGTTGGCCGCATCGAGCGCCGCGACCGTCGTCTCGGCGGGAAACGGGTGCGGTTCGATGCGATCGAGCGCGTAAGCCCGGCGCGTCATCTCGATGTTGTGCTCGATGAACGGCCGCTCGCGCACCAGTTGATTCGGCTTGACGATGAAGCTGCTGACGTACCAGCCCACGAGGCCGACGATGACGTAGCAGGCGATCGCCGGAACCGCCGATGCCAGCAGCCACCGCGGCCCTGGCGCATAGGTCGCGCAATACGCCGCGATCGCCGCGCCCACGACCAGCGCCATACACACGATCAGCATGCCGGTCAGGGTGATGTGCGCATCGGTGTAGCTGACACCGGCAAAGATGGTGTTGTCCTGGAACAACCGCTCGAAACGCCCGAGGTAGACGTGCAGCGCGAGTATCAACAGCAAGGCCGCGACGGCGATCGACAACCCGCGCCACAACCTGATCTGCGCGGCGCCAAAGCCGCGCTCGATCACGCCGCGCGCGCGCGCGGTGGCAAGGACGAACAGGCCCGCGATCACGCAGGCGATCACGCTTAAGGTCAGCAGCCAGCCGGCGATGAGCTGCAAGGCCGGCAGCGTAAACAAATAGAAGCCCAGGGGCCGCCCGAATATGGGGTCGAGCGTCGACGTGTCGGGCGGCGCATGCCAGAACAGCGCGAATGTCGTCCAGCTCGCCATCATGCCGGCGCCGTTGGCCGCCGCGATCGCGAGCGCCAGCCCGAGCACGACCAGCTTGAGCACGGGCTCGATCGGCAGCTGCACCCATTGTTGGTTGATGAGGATCCGGCCGCCGATCAGTTGATCAAACCGTGCGGGCTTCAGCGCCAGGAACGCACCATAGATCGCCACGAAGCTGATGATCGCAAAGGCAGCGAAAGTCAGGGCCTGCAGGTTGATCCTGGTCCAGAACACCGCGGCGTAGCCCAGCGAGTCGAACCAAAGCGCGTCCACATAGTAAGAGACGACCGCGCCGCCGCCGAGAAACACGGCCGCCACAATGGCCAGAAAAATAACGCCGCCGCGCCGCCGGCGGGCCGGTGCGTCATGGCCGATGGCGCGGGTACGGCCGTTGCTGCGGTCAATCATTGCAAAAATTTCGCGGCACCGATCGCCCCACCGCAACCACAGTTCAGGTCTGAACTCATCCAAGCTAACCGGTTTCGATGGCCGGTACTAGCAGCCGCTGCGGGTATTGTGCGTGGCTGCGGCCGGTCGGCGCTCACGCTCGGGGCTCAGGGCTCAGGGCTCAGGGCTCAGGGCTCAGGGCGAATAGAAGGTCGTCAGCACCGCGGTGGTTGACAATACCGCGACCATCAACAGGTACTCCATCGCGATCGAGCGGCGCAGCGCCATCGGCGCCGCCCACGCGTCGCCGGCCGCCATCGCCGGCACCGCTCGCCAACGATTCCAGGCGGCCAGCAGCAGCAGACCGAACGCGCCGAGCTTCGTCAGCAGTAACAGTCCATAGGCTGCGCGCCAACCCTTGTGACCCGTGAGTGCAAAGGCGCAGGCCACGATCACCGCACCGGTATTGGGCACGCCTGCCGCCCTAGGCCAGCCGTTGCAGCGCGGCATGGCATCCCAGCCGGCGGTTGCGGTGCTCGGATCGCGCCAGCCATGAGCCTAATAGCACCACGAAGAACGCCGCGCCCGCAGCCTGGACCACACGGGCAAGAGCCAGTGTCCGCGCAACCGCCGACAGCAGGTCAGGGCTCACGCAGCCGGAACTTGATGCTGCCCGAACATGATGTGGCTGTCGTCGCAACGCGCACGGCGCCGGTATAGTTCACCGCCAGTTCGTCGATCGACAGATCGAACTGCGTACCCGACAGCAGCTTCGGTGCTGCCGTCGGCGTGCGGCCGAACAGCCTGCCGGCGCCGAGCAGCAGCGTTCCGGCCGCCATCCCCTGCACAAACCGCCGCCTGCACATGCGCGACGGCTGCGCGCCACCGCGGGCGATGATCCTCATATCAACTTCCTCTCGAGTCCGGGCGCCGGCGGATGCGCTGCCCCGGCACAGCCGCAGGACTTAGTCCGCCTTCGACGCCGCCTGCTTGTCGCTGCACGGCACCAGCTTGCCGCTGATCTCCGCGCCGAGGGCCATCTCGATGACCCCGTAGTGGACATTGCCGCGCACCCGGGCTTTGCTGCCCAGAACGACACGTTCGCTACCGAAGATGTCGCCGTTGACCCGGCCGTTGAGTACCACGTGCGGCGCCTCGACCGACCCCTCGACCACACCGTGCTCGCTGACCGAAAGCGAGGCGGCAGCCCCAGCGGTGGCACGTACGCTGCCGGCAATGCGGCCGTCGATATGCAGGCCGCCGGCGAACTCGATATCGCCCTGCACGCTGGCACTCCTGCCGATCAGCGTATCGATGCGGCCCACAGTTTCTCTTTCCCGCCGCTTGAACATGCCCACCCCGCTGCGCGCGCGTCAGCTCGGATCGACGGTCCAGACGAACGTGCGCCGGTAGGGTGCCGTGCCCTTGCGCTCGGGTCTGACTTCGATCGTAACGCGATCAGGTTTGAAATCAGCCGGCAGTGTAACTGGCTGATCTATGCCGGTGGTGTAACGAAAATTGAAGCCCAGTTCGTTCTTCCCGCCGGTCAGCGACGCCAGATCGGCGCTGACTGGGCCGCCGTCGCGCGTACCGTCGACCGTGATCCCGAGCGCGCCGCTGATCGGCTCTCCGGGCCGCTGCAACCGGCTCAAGCTGAAGCGCAACGCGAATTTCTGGCTCCCCGGTAGCGGCGCGATGTGAAACTGCTGCACCCCTATGATCACCGTGGCTTGCTGGCCGGGCTGCGCCAGCACACCGCGATAGAACTCGACATCCTGCTGCTGGGTTTCGACCTGCGCCTGCAATTCACCGATCGTACGCGCCAATTCCGAGCGCTCGCGCACTTCGGCCACGCGGCCTTCCTGAGCCGCCGCCAGCTGCACCCGGGTCTCGCGCTCAGCCTGCTGCAGCTGACCGATCTGCAGCTGCAATGCGTCGCGCTCGGCCGCTGCCTGCATGGCATCGTAGCCCGCCTTATAACGCCCCAGTTCGAATGCGACATATAGCGCCAGGCCGCTGAGCAGCACCAGAGTCGCGAACATGATCCAGCGCCGCGCGGGCGCGTAGGTACGGACGACCAGTCTGCCCGGGATTTCCATCGCTTTGACCGGAGCTTCAAAGCGCCGTCGGCGCTGCTGGCGATTGCGTTTCGGGGCGTTTGCGCCACCACGCCGGATAGGGCGGCGGTCCGCCGGGAAACGCCAGCGGCCCGAGCTCGTGCAGCGCCCGCGTGTAGACCGCGCGCTTGAAGTAGATGACTTCGCGGATCGGCTGCCAGTAGTCCACCCACCGCCAGCGGTCGAATTCAGGCTGCGGCGTAACGTCGAATCGAAACGGTATTTCCGGGTGCCGCAGCCGCAATAAGAACCAGCGCTGTTTCTGCCCCAGACATAAGGGCTGCAAATTGTGACGCACGTACCGCGACGGCAGGCGATAGCGCAACCAGTGGCGCGTGCGGCCGATGATCTGTACATCGCCGGCGGCCAGCCCGATTTCCTCCATGAGCTCACGAAACAGCGATTCCTCGTCGGTCTCGCCGCTGCGCATGCCGCCCTGGGGGAACTGCCAGCCACGGCTGCCGGCGCGGCGCGCAATAAAGAGCTTGCCGTCCCCGGACATCAGCATCATGCCAACGTTGGCGCGGAAGCCGTCGCGATCTATGACGTCGCCCATGGAATACTTTTACCCCGGCGGCGCGGGGCGCTCAAGCCACGAACCGGGTGGTTGCGACGTGCATCCGGTACGCTAAGGCCATGATGCGAACTCAGTACTGGTGGGGGCTGGCCGGACTGGCGCTGCTGGCCACGGCCACTTTCTGCGCCGCGTTGCTGATCGGCTCTGCCGGCCTGTCCGGCGCCGGGGCGGTGCGGGCCCTGTTCGGTGGCGGCGATGAGTACAGCCGCATGATCGTGCAGACGGTCCGGCTGCCGCGCGCGATCGCTGGCTTTGCGGTGGGCAGCCTGCTGGCGCTGGCGGGGGTGCTGTTACAGGCGCTGTTTCGCAATCCACTGGCCGACCCGCTGGTCCTGGGCGTCTCTGGCGGCGCGGCGATCGGCGCCCTGATCGGCATGCTGACCGGGGCCGGCTTTGCGGCCATGCACTCCTATGCGACTGCCGGCGGCACGCTGATCGCGCTCGCGGTCCTGCTGCTGGCGCGGGGCGGTGGCGCCACCCGGCTGCTCCTGTGCGGGGTCGTGCTCGCGAGCGCCTGCGGGGCCGTGCTCACGGTGCTGCTGACCCTGGCCGATAACGGCCAGCTACGCGGCATGGTGTTCTGGCTGGCCGGAGATCTGAGCTGGACCCAGCGGCCCTCGCTGCTGCTCGCATCATCGGCTATTGCCTTATCTGCTGCGTTTCTCGGCGGCCGCTGGCTCAATGTGCTCGGCTCCGGCGAGCTGCGCAGCGCCACGGTCGGGATTCCGGCGGGAGCCGCGCGCCTGGGGGTGTTTGCGTCCAGCGCGGCGCTCACCTCCATCGCCGTCATCGGCGGCGGCATGATCGGCTTCGTCGGCCTGATCGCGCCGCACCTGGTGCGCCTCGGGCTCAATACCAGCGATCACCGCGTGGTCGCCCCCGCCGCGGCCCTGGCCGGCGGCACCCTGCTGTGCCTGGCCGACCTAATCGGCCGCACGGTGGCGGGGCCGCGCGAGCTGCCGGTAGGTGCGGTGATGGCGCTGATCGGCGCCCCGGTATTCATCGTGCTGCTGCGGCGGCAGACGCGCTGAGCGGTAAGCCTGCGCACCCGCGCCGCTGGACCCGCCTGGCCCTACACGCGCCGCGCGGCGGTGTCGCGCCTTCCCTTTACATATTCATGCCCCTGGCGCATCAACGCCGTAAATCGGGCCTGATCGCCTGAGAACACCGCGCTGCGCACCGCTTCCACGGCGCGCGCTAGCGCATTGAGGGATTCGGCGCCGAAGTCATTGAGGCGCTGGATTTCGTAATACAGTTCCGGGCTCTCCGCTGCCACATCACTGGCAATGTCGAACTGCGCATCGAAGGTCGTACTGGAGAGCTGCACCAGCCGCGGCGCGGCCTCGCCGCTCTCGGCGAGCGCCGTGAAGAAGGCGATATTGAGCGCATGCGACAGACCGAGCACATAGGCGATCAGTCGATCATGCTCGTCGAGCCCCATGACCACCTGCTCCGCCATGGTCGGCGCAAACAGGCCGCGCGCCTGAGCCAGCGCCTCGGCGCTGCCCAGATCGATGAAGATCACATGCCGGCCGGACAGCAGTTCGGTATCCGGTCCGAACATCGGATGTATCGACGTGACCGCGACACCGGCCGCGCGCAGTGCTTCGAGCCCGGCGCGCAGCGGCGATTTCAGCGAGCCCAGATCGAACACCACGCCGCGCGGCTTGAGCTGCGCGATCTGTTGCAGGATGGTATTGGTCGCGCCCAGCGGTGCGGCCACGACGATGTAGTCATGCGTCAACGGCGACTCGCGCCAGTCGGCAATGGCCTTCACGCCGGACCCCGCGGCTTTCGGATCCGCCACCTCGACGTCGAAGCCCTGCGAAGTCAGGAACTGCGTAAACCAGGCACCCATCTTGCCGGCGCCGCCGATCACCAGCGCGCGCCGGCCGCTGCCGCTGCCGTGCGCCGCGACGCTGGCCTGCTCCTGGGTCGTCAGCGAGGAGCGAATCAGCAGCCGTACCACGGCCTCGGCGACATCGGGCGAGACACCGATTTTCTCGGCATTGCTGCGCGCACCGACGATCACGTCGCGTTCGCGCGCGTAGTCGCGCGTCGGATAGCCGGTGGCGCGCTTCACGCGCGCGATCTCGCGGCTCGTCGCCTGCCTCTCGGCGATGATTTGCAGCAATTGTCGATCCAGCTCATCGAGATGCCGGCGTAGCTCGTCGAGAGTCATTTCGACAGTCCTGTCGGATGCGGTGCGCCTTTGTATAGTCAGACCGTGTTGGCCGCAAGTCGCGCGAACGGCAACCCCACCGGTGCACATCGTCGCCGGGGCGGCTACCATGTACCGATGGCTCTACACAAAGAACATCTGCCGGACCAACTGCCAGCCGAGCCGCTGACGCTGGTCGCGGACTGGCTGTCGCAGGCTGCGCGCGCCAATGTGCAGCCCAATCCGAATGCGATGGTGCTCGCCACCGTGGACGCGCAGGGCGCGCCTTCGGCGCGCGTCATATTGTGCAAGGAAATTCGGCCCGATACCGGCTACATCACTTTTTTTACCAACTACCTGTCGCGCAAGGGCGCCGAGTTGAGCGCCAACACGCGCGCCGCGGTGGTCATGTACTGGGACGTACTGCACCGGCAGGTGCGGCTCGAAGGTCGGGTGACGCCGACCACGGCGGCTGAAAGCGACGCCTATTTCGCATCGCGCACCTGGCAGAGCCGCATCGGGGCCTGGGCCAGCGAACAGAGCGCGCCGATCGCCTCGCGAGCCGAACTCATACAAGCCACCGACGCTGCGGCGCGCCGCTTCGGCGCGCCGACGCCGACGAGCCGCGATGATGCCGCGCCGGATCCCGGTATCGTCATACCGCGTCCGCCGCACTGGGGCGGATATCACCTGTGGGTGCAGACGGTGGAGCTCTGGGTCGAAGGCGCGGCACGGCTGCACGATCGAGCGCGCTGGACTCGCACCCTTGAGCCGGAAGGCGGCGGCTTCAAGGGCGGCCGCTGGAGCGCGACGCGGTTGCAGCCTTAGAAGGCATGGCCATCGACGAACCCAAGAATCCCCTGACTGTCGCCGGCCTGTCGATCGTCGCGGGTGCACGCGCGCTGGTGCAGAATCTGTCGCTGGCCGTGCGTCGCGGCGAATTCCTCGCCATCCTCGGTCGCAACGGCAGTGGCAAGACGCTCACGCTGCATGCGCTCGCGGGCCTTAACGCCGCGCATAGCGGCCGTGTGCTGCTCAACGGCGAGGACCTGGGCGCAATGCCGCGCCGCCGGGTCGCACGCCGCTTAGGGTTGCTGCTGCAGGATCGTGAAGAGTCGCTGGCGCTCAGCACACTGGAATCGGCTCTGGTCGGCCGCCATCCGCACCTGAAGTTCTGGCAGCGCGAAGGCGAGCAGGATCTGGCGATCGCGCAGGCGGCGCTGCAGCGCGTCGGCCTCGCCGATTTCGCGCGCCGCTCGGTCGCAACGCTTTCGGGCGGCGAGCAGCGCCGCGCGGCCATGGCCTCGCTGTTGACACAGCAACCGCAGATTTATCTGCTGGATGAACCGACCAATCATCTCGATCCGCACCATCAGATCGAGGTGCTCGAGGTGTTTCGCGAGCTGTGCCGCGAAGGCGCCAGCGTGGTCGCCACGCTGCACGATCCGACGCTCGCCGAGCGCTACGCCGACCGTGCGCTGCTGCTCTACGGCGACGGCCGCTACCGCCTCGGCCCGGTAGCCGAAGTACTCACGCCCGAAGAGCTCTCAGCGCTGTACCTAACGCCGATCTGCGCCATCGGCGCGTCGCCGCGGCGCGCCTTCATCGCCGCATAGCCTCGAGTATCGGCGCGTGCAGCGCGCCGTTGGTCGCCAGTACGGTGGTGGTCTCGAGGTCGAGCTCACGGCCCGCCAGATCGGTGACTGTGCCGCCGGCCTCGCGCACGATTACGGTCAGCGCCGCGATGTCGAGAATATTTATGTCCGATTCGAGCACGGCGTCGAGCGCGCCGCGCGCGAGCAGATGGTAGTGCAGAAAATCGCCGTAACCGCGTAGCCGATTGACGCGGCCGACCAATGCGCCAAAGCGCGACCAGTCCGCGCTCGATGCCGCCAGCGTCTTAAGATTTCCGGTCGAGAGAATGGCGGCGTCCAGCTCCTTCACGGAACTCACGTGCAGCGGTTGGCCATCCAGCCGCGCACCGCCGCCCAGCTCGGCCCAAGCCATCTCGCCATAAGCCGAGGCGCAGGAGACGCCGAGCACCAGTCGCCCGCCGCGCAGCAGCGCGATCTGCGTCGAAAAGAACGGGCATTCGCGCACAAACGACTTGGTGCCATCGATCGGATCGACCAGCCAGATGTTGTCCGCATCCATCGCGTGCCGGCCGGTCTCCTCGCCGTAGAAACCATAGCCGGGGAAACGCGCGCGCAGGATCTCCCGGATCGCCTGCTCCGCGCGTACATCGGCCTCGGTGACCGGCGATTTGTCGGCCTTGATCGTGACTTCGAGATTGCGCCGGTACAGGCCCTGGATGACTACGGCGGCGGCATGAGCGGCATCGATCGCGGCCTGCAGTTCTTTGGATGCCATGATCGTGTTATCTCTTCATTGCTGATAGGGACAATGGCGGCACTGGCTGCCACAGCAGTAGCCGCGCCGCAGGTGATTGGCGGCGGTAAATACCATACGGCCGCCTTCGAGGTAAAAATCCCCGTCCTGCAACGACAACGGCTGCGCTGGCGCCGATGCCGGCCCCGGCTCGAGTCGATTCCCTGGCGTCGTCTTCATTTGCCATTGAATCCTATACGCGTTGACACCGGCGGCTGTGCTTGCCTAAAGTCCGTCCCTCGTCAGGTGCTCGGGAAGCCGGTGACGCGCGATCTTCGCGCCAGTCCGGCGCTGCCCCCGCAACGGTAAGCGATACGACACTGCATCAGTAGCCACTGCGCCCGCAAGGTGTGGGAAGGCGATGCAGCTGGCCCCCAAAGGGCCGCGTGCGCAAGCCCGGAGACCGGCCTGGCGAGCTTGTTCCCAGTCGCGCGGTGGGCGTCGGGCTGGCGCCATGCGCCTCGCCTTCTCATCCCTCGCAGCGTCCGGGTGTCCATCGCTTCGGACCATGCGGGCGTGCATGGAAGGGGTACGCAATGATCGCTCATCGTACGGCGGTACTCATCGCCATCCTGGCTCCTGTCATCAACATCCGAGGCGCGCGCGCCGCCGACGACGCTGCCGCCGGCGCGGCGGCGGCTGCCGATCTGCAGCAGGTCGTGGTCAGCGCCACGCGCACCGAGCAGCCGCTCGACCAGACGGGCAGCTCGCTGTCGGTCATCAATGCCACAGAGCTCGACACCCGGCAGACACTGATCGTCAGTGATGTGCTCGCGCAGATACCGGGCCTGACGGTGTCGCGCACCGGCGGGCCTGGCCAGACGACGAGTCTGTACATCCGCGGCGCCGAACCGGGCGAGTCGCTGGTGCTGATCGATGGCATACGCATCAATGACCCGAGCACACCGGACGGCGAACCGGTGCTCGGTGACCTGCTGGTGAATGACATCGCTCGCATCGAAGTGCTACGCGGCCCGCAGTCAACGCTCTACGGCAGCGATGCCATCGGTGGCGTGGTTAATATTCTGACCCAGCGCGGCGGCCCCGACGCCTTCGCGCCGCGCATCGAAGCGCAGGGCGGCACTTACGGCACCTCGCAGCTCAATGCGGCCTTGAACGGTACCGCCGGTCCCCTCGAGTACGGCAGCGCCATCAACTATTACAACACCCGTGGCATTTCGGTGGCCGACAGCAGCAACGTCGACTTTGAACCGGATGGGGACCGCAACGTCGGCGCCACCGCCAACCTGCGTCTGCATGCCGGCGATCAGATCAGCGTGGATCTGCGCGGCTTCTACATCCGCTCGCGCAGCGACATCGCCGACTATCCGCCGCCGGACTACACCCTTGCAGCCACTGAGGAATTCGTCCGCGACAGCCTGCTGGCCGGTTATGCCGCACTCAATGCCTCGCTGTTCGAGGGTCACGTCACGCAGCGCCTGGCGCTGATCAGCAGCGACAGCGACCGACGCTTTTATGGCCTGTACACCCCATCGGCGAGCAATCCGGAGATGTACTTGTTTTCGCCGGGGGAGAATTTTTATGCCCAGGGCGGTGCCACGCGCCTGGAGTATCAGGGGGTGATCGAGGCCAATGCCGCCAACGAGCTGACGTACGGAGCCGAAACCGAGCTCAGTACGCTCACGACCGACAGTCTGCCTGACCCGGCCAATACGCCGATCACGGGGCGCGATCGCTTGAGCGGCTATTACGGCCAGTGGCAAAGCACGCTGGCGCGACAGCTGACGCTGACCGGCGGCCTGCGTTACGACGACGACCTGCAGTTCGGCGCTCACACCTCGGTCAAGCTTGCCGGGGCCTGGCAGCTGTTCGAAAGCGCCACGGTGCTGCGCGCCAATTACGGCAATGGCTTCAAGGCTCCCACGCTCTACCAGCTGTTCTCGCCCTACTCCAATCCGCTGCAAACGCTGGCGCCCGAAACCGCCGTGGGCTGGGAGGTCGGCGCCGATCAGCTGCTGCTGGACCGGCAGCTGCGCGCCTCGTTGACTTACTTCGACCGCCATGAGCACAACGAAATCGACTTCAACGAGTGCTTCCCCGCCATTGGCATCGCCTGCGCCGAGCGACCCGGCGGTTACTACTACAATGTCGGGCGCACCAATGCGAGCGGCATCGAAGCCGAACTGGTGGCGCGGCCGCGCGGCCCGCTCAGCGCCTGGATGAATTACACCGATCTGAAGGCGATCGACGAACTGACGGGTCTGGAGTTGGCGCGTCGGCCGCATATCTCGGCCAACGCCGGCCTGACCTGGACGGCGCGAGCCAACACCTCGCTCGGCGCCAGTCTCAGCTACATCGGCTCACGTTTCGACGATGATGCCAATACGGTGCCGCTATCGAGCAGCAACACCGTCAACGTCTTCGGGAGCTACGCCTTGACCGCCAAGCTGCAGCTGTTCGCGCGCGTGGATAATCTGTTCGACCACCGCAGCGAGTCCGTGGCCGGCTACCGGGTGCTGGGACAGGCCTTCTATGCCGGGGTGCGCGCCACACTGTAGTCGCGCCACGCTGTAGTAAAGTAGCCGCCATGGGCCATCGCCTCTCCAAGATCGTGACGCGCACCGGCGATGATGGCACCACCGGGCTCGGCGATGGCACGCGTGTCTCCAAGGTTGCGCTGCGCGTGGAGGCGATGGGCAGCGTCGATGAACTCAACTGCTCGCTCGGCGTGCTGCTGTCCGGCGGCGTCCTGGGCGCGAGTGTCCAGGACTGCCTGATCGAGATTCAGCATGACCTGTTCGATCTGGGGGGCGAGCTGGCGATCCCGGGGACGCGGCTGATCGACCCGGCACGAGTGGCCTGGCTCGAGACGCAAGCCGAGCAGTTCAATGCGGTCCTGCCGCCGCTCAAGGAATTCGTGCTGCCGGGCGGCGGCGGCGCCGCCGCGGCCTGTCACGTGGCGCGCGCGGTCTGCCGTCGCGCCGAGCGGCGCTGTTGGGCGCTGGCGCGCAGCGAGGCCGTGGGCGCAGCGGCGCTGCAGTACCTCAATCGGCTGTCGGACCTGCTGTTCGTGCTGGCTCGAGTGCTCGCGCGTGCGCACGGCGGCGGCGAGCCGCTGTGGCGGCGCAAGCGCGGCCAGGCATCCGACGACGACCAGGGCTCAGGCCAGCAGCGCTCGTAGCTTTGGCCAGTCGAAGGCCGGCCCCGGGTCGCTCTTGCGGCCGGGCGCGATATCGCTGTGGCCCGCCAGGCGCTCGACGCTGAGTGTCGGATACGCGCCGCACAGCGCCACTATCAACGGCGCCAGCGATTGATATTGCGGCTCAGCATAAGGGATTTGATCGGCGCCTTCGAGCTCGACGCCCACCGAGAAATCGTTGCAGGCGGCGCGTCCCCTATAGCTCGACTCCCCCGCATGCCAGGCGCGCGCTGCAAACGGCACGTACTGCGTGATCGTGCCATCGCGGCGGATGACCGCATGCGCTGACACCCGCAGCGTCGATATGTCGGCAAAACTCGGGTGTGCGCCGGCCGGCAGGTTGCCGGTGAACAGCCGATCGATCCATGGACCACCGAATTCCCCCGGTGGCAGGCTGATGCCGTGCACGACGATCAGCGCCGGCAGCACTCCCGGCGGCCGCTCGTCGAAATGCGGCGACAGGACCTGGCGCACACCGAGCAGAAGCCCGGCGGCCGCATCAATGCTGAGCGTCTTATGCATGACAGCCTCGCATGATGCCAAAATGCGTCCATGAGCACAGTGAACAATTCCTCCCTGGCGGCGCGGGACCTGCAGCACATATGGCATCCGTGCACGCAGATGAAAGACCATGAAGAGCAGCCGCCGATTCCGGTGCGCCGCGCCCAGGGAGTATGGCTCGAGGATTTCGATGGCCGCCGCTACCTCGACGCGATCAGCTCCTGGTGGGTCAATCTGTTCGGCCACGCGCATCCGCGCATCAACTCCGCCATCACCGCGCAGCTGCAGCAGTTCGAACATGTGATGCTCGCCGGTTTCACCCACGAGCCGGCGATCGCGCTGGCCGAGGAGCTGGTGCGAATCACGCCGCCCGGACTGACGCGCTGCTTCTTCGCCGACAGCGGCTCGGCCGCGATCGAGGTGGCGCTCAAGATGAGCTTCCACTACTGGCAGAATCAGGGCCAGCCGCGCAAACGCTGCTTCGTCACGCTGAGCAACGCCTACCACGGCGAGACCCTGGGCGCGCTGGCGGTGGGCAATGTCGAGCTCTACAAGAGCACCTATGCGCCGTTGCTGATGGACGTGCTGACGGTGCCGTCGCCGGACTGCTATGGGCGCGAACCCGGAGACAGCTGGGCCGAGCACACGCGGCGCAAGTTCGCTCTCATGCAGACCGCGCTCGAGCGTTACGGCGAGGATATTGCCGCCGTAGTCATCGAGCCGCTGGTGCAATGCGCCGGCGGCATGCGCATGTACGATCCGGTCTATCTGTCGCTGTTGCGCGCCGCCTGCGATCGTTACGGCGTGCATCTGATCGCCGATGAAATCGCGGTCGGCTTCGGGCGCACCGGCACCATGTTCGCCTGCGAGCAGGCCCGCATCAGCCCCGACTTCCTGTGCCTGTCCAAAGGCCTGACCGGCGGCTATCTGCCGCTGTCGGTGGTGCTGACCAAAGAGTCGATCTACGAGGCGTTCTATGCCGAATTCACCGCGCAGCGTGCGTTTCTGCATTCTCATAGCTACACCGGCAACGCCCTGGGTTGTGCGGCGGCCCGCGCAACGCTCGGAATCTTCTTCAATGGACCGGTGCTGGAGACCAATCGGCGTCTGGCGGCATACATGGCTGAGCGACTCGCGCCGCTGGCGGCTCACCCGCACGTGGCGGACGTGCGCCAGACCGGCATGATCGCCGCGGTCGAATTCGTGCGCGACCAGGCGACGCGTGAACCCTTCCCCTGGCAGGAGCGCCGCGGTCTGATCGTGCATCGGCATGCGCTCGAGCGCGGCGTGCTGCTGCGGCCGATCGGCAATGTGGTTTATTTCATGCCTCCCTATGCCATCACGCCCGCCGAGATCGACCTGATGGTCGACGTCGCCATCGAAGGCATCGACCGGGCATGCGCCTGACGCGCTGCTACGTGCCAGCGCCGTTGCATACCGGGGACACCCGGCTGCTGCCCGGGGACGTATCGACGCACGTGGCGCGCGTGCTGCGGGCACGCGCCGGGCAGATGCTCACGCTGTTCGACGGTCGCGGCGGCGAATACGACGCGCGGATCGTGGAAATCGACCGCCGCGGGGTGCACGTGCAGATCGACATGCATCGCGCCATCGAACGCGAGTCGCCGCTGGCCGTGACCTTACTGCAGGCGCTGGCACGCGGCGAACGCATGGATTTCATCGTGCAGAAGGCCACCGAGCTTGGCGTCGCGGCGATCGTGGCCTTGGCCGGCGAGCGCAGCGTGGTGCGCCTGGATGCACAGGGGCTGGCGCGACGCTGCGAGCATTGGCGCGCGGTGGCGATCAGCGCCTGCGAGCAGTGCGGACGCAACCGCGTGCCGTCGATTCAGGCCGTGGCCGATCTCGCGAGCGCCTGTGCGCAGTCCGGCGCCACGAGCTTGCGTCTGCTGCTCGCCCCCGAAGCCGATCAGTCTCTGACCGCGGTTGCCCGGCAGGCATCGAGCATCAGCTTGGCTGTCGGCCCCGAAGGCGGCTTCAGCGACGAAGAACTCGCGCTGGCGCAGCACCATGGTTTCCAATTCTGCCGCCTGGGGCCACGGGTGCTGCGCGCCGAGACCGCGCCGTTGGCGGCGCTGGCGGCCATTCAGGCGGTCGCGGGCGATTTTCTGAGTTGATCGCGCCGCCCTTACGGGGCGGCCGCGCCGGTGTCGGCCACGAGTCCGGCCGCGTGAATACCGGCGACCGCGCAGGCCTCGTCATTGTCCGAGCTCTCGCCGGTGACACCGGCCGCTCCGAGCAGCGACCCCGCCGCATCGCGAATCAGCACCCCGCCGGGTACCGGCACGAAGCCCTGCGGCAATATGCTGGCCAGCGCATCGTAGAAGGCTGGCGCCGCCTGTGCGCGCCGCGCAATCTCACGGCCGCCGAATCCCATGCCGAGGCAGCCGGCGGCCTTGGCAGTGGCGATCTGCGGCCGCGAGAACGACGCGCGCTCCTCGCGCTTGAGCGCCAGCATGTGGCCGCCGGGATCGAGCACCACGATGCACAGCGGCTTGAAGCCTGCTCGGCGCGCATGCGCCAGCGCGGTGTCGATGATGGTCGATGCTTGATTGAGTGTCAGCGTAGTCATAGTGAGTCTCCGGGTATTCTCCTATTTTAAGGCATGCTAGCAGGATGTCGGCCACCGCCATTGAGGTCTTCCGCTCTACGCGTCGCCCGGATTGCGATGAGCGCGCATTCGTGCTCGCTGCCATCGGCATCACAAGCACGATCCACTTCGATGGCCTGCAGTTCGTGCTGGAGGTGGATGCGGCCGAGGCCGCGCGCGCCGCGACGCAACTCGGACAGTACGAACTGGAGCGCCGCCCTGCCCCGCCGCCGCCGCCGCCACCACCCCATCACCCCTATGCCTGGGTCGGTTGCATCGTCTATGTCGTGACGTTGGTGGCCATCGGGCTGATCGTCTCGAACGGCCTGTGGCGGCTCGATGCCTTCGACATCGGCGCACTCGACGCCGGACGCGTGCAAAGCGGGCAATGGTGGCGGGCGTGGACCGCGTTGACGCTGCACCTGGACGGCGCTCATCTCGCCGCCAATCTCGTGGCCGGCGTCTGGTTTTGTTATCTCGCGGCCGCCCAGATCGGCAGTGGCAGCGCATGGTTCCTGATCGTGACGGGAGCGGCATGCGCCAACTTGCTCGAAGCGCTGCTCGGGCCGCCTACGCACCTGTCAGTGGGCGCCTCGACCGCCGTGTTCACCGCACTGGGTTTATTGGCGGCACATTCATGGCGCCTGCGCTCTTCCTATAGGCAGCGATGGGCGGTGCGCTGGGCGCCGCTGGTCGGCGGCGTGGTGCTGTTGGGATGGTTTGGCTCCGGCGGCGGCGAAGATCCAAATGCCGTCGCGCAGATCGACATCGTCGCGCACGCTGCCGGGTTTGTCGTCGGCTGCATGCTGGGCGCCCTCGTAGCGCAGCCATGGGCGCGTCAAACGCTCGCTCGCGCACCGCAATGGCTTTCGGGTCTGGCAGCACTGGCATCGATTGCGATCGCGTGGGCGTGCGCGCTCGCCAGTTGAGACGCGCGAGCCTGGATTGAAGCCGGCCACACCAGGGGTCGGATGAAACCTGTGTTCGGTGGCAATTGCTCAGAGATATCGAACCATAGGGCGAATTTTTATTATTAAAAATTCGCCCTATGGTTCGATATGTCTCAACGGTCGGTACCGAACACAAGCCTCATCCGGCGTCGCGTTCCGGCAGTACTGACGTTTCCTCCGCAATCATCGCTTCCAGCCGCTCCAGATCCGGCACCAGCGGCGTCTCGTTGAGCATGCGCACCTGGCATAGCACCGGCGTGCGTTCGGGGAAACTACGCGAATTGTCCGGTCGCACGACATCGTTGCTGACGCGTACCAGCTGCGGGAATCCCTGCGATACGATGGCGATGTAGCCGGACTCGGCCCGGCCGGCAAGCGCGTGGAACACCACGATGCGCGAACGATTGTTGGTCAGCGGGATCATCAGACCGCACGCGCCTTCGAACGACACTAGCGGCAGCGTGCGGGCGTTCCAGTTCACCAGCCCGAGGTACCAGGGCGGCGCATTATCCATCGGCACCGGCGTCTGGTAACCGATCACTTCGGCCACGCAGGCCCGCGGTACCAGTAGTCTCGCATCCGCAAGCGGGATCAACAGACTGTAGACCTCGGCGATGCGCTCGGTCATCAGCCGGCGCCTGAGGCACGGGAACGCGCGCGGTGCTGCGCCACCAAAGGCGTGATCGCGTCGATCAGCTGGCTCTCCTGATAGGGCTTGCCGAGATAATCATTGACGCCCAGCTCGATCGCCCGGGCACGATGCTTCTCGCCGACGCGCGAAGTGATCATGATGATCGGCACATCGCGCAGCCGCGGATCGCTACGCACGTACGCGGCCACCTCGTAGCCGTCCATGCGCGGCATTTCGATGTCGAGCAGGATCACATCCGGCACGCTTTCGGCCAGCAACGTCACTGCATCCATACCATCGCGCGCCGTCATCACCCGCATACCATTGCGCTCGAGCAGCCGCTGCGTCACACGGCGCACGGTGATCGAATCGTCCACGACCAGCGCTAAGGTGCGCCGGTCGGTGCGGTCACGCGTGATGGTTGGCGCGGCGCGCCCGCGCCATTCGGCGCGCACCAGCGCGCCGATGTCGAGGATGATCACGATGCGCCCGTCGCCCAGTACCGTCGCCCCGGAGATGCCGCGTATGCCGGAGATCTGCGGGCCGACCGGCTTGACCACGATTTCGCGGCTGCCGATAAGCTCATC
Source organism: Steroidobacteraceae bacterium (assembly GCA_049518595.1). Lineage (GTDB taxonomy): Bacteria > Pseudomonadota > Gammaproteobacteria > Steroidobacterales > Steroidobacteraceae > FEN-1191. The sequence goes on from JBEKRP010000019.1 coordinate 33,184, forward strand.
GGCAACCAGGCCGGTAGAATGCTCGCCGGCGCGCACCAGCACGACCGGAATGGTCACATCCTGATCCGGCAGCGGCGAGGCTTCAATGCCCACGTACAGCTGCAACGGCTGCAGGCGGTATTTCTGGCCGCCGTGGTTGAAGCTGGCACTATCGGCCTGCAGATGCGTCATCACCTCGTCGCGCGTCAGCCGCACCACACCTTCCACGGTCGGCAGCGGCAGCGCGTAATACTCATCGCCGGTGCGGACTACCAGCGCGTGACTGATCGCGAGCGTGAACGGCAATCGGATGGTAAAGTGCGTGCCGCGGCCCCGCTCGCTCTCCATGTGCAGCGCTCCACCGAGCTTCTTGACCTCGACGGCAACCACATCCATGCCTACGCCGCGGCCGGCGTGCTGCGTCACCGAACTCGCGGTCGAGAAGCCTGGCTCGAGCACCAGCTGCATGACGTCCTCGTCCGACAGCGCCTGATCGGCGCGGATCAGGCCCAGCTCGAGCCCCTTGGCGCGGATTGCCGCAAGATCCATGCCAGCGCCATCGTCCCTGACTTCGACGATTACCTCGGCGCCCTCACGCTTCAGGCTCAAATGAATATGCCCGGTCTCATCTTTGCCGGCCGCGACCCGTTCCGCGGGCGACTCGATGCCATGAACCACGGCATTACGCAGCATGTGCTCGAACGGTGGCAGCATGCGCTCGAGCACCTGCCGATCGAGTTCCCCCGAGGCGCCCTCGACGATCAGCTCGGCGCGCTTGCCGGTATCGCTGGCGGCCTGGCGCACGATGCGCGCCAGGCGCTGCACGTGCCGCTGGACCGAGACCATGCGGGTGCGCATGAGCCCGTTCTGCAGCTCGGTGATCGTGCGCGACTGCTGCTGCAGAAGATTCTGCGCTTCCGCGATCAGGCTCTCGAGCAGTCCCTGGATGCTCCCGACATCGTTGGCCGATTCCGCCAGTGCGCGCGAGAACTGCTGGATCGATGAATAGCGGTCGAGTTCGAGCGGATCGAACTTCTGGCGGTGCCCCGCCTCGTTCTCATGCCGGTGCAGAATCTGCGCTTCGGTCTCCATCTCAAGCTTGCGCAACTGCTCTTTGAGTCGTGTGACGGTGCGCGACAGCTCGCCGAGATTGAACTCGATCGAGCCGAGCTGCTGCTCCAGCCGCGCACGCGAAATGCTCACTTCACCGGCGTTGTTGAGCATCTGGTCGAGCAGTTCGGCGCTGACACGCGCCATGTCCACGCGGTCGGCTGCGACGACCACGGGTTCGCGTCCGGGCGGCAGCGGTGCCGGTGGCGCCGGCAGTTCCGCGGCGATCGGTGACGCAGCAATCGGCGCCGCGCCCGGCGGCGGCGCCGCGGCTGGCGGCTCGGTCACGCCCGCGCTCGGCCCGAAGGCGATCGGCGCCAGCACTACCGTCGGTTCCACAAATTCCATCGGTGCCGCTGGTTCCACCGGCATCGTCGGTGCCAGCGGTTCCGCGGGCGGGACAGGCGCCGCGGGCGCGACCAGCAGCGATGGCGCTGCGCTGAACACATCGCGACTGATCGGAATTTCGATATCGCCTTGCGCGGCGCTCGCTGCCGCGGGAATCTCAAGTACCGGCGTCGGCGGCAGCTCTGGCATCGCCTGAGGCTCTGGCATCGCCTGAGGCTCCATCATCGCCTGAGGCTCCATCATCGCCTGAAGCTCGGGCGTCGGCTGCACCTCTGGCCCCGGCTGCACCTCTGGCGGCGCCTGCGACTCTGCCGTCGGCTGCAACTCTGGCGTCGGTTGCGTCGGCATTGGCGCGGCGGCGACCGGAGCACCGATGGCCTCGAGCGGCGCAGGCGCTGTGGCCGGCATGACTGGTGCGACCGCCGGTGGTGCGGGCGGCGCCGGACTCTCACCCGCGGCAACCGAGCGAATGCGTGCGACCAGCGCGGGGGCGCCGGCTGCCGGCCTACCCGAAGCGGTGGCCTCGCGCATGCGCGCCAGTTCGTCGAGCGCTTCCTGCGCCACGGCGCGTGCGCCTTCATCGGCGCTGGCAAGACCGAGCTCGATGCGACCGATCAGGCTTTCGAGTTCGTGTGCGAGCTCACCCATGGCATTGACGCCGGCCATGCGCGCACCGCCCTTGAGCGTATGCAGCGGCCGGCGCAACGCCGCCGCCTGCTCGCGGTCGCCGGGCGCCGCGTTCCAGGCGGCCAGCGCGAATTCCGCTGCTTCGAGCAGCTCGACGGCCTCTTCGCTGAAGATCGCCGCGATCTCGGGGTCGAAGTCCGCATGCTCCACTTCGCTCAAGGGTGCGACCGGCATGGGAGCTGCGACCGGCGCTGTCATGGCCGGCGCGGGAGGTGTGGCCGGCGACGGCCGCATGACGGCCGGCGGCGGAGCTTCCCCAAACAGTGGCGGCGTCGATGGCAGTGGCTCCGACAGCAGCGGGGGTACCGACAGGCTGATGCTGCTGCGCCCGGCAAACTCATTGGCCTCGGCGATGCGGCGGTCCAGATCAAGCTCAGCGCGCGCGATGCGCCCGCGCACCGTGTCGTGCAGCACGAAGAAGCCGGTGCCTTCGTCGAGGTGGCCGGCGACCGCTTCCATCGCGATCATGCAGTCGCCGAGCAGCAGCAGATCAGAATCGTCCAGGCCGACGCCGCTATCGAAAGCCTTGCGCAACCAATGGTTCATCGGATCGGCCAGGCGTATGCCGTGGCGGGCCTCGGCCATGGTCGAGCTGCCGACCAGCGTGTGGCAGGCACGATAGACCTCTTCGGGCAGGACATGCGGCCCACCCACGCGCCGCTCACGCACCATCCATGCACGCACGGTGCCGACGTGACTCGCGGTCTCACGGGCATAGATCTCGCGCAGCGCCGTATCAGGCTCCGGTGGCGCGGGCGCGGCGGTGGGCGCGGCGGCGGCGACCGCCGCCTCCGGCGGCTCCACGTGGTGCCGGGCGCTGGGCGGGGTCGCATCGGGCGCCCTGGCCGGGCCCGGGGCCGCGGTCGCGGCGGCTGCCGCAGCAACCGCGAGGTCTTCGCGTCCACTCGCGAGCGCATGTGCCCGTGCAGCCAGCGGCGTCAGGTCGGTGCGGTCGGCGCTTCCGGATTCGAGCTCTGCGACCAGCTGCGGCAGCGCCGTTATCGCCTCACGCAGCGTCTGCAGCACCGCCGGTGAGCGTTGCAGCGTGCCATCGAGGATGCGATTGAGCAGATTTTCGGTCGCCCAGGCGAAGTCGCTGATGGCGCGCGCATTGACCATGCGGCCGCTGCCTTTGAGCGTATGAAACGAACGCCGTACGATCAGCAGCGCATCGCTCTCGAGCGGATTGTGGTCCCAGATCGGGAACTGCTGCTGGATCTTCGCCAGCTCCTCCTTCGCTTCCTCGACGAACAGCTGGATCAGGTCCGGATCCGGTATCGTTTCGGCGAGGGGCGAGGCCGAGCCGGCGGCGGCGGCGGCCAGCAATGGCGGCGACATCGCCTGCAGCTCGAGCCGGCCTATATCGGTGGTATCGCCCGAAGGCGGCAGCCGGTCGATCAGCTGTGTCTTGGCATAAGTGCCGGTGGTGGCCGCCGTCACCGTGGGCAGGACGCGTTCCGGAGCGCGCTTGAGCGCATCAAGACAGCTGCGCGCGTTGTCGAGCATGTACCAGGGATCACTGCGACCCGCCTGCAGGGTCTCGATGTAGTACTCGATGCTGACAATCGCGTCGGCCAGCCGATCCAGATAATCGGGCGCCAAGTTAGTGCCGCCGGGCTGCATCACGCGCTTCAGGTGCAGCGTGATTTCCTCGATGATCTCGACTGCGCGCGACTTGCCGAGCATCAACAAGCCGGCGTTGATACCGCGCATGAGCTCCGGCCAATTGTCGAAGCCGGCGGTATCGAGCGTGCCGCTGACATTCTGCGCCACGTATTCCTTGATGCGTGCGAGATTGACCACGCACTCGCGCAGCACCGCTCCCTGGACCTGCTGGAAGTCCTGGTCGGACGACTCGCCATCGCCTGGCGCGCTCTTATTGCGCGGCAGGATCAGTCCGACCAGGTCGTCGTCGAGATGATCCTCGACCTTGATCAGGCCCGCCGCCACCTGCACCAGCGCCGACTCACCGCTGGTCTCGGTGCCGGCGATGATGCCCTCGAGCTTTGCGGTTGCCTCCTGCACGCGGGTGCGCAGCCCACCCAGGCCCAGCACGCCGAGCGTGTCGCCGATCTTCTTCAGCATAGCGACCTGGGGGACCAGCTCTTCGGCCTGGCCGCCGCCGCGCCGGACATAGATATCCATCACATCCTTGACCTTCGACAGATCCTCGCGGATCGCCGCGGCCACGGTGTGCATGAGCTTGATCGAGGGCGCGGATAGATTTTCGCGCTCCTGCTCGATCGATTCGTCGACCGGCAACAACTCGTTGAGCCGGAACGAGGCGCGCACGGCCGCGACCCGCGGGCCGCCGCTGTCGGAGCGGGCGATGTAATACAGCAGGTTATTGAGCAGTTCTACCGGCGGGTGCTGCGCGTAGCGTGCCTCGCCCTGATCAAACAGCCGCTTCATCTCGCGATCGGCGAGGCCAAGCAGCCGTTTTACCGAGATACTGCCATCGATGCCATTCTCGCGCAGCGATTCGATCAGTGCCCCGACCACCCACCACAACTGGAACACCGGCTGCGATGCCGCGACCTGCTCCAGGCGCGTTGCGACCGCGGCCATGATCTCAAGGCTCTGTTCGGTGCGCTCGCCGCGTATCCAGCCGATCAGGCCGGTCTGGAAACGGGCACGCAGCCGCCGCGCCCACTGCCCCACCGACAGCGGCGGCTCGCCCGGTGCCGGTGCCGCCGGCTGCGCCTGGCGATCGGACTTGAGATTGAGCAGCAGCAGCGTGCCTTCCGACAGCAGCGCGCTGCCGCGCACTGCCCGCAGATCATTCAACAGCGGCAACAGCACCAACGCCAGATCGCGGCCGCCCGCGAGCACGCGCTCCAGATAGCCGGGCAACTGCACCATCGAGCGCATCAGCGCGTCGAGTGCCTCGTCCTGATTCTTGCGTTCGCTGCCGAGGCTGATCAGGTAGCGCGCCACCTGCTCCATTTCCTCGGCCAGCAGCGCCGCGCCATAGATCTCGAGCAGACGCAGCACGCCCTGTACCTGGTGCAGCTCGCGGCGGCAACGCTCGAGCAGTTCCATGTTGCCGGGCTGCTCGACGTGCGCCTCGAGCGCTGCGCGGCCATCGGCGAGCGCAACGCTGATTTCGCGCGCGACGGTGTGCAATGTTTGCGTTGCCAGCTCAGTCATGCTGCATATTCATTGGCTGCCGGCGCGGCACTCAGGAGCCGCCGAGCACCTTGACCTTTGGGTTCGCATAGGCACCTGGGGCCGAGGGCACTGCGGGAGCGGATAGACCGGTAGCTCCTGACCTCGCGGTCTGGGTCGGGGTGGGATCCGGCAAAGTGCGATGCCTGCCGCTCATCTCATTGCCGCTGGGCAGGCGAAAGCCCGTGATGGACTTGCGCAATGACGCCGACAGATCGGCAAGCTTGGCGATCGCGTGCGAGGTGGCGCTGGTCGAATCGGCCGACTGCGCACTGATCTCGCGCAGCACCTGCATGTTGCGTGCGATGTTCTGTGCCGCCGTGGACTGACTGCGCGCGCTCGCGGAAATGTTCTGCACCAGACTGGCGATCTGATTCGACACTTGCTCAATCTCCTGCAGCGCGGCACCGGCATTTTCCGCCAGCAGCGCGCCGCCGACCACATCGGTAGTGCTGCGCTCCATCGATACCACGGCTTCATTGGTATCGGTCTGAATCGTACGCACCAGCACCTCGATCTGCTTGGTGGCATTGGCGGCGCGTTCGGCCAGACGTTGCACCTCGTCGGCCACCACCGCAAAGCCGCGGCCGGCCTCACCGGCCATGGACGCCTGGATTGAGGCGTTGAGCGCGAGAATGTTGGTCTGCTCGGCGATGTCGCTGATCAGCTCGATGATGTTGCCGATCTCCTGCGAGCTCTCGCCCAGCCGCTTGATGCGCTTGCTGGTCTCCTGAATGGTCTCCCGAATCGTGTTCATGCCATCGATCGTGCGCCGCACCGCATCGCCGCCCTTGTGCGCCACGTCCACCGAGTGGCGCGCCACATCGGCGCCCCGCTCCGCATTGCCCGAGACTTCTTCGATCGAAGAGGCCATGGCTCCGATCGATTCGGTCGCCGAGCCGATCTGTTTGGACTGCGCATTGCTGGCGCGCGCCAGGTGCGAGGCCAGCGCCTGCGTCTGCCGCGCCGCGCCGTCGAGCTGGATTCCGGACTGACTGATGGTCGTCACCAGCTTGCGCAGCGCCTCGACCGCGTAATTGACCGAATCGGCGATCGCCCCGGTGATGTCCTCGGTCACGGTCGCCTGCACCGTCAGATCGCCCTCCGCGAGGCTCGACATCTCGTCCAGCAGACGCATGATAGCCTGTTGATTGCGTTCAGACTCGAGCCGCTTCGTCTCGGCCACGCGCTGTGCCTGCGCGGCCATCTCGGCAGCACGGCGCAGATGCGAGAACAGCATGGCGATCGGCACCAGCGCGAGCAATGCCAGCAGCGCGGGCAACACTGCCAGCGCCTGCGGCAGTCGCAGCAGCGACAGTACCACGCTGCCGCTCGCCGCCAGCACCACCAGTACGGCCGCGATCAGCGCCAGCCGCTGCGGCCGCCGGACGCGGTCCGTACCGCCGGCGCCGATCATGTACTGGCCTCGGTAAAGGCCGGGTCTTCGACCAGGGCGCGCAAACCGAGCACCGGCCATTGTTCGTTGCCACGTCGGAACGAGCCGGCGATGTAGCGCTCGCAGCGCACGATGGTGGGCGGCACATCGGCGGTGAATTCGGCATCGGCGAATCGCCGAAAGCCCAAAACTTCATCGACCACGAGACCGGCCGGAATATCACGGTGATTGACCACGATTACGCGCGAAGCGCGTGCATTGGGCGTCGGGCCACTGCCGAGATAGGCGCGCAGGTCGATGATAGGCAGCAGCTGACCACGAACGTTGGCCAGGCCGAGAATCCAGCTCTTGGCGCCAGGTACGCGCGTGAGCGGTGCCGGCACTCCCAGCACCTCACGCGCTTCTTCGCGTGCCACCAAATAAAGCTCCCCGGCCATACGCAGCGCCACCCCTACCCACTCGCCGGCCTGCGCCGCATCGGCGGCGGCGCTCGCGGTCACCGCGCGACCACGCCGCTCGAGCTCGGCGAGCAGTTCGAACGGCCGATCGCGCAGACTCTTGAGCGCTGCCCCCTCCTGCATGTCAGGCGGCAAGCGTCGCCTGTGCCTTCTCGACCAGTTGGTCGGGCGACACCGGCTTGATCAGATAGTCGACCGCACCCTGCCGTAGCCCCCAGACGCGATCAGCCTCATGGCCCTTCGACGTGACCATCACGATCGGAATCGCGCTCGTGTTAGGGTCGTTCAACAGCGTCCGAGTCGCCTGATAGCCGTTGATTCCCGGCATCACGATGTCCATGAAGATCAGATCCGGACGCATCTGTCGGGCGAGCCGGACGCCTTCCGCACCGTCGGCGGCGACCGCGGTACGGTAACCGTGGCGCTCCAGCGCCTTCTGCATCACATGCACTTCGGTCGGCGAATCATCCACGATAAGGATCAATGCCATGGTTTCATCTCCCGACGTGCGACTCGATCGCGCCGAGCAGTTCATCTTTGGTGAACGGCTTGGTCAGGTAGTGCTCCGACCCGACGATGCGTCCGCGGGCACGATCGAACAGGCCGTCCTTGGAGGACAGCATGATCACCGGGATGGCGCGGAAGACTTTGTTGTGTTTGATCAGCGCGCAGGTCTGATAACCGTCGAGCCGCGGCATCATGATATCGACGAAGACGATATCCGGTTGATGGTCGGCGATCTTGGCGAGCGCGTCGAAGCCGTCGACTGCCGTGAACACTTCGCAGCCCTCCTTGACCAGCAGCGTCTCCGCCGTGCGGCGGATGGTCTTGCTGTCGTCGATCACCAGGACTTTCAGGCCCTTGAGCGTCGAGCCGCCGCTTGGCGTGGCCGTCCCAGCCCGCTCTTCTGTCGTCGATCCCATGCTCAAAGAACCTCCGGGAGAGCCAGACACTCGAGGCCTTAAAACCCCTCCAAGCGCTACCCTGGCGTGCGCGCAGTTAGCGTTGTGTTTTAACATATCGGCACAACCCCTGCTATGCCGTCTCCGTCACGTTTTTGAGAGCCCAGAAGCGCTCCGCGGAACATAATCTTACGAAGCCCGTTCCCCTGTACGCTGCGGCGCGGGTTCTGGCTTCAAAGGAGCAACGATGGGCACCAATGTTCGCCTGGCCGTGGTCATGGACCCGATCGAGCGCATCAAGTTCGCCAAGGACACCACTCTGGCGATGTTGCTCGCGGCGCAGGGGCGCGGCTGGGCGCTGAGCTATCTCGAGCCCGGCGACCTGCGATTGCGCGATGGCGTGGCGGAAGGCAGCGTGCGGCCGCTGTCGGTTAAGGCCGATCCGCAGCATTGGCACACGCTCGGTCCGCCGGCGGTGGAACCTCTGGGCGCCTTCGATGTCATTCTGATGCGCAAGGATCCACCTTTCGATACCGAATTCGTCTACATCACCTACATCCTCGAGCGCGCCGAGAGCGCCGGGGCGCTGGTGGTCAATCGCCCACGCGGCCTGCGCGACATGAACGAAAAGGTCTACACCGCCTGGTTCCCGCAATGCTGCGCACCGACGTTGGTCACACGCGATATGCGCGAGATGGCGGCGTTCGCGCGCACGCATGGCAAGATCGTCTGCAAGCCGCTGCACAGCATGGGCGGGCATTCGATCTTCGTGCTCGAGCCGGGGGATAAGAATTCGCGCGTCGTCTTTGAGACTCTTACCGATGGGGGCAGCCGTTTCGCGATGGTGCAGCAGTACCTGCCCGACATTGTGGTCGGCGGCGACTCGCGCGTGCTGCTCGTCGACGGCGAGCCGGTGCCCTATGCGCTCTCGCGCATCCCGGACGCCGCGGACAACCGTGGCAATCTCGCCGCCGGCGCCACCGGCGTCGGCCGGCCGCTCAATGAGCGTGACCGCTGGCTCAGCCAGCAGATCGGTCCGGCCTTGAGCGAGGCCGGTGTGCTGTTTGCCGGGCTGGACGTCATTGGCGGCTACGTCACCGAGATCAATGTCACCAGTCCCACCGGCGTGCGCGAGCTCGACCGCCAGTTCGATCTCGACATCGGCGGCGGGCTGATGAGCGCTATCGAGCGCCGGTTGTCGAGTCGGGCGCGCTGAACAGGCCTGATTGGCGGCTATACTCATCGGCGTGACGGCCTCTTCGCAGCTCAAGCAGGGCACGCCGGGTCTGCCGCTACGCGAGGGCCGACCTCCGGTGCGCGAGCGGCTGACGGCGATGCTGCTGCTGGCCGCGCTGCTGCATGCGACCGTGATCCTCGGTCTGACCTTCGCCACCGTAGGGCACGGCGGCGGCGGCGATACGCCACAGCTCGACGTGCTGTTAGTCACGGACGAAGTCCCCGAGGCGCAATCCAACGATCAGGCGGTCTATCTCGCGCAGCGTACCCAGCTCGGCAGCGGTAACACCGACGTGCCGCTGCCATCTGCGAGCCCCGCCAGCCGCGGTGCTCCCTATCCACGCCAGGACGCAGGCCACGGCGGTGGCAACGCCGGCCACGCCAACCGTGTGGATAAGCCGGTGCTCGCCAGCAGCGCGCCCAGCGCGGACATTCGCTACTTTGACGCGGCCGCGGCGGCGCCGGGCGCCGATGCAATGCCTGAATTCATCGGCGACACGGTGGGCGAGGCCCGCAGTGGCCGTGGCGATGCGGTCGAGCTGCTGCTTCGGGGCAAGGCCAACGATGAGCATTGGGTCACACCCAACACCCGCACCTCCAAGCTCGCACCCTATCTGGCGGCCTGGAAGCGTAAGGTCGAGCGCGTGGGCAACGTGAACCTACCCTCCGCCGTCCGCAATGCCGGGTTATCGGGTAGCCCGGTGGTGGAGGTCGAAATCGCCGCCAACGGTCGCTTGCAGCAGGCGAGTGTGCGGCGCAGCAGCGGCTCCGGCGCCCTCGATGAGGCGGCGCTCACGATTTTGAAGCTTGCGAGTCCGTTCGAGCCGTTCCCCGCCGATCTGGCCGCCGGATACTCACAATTGCGCTTCGCTTATCAATGGGATTTCGTCGCCGGTTCGCTGCAATCGGGGGCTGTGACCGTATCGTCAGATACTTCAACGGGACCTTGAGAGCGTGCGGTACTGCCCGCATACTCGCTTATATGGGCACTACCGAATCGTTAGCCAATCATCTGCTGATTGCGATGCCCTCACTGTCGGACGGCAACTTTGCCCAGACGGTCGCGCTCGTATGCGATCCCGAAGGATGTCATCGACCGCGCGACGGAAGCCCGCGGGAAGCAGCCCGAGGGCGGCGGCAGACAGCGGGACTCCCGGCGTCAGGAATCGAAGCAGCCGCCGGAACACGACCGCGTCTGCGTCCGCGTCGAACTCTGCTACCACGAGTGCGAAACCGACCCGGCGCCGGTGCTCG
>JBEKRP010000020.1:0-42014 GCA_049518595.1 Steroidobacteraceae bacterium
AGGATCGGCTCGCCGAGAAGCGATGCTTCCAGCGTCTGTCGATCCCGACCACGCGTTTTGCGGCGGTGGATAGCCGCGCCTCGCTGGCGCGCGCGGTAGACCGCGTCGGTCTGCCCGGAGTTCTCAAGACCCGGCGCTTCGGCTACGACGGCAAGGGTCAGTACGTGCTGCGCAGCCGCGCGGACCTCGACCCCGCCTGGGAGGCTCTTGGCAGCGCGCCGCTGCTCTACGAGGAGTTCGTGCCTTTCGAGTACGAGGTGTCGATCATCGGCGTACGCGCGCGCTCGGGTGCGATCGCCGTCTATTCGCTCAACCGCAACTACCATGTCGATGGCATCCTGCGCCTGACGCTCGCCCCCTGGGCAGCCCCGCGCCTCGCGAGCGCGGCACGGCGCAGCCTCAAGCGGGTGCTCGAGGACTTCCACTACGTCGGGGTCCTGACCATTGAGTTCTTCGTGCATCGTGGGCGACTCCTCGCTAATGAAATGGCTCCGCGGGTCCACAACTCAGGTCACTGGACCATCGAAGGCGCCGTCACCAGCCAATTCGAAAACCATGTGCGCGCGATTGCAGGCCTGCCGCTCGGCGATAGCTCGCCGCGTGGCTATTCGGCGATGATCAATCTGATTGGAACGATGCCAAATGCGCGCCGCTTCCTGGCCGAGGCCGGACTGCATTGGCACGATTACGGCAAGGAACCACGTCACGGTCGAAAGCTCGGCCATTGCACCGTGACCGAAACGACCGCTGCGCGCCGCACGGCACGCGCCAAAGAGCTACTGCCGCGGCTCTATCCGCAACTCGCGCTCAGGCCGTAGTATCATTTCGCAGCAATGAACCTGGAGCTGTTCAAACTCAGGGAACTCCCGTTCCGGCTCAGTCCGGATCCGCAGTTCCTGTATTTGAGCAAGGCCCACGCGCGCGCCAAGGCCTACATGGAGTCGACCGTGTGGTTCGCCGACGGCTTCGTCGTGATCACGGGCGAGATCGGCTGCGGCAAGACCACGCTGATCGAGACCTTTCTGCAGGAACTGCAGAACGATGTGATCGTCGCGCAGGTCAATCAGACCCAGGTCTCCTCGCTCGAGTTTCTGCAATCGGTGCTGGTGCAGTTCGGCTTCAAGCCGTTCAAAATGAAAAAGGCCGAGCTGCTCGCGACGCTCAACGACTATCTGGTCGAGCAGTACAACGCCGGCCACAAGCTCGTATTGGTGATCGACGAGGCGCAGAACCTGACCTCGACCGTGCTCGAAGAGGTGCGGCTGCTCTCGGGTATCGAAACGCCGAAGGAAAAGGTGCTGCGGATCATTCTCGCCGGACAACCCGAGCTCGGTGACAAGCTCGATGCCCCCGAGCTCGAGCAGCTCGCGCAGCGCATCCGCCTGCGCTTTCATCTGCCGGCACTCACAAGCATCGAGATGCGCGCCTACATCCTGCACCGGCTCGAGGTCGCCGGCTCGCACGGTCGTGAGATATTTGCCAACGACACCTTCGAACTGATCTTCCGCTACACCGGCGGCGTGCCGCGGCTGATCAACACGCTGTGCGACACCGCGATGCTGTCGGCGGCGAACCACAATCGCGACACCGTCGGCCGCGATGATGTAACGGCCGCGATCGAAGAACTGCAATGGCAGGAATACTCTTCACGTAGCGGCACGCGACTGATACGCATGCGCGGCGATGCGGCTACCGGCCACAGCGGCGACCCGCCCGCAAGACCCAACAATGGGGCCGACGCGCCGCTGGCGCGCATCCTGCTCGCATCCGGCGGCCGCACCGTCAGCGAGCGAGCGCTCTATCCGGGGCGCCTGATCATAGGCCGCACTGCCGCCAACGACCTGCAGATCGACAGCCGCTTCGTAAGCCGCCACCACTGCCAGATCATCACCACGGCCCACAGCTGCGTGATCGAGGACCTCAACAGCACCAATGGCATCTTTCTGCACTCCAAGCGCGTGCGCTACCACAACCTCAATGATGGCGATGTCGTCATGATCGGGCAGCACGAACTTCTCTACATCGATGAGCGCGCCCAGCACCGCACGCAGGGCGAGCCCCATAGCGCCTCCTCGGCAGCGGGTGAGCAACCGGTCGACACCGGCACCTGAAGGCCGCTCAGGGCTCTTCAGGGCTCCTCAGGGCTCCTCCGGGCTCCTCAAGGCATCTGCAGCGCGATCAGCGCTTGAACGCGACGCCTCGTCATCGCCATCGACGCTCGATGGCCCGTCTTGCGACCAATACTCAGCGTGAGTGGCCCTGAAGTCGCGTCGCCGCAGCCATATGGCTGCCCCGCCAACCAGTCCCAGCGTGCCGGCTATCAGCAGCAGTACCGACAGGACGCCTGAATGGAGTTGATGGCTGGCTGCGATCAGCAACCCGCCGCCCAGCGCATACAGCCAGGGCAGGCTCTCATACACCGGCTTGGATAAATGCAAGCGCCCTCCTAAGACGCCTGCGGTGTCAGGCCGTCCCGCCCACCGTGAGTCCATCGATGCGCAGCGTCGGCTGACCTACCCCGACCGGCACGCTCTGCCCTTCCTTGCCGCATACGCCGATGCCTTCATCGAGCTTCAGATCATTGCCGACCATCGCCACGCGCGTGAGCACGTCCGGCCCATTGCCGACCAGTGTCGCGCCCTTGATCGCCGCGCCGAGCCTGCCGTTTTCGATCAGATAGGCCTCGCTGGCCGAAAACACGAACTTGCCCGACGTGATATCCACCTGCCCGCCGCCGAAGTTCACCGCATAGATCCCGCGCTGGACCGAGGCGAGGATCTCGCCGGGATCATAGGGACCGGGCCGCATGTAGGTGTTGGTCATGCGCGGCATCGTGACATGCGCGAACGACTCACGGCGGCCATTGCCGGTCGACTGTCCACCCATGAGCCGTGCGTTGAGCGAATCCTGCATGTAACCGCGCAACACGCCGTCCTCGATCAGGGTCGTGCACTGCGTCGGCGTGCCCTCGTCATCGATATTCAGTGAGCCGCGACGGGCCGCGAGCGTGCCGTCATCGACCACTGTGCAGCCGGGGGCCGCGACGCGTTCGCCGATGCGGTTGCTGAACGCCGAAGTGCCCTTGCGATTAAAATCGCCCTCGAGCCCGTGGCCGATCGCCTCATGCAGCAGCACGCCCGGCCACCCGGGGCCCAGCACCACGGTCATGGTACCGGCCGGCGCCGGCACGGCCTCGAGATTGACCAGGGCCTGGCGTACCGCCTCGCGCGCCAGCGACAGTGGCCGATCCTCGGCCACCAGCTCATCGAGCGTGTAGCGGCCACCGCAACCGGCATAACCCTGCTCACGCCGGCCGTTCTGCTCCACCAGCACCGTCACGTTCATGCGTACCAGCGGCCGCACGTCGCCGGCCAGCACGCCGTGGCTGTTGGCCACCAGTATCAGCTCGTGCACCGCATGCACGCTGGCCATCACCTGCACCACGCGCGAATCCATGCGCCGCGTCTCGCGATCCACGCGCTCGAGCCAGGCGATCTTCTCCTCGTCCTTCAGACTGATGAGCGGATCGACTGGCAGATAAAGCTGGTGTCCGGCCATCGGCCGCCAGGCCTGCACGGCACCCTGACCGCCGGCCACGGCGATGGCGCGAGCCGCCCGGGCCGCCTCTTCGAGTGCCGGCAGCATGATCTCGTCCGAGTAAGCAAATCCGGTCTTCTCGCCCGCCATCGCGCGCACGCCGACACCCTGCTCGATGCTGGAATTGCCTTCCTTGACGATCCCATCCTCGAGCGCCCAACTCTCTTCGCGCGAGAGCTGAAAATACACGTCGGCGGAATCCACGGCCGAGCCCAGCACCAGGCCGAGCGCCTGCTCGACCAGGCCGACATCCAGGCCGGCCGGCGCGAGAATCCCCTCACGCACGTAGCGCAGCGGGTCGAATGTAAGGGCTTTACTTGAGGCAGCCATCGCGCACCTATTGACGCTCACAATAGTCGATGCGTCAAGGCTGGAAAATTGCGCCTTGTTTCCGTCTGCGCCACGAGGTCCAACTCCGCGATCACCACACCGCTGCCGGCGCTCAAGCGCGCCAGCACCGTGCCCCAATAATCCACGATCAGACTGTCGCCGTAGGTCTCGCGGCCGTTGGCATGGCGCCCCCATTGCGCCGCCGCGACCACATAACTCAGGTTCTCGATAGCCCTGGAGCGCAGCAGCACTTCCCAGTGCGCCCGGCCGGTCGGCACGGTAAAGGCCGAGGGCATGGTGAACCACTGGGCGCCCGCCGCCGACAATTGCCGATACAGTTCCGGGAAGCGCATGTCATAACACACCGACAGCCCCAACAGCCCCGCCGGCGTCGGTACCAGCACCGCTCGCGAGCCGGGAGCGATGTTGGCTGACTCCCTGTAGCTCTCGGCTCGCCCCGGAATATCGACGTCAAATAAATGCATCTTGTCGTAGCGCGCCGCCCGGCGCCCGTCATCGCCGTACACGAGACATGCGGCGGCGATGCGCCCGCCGGCCTCCTGCGCGATCGGGGTCGTGCCGCCGACGATCCACAGCCCGAGCTCACGCGCCTGTTGCGACAGAAAGCGCTGCACTGGCCCGTCGCCGTCGGGCTCGGCGATGGCGCGCTTGTCCACATCGCGCAGGCCCATGAACGAGAAGTTTTCCGGCAACACCGCCACGCGCGCGCCGGCCGCCCGCGCCTCGGCCAGCAGACGCGCGGCAGCCTCGAGATTCACCGCCACATCCGCGGCCGAGGTCATCTGCAGCGCGGCAACCTTGACCGGCTCAGTGGAAACTGTCGATGCCAAAGCTCATACCTCGCTCGCCTGTCTATAGCCCACCGGTCTCAAGCTCGGCCGTCTCAAGCCCGCGCGCTTGCCGCCGAGCACCATGTCGGCACTCCCGCCTCGGCCAGCAATCGTGCCGTCTCGAACAGCGGCAATCCCACCACGCCCGAGTAGCTGCCCCGCAACTCCTCCACGAACGCCGCGCCCAGTCCCTGGATCGCATAGGCGCCCGCCTTGTCGCGCGGCTCGCCGCTGTCCCAATAGGCCGCGCATTCCCGGGCGCTCAGGACCCTAAAACGCACCTCGCTGCGGGACAGGCTGGATTGCAACCCGCTCGCACTCGCCAGCGCGACTGCCGACAGCACCTGGTGGCATCGTCCCGAGAGCCTGGCGAGCATCGCCAGCGCATCGGCGCGATCGCGCGGCTTGCCGAGCAGCTCATCCTCGATCATCACCGCCGTGTCCGCGCCCAGCACCGCCAGCTCAACTGCGGCAGCGGAGCCCGCGACCGCCGCCAGCGCTACCTGCACTTCCAGCGCCTTGTTCCTGGCCAGACGCCGCACGCAGTCCTCGATCGCCTCGCCGGCAGCGCGCTGTTCATCGATATGAGCCGGCACTACGCGATGCGGCACGCCGATCTGCGCCAGCAGCTCGCTACGACGCGGCGATGCTGAAGCCAGGATTACGACCGGTACGGTCATTGCTCACTCACGCTCACCGTCACTCTCGCCCACGGTCACTCTGGCCACCATCGCTTACGCCCGCGCTGACCGTCGTTGACACGCCCTCACGCGCAATGACACTCACTCCCGGTGATAAGGGTGTGCTGCAAGCAGGGTCGCGGCTCGATAAATCTGCTCCGCCAACACCACGCGGACCAGCCCATGCGGCAGCGTCAATCGCGATAACGACCAACGCAAATCCCCACGCGCCAGTACTTCCTCGGACAGACCGTCGGGTCCGCCGATAATAAACGCCAGATCCTGTCCCGACGCGCGCCTTTGCTCGAGCCAATGCGACAGCTCCATCGTGGTCCGCTCGGAACCGCGCTCATCGAGCGCCACCACGAAATCGCGCGGTGCCAGCATTGCCAGGATTCGCTGTGCCTCCGCCGTCATCGCGGCGCGCGCGGCACCGCCGCTGTGTCGGCGGCTCGCGGTCGGCAATTCGATGAGCTCGAGTTTCCACAGGCCGCGCATGCGGCGCCAATAATCACTGAATGCCGCGTCCACCCAATCGGGCATGCGGGTGCCGACGGCAATCAATCGCAGTCGCATGAGCGTATGCTGCCGCGCGTGGCGTTAGGATCTACACCGCGCGGGCGGCGCGGCGCTGCGTCCCCGAGGGCGCCTCCCACAGCTGCTCGATCGAATAGAACTCGCGTACCCGCGGCAGCATCACGTGCAGCAGCACATCCTGCAGATCCACCAGTACCCACTCGCCATCCCGTTCGCCCTCGACTCCGAGCGGCCGGCGCCCCGCCTCGCGCGCCTTTTCAACGACGCGTTGCGCGATTGCCCGCACGTGGCGATCGGAAGTGCCTGAGGCCACGATCATGGCGTCGGCGATATCGGTCAACCCGCGCACATCCAGCAATTTGATGTGGACTGCCTTCATCTCATCCAGCGCCGCGAGCACGAGTTTTTCGAGCACGAAGTTGCGTCGCGGTGCGCGGCGCGGGCGAGCGATTGTGGTCATGCGCGTCGGTTCAGCCTCCCTGACGATTACGCGCAGCATAGCACCCGCTGCGCGCGATGAGGTCGCGCACCGCGTCCGGCACCAGGTAGCGCAGGTCCTGGCCGGACATAATCAGCGCCCGCAGATCGGTCGATGCAATCTCGAGCTGCGTGACCGCGCGCACATAGATCCGTCCAGCGGCCGAGGTATGCAGGTCGCGTACGCTGCCGGTACCGTGATCGACCATGACCTCGCCCAAGGGCCCGGTGATTGGCGCCCTCCAGCCCGGCCGGTGCGCCACCACCACATGACAGAGCTGGAAAATCTCGCTCCAGCGGTGCCAGGTCGGCATGCCCAGGAACGCGTCCATGCCGAGCAGCAGGCACAGCGAGCGCTCCGGGTATTCGCGCCGCAACTCGGTCAGCGTATCGATCGAATACGACACGCCGCTGCGGCGGATCTCGCGGTCATCGACGGTGAAGCCCGCCTGGCCGGCGACCGCCGCGCGCACCATTTCCAGCCGCAGTTCGCTCGCCGCCAGCGGCTCTTCACGGTGCGGTGGATTGCCGGTGGGCAGGAATCGCACCTGCGCGAGCTTCAGCGCCTGCAGCAGTTCGAAGGCGGTCCGTAAATGCCCGTAGTGGATCGGATCGAAAGTGCCGCCAAAGAGGCCGATAGGTTCTGCCATGTCGGCGCCAAGTCTGCTGGCCGACGCTGCGTTGCGCAAGCCGCGCCGCTCAGCACTCGGCCGCTCGCACCAGCGGCAGGCTGCGCAATCCAGTCAGCTCAACCGCCAGCAGCGCCAGCTCGTCCCAGGGATCTCCTGCGCTCAAACCCTTGGCCATGCGGTCGGCGCGGCCCGCGCGCATTGCGAGCCGCGCGAACGGCAGCCCCTGCGCTCGTGCGCTCGCGTCCGAGGGCGCAGCCGCCTGCTGCGCCCGTAACTCGCGCACTAGCGACCACAGCACCAGCACTGGTTCAGCGCCTTCGGCCCGAAGTCCGCCGAGGATGCGCAATGCCCGCGCGGCATCAGCGGAGCGCACCGCCTCGCCGAGCTGAAATACATCAAACCTTGCGCTGTCGGCGCTGCCGGCCGCGACCTCGGCGACGCTGACAGTCGCGCCACGCGGCAGTAGCATCGCGAGCTTGTCGATCTCCTGGCGCGCGGCCAGCAGATTGCCTTCGCTGCGCTCGGCGAGCAGTGCCAGCGCATCCGAGTTCGCCGTCAGTCCCGCCGCCGCGAATCGCGCGCGCAGCCATTCTGGCAAGCGTGCACGCTCGACCGGCCAGATCGGCAGCCAGGCGCCGCGTCGCTGCAGCGCCTGCACCCACTCCGAGGCCTGCGTCTCACGCTCGAGCTTATCGGCGATGATCACCACCAGCAGGTCCTCGCCCGCGGCCTCGAACAGCCGCAACAGCGCCGCCGCGCCGGTGACACCCGGTTTGCCACCCGGCATGCGGATCTCCACGATCCGGCGCGAGGTGAACAGCGACAGCGCCAGCGCCGCCTGCCGCACCTCGTCCCAGACCGCGCTGCTGCGCTCGATGAAAAACACCTCCCGCTCGGCGAATCCGCGCGCCCGCGCCCGCGCCCGGATCGCGTCGCTCGCTTCCCCCACCAGCAACGGCTCATCACCCGACACCAGGTAGACCGGCAGCAGCCGCTCGGCGAGCTGCGCGCTCAGGTTCTCGAGCGTGAGCTTCATCGGTAGTGCCCCATGGCAGTGTCCTGCGCCATCGCAGCCTGGTGTTCCATCGCGCTGTTGTGCTCCGTCACGACGATATCTTAAGCTGACCGGCACTTTCGACACTAAGCGGGCAGTGCTGTCATGCCGACACTCTTCGAGCGAATCATCGCCGGCGATTTGCCGGCGACCATCGTGTACAAGGACGAGCGCGTCATTGCCTTCCGCGATATCCACCCGCGCGCGCCGACGCACATACTAATCGTCCCCAACAAGCCCATCCCGACGGCCAACGACGTCACCGGCGAGGATGCCGCCCTGGTCGGCCATATGATCGTGGTCGCAGCGCAGATCGCGCGCAGCGAAGGCATTGCCGAGAGCGGCTACCGCCTGATCATCAACTGCAACCGCGACAGCGGCATGGAAGTCTCCCACCTGCACCTCCACCTGCTCGGCGGCAAGCCGCTCGGGCCCATGGTCGCGATTTGAAGCACCGCACCCGCTCCACCCGGCGCGCCGCGACCGGCCGGCGCGGCGTGGCTGCACGGACCGCAGCCAAACGCGCGCCCGGTGCCAAACAGGCCGCTGCAGCCAAACAGGCCGCTGCAGCCAAACAGGCCGCTGCAGCCAAACAGGGCGCTGCCAGCGCGCTGTATCCGCCGATCCGGCCATTCCACAAGGCGCACCTGCGCGTCTCGAAGCTGCATGAACTGTACTACGAGGAAAGCGGCAACCCGAAGGGTAAGCCGGTCGTATTCCTGCACGGCGGCCCCGGCGGGGGCACCGACCCTGCGATGCGGCGCTTCTTCGATCCGAAGGGCTATCGCATCGTGCTGGTCGACCAGCGCGGCTGCGGCGCCAGTCGGCCGCACGCTGAGCTGCGCGAGAACAGCACCTGGGATCTGGTCGGCGACCTTGAGACGCTGCGCGCTCATTTGGGGCTCGACCGCTGGATGGTGTTTGGCGGCTCCTGGGGCTCAACGCTTGCGCTCGCGTACGCGCAGCGCCACCCCGAGCGCGTCACCGAGTTGGTGTTGCGCGGTATTTTTCTGCTGCGCCGCTCCGAGCTCGAATGGTTCTATCAGAACCCACTGGGTGCGGCTTCGATTTTCCCCGATCTTTGGGAAAAATATATCGCGCCGATTCCGCCGGAAGAGCGCGGCGATCTGATGCAGGCCTATTACCGGCGGCTGACCTCCGAGGATGGCGCGACCCGCGCGACCGCCGCCCGCGCCTGGACCAGCTGGGAAGGCGCGACCAGTTTTCTGCGCACCAATCCGGCCTACGTCGCCAAATTCAATAACCCTGACTACGCCGCGGCCTTCGCCCGCATCGAAGCGCATTACTTCGCCAATGGCGGATTCATGACGAGCGACGACCAGTTGCTGCGCGACGTCGAGCGCATCCGTCATATCCCGGCGGTGATCGTTCAGGGCCGCTACGACATCGTCTGTCCGATGCGCAGCGCCTGGGACCTGCACCGCGCCTGGCCCGAAGCCGAGCTGCGCATCATCCCCGATGCCGGCCACTCAGCCTTCGAACCCGCCATCACCCGCGAATTGGTCGCGGCTACCGACCGCCTGCTACGGCGCTCGCGCACCAGCCGCTAGCCGTCATCGCTATCAAGGGGCTGGGGGTCGCATTGGCTGCTGCGACAACAGCTGCTCGATCTGCCCACCAAAGTACGCCTGCGGATCCGACGGCGTCACTCGCTCCGCGTGTTCGCGCGTGGCGATGGCCAATCTGGTGAGCGCGAAGGCGTCCTGAAGACTTCGCGCCCTGGGCAGCGCGTCGCGATAAAAGGCCTCACCGAAATACGTGAGGTCGCGGTCGTCCGAACATCCGAATGAAGTCCTATCGGCGGCGGCCGCGGTGATGAGCACGGTATTGGGATCCTTGAGCGGCGCGATAAACGCGCCGGCGTGGCAGGCGGAGATCACGATGACGCGCCATTTGATCCCCGAATCGCGCAGCGCCGACGCGAGGTTATCGCCCGTCACCTGCTCGAGTGGCAATATCCCGTTCGAAACCGCTAGCAGCGGCTCGCGGGAGCCATGCGATGACAGCGACAGGAAGAGGATGTCGCGATCAGGCTGCATTTTCTTGGCGAGCTCGCCGAGCGCGTAGCGTAGCCCCGAGACCGTCGCCAGCGGATAGCTGTCGAAATCGCGGTGATCATTGATCAGCAGCAACTGACGCGAGACGGTGTCGAAACGCTCCCCGACGACGTGCGCCGCCAGCTTGATTTCCTCGGCGAACACTCTTTGGGAGGCCACGCCGGCAAAGCCGACAAAGAACATTGATGGCCGGCTGCTGGTGCCGCCGCCGCCGCCGTTGCTGCTGACGGTGCTGTGGGTGCTGTCGGCCACCGCCTCCAGAGCCTCATCCAGGCGGGAGCGCTGATCGAACAGCAGTGATTCGGCGACTTCCGCGGACATCGTCGTCGCGTCGTCGTCGCCGGCGTCGGGGCTCGACCACAGGGTCGGTTGCAGATAGACCAGCTGGCCGAGCCACAGATATCCGGCCAGCACCGCCGCACCGGCAACCACGGCCTGGAGCGGCACCGTGCCCGACAGGCCGCGCAATGACCGCACCGCGTAGAGCAACATGTAAACACCGAGAGTCACCGACGCGAGCGTCCTCCAGCGATCGGCGACAGTGGCGTCGATCAGCACACTCAAAATGATCAACAACGGCAGCGATGCCACGGCGATGAACAGGGTGCAGCGGATGGGCTGCGGCGGATTTGACAGTCGCGCCGTCACGTAGGCCAGCGCGAGCACCAACAGCGCGACCAACGCCAGCGCAGGAATGCCGAACGGGTCGAACTCCACAGCGCTACCTGCCTGCAACCGGTCGACGATGATCCATAGCGCCAGGGAAACGGCGCCGCAGGCCGCCACCGACGCATCGCTGGCCATGTCGGCCACGCTGTCTACCCTGCGCAGAGTCATCAGCCGCAGCAGTCTCACAAACCAATTTGAATTTCGATTAGTTCCAATGACTTCCATAAGGCTCGGCTCCAACGCCAGCACGGGGAAAACTGTACCGATATTGAGCCCGATTGGAATAGCGGCGCCGCGGCGGCTCGAGCAACAGCGCTTGTGGGTCTGGATCAAGCGCGCTTACGAGGAAATCGATCGCATCGGCTCATGATGGCGCCGAATGATGGCGCCGAATGATGGCGACGCCATGTCGCGCCGCCAGCAGCCGTCAGCCGGCGGCGGCCCGTCAGCCGCGCAGCGCCCCGGTCAGTCGCGCCCGCTCATCGATGAGGCCGCGCTCGAGCAGCCATGAGCGAGCGTCCGCCGCATCCTGCTCGAACCAGGCTTTGGCTGCGCCCAGACGAAAACTGTATCCCCACCGATCCATATCGGCATAGATTTGCTCGCGGGCGACGCCGGTGAGTGCATCGGCCATCAGGATCTGCAGGTAGCACACCGCGCCTTCCTCGGCATCATCGCCGCCGGCATCGCGGTCGAGCACGACGCGGCGCTCCGGGCTCATGCAGATAAAGTGTGCCGCCTCGTGCAGAACCGAGTGCAGCGGCGTGTCGAATCGAGCGAACAAGTCATTGCCCTGAAGCCCGGCCTCGCTCTCGCCCCAATATGAACCTGGGATCGGCTCGGCCGACGTGACCAGCCGCAGATCAAGCCCGTAACCGGCGAGCAGCCGTATCACGTGGAGGCGATCAATGGCGGACAGAAGCAGCATGGTCGAGGCTCGTCGCAACCTTTTCGGATCAGTACGCCCCGCCGCTCGACACGCCGGACAGGCTCGACAGGCGCCGCATCACCACGCTCACCAGATCGTTCGCAAGTGCTTCGCTGAGTATCGACTTCTCGCGCTCCTTCGCCAGCAGTGCACTTTCGCTGTAACTGTAGTCGCGCACCAATCGATGTTCTTCGGCGGCAATGAGCTCGTGTCCGCTCGAGCTCACGGAGAATTTCAGCGTGTAGGTCAGTTCATATTCAGTCGGTACGTTCAGGGTCGACACCGTGAGGATACGCTCGGCCGCGTTATCGCTGATGACATGGATGACAGCCGTCGACTCGTCCTTGCTGTCATCGTCGATGCGGGTGCCCGCCGCCAGCAGCGCCTTGCGCAAGCCGAAGTAGAAATCCGACTGCGTATCGGTGGCGTCGATGCGCACCACCGCGAGCGAACGCGGCAGTGGTACGCTGCCCTCCAGCCGGAAGCCGCAGCCACTCATCAGGCTGGCTACCGTCAGGCTTGCTAGCATCAGGCTGGCCACCGTCAGCGTGGCGGCGCGGCTGCTCATATCACCAGGTTCACGAGCTTGTCCGGAACATGGACCGCCCTGCGCACTTCCTTGCCGGCGAGGAAACGCTGCACGTTCGGGTCGGCGAGCGCCGCGTCCACAGCCAGCTGCCGCTGCGCGCCCGCGGGCAGCTGCACGCGGCCACGTAACTTGCCGTTGACCTGCACGATCAGCTCCACCAAAGCCTGTGCCAGCGCATCGCGGTCCGGTTCCGGCCATGGCTCATCGATCACCGCCGTGATGTGTCCGAGCGAATGCCACAGCGTATGACAGATGTGCGGCACCATCGGTGACAGCGCGAGCACCGCGATCTCCAGCGCCTCCTGCCGCACCGCCCGGGCGCAGTCGCCGCCCTGCTGGTAATGGTCCACGGCGTTGAGCAGCTTCATGACAGCGGCAATGGCGGTATTGAATGTCCGGCGACGAGCGATGTCTGCGGTCACCTTGGCCAGCGTCTGGTGTGCCGTTCGACGCAGCTCGCGCGCTTCCGGCGTCAGCGCCGAGGGCTCCAGCGGCGGCGCGGCGCCGGCGGCGACTTGATCGTAGACCGCCTTCCATAGGCGCCGCAGGAAACGAGACTGGCCCTGCACGCCGTCATCCGACCATTCCAGCGACTGCTCGGGCGGCGCCGCGAACATCATGAACAGGCGCGCAGTATCAGCGCCGTACTTCTCGACCAGCGTCTGCGGATCCACACCGTTGTTCTTTGACTTCGACATGGTGCCCAGACCGCCGTACTCGACCGGTTGCTGATCCACCAACGACACACCGCCGATGCGCACCCCATCGGCGTCGAATCGGGTTTCGACCTCCGAGGGGTTCAGGAACTGCCGACGGCTATGGCCCGGGGCACGGTAATAAATATGGTTCAGCACCATGCCCTGCGTCAGCAGCTTGGCAAACGGCTCGGACAGCTCCACCAATCCCAGATCGCGCATGGCGCGGGTCCAGAACCGCGAATACAGCAGATGCAGGATCGCGTGCTCGATGCCGCCGATGTACTGATCGACCGGCAGCCAGTATTTCACGCGCTCATCGACCGGCGCGGCAGTCTGGTCAGCACTCGCGAAGCGCAGGAAGTACCATGACGAATCGACAAAGGTATCCATTGTGTCGGTTTCGCGCCGCGCCGCGCACCCGCATTTCGGGCACTGGCAGTTGACGAATGCGGCATCGCGCAGCAGTGGATTACCGCTGCCATCGGGCACCAGGTTCTCAGGCAGGACCACCGGCAGCTGCGCGTCGGGCACCGGCACGTCGCCGCATTGCTCGCAGTGGATCAGCGGAATCGGACAGCCCCAATAACGCTGGCGCGAGATACCCCAATCGCGCAGCCGCCACTGCACGCACTTTCGCCCCAGGCCCTTGTGCTCGAGCGCCGCCGCAATCGCATCGATCGCCGAGCGCGAATCCAAGCCGGAGAATCTGCCTGAATTGACCAGCACGCCATCCTCGGAGTACGCGCTCTGCCATTGCTCGCCCACAACCTCGTAGGCGCCGCTCGCGGACTTCACCACCGTGCGCATAGCGATGCCATGGCGCTGAGCGAATTCGAAGTCGCGTTCATCGTGGGCCGGCACGCCCATGACGGCGCCCTCGCCGTAGGCCATGAGCACGTAATTCGCGACCCAGACCTCGATTGCCTCACCGCTGATCGGATGGCGCACATGCAGACCGGTCGGCATACCGCGCTTCGGCGCCGTGGCAAGGTCGGCCTCCATGGTGCTGCCGCGGCGACATTCATCGACAAATGCCGCAAGCGCCGCGCTGCGCGTGGCCGCTGCGCTCGCCAGCGAATGCTCGGCCGAGACAGCCACGAAGGTGACCCCGAACAGCGTGTCCGCGCGCGTCGTGAACACCTTCAGCGCTCCGTCGGCGCCGAGCTGCTGGCGCGTATCGCTGTCGTAAGGGAACGCCAGCTCCACGCCCTCGCTGCGTCCGATCCAATGAGCCTGCATCACGCGCACGCGCTCGGGCCAACCCGGCAGATCATCGAGCGCTGCAAGCAGCTCCTCCGCATAGGCCGTGATGCGCAGGTAATACATCGGAATCTCGCGCTTCTCGACCAACGCGCCGGTGCGCCAACCGCGGCCCTCGATCACCTGCTCGTTCGCCAGTACGGTCTTATCGACCGGATCCCAATTCACCACACCGGTCTTCTTGTAGGCGATGCCCCGCTCGAGCATGCGCAGGAACAGCCACTGGTTCCAGCGGTAATAGCTGGGGTCGCAGGTCGCGAGCTCGCGCTTCCAGTCGATGGCAAAACCGAGCGAGCGCAGCTGCCTGCGCATATAGCCTATGTTGTCGCGGGTCCAGACGGCCGGTGGCACGCCGTTCGCGATCGCCGCGTTCTCAGCCGGCAGACCGAAGCCGTCCCAACCCATCGGCTGCAGCACGTTGCGACCCTGCATGCGCATGAAGCGCGCCAGCACGTCGCCGATGGTGTAGTTACGCACGTGTCCCATGTGCAGCCGTCCCGAAGGGTACGGGAACATGGACAGGCAGTAATATTTTTCCCGGCTCGCGTCCTCGCGCGCCAGGTATGAGCCCTGTTGTTCCCAATATTCCTGCGCTGCCCGTTCCACAGCAGCGGGGTCGTATCGCTCTTGCATCGGGCAAGAATACACGACGACACGCCCTCCGCCGTAGGGCCGCCGGCGCGTGACGCCAGGGGGCGGCAAGCTACGTCGTAGGGTATTGAGGCGCACGATGCATTTCTATTATTAAAAATGCATCGTGCGCCTCAATACCCCTCAAAGCAGTGCGCTGCCTCTCATTGGCGAGCTCCGGCGGCCCTGCGGCGGACGGCGGGCGCCTTAGCCTATTGCAGCGTAATCGTTACGATCGACTGCTGGCCTTCGCGCTGGATCAGCAGCGTCGCGTCGTGGCCGGCGTTCTTGACCGCCTGTTCGAAGCCGGCAATGGTCTCGACCTTGATGCGATTGATGCTCAGAATCACATCGCCGCTGCGCAGCCCCGCCTCGGCGGCGGGTCCCTTGGCCTCGACCACGACAATGCTGCCGTGGGCCTTGAGCTGACTTTTCTCGGCGGCCGACAACGCGTGCACCGACAGGCCGATGCGATTGACCGTCGCAGCCTCGCCATCCTCGCCGCCGCCGCTACGGCGATTGCTCGCCTCGGCGGTCTTGTCCTTGAGTTCCTCGACCGTGACGCTGATGTGCTTGACCGCCTTGTCGCGCCAGACCTCGAGTTGCACCGCCTGCCCGGGCTTGATCTCGGCGATCATCGCCGGTAACTGCCCCGAGGTCTCGACCGGCTTACCGTTGACGCTGATGATGATGTCGAGCGGCTCAATGCCGGCCTTGTCGGCCGGGCCGCCGGACTCGACCGAGGCCACTGCGGCACCGCGTGGTCGGTCCAGGCCGAGGTTCTCGGCCGTGGCCGCCGTGACCTCCTGGATGGTCACGCCGATGCGCCCGCGGCTCACATGCCCGCTCTTGATCAGCTGTTCGGCAACGTTGTCCGCCACATCAATGGGAATCGCAAATGAAATGCCTTCATAGCCGCCGCTGCGGCTGTATATCTGGGAATTGATGCCGACCACCTCGCCGTTGAGATTGAACAGCGGACCGCCGGAATTACCCGGGTTCACCGCGACGTCGCTCTGGATGAACGGCACGTAGCCATTGCCGCCTTCACCGACGTTGCCGCGCGCGATGGCACTGACAACGCCCGCGGTGACCGAGTTCTCGAATCCGAACGGCGAGCCGATCGCGAGCACCCACTGACCGGGCCGCAGTCTGTTGGAGTCGCCGAGGCGCACCACCGGCAGATCGCCCTTGGCGACGATCTTGATGACCGCCACGTCGGTGCGCTCGTCTTCGCCGACGACCTTGGCATCGAATTCGCGCCGGTCGGTCAGCTTCACGGTGATCTTCGAAGCATTGCTGACCACATGCGTGTTGGTCAGGATGTAGCCATCGGGACTGATGATGAAGCCGGAGCCGATGCCGTGCACCGGCGCGTAATTTCTCGGCGCCGGCATATTCGGCCGCGGCAAGCCGAAGCGACGGAAGAAGTCGTTGAACGGATCGTCCGGGTCCTCCTCGCTGTCGTCCGGGTGCTGCGCGGTCGGCGCCTTCTGCACCACCTGTACATTGACCACGGCGGGACCGACCTGCGCCACCAGATCCGAGAAGTCGGGCAGGCCGCGCATGGCAGCCGCCGTCGCCGCGGAGGTGGGCGCGACCGTGGCGGTGGGCACGACGCGGGCCTTGGCCGGATCGTCGCTGGGCGCCGCCGTGGAGGACTGCGGCGAGCACGCCGCAAACAAGCTAACGAGTGCGATGGCGCCCAACAGACGCGGCCCCACGACCTGATTCGACATAAAGGGTCTACTCCGAGCGATAGATAGAACTGGTCAATGATAGACCGGGAAGCGTGGTCCCGGTTCCTGGGAATGGCGGCGTTTCACGCCGGCGGCTACGCCCAGGCCCACCAGGCTTAATACCACGATAAGCCAGTTTCCAGTCCGGGCATAGGGAGGTAGATCGACGCGTGGCTGTACGGTTCCGCGCAGCACGGCGGGCTTGAATTGTTCGGCTTGCGCCAATATCTCGCCGCGCGCGCCCACCAGGGCCGATATGCCATCGTTGGCAGCCCGCAATAGCGGTCGCTGCGCCTCGATCGCGCGCATGCGGGCGATCTGAAAATGCTGGTGACGCGCCCACGAATGCCCGAACCAGGCATCGTTGGTCACGTTGACCAGCAGCCCGGCGCTGGCCAGCGCCGGCAGATTGGCGCTGCCATAGGCGTCCTCATAGCAGATGCCCAGCGCGAGTCGCGTGCCGCCGGCGGCGACGGTCGGCTGCTTCGCCGTTCCGGGCGTGAAGTCCGAGTACGGCAGATTCATGAACTGCAGCCAGGAACGGATGAACCCGGGCACCGGGAAATATTCCGCGAACGGCACCAGGTGGTGCTTGTCGTAGAAGCTGACCCGATCCGCGAGCGTCAGGATCGAGTTGTAGTATCGGTCGTTCTCATCCACCCGCAGGATTCCCATCACCAGGTCCGAGCCATGCATGCGGGCGTTCGAATATTCCTCCCCGAGATAGCGCGGGATCTCATTCGCCAATTGCGGCAGTGCGGCTTCGGGCCAGACGATCAGGCGCGCACCGAGCGCCTGCTCATTGAGCCGCGTATACAGCTCCCGCGTCGGCTCGACATTGTCGGCCTGCCATTTGAGGTCCTGCGGCACCGCTCCCTGCAGGATCGCGACGCTGACTGCTGGCCCGGAAGGCTGCGTCCAGTAGACGCGCCGCAGCGCCGCGCCCAGCAGCCACGGCAGTACCAGCAACGCGATAGCGACCAGGCGCACCGGGCGACTTCCGCGTAGCAGCGCCAGGAGCGCGCCGCTGCCGATGAGCAGCAGCGCCGACAGCCCGTAGACACCGGTGAGCGGCGCCAAGCCGGCCAGCCAGGTATCGGTCTGCGAATAACCGAGTGACAGCCATGGAAATCCCGATACGAACCAGCCGCGCCACCATTCGATCAACAGCCAGATCGCGGGCAAGCCCACGAGCCAGCGCCACGGACCGGTCGCCGGCAGCGCCCATGCCGACAGAAACCCCAGCAGGGCGTGATAGGCCGCCATGATCGCAACCAGCGCCAGCACCAGCCCGAGCGCCAGTAGGATCGGCGCCTCGGCGACGTCGTGGATGCTGATGTACAGCCACCAGGTGCCGAACGCAAACGTGCCGGCGCCGAACCAAAATCCGCTCCAGGCCGCGCGGCGCGGTGTGCTGCCCTCCCACAGCCACATCATCAGCGCCGGGCACAGGATCGCGAACGGCCAGAGATTGAGCGGCGCGAACGCGCAAGGCAGCAGCACGCCGGCGGCCAGCGCGGTCCCATATACCAGCACCGCCTGGCGCACCGCCTCATGGCTGCTCGTGGCGGCCACGACGGGCGCGCCGGCGCTGGCGGCCGCCCCCGATGCGCGCGGCAGGCTCACTCGGTGCGCGCCGTGGGCTCGAATTTTGACGGAACCGTCACCCGCAGGCTGTCGATGCGGCGCCGATCGGTGCGCAGCACGCGAAATTCCAACTCGCCAAGCGTCACGCTCTCGCCCCGGCGCGGCATGCGCCCGAACTGCTTAATGACCAGGCCGGCTATGGTGTCGAACTCCCCTGCCGACAACGCGACGTTGAAGAACTGGTTGAACTCATCGATCCGGGTGCTGCCGCGCACGTTGTACTGGCGATCGGCTTCGCGACGGATATTCTGATCGTCCTCGACATCAAACTCATCGTCGATGTCGCCGACGATCTGTTCGATCACGTCCTCGATGGTCACCAGACCGGCGACACCGCTGTATTCATCGACGACGATGGCCATATGGTTGCGACTGCCGCGGAACTCCTTGAGAAGCACGTTGAGGCGCTTGGATTCAGGCACGAATACCACCGGCCGCATGTATTCGCGCATATCGAACTTTGCCGGCGTCGCACCGGCGAACAGCCGCAGCAGATCCTTCGCCAGCAGAATGCCGACGACATCGTCGCGGTCGCCGTCGAGCACCGGAAAACGCGAGTGACCCGATTCGACCACGGCCGGCAGGATGCGCGCGATCGGATCGTCGCGGTACAGGCAGACCATCTGCACCCGCGGAATCATGATGTCACGCACCTGCAGATCCGCGACCGCGAGCACCCCTTCCAGCATCGCGAAGGCGTCGGCGTCGAGCACGCCGCGCTGCTGCGACTCGGCCAGCATCTCCAGCAGTTGCGCCCGATCCTTCAGACCTGCGGCCAGCGTTCGCGTGATGCGCGCGCGCCAGCGTCCGCTGACGCCAATGCGACCGGTGCTGTCTGGACCGTCCTTAGCCATGCCTGCGCGTGCTCCGGTGGCCGTCGCTATGCCGATCGGCGCGCCCGCGGCGCCGGTATGCGGTACGGATTGGCGACGCCGAGGCGGCGCAGCACCCGGACTTCGCGGCGCTCCATGCGCAGGGCTTCGTCCTCGTGCTCGTGGTCATAGCCCAGCAGATGCAGCACACCGTGCACGACCAGGTGCGCCCAGTGTGCGCGCGCGCTCTTGTGCTGTGCCCGCGCTTCCGCGCGCAGCACCGCCGGACAGATCACCAGATCGCCCAACAGACCCGAAGCACTTGCGGCGCTCGGCGGCGCCGGAAACGACAGCACGTTGGTGGGTAGGTCGCGGCCGCGGTATTGCGCATTGAGCGCGCGGCTGCGTCCCGGACCGACCAGCAACACCGAGATCTCGCGCCCGCGCGCCCGCGCACCGAGCGCCGCGCCGGCCCATAGTCGAAACTCGCGCGCTGCGGGCAGCCAGCCGCCGCGTACCCCGCGCACGATGCTGACCGCTGGCGCAGCCTGTCTCATGGCTCACGAGCCATCTCATGCGACTCGTAGGCCTGCACGATCCGCTGCACCAGCGGATGGCGCACCACGTCGCCCGCGTCGAAGAAAGTGAAGGCGACACCCTGTACGCCGCGCAGGATTAGCTGCGCGTGCTGCAGACCGGACATGCGGCCGCTCGGCAGATCGGTCTGCGTCAGGTCGCCGGTCACCACCGCCCGCGCGCCGAAGCCGATGCGCGTCAGGAACATCTTCATCTGCTCGATGGTGGTGTTCTGGGCTTCATCGAGAATGATGAAGGATTCATTCAGGGAGCGGCCACGCATGAACGCCAGCGGCGCCACCTCGATCGCATTGCGCTCGATGAAACGCGCCACGCGCTCGAAACCCATCATTTCGTACAGCGCGTCGTACATCGGCCGCAGATAAGGATCGACCTTCTGCGCCATGTCGCCGGGCAGAAATCCGAGCCGCTCACCGGCCTCGACCGCCGGCCGTACCAGCACGATGCGGCGCACGCGCTCGGACAGCAGCGCCTCGACCGCGCAGGCAACCGCCAGATAGGTCTTGCCGGTGCCGGCCGGACCTATACCGAAGCTCAGATCGTGGTGCTGGATGTTGGCCAGGTATTCGCGCTGATGCGCGCCGCGCGCGCGAACCGTGCCGCGACGTCCGGCACCGCCGCCTTCGGCCTCCTGCTCCGCGTCGGGCCCGGCGGGGGCCAGCGCGACGACGGCACCGCCATTGCCATTGCCCTTGCCATTGCCGTTGCGGTCGTTGGCGTGCTCCACCAGGCACAGGTGCACCTGTTCGGCGGTGAGCTGCTGATGTTTGGTTTGCGCGAACAGGTCGCGCAGCACCGACTCGGTCGCCGCTGCGCGCGCGCCCTTGATCCGGAATGCGTGCCCGCGCCGGCGAATCTCCACGCCGAGGCGCGATTCCACCAGCCGCAGGTTAGCATCGAGCGGCCCGCACAGGCTCGCGAGTCGCGAGTTATCGGCGGGTTCAAGAGCGAATTCGCGCAATGCAGCGCTACTGGAGCTCACGCGTTCTCAGGCCTCCACCGCGCGAGCCATTGGCATCTGCGCGCGGTCGAACGGCGCGGCGGGCACAGGGCGCACCGCATCCATGCTGTCAGGCGACACCGCCGAATCCGCGCCCGCAGCCGCGGCCGATGGCGCGATCGAGCCCGATGCCGGCAACACGCGGCCGCGCAGCGAGTGCGGGCGCGCCTCGGTGACGATGACGTCGACGAAGCGCTGCAGCAGCGAGTGCGGTCCCGGAAAGTTCACCCAGCGGTTGTTCTCGGTGCGGCCGGCCAGCTCCCCCTGACCCTTCTTTGCGCCACGCTCGACCAGCACGCGCTGCACGCTGCCGACCATGCGGCGGCTGATTGCCAATGCCTGTGCATCGAGCTGCGCCTGCAGCCTTGTGAGCCGTTGCTGCTTGGTCAGCAGTGGCACCTCATCCGGCAGCGAGGCAGCTGGCGTGCCGGGCCGGCGGCTATAGAGAAAACAGAATGACTGGTCGAACTGCACGTCGGCCACCAGCTTGAGCGTAGCTTCGAAGTCGCGCTCGGTCTCACCCGGAAAGCCGACGATGATGTCGCTGGAGATCGCAATGTCCGGCCGCACCGCCCGCAGTTCGCGGATTCGCTGCTTGTACTCGAGGCCCGTGTAGCCGCGCTTCATCAGCGCCAGGATGCGATCCGAACCGCTCTGCACCGGCAGGTGCAGGTGATTGGCGAGCTGCGGCACGCCCGCGTAGGCCTCGACCAGGCTGTCGCTGAACGCGAGCGGATGCGAGGTGGTGAATCGTATGCGCTGTATGCCGGGAACCGCCGCGACGTGATGAATCAGCGTCGCCAGATCCACCACCGCCCCGTCCGCCATGGCGCCCGCGTAGGCATTGACGTTCTGGCCCAGCAGCAGGATCTCCCCGACGCCCTGACGCGCGAGTGCGCGCACCTCCTCGAGCACCGAGTCGAACGGACGGCTGACCTCATCGCCGCGCGTGTACGGCACGACGCAGAAGCTGCAGTACTTGCTGCAGCCTTCCATGACCGAGACCGAAGCCCGAGCGCCTTGCGCCCGCGGCGCGGGCAGGCAGTCGAACTTCTCGATCTCCGGAAAGCTCACATCGACCACGGCGCGGCCCCGCGATTGGAGCTCATCGATCATTTGCGGCAAGCGGTGAATGGTCTGCGGCCCGAATACCAGATCGACGAATGGCGCACGCGCGGTGATGGCCTCGCCTTCCTGGCTGGCGACGCAACCGCCGACGCCGATGATCAGCTCCGGCCGCTGCGCCTTGAGCCCGCGCCACTCACCGAGCAAGGAGTACACCTTCTCCTGCGCCTTCTCGCGTACCGAGCAGGTGTTCATGAGCAGCACATCGGCCTGCGCCGGGTCCTCGGTCGCGGCAAGGCCCACAGTCGAGCGCAGCACGTCCGCCATACGCGCGGAGTCGTACTCGTTCATCTGGCAACCGAAGGTCTTGATGTAGAAGCGGCCGGTCATGGCGTGGCGGGATTGGACTGGCAAGGTTAACGGTTTTAGCCCGTACAGGGAACGCGGCCGACATCGGGTTGGCGCGCTGTGTGCGTAAAACTCTTTAAAATCAATTGATTATATCAATATCAGGCCCGGCTCAGGCCCCTGCGATCGAGCCTCAGGGACTTGCGATCGCCCGCTGAGAGGTTTCAAACACTTAGGAGAGTTTTTCATTACGAAAAACTCTCCTAAGTGTTTGAAACCTCTCAGCGGTGGGCTATGGGGTCCCTAGACTCGAACACCGCGTCTAAAACGGGATGTCATCGTCGAAATTATCACGCGATGCCCCTGCGCCGCTGGCCACAGTCTCCGCGGCTTCCGCACGCGCTGCCCCCTCGCCAGAGCCGCCGCCACCGCCACCACCACCGCTAGCGCCGCCGCGACCACCGAGCATCTGCATGTCGTTGGCGACGATCTCGGTCGTGTAGCGATCCCGGCCTTCCTTGTCCTGCCACTTGCGTGTGCGCAATCTGCCCTCAATATAAACTTGAGAGCCTTTGCGCAGGTACTCGGCGGCGATCTCGCCCAGCCGCCCGAAGAGCGCCACATTGTGCCATTCGGTGCGTTCCTGCTGCTCGCCGGACTGCTTGTCCTTCCAGCTCTCGGTGGTCGCCAGCCGCATGTTGGCGACTGTCATGCCCGAGGGCATCGCCCGCGTCTCGGGATCCGCGCCAAGATGACCGAAAAGGATGACTTTGTTGATGCCGCGTGCCATGTGCTGCCCCTGAATTGCCTGGCCGATGAGCGGTCCGAGCCCACGGTGGGGCCGGGCCTTGAAGCGGAAGCCATTGTAGTGTTTTTGAGCGCAGGGCGCCGCTGCGTTTATAGTGGTTGTTTCGTCAATTGAGCCGTCGGCGTATCAGGAGCCTGTTTGCAAACCATCCGCGTGCGCGGTGCCCGCACCCATAACCTGCGCAATATCGATCTCGATCTGCCGCGCGAGCGGCTGATCGTGATCACCGGCCTGTCGGGTTCGGGCAAGTCGTCGCTGGCGTTCGACACTCTTTATGCGGAAGGGCAGCGCCGTTACGTCGAGTCGCTGTCGGCATACGCGCGCCAGTTCCTGTCGATCATGGACAAACCCGACGTCGACAGCATCGAAGGGCTGTCGCCGGCGATCGCGATCGAGCAGAAGACCGGCTCGCATAACCCGCGCTCCACCGTCGGTACCGTCACCGAAATCTACGACTACCTGCGGCTGCTGTATGCACGCGCGGGCATACCGCGTTGCCCGCACCACGGCATCGACCTGGCGGCGCAGACCGTGAGCCAGATGGTCGATCAGGTGCTGCAGGCGCCCGCCGGGGAGCTCGCACTGCTGCTGGCGCCGCTGATCGACGACCGTCGTGGCGAGCACGCCCAGCTGCTCAGCGGGCTTGCCGGGCAGGGCTTCGTACGTGTGCGCATCGATGAGGTCGTGCACGAGATCGACGCCGTGCCAGCGCTCGATCCCAAGCGCAAACACACCATCGAGGCGGTGGTCGATCGCTTCCGCGTGCGCCCGGAAGCCGCCCAGCGGCTCGCCGAGTCGTTCGAGACCGCGATCCGGCTCAGCTCTGGGGTAGTGCGAGTGGTGTTCCCGGAAAATCCGGCGCTGGGCGCCATGCTGTTCTCGAGCCGCCACGCCTGTCCCGAGTGCGGCTTCTCGGTGCCGCCGCTCGAGCCGCGCATGTTCTCGTTCAACAATCCGTCGGGCGCCTGCCCGACCTGCGACGGCCTGGGCTTTCAGGAATTCTTCGACCCGGAACGGGTGGTCGTGCACCCGCATCTGTCGCTCGCGGGCGGCGCCGTGCGCGGCTGGGACCGGCGCAACGCGCATTATTTCCAGATGCTGCAGTCGCTCGCGCGCCATTACGAATTCGATGTCGAGACCCCCTGGATCGAACTCGACGAGCGCGTGCAGCGGGTGCTGCTCTATGGCGGCGGCGAGGATCAGATCGATTTCCGCTACAAGGAAGGCGGCGGCACCGCACGCAAGCGCCACACCTTCGAGGGCATCGTGCCCAATCTCGAGCGCCGCTTCCGTGAGACCGACTCGCAGGCGGTGCGCGATGAGCTGCGCAAGTACCTGGGCAACCGCCCCTGCATCGATTGTGGCGGCGCGCGTCTGAATGAGGCCGCACGCTCGGTGCTGATCGAGGGCCGCAACCTGGCCGAGATTACCCGCCTCACGGTCGGCCAGGCGCGCGAGTATTACGCCGGCCTGACGCTGCCGGGTTGGCGCGCCGAGGTCTCCGCGCGCATCGTGCGTGAGGTCAGCGAGCGCCTGCGCTTCCTGGTGGATGTAGGCCTGGACTACCTGAGCCTCGATCGCGCTGCCAGCACGCTCTCCGGCGGCGAGGCGCAGCGTATACGCCTCGCCAGCCAGGTAGGCTCGGGCCTCACCGGCGTGATGTATATCCTCGATGAGCCCTCGATCGGACTGCATCAGCGCGACAACGAGCGCCTGCTGCGTACGCTGAAGCGACTGCGCGACCTTGGCAACACGGTCATCGTGGTCGAGCATGATGCCGACGCGATCCGCGCCGCCGATCACGTCGTCGATCTGGGTCCCGGGGCGGGCGCCCATGGCGGCCTGGTCGTGGCGGAGGGCACGCCGGCGCAGATCGAAGCCGATGCGGCCTCACTGACCGGCGCCTATCTCTCGGGCCGCGAGATCATTCCCTTGCCCGAGCGCCGTCGCAGCCCGCAGCACGGTCAATGGATCACCATCCGCGGCGCGCGCGGCAACAACCTGCGCAATGTCACGGTCGCGCTGCCGGTCGGACTGCTGACCTGCGTTACCGGCGTTTCCGGCTCCGGCAAATCAACTTTAGTGGACGACACACTGTTCCGCCACGCCGCGGCGCAGCTGAACGACGCCAGCGCTGATGGCGCCGGGCCGTGCGATGAAATCGAGGGACTCAAGCGCTTCGAGCGCGTGATCGAGATCGACCAGAATCCGATCGGCCGCACGCCGCGCTCCAATCCCGCGACTTACACCGGCCTGTTCACTATCATCCGCGAGCTGTTTGCCGCGGTGCCCGAGGCCCGCGCTCGCGGCTATGACGCCGGCCGCTTCAGCTTCAACGTCAAGGGCGGACGCTGCGAGGCGTGCCAGGGCGACGGCGTCATTCGCGTCGAGATGCACTTCCTGCCGGATGTCTATGTGCCCTGCGATGTCTGCCGAGGACGGCGTTACAACCGCGAGACGCTCGATATCCACTACCGCGGCCGCAATATCCACGAAGTGCTCGATACCACGGTGGAGGACGCGCTTAAGCTGTTCGAAAATCTGCCGGCGGCCGCGGTGAAGTTGCGCACCTTGATCGAGGTCGGCCTCTCCTATGTGCGCCTGGGGCAAAACGCCACCACGCTCTCCGGCGGCGAGGCGCAACGGGTCAAGCTGGCGCGCGAACTCGCCAAGCGCGGCACCGGCCGCACGCTCTATATTCTCGATGAGCCCACCACCGGCCTGCACTTCCACGACATCGCGCAGCTCTTGCACGTGCTGCACCAGCTGCGCGACGCCGGCAATACCCTGGTGGTGATCGAGCACAATCTCGACGTCATCAAGACCGCCGACTACGTGATCGACCTGGGTCCCGAAGGCGGCGATCGCGGCGGCCGGGTGGTCGCCGCCGGCACACCGGAAGAGATCTGCCAGGTGCCGGAATCGATCACCGGCCAGTACCTCAAACCGTTGCTGCGCGATCTCAGGGCGCAAGCCCTCAGCGTGCCCGCCGCGATCCGGACTCGAAGCGCTGGTGGACCTCGCCGTTGACGATGCGCTCCTGGTACTTGCTGCCCGTGTAGGCCGCCACCACGCGGCGCCAGAACTTCACCGCCGCCGCATTGAGCACGTGCTCGGTGATCAGCCACTGGCCGGTGAAGCGATCGAGCAGCAGCCGCACCGCCTGCGCACCGATTCCGCGCCGACGCCACGGCCGGGCGATGAAAAACTCCGCCATCGAATACTCGGGCGTGGCGGCCGGCGGTGCAGCCGCTCCTACCGCCGCCGCCATGCCGACGTCGACGGACTGCTGCAGCCGCTGGTTGACCATCGCAAAACCGGCCCGCTCGTCGCCATAGAGAATGACCATGATCTGCGCGTTCGGATCGGCATACCAGCGCATCAGCTGGTCGGGCACGCGGTGCCCGATCTCGCCGAGCATCGGGAAGATTCCGGTCGCCGCGGGCGCCAGATCGTTCAGGTAATCGCGGTAAACGCTCTCAATCCAGCGGCGATCGTCGCGCGATCTACGGCTATCCCTGACGCTGACTTGATTCATCGAAAGTGCCTTCAAACCCTGCGGGCTTAACCGTGTCGCCCTGGCTGATAAACAGGAAAGCCCGGCCGACCGGAGGCCTCCGGTCTGCTCGGGCTTTCCCGCGAGCTCGAAGCTCGTCGGCCTAAATCAACTCCGACTTACTTGGGCGGGGTCGAAGGGGCCATTGCGCCACTGCTGCTGTTGTCAGCCGGAGCGGCCATTGCGCCACTGCTGCTGCTATCAGCCGGCGCCATTGCCGGGGCAGCCGGCGCCATTGCCGGGGCAGCCGGCGGAGCCGGGGTTTCCGAGCTGCTGCAAGCGACGAGCATGACCGCCGCCGCTGCAAGAGCGCCAAGAGCAAGCTTTGTATTCATCGATGAATCCCCAAATTTGTATGAAATAACGGAGCTGATAATGAGAGTGCAAACTAGGTTGTCGGGGGCCTGTGACGCCCGATCTCGAATTCTATAGATTCTCCAGCACATTTTAAACTGCCGCCCTTCGTGTAGCGGCAGTTTTTACAGGCGCGCGGGGCAGCACTCGCAGTCAGAGCAGCAGTGATGACAGGCGCGGCGCGGCGCGCCAGGGCGCGATTGTCAGCGCTTGGCGAGCAGGTCGCGAATCTCAATGAGCAGCTGTTCCTCACGCGTCGGCGGCGG
Source organism: Steroidobacteraceae bacterium (assembly GCA_049518595.1). Taxonomy (GTDB): domain Bacteria; phylum Pseudomonadota; class Gammaproteobacteria; order Steroidobacterales; family Steroidobacteraceae; genus FEN-1191. The sequence goes on from JBEKRP010000020.1 coordinate 27,203, forward strand.
CGGCACGGCCGCAGCGGGCGGGGGCCGCTTCAGGCGATTAATGCCTCGAAGCGCCACGAACAGCACCAGCGCGATGATCAGGAAATCGAAGACGCTTTGCAGGAATACGCCGTAGGTGATGGCGACGGCTTTGCCGGCGGGGTCAGTGCCCAGATTCAGCGCCAGATCGGCGAAGTTGAATCCCCCGATCAGTTTGCCAAGAACCGGCATGAACACATTGCCGACCAATGAGGAGACGATCTTGCCGAATGCCGCGCCGATGATGACGCCGACCGCCATATCGACCACGTTCCCCTTCATCGCGAATTCTTTGAATTCTGACGCCAGGCTCATTGCAGGTGCTCCATGACCAGTATCCAGCCACTATTAAGCGGCGGCCGTCTTCTTCTTGCGCGTCCGCCTCTTGGGGGCCTCGGCGGCCGCGGCAGGGGCGGGCTCCGGCGCCTTCTTGCCGGCCTTTCTCTTACGAGGGCTGCCCGGCTTGCCCGCCTTCTGCTCGCTGTCCGCCGTGACGGCCCCGCCCGCCGGCCCGTCCACCAGCTGCATCAGCGCCATCGGCGCGGCATCTCCTGGGCGCGGCAGCAGGTGCAGGATGCGCGTATAGCCGCCCGCACGGGCCTTGAAGCGCCGGCCCAGGTCGTCGAACAGTTTGGTCACTACCACCACGTCGCGCAGCCGCGCGAACGCCAGCCGCCGGCGTGCATCCGTATCGGTCTTCGCCAGCGTGATCAGCGGCTCGACCACTCGCCGCAACTCTTTGGCCTTCGGCAACGTAGTGCGGATGGTCTCGTGCCGCAGCAGCGACGACGCCATATTGCGCAGCATCGCATGACGGTGCGGGCTATTGCGGGACAGTTGACGGCCGGAAAGCTTATGACGCATGTCTACTCTCTAATCCAATGAGCTGATCAACCCGCAGACTGGCTGCAGCGGTAAGCCGCGCAGATGCGCCCAGGGCTCCCCGCCGCGGCTCAAATCAGCCCGCTGCTGCTCTCCTCGTCGTGCCGCAGCCCGGCCGGCGGCCAGCCTTCCAGCCGCATGCCCAGCATCAGGCCGTGGCTCTGTAGCACTTCCTTGATCTCCGTGAGCGACTTCTTGCCGAGGTTCGGTGTGCGCAGCAGCTCGACTTCGGTACGCTGCACGAGGTCGCCGATGTAGTGAATATTCTCGGCCTTGAGGCAGTTGGCGCTGCGCACGGTGAGTTCGAGCTCGTCCACCGGCCGCAGCAGGATGGGATCGAACTGCATCTCGGTGGTCTTGGCGACCGCCTCGTCCTCGCCCTGCAGATCGACGAAGACCGACAGCTGATCCTTGAGGATGCCGCCCGCGCGACGGATCGCCTCTTCCGGCTCGATCGTGCCGTTGGTCTCGATGTCGATGATCAGCTTATCAAGATCGGTGCGCTGCTCGACGCGCGCGGCTTCGACTGAATAGGTCACGCGGCGCACCGGGCTGAACGAGGCATCGAGCAGCAGACGGCCGATCGGGCGGCTCTGCTCTTCGAAGGCGACGCGCTGCACCGCCGGCCGATAGCCGCGGCCGCGCTCGATCTTGAGCTGCATGTTGAGCTCGCCGGCCTTGGTCAGGTTGGCGATCACGAACTCCGGATTGACCACCTCGATATCGTGGTCGGCCTGAATGTCGCCGGCGGTCACCGGGCCCGGGCCCTTCTTGTGCAGCCGCAGCTCGGCGCTGTTGCGCGCATGCATGCGCAGCGCGACCGATTTCAGGTTCAGCAGGATATCGACCACGTCCTCCTGCACGCCCTCGATGCTGGTGTACTCGTGCAACACGCCGTCGATCTCGACTTCCGTGATGGCGGCCCCGGGCATCGAGGACAGCAGCACGCGCCGCAGTGCATTGCCCAGGGTGTGGCCGAATCCGCGTTCGAACGGTTCAATGACCACCCGCGCCTGTCGCGGTGCGACCGGCTGTACCTTGACGACGCGGGGCTTCAAAAATTCCGAAACCGATGCTTGCATGCTGCTACACCCCAAACTGAGAATGGACTCATCGATCCGCTGCCGCGCCCGCAGGCACGGCAACCGATCACTTCGAATACAACTCCACGACCAGGTTCTCGTTGATGTCCGGCAGCACCTCATCGCGCGCCGGCACCGCCTTGAACACGCCGCGAAACTCCTTGTCGCTGACCTCGAGCCACTCGGGGAAGCCGACCTGGGTCGCGATCGCCAGCGCGCTCTGAATGCGCAGCTGCTTGCGCGCCTTCTCGCGGATCTCGAGCACGTCGCCGGCCTTGCACTGATACGAAGGAATGCTGACCACTTGGCCGTTGACGTTGACCGACTTGTGCGCGACCAGCTGGCGCGCCTCGGCGCGCGTGGCCGCGAAACCCATGCGGTAGACCACGTTGTCGAGCCGGCACTCGAGCAGCTTGAGCAGCGTCTCGCCGGTGGCGCCGGCACGGCGCGCCGCGGCCTGGTAGTAATTGCGGAACTGGCGCTCGAGCACTCCATACATGCGGCGCAGCTTCTGCTTCTCGCGCAGCTGCAAACCGTAGTCCGACAGCCGTTGCCGCCGCTCACCCTTGATGCCGCCGGGGGGCACCTGCAGCTTGCACTTGCTCTCGAGCGGCTTGGAGCCGCTCTTGAGGAACAAATCCGTACCCTCGCGGCGAGCGAGCTTGCAGGTTGGACCGAGATAACGCGCCATGGTTCCTTGCTTCCTTCGCCGCCGTTAAACGCGACGCTTCTTGGGGGGACGGCAGCCGTTGTGCGGGATCGGCGTAACGTCCGCAATGCTCGTGATCTTCAGCCCGCAGGCGTTGAGCGCGCGTACCGCCGACTCGCGCCCCGGACCGGGGCCGGCGACGCGGACCTCGACGTTCTTCACGCCATGCTCCTGCGCGGCGGTGCCGGCCTTCTCGGCCGCCACCTGGGCCGCAAACGGCGTGCTCTTGCGCGAACCGCGAAAACCACAGCCGCCCGAGGTCGCCCAGGACAGCGTATTGCCCTGCCGATCGGTGATCGTGATGATCGTGTTGTTGAACGATGCATGCACGTGAGCGATCGCGTCGAGCACGTTCTTGCGCGCCTTCTTGGGCTTCTTCGCCCCGCCGCCGGCGCTCGGCTGCTGTGTCTTCTGATCAGCCATAAATGTGGGTGCCTGTGTACGTTCTCAAGGTCAAAAAACATTCCGCGAGGGTCTCGCGCCCTCAGGTCTTGCCCGGCGGTGCGTTGAGCTTCACGGCCTGCTTGCGCGGGCCCTTGCGCGTGCGCGCATTGGTGCGGGTTCGCTGCCCGCGCACCGGCAGGCCCTTGCGATGCCGCAGGCCTCGCCAGGTGCCTAAGTCCATGAGTCGCTTGATATTCATCGACACTTCGCGGCGCAGGTCACCCTCGACCGGCCACTTGGCGATATACGAGCGTATGGCCGCGACTTCGGCCTCCGTCAGGTCCTTGACCTTGGTGGTCGGCGTTATGCCGGCGCCCTCGCAGATCGCGACCGCGCGCGCCGGGCCGATGCCATAGATGTGCGTGAGCCCGACGCTCACGTGCTTGTTCATCGGAATATTGATGCCGGCTATGCGTGCCATGACTTCCGCTACCTCAACCTTGGTTCATGTCGGCTGTTCATCCCTGGCGCTGCTTGTGGCGCGCGTCGGAGCTGCAGATCACATAGACCACGCCGCGCCGCCGCACGATCTTGCAGTTCTTGCAGATTTTCTTGACTGATGGACGTACTTTCATCGTACACCTGCGCTATGGCCATACTGCCGGGCTAACTCTGCGCGGAGCCGCTACGGCCCCCGCCCAGCAGATTCGCCTTCTTCATGAGACCCGGATAGTGGTGCGACATCAGATGCGCCTGCAGCTGCGCCATGAAGTCCATCACCACCACCACGACGATCAGCAGCGAGGTGCCGCCGAACTGGAACGGCACACCCTGCGAGGACACGAGAATCTCGGGAACCAGGCAGACGGCCATGATGTAGATCGCGCCCCAGAGCGTCAGGCGAGTCAGCACCTTGTCGATGTACTCGCCGGTCTGTTGGCCGGGGCGGATGCCGGGAATGAAGGCCCCGGATTTCTTTAAATTATCCGCTGTTTCGCGCGAATTGAACACCAGCGCGGTGTAGAAGAAACAGAAGAAAACGATCAACCCCGCATACAGCACCAGGTGCAGCGGCTGGCCATAGCCGAGCGAGGTCGATATGTTCTGCAACACCTCGCTGAGCTTGGAGTCCGGGTTCGAGCCGAAGAAACTCGCCATCGTGGCCGGAAACAGCAGCAGGCTGGATGCGAAGATCGGCGGGATCACACCCGACATGTTCAGCTTGAACGGCAGGTGGCTGCTCTGGCCGGCATACATGCGCCGGCCGACCTGGCGCTTGGCGTAGTTGACCGTGATCCGGCGCTGCGCGCGCTCGACGTAGACGCAGAACGCGGTCACGCCGACGACGATGCCGATCAGCAGGATCGCGAACAGCGGGTTCATCTCGCCGGTGCTGACCGACTCGAACGTGCGGCCGATGGCGCCCGGCATGCCGGCGACGATGCCGGACAGAATGAGCATGGAGATGCCGTTGCCGATGCCGCGCTCGGTGATCTGCTCGCCGAGCCACATCAGGAACATGGTGCCCGTGGTCATGGTGATCGTGGCCGGCACATACCATTCCACGAAGCCCTTGGCCAGGGTCATGCCGCCATTCTGCAGCGCCACCGCGGCGCCAAACGACTGGAACAGCGCCAGACCCAAGGTGGCATAGCGCGTCATCTGCGTGATGCGGCGCCGGCCCGACTCGCCCTCTTTACGCGCTTCCATCAACGACGGCACTACCATCGACAACATCTGGATGATGATCGAGGCGGAGATATACGGCATCACGCCCATCGCGAAGATGGACAGTCGCTGCAGCGCGCCACCCGAGAAGCTGTTGACGATGCCCAGAATAGTGTTCGACTGGTCATTGAAAAAGCGCGCCACCGCGTCCGGATTGATGCCCGGGACCGGAATGAAGGTGCCGATCCGATAGACGACCAACGCGCCGACCAGGAACAGCAGCCGGCTGCGGATCTCGCCTTGCCGTCCGGCTTCGGCGAGCGCGGCGGCCGGATTCGTGAGGGCGGAATTGGCCATGTCAGTCCTCGAATCGGCCGCCGGCGGCGGCGATCGCCGCGCGCGCGCCCTTGGTGGCCGCGATGCCCTTGAGGGTCACCGGCTTCTTGAGCTCACCCGACAGCACCACCTTGGCCTGGTCCGCTGACGCCGGCACGATCCCCGCCCGCTTCAGCGCCGCCAGATCGATCACGGCGGCCGCAATCCCGGCCAGCTCGTGCAGGCGCACTTCGGCGCGCGTGGCCTTCATCGCCGAGCGAAAGCCGACCTTGGGCAGACGACGCTGCAGCGGCATCTGGCCGCCTTCGAAGCCCACCTTGTGATAGCCGCCCTTGCGCGCACGCTGGCCCTTGACGCCGCGGCCGCAGGTCTTGCCCTGCCCGGCCGAGGCACCGCGACCGACGCGCAGCCGCGGCTTGCGCGAACCGGCGGTCGGCTTGATGTCGTTCAAACGCATGTCAGTTCTGCTCCACTTTCAGCAGGTGCCCGGCGGCGTGGATCATGCCGCGGTTCTCCGCCGTATCGGCGATCGTGACGCTCTGGTGCGGCCGGCGCAGCCCGAGACCGCGCACCGAGGCGGCAATGTTCTTGAGCTGCCCGTGCACGCTGCGGGTGAGCGTGACCTTGATCTGCTTGCTGCTGTGCTTGCTGACGACGGCCATCAGGCGCTCCCGAGAATGTCTTCCACGCTCTTGCCGCGCTTGGCCGCGATGTCTTCCGGCGAGCGCACATTGGCGAGCGCATTGACCGTCGCGCGCACCACGTTGATTGGATTGCGCGAGCCGTAGCTCTTGGCGAGCACATTGCGCACACCGGCGCATTCGAGCACCGCACGCATGCCGCCGCCGGCGATCACGCCGGTACCTTCCGAGGCCGGCAGCATGAATACGCGGGTCGCGCCGTGCGCGCCCCTGATGGCGTAGTGCAGCGTGTCGTTGCGAAGGCTGACGTTGACCATGTTCTTGCGCGCCTGCGCCATGGCTTTCGATATCGCCACCGGCACTTCGCGCGCCTTGCCGAAACCGAAGCCGACGCGGCCCGCGCCGTCGCCGACCACGGTCAGCGCGGTGAAACCGAACTGGCGGCCGCCTTTGACGACCTTGGCGGTGCGGTTCACGGCCACGAGCTTCTCGACCAGCTCATCGGCGCTCTGCGACTTGTCCATTCTTGCCATATTGATCTGCCTTTAGAACTCGAGTCCGGCCTCGCGCGCCGCTTCGGCCAGCGCCTTAACGCGGCCGTGATATTGAAAGCCTGCGCGGTCGAAGGCGACGCGGGTGATGCCGGCGGCTTTGGCCCGCTCGGCGATGGTGCGGCCGACGCTCTTCGCGGCCTCGATGTTGCCGGTACCCCTGAGCCCTGCCGCGACGTCTTTCTGCAGTGTCGAGGCGGTGGCCAGTACGCGCTCGCCCTTGCCGTCGAACACCTGCGCGTAGATGTGGCGCGGCGTGCGGTGCACGGTCAGGCGCGCGACCTTGAGCGCGCGGATCTGCGCCCGGGCTTTGACAGCGCGGCGCTGGCGCCGCTCTTTCTTGGTGATATTCATGTATCTCTCGCCGCGCTACTTCTTCTTGCCTTCCTTGAGGGAGATCTGTTCATCCTTGTAGCGCACGCCCTTGCCCTTGTAGGGCTCGGGCGGCCGGATGTCGCGGATTTCGGCCGCGGTCTGACCTACCTTTTGCCGGTCCGTGCCTTTGACCAGGATCTCGGTGAGACTCGGTGCCTCGATGGTGATGCCCTCCGGAATCGGATAGGCCACCGGATGCGAGAAACCGAGCGTCAGGCTCAATACCTTGCCCTGCACCTGGGCACGAAAGCCGACGCCGACCAGCTCGAGCTTGCTCTCGTAACCTTTGGTGACGCCCATCACCATATTCGCCAGGTGCGCGCGCGTCGAGCCGGCGGTCATGCGCGCCTGCTCGGTGCCTGCATATTTCACCGACAGTTTCTTGTCCTGCTGTTCCACCGACACGCCCGGCCCGATCGCCATCGTGAGCGCGCCCTTGGCGCCCTTGACGGTGACGTTACCGGCGGCAATGCTCACGGTCACACCGCTGGGCAGATCGATCATTCGGTTGGCAACTCTGGACATGTTCAGCTCACCTTGTCAGTGCGCGCCGCATCACGCGACGATGCACAGGACTTCGCCGCCCTGGCCGATCGCATGCGCCGCCTTGTCGGTCATTACGCCCTTGGGCGTGGACACGATCACCGTGCCCATGCCGCCGAGCACGCGCGGAATCTCATCCTTGCCACGATAGATGCGCAGCCCGGGCCGGCTCACGCGCTCGATCCGGTCGATCACCGGACGGCCGTCGTAGTACTTCAGGTCGATCGTCAGCACGGGCTTGCCGTCGTCCTGGTTCAGGCCGAAGTCCGCGATATAGCCCTCGTCCTTCAGTACCTTGAGGATCGCCGTCTTCAGCTTCGAAGACGCGACCGTGACGCTGGTTTTGCGCGCGGATTGGCCGTTGCGGATTCGGGTCAGCAGATCGGCGATCGGATCGGTCATGCTCATCGTTACAGCTCCTACCAGCTCGCCTTGCCGAGTCCTGGAATCTCACCGCGCATCGCCACCTCGCGGATCTTGACGCGTGCCAGTCCGAACTTGCGATACACGCCGCGTGAGCGGCCGGTGATCGCGCAGCGCTGGCGCTGGCGGCTCTTGGACGCATCGCGCGGCTGCTGCTGCAGGGCGATCTGCGCCGCGGCGCGCTGCTCCGGCGTCGACTTCGGGCTGCGAATGAGTTCCTTGAGCTGCGCCCGCTTGGTCGCGTACTTCTTCACGACCCGTGCACGCCGATGCTCGCGCTCTATCATGTTGGTCTTGGCCATACCGTTTCCTTGAACCCGCTTGCTTGACGCTTACTTGCGGAACGGGAAGCTGAAGGCTTCCAGCAATGCCCGGCCGTGCTTGTTGTCGCGCGCCGTGGTCGTGATCGTAATATCCATGCCGCGCAACTGGTCCACCGTGTCGTACTGGATCTCCGGAAAAATGATCTGCTCGCGCACGCCCATGCTGTAGTTGCCGCGGCCGTCGAAGCCGCGCGGCGACATGCCGCGGAAATCGCGGATGCGCGGCATCGCGATCGTGATCAGGCGGTCGAGGAACTCGTACATGCGCGCGCCGCGCAGCGTCACCTTGCAGCCTACGGCCAAGCCTTCGCGCACCTTGAAGGCCGCGATGGCTTTCTTGGCCTTGCAGATGAGCGGCTTCTGGCCGGTGATCTTGGTCAGATCGCCGACCGCCGCATCCATGACCTTGCGGTCGGCCACGGCCTCGCCCACGCCCATGTTCACCGTGATCTTGGTGATCCGCGGCACTTCCATCGGATTGGACAGCTTAAGGTCCGCACGAAGCTGCGGCACCACCTTGCTGCGATAGAACTCTTGTAGCCTTGCCTTTTCTGCCATATCCGTTACTCGGTCGCTGTTGCCGAAGCGCGCGCCCTCAGAGGTCGATCACTTCGCCGTTGGACTTGAAAAACCGCACCATCTTGCCATCGGCCAGGCGCTTGACGCCGACGCGATCGCCCTTCTTGGTGCCCGGGTTCCACAAAGCGACCTTGCACAGCGGCAGCGGCATTTCCTTCTCGATAATGCCGCCGGGCTGGTTGGCCTGCGGGTTCGGCTTGGTGTGCCGCTTGACGCGATTGACGTTCTCGACCAGCACCTGAGCGCCTTCGAGCACACTGATCACGGCGCCACGCCGGCCCTTGTCTCGGCCCGACAGCACCACCACCTGATCGCCTTTTCTGATCTTTTCCATATCGCTATCTCTGATTTCTCAGGCACCGTCGGCGCGCCCGCGGGCCTTTAGAGCACCTCGGGCGCCAGCGAGATAATCTTCATGAACTGCACGTTGCGCAGCTCGCGCGTCACCGGCCCGAAGATGCGGGTACCGATCGGCTCGAGCTTGTTGGTCAGCAGCACGGCGGCATTGCCGTCGAACTTGATCAGCGAGCCGTCCGGGCGGCGCACGCCGCAGCGCGTACGCACCACGACCGCATCGTAGACCTCGCCCTTCTTGACCTTGCCGCGCGGGATCGCGTCCTTGACGCTGACCTTGATGACATCGCCGACGGTCGCATAGCGGCGGCGCGTGCCGCCGAGCACCTTGATGCACTGGAGGGTGCGCGCACCGCTGTTGTCGGCGGCATTGAGCATGGTGCGTAGCTGAATCATGGTATCGCCTTCCTTTTCGCCGTCGCCTTCAGGCTCAAGCCGGAGTCGCGCGCTCGACGATCGCGAGCAGGCGCCAGGACTTGTGCCGCGACAGCGGCCGGCACGGCGTGATCGACACCGTGTCGCCCTCGCGCGCCTCATTCTTCTCATCGTGCGCCAGCAGCTGGGTGGTGCGGCGTACGAACTTGCCGTAGGTCGGATGACGCACGACGCGCTCGATCGCCACAGCGATGGTCTTGTCCATCTTGTTGCTCACGACCTGTCCGGTCAGGGTGCGCACGGCCTTGCCGGCGTCCGTGGTCTCCGGGCTCATGATTTGCCTCCAGCACGCAGCGCGCGCTGCACCGTTTTCACGCGCGCAATGTTCTTGCGCACCTTGCCGAACTGGTCGGGCTTGACCGGCTGACCGGTGGCGCGCTGCAAGCGCAGCGCGAATTGTTCCTTGCGCAGCGACATGAGCTCGTTCTGCAGCTCCAGCGCCGACTTCTTGTGCAGCTCACTGGCTTTCATCAGCGCACCTGCCGCTTCACGAAAGTGGTGGACACCGACAGCTTGGCGCCGGCCAGGCGGAAAGCCTCGCGCGCGATCTCTTCGCTCACGCCTTCCATCTCGAACAGCACCTTGCCGGGCTTGACCTTGGCAATCCAGTACTCGACGTTGCCCTTGCCGCTGCCCATGCGCACTTCGAGCGGCTTCTTGGTGATCGGCACATCGGGAAACACCCGGATCCAGATCTGGCCGCCGCGCTTCACATAGCGCGCCATCGCGCGGCGCGCGGCCTCGATTTCACGCGCGGTCATGCGCGCGCGGTCGGTGGCCTTGAGGCCATAGTCGCCGAAGGCCACGGTACTGCCGCGCAGCGCCAGGCCGCCGTTGTGGCCCTTGAACTGCTTGCGGTATTTGGTTCGTTTTGGTTGCAACATAATTCGTTACTTACTGTGCCACGCCGCAGTCGCCTGCAGCCGCGGCCTGCTCGCGGCGCTTTAGCCGGCTACCTCGGCGCCTGCGGCAGCGGCGGCGGTCGCGACCACGGCGGCGGCGGCGGCCGGCGCTGGCGCTGGCGTGACGGCGGCAGCGCTCTCAACCGCCGCCGGCTCGGCCGCCTGGCGATCGAGCTGCGCCTGGTCGAACACCTCGCCCTTGAAGATCCACACCTTGATGCCGATCACGCCATAGGTCGTCTTGGCCTCGGCCAGGCCGTAGTCGATGTCGGCGCGAAAGGTATGCAGCGGAATGCGGCCTTCGCGATACCACTCGGTGCGCGCGATCTCCGAGCCGTTCAGACGACCCGACATGCGCACCTTGATGCCGAGCGCGCCGCTGCGCATGGTGCTCATCACGGCACGCTTCATGGCACGGCGGAACATCACGCGCTTCTCGATCTGCTGCGAAATGCTCTCGGCGACCAGCTGCGCATCGAGCTCGGGCTTGCGGATCTCGGAGATGTTCAGGCGCACGTCGAGCATCGCCATGCCCAGCAGCTTCGCGGTCTCGCCGCGCAGCTTCTCGATATCCTCGCCCTTCTTGCCGATCACGATACCAGGACGCGCGGTCTGGATCGTGATGTTGACCTTCTTCGCGGCGCGCTCGATCAGAATGCGGCTCACGGAAGCGTCGGCCAGCTTCTTCTTCAGGAACTCGCGCACGCGAAAGTCGGTGTGCACCAGCAGCGGAAACTGCTTCTTCGAGGCATACCACTTCGACGTCCAGTCGCGCGTGATGCCCAGACGAATTCCGATCGGATTTACCTTCTGGCCCATGGGCTAGTCCTTCTTGCCGTCGCCGACTTCGAGCGTGATATGGCTGTTGCGCTTGACGATGCGGTTGCCGCGCCCCTTGGCGCGCGCCGCGAAGCGCTTCAGTACCGGCGCAGTATCGATCTCGATGCGCGTCACCTTGAGCTCATCGATATCGGCGCCGAGGTTGTTCTCGGCGTTGGCGATCGCCGACTCGAGCACCTTGAGCACCAGCCGCGCACCCTTCTTCGGCATGAATTTCAGGGTCGATAGAGCATTGCCCACGCCCTTGCCGCGGACCGTGTCGGCCACCAGCCGGCATTTCTGCGGTGAGATGCGCGCGTAGCGCAATCGTGCGGTTACCTGCATCGCATTACTCCGCGGTGGTCACTTTGCGATCACCGGAATGGGACTTGAACAGCCGCGTCGGGGAGAATTCCCCAAGCTTGTGACCCACCATGTTCTCCGTGACCAGCACGGGTATGTGCTGCCTGCCGTTGTGGATCGCGAGTGTCAGGCCGACCATGTCGGGGATGACCATCGAGCGGCGCGACCAGGTCTTGATCGGCCGGCGATCGCTCTTCTGCACTGCGGTCTGCACCTTCTTGGCCAGGTGCAGATCCACGAACGGACCTTTCTTCAACGAACGCGGCACGCTTAATTCCTCCGCTGCACGATCATGTTGCTGGTGCGCTTGTTACGGCGGGTCTTCTTGCCCTTGGTGTTCCAGCCCCAAGGCGACACCGGGTGCGGGTTACCCTGGCCGGACTTGCCTTCACCGCCGCCGTGCGGGTGATCGACCGGATTCATCGCCAGGCCGCGCACCGTCGGGCGCACGCCGATCCAGCGCAGCGCACCGGCCTTGCCGTACTTGCGCAGGTTGTGCTCATCGTTGCTGAGCTCGCCGAGCGTCGCGCGGCAGTCGATGTGCACCTTGCGCGTCTCGCCGGACTTCAGGCGAATGAAGGCATGTACGCCCTCGCGTGAGGTGTACTGCGCCGAGCCGCCGGCGCTGCGCGCGAGCTGACCGCCGCGACCGGGCTTAAGCTCGATATTGTGCACCACCGAGCCGACCGGAATGTGCCGCAGCGCCATCGCGTTGCCGGGCTTGATCGGCGCCTCGCTGCCCGAGCGCAGTTCGTCGCCATCTTTCACGCCCTTGGGGGCGAGGATGTAACGGCGCTCGCCGTCGGCATACAGCAGCAGCGCGATGTGCGCGGTGCGGTTCGGGTCGTATTCGATGCGTTCGACCACCGCGCCGACACCGTCCTTGTCGCGACGGAAATCGATCAGGCGGTACTTCTGCCGCGAGCCGCCGCCGATGTGGCGCGTGGTGATGCGGCCGAAGTGGTTACGCGCACCGGTCTTGCTCTGCGCGACGGTCAGCGGTTCGTACGGGCCGCCCTTGTACAGATGGCCCTTGCTGACACGGACCTGGAAGCGCGTACCGGGCGAGGTGGGCTTGAGTTTGATCAGGGCCATGGTTTGATTCGTCCTTGAAGCTTCAGCGCTTGGCCTGGGACTGGGCCTGCGCTTCGTAGTCGATGCTCTGACCGGCGGCCAGACGCACATAGGCCTTCTTCCAGTCCTGGGTGCGGCCATTGCGATTGCCAAAGCGCCGCTTCTTGCCCGACTCGTTCAGCACTTGCACGCCCTCGACCTTGACCTCGAACATCAGTTCGACCGCGCGGCGCACGTCGGTGCGGGTCGCATCGCGGCGCACGCGGAACGCATACTGGTTGCGCTCCTGCAGGCCCAGTGAGGTCTTCTCGGTCACGTGCGGGGCCAGCAGCACGTTCATCAGGCCTTCCCTACCCAGCGGCTTGCGAGCGGCGGTCATTGCAGGCGCGCCTCGAGCAGTTTCACGGCGCCGACGGTCGCCAGCACCTTGTCGTGTCGCGCCAGGCTCACCGGATTGATCGCCGACGCCGCCAGCAATTCCACATTGGGCAGGTTGCGCGCCGCCAGCGTGAGCTTCTCATCGGCCGCCTCGACGAGGATCAACACATCCTCGAGCGAGAGCGACTTGAGCTGCTGCAGCAGCAGCTTGGTCTTAGGCTGATCGACCGCGAACGAGGCGGTCACCACCAGCCGGTCCTGGCGCACCAGCTCGGACAGCATCGAGCGGATCGCGCCGCGATACATTTTGCGATTCACCTTCTGCGTGAAATCGCGCGGCTGGGCGGCAAAGGTGCGGCCGCCGCCGACCCAGATCGGGCTGCGGATCGAGCCGGCCCGCGCTGATCCGGTGCCCTTCTGGGCCCAGGGCTTCTTGCCGCCGCCCCTGACCTCGGCGCGCGTCTTCTGCGCCTTGGTACCCGAGCGGCCGGCCGCGAGATACGCATTGACCACCTGGAACACCAGCGACTGGTTGTACACGTGGCCGAAGTTCTCATCGGACACGGCGAGCTCGGCCCCGCCATTGGCAACTTTGAGCATCATGGCTGCGACTTCTTGTGAGGCTGAACGGTCTTGCGCGCGGCACGGCGCAGAGCCTTCACCGAGGCGCGAACGACCACGTCGCCGCCTTCCGAGCCCGGGATGGCGCCACGAATCAGCAGCAGGTTGCGCTTGCTATCCACGCCCACGACCTTCAGGTTCTCGGTGGTGCGGCGCACGACACCCATGTGGCCCGACATGCGCTTGCCGGGAAATACGCGGCCCGGGGTCTGGCGCTGGCCGATCGAGCCCGGTACGCGATGCGAGAGCGAGGCACCGTGCGAGGCCATGCCGCCGGCGAAGTTGTGACGCTTTTGGACGCCGGCGAAGCCCTTGCCGATGGTCACGCCGGTGACATCGACCGCCTGGCCTTCCGCAAACAGGTCGACCTTGAGCTCGCTGCCGAGCTTGAGGTCGGCATGGTCGTTGCCGAGGAGGCGAAACTCGATCAGGCCGCGACCGGGCTCGACGTTCGCCTTGGCGAAGTGACCCGCGGTCGATTTCGTCAGCAGCTGCGGGCGGCGCGTGCCGAAGGTGACCTGCACCGCGCGATAGCCGTCGGTCTCGACCGACTTGACCTGGGTGACGCGGTTCGGCAGCACCTCGATCACGGTCACGGGCACGGATTCGCCCGCGTCGGTGAAAATGCGCGTCATACCGCACTTGCGGCCGACCAGACCAATAGCCATGACTCTATATCCTCTCAACAGGCGCGCACTGCGGTCGGTGCGAGCCGGATCATTTCAGGTGCGACTACAGGAGGGCAGCGCACAAGGCGCTGATGCTCTCGAGTGGTCTTGGCCCGAAAAACCTCAGGCCAACCTCGCCCGATCATCCGCATTAAGCGGCGCCGCCGGAGCCGTTTCAGGGCGATCCAGGCGGGCGAAAAAGACCGCGCAGTATAGCAGCTAAATCCTTCAATTCAACCGGATCTGCACGTCCACGCCCGCCGGCAACTCCAGGCGCATCAATGCGTCCACGGTCTTGTCCGTCGGGTTCATGATGTCCATCAGCCGCTTGTGGGTACGCAGCTCGTATTGGTCGCGCGCGTCCTTGTCGGCGTGCGGCGAGATCAGCAGCGTGAAGCGTTCCATCTTGGTCGGCAGCGGGACCGGGCCACGCACGGTCGCACCGGTACGGCGCGCCGTATCGACGATTTCCCTCGCCGAATTGTCGATCAGGCGATGGTCGAACGCCTTGAGCCTGATGCGGATGTTCTGATTGGCCATGGTCCACTACCTTTGAAAAATCGTTACTTGATAACCTTCGACACCACGCCGGAGCCGACGGTGCGGCCGCCTTCGCGGATCGCAAAGCGCAGTCCGTCCTCCATCGCTATCGGGGCAATCAGCTCCACCGTCATCTTGATGTTG
>JBEKRP010000021.1:0-41649 GCA_049518595.1 Steroidobacteraceae bacterium
AGCGGCCGCTGCTCGGTGCACGGCTTCGAGCAAAGACAAGCGGCGGCGGGACCGCCGCCGCTCGCGAACTGTTGCGTCAGAAATGATCGTCATAGCGGCCAACGGTCTGGCCTACCTCACCGAGGCGATAAGTGGGGATCACAAAAGATAAAGGGCTTCTCTTGCAAAATGATCGTCGTCCAGGCACGCATTGCCGGAGCATGAGTCCCTCAACAAACTCTTGAACGCGCGAGCAGCCAGCCTCCCACCTGAAAGGTATCCGGCGCGCGCTAAGGTTGAGGATCGGCTCGATCGCTATCGGGGAGTTTGTGCGGGCGCAGGCTCGACCGCAGCAAGGCCGCCACCCAGAAAGTGCCCACCCCGATATACGGCATCAAGCCCACGCGTTCTGCCGACGAATCACTACCGCTCTGTGTGCATGGTGTCTTGGCCGCACGGACCCGCGCCAGTGCCAGGCGGTTCGTATGATTGGTGTTGATGTGCATTGCTGCTGCTCCAGGTAGCACGACGATACGCGGCCACGCGTAAAAATCTGATATAGGTTTTTGCTCCATAATCGCGGTGCGTCGCTTGGCCAGCTTTTTCAATGGCTTATCGTGGGTGTAAGAACACACGGTGGGAGATACTGAGAGTTATAGGGCTTGCCTGCGCTCACGGATTGATCGTGCGCACCGTGCAAAGGCACCGTCTTCCAGTAGATGCGAATCCCATCCGGCAACTGTCGCTCCAGCCGGTAGCAATCGGAGCAGCCGTGGAGGTAACGAGACAGCGGAAGCCTTCGGTGTAGAGGGTCATTTAGTGACCTGGCGAGTATGCAGGCCTAACGCGAGTGAACGCCGAGCAGGCCTCGAAATACGAGGTGCGGAAGCCGACCCGCCGTGATTTCAGGGAAAGCTGTTACTGCGAAGCAAAGACTCGGGGCGCCAATTGCGGCCGAAGACAGCCTCTGTAGACTGGTGTACGGGGAATCACTGTCTGCTGAACGGCCCCACTCAACCAAGGAGAATTCATATGAAAATTGGCCTGCAGGTGCCCAGCTTCACGTGGCCGGGCGGACCGGCGCAAATTCCCGGCAAGCTGGCAGAAATCGCTCATGTGGTCGACGACTCGGGCTTCTACAGCTTGTGGGTCATGGATCACTTTTTTCAGATCAGAGGGGTCGGTCCGCACGAGAACGACATGCTCGAGGGTTATAGCACCCTCAGCTATTTAGCGGCGCTGACGAAAAAGGTGAAACTCGGCACGCTGGCGACCGGCGTCATCTACCGTTACCCCGGCGTCCTCGTAAAGACCGTAACGACGCTGGACGTGCTCTCGAATGGCCGTGCCTACTTTTCCATCGGTGCTGCCTGGAACGAGCAGGAAGCGAAAGGGTTAGGCGTGCCCTTTCCGGCAATTGGCGTGCGCTTCGAACTGCTCGAAGAAGCGCTGCAGATTGCGAAGCAGATGTGGTCGGCCAATAATGGTCCCTATCACGGCAAGCACAATCACCTCGAAGAAACCCTGTGCAGCCCGCAACCGCTGTCACGCCCTCACCCGCCGATTCTTGTCGCGGGCGGCGGCGAAAAGAAGACGCTCCGGCTGGTCGCGCAGTATGGGGATGCCTGCAATCTGTTTGGAGCCCCGGAGGCCGTGAGTGCCAAACTGGCGATTCTGCAGCGCCATTGCGACGCTCTCGGCCGCGATTACGGTTCAATCGAAAAAACCACGCTGGGCACCGTAGACCTGGCACCCGGCAAGATAAACGCAGCTGATGTGATCGCGCAATGCAAGCGTTTCGCTACGATCGGCGTGCAGCACGCAATATTCAACCTACCCAACGTGCATGAGATCAGACCGCTGGAAGTTTTCGGCCGCGAGATCATCCCCGCAGTAGCCGGTCTTTAACCAAAGCGGCAGCGCTCCGCCCCAGAATTTCCAGCGCTTGCGCGCGTCGGCTGAGGACACGCTCAGACCGGCTTCAATACGACTACTGGAATCTGCCGCTCGGTCTTGGTCTGGTACTGCGCGTAGGGCCCGTAGAGTTCCACCATCTTTGGCCACAGCGCTGCGCGCTCCTCGAGGTCCGCGGTATGTGCATGAGCAGCGAACTTCTCGGCCTTGACCTGTACCCGCACCTCCGGGTTGGCCTGCAGGTTCAAATACCAGGCCGGATGTGTCGGCGCCCCGCCCTTGGAGGCGACTACGACATAGTTCGGACCGGACCGGCCAAAGATCAACGGCAAGGTCAGGACTCTTCCGGACTTACGGCCGACGGTCGTCAGCAACAGCGTCGGCACCAGCCCCTTGCCACCGCCGAGGCTAGCATCCCAGAGGTATCCGTCCGCGCCGTCGGTGGCGAGATAACGCGAGAGGTGATCTTTGATCCAATCTGGAAGCTCTGAAGACCTGTTCGGTTCAGCCATAGTGTCCTCCAACTCAGTGCTGCGTGGACGCGACCCGATGCCCCTTACCATACGCCTGCGACCGACATTAGGCGACGGCGCGAGACGCCGAGTCGAATGCGGCAGCGACTTGGAAGGCAGCCTCATTCATTCCGGCGTCGTCGATGAGTTGCTGATCTGTATGGCACCCTGCCTGCTCGGAAGCGCAGCGGGGCGGATGGTACTGCTCGATAGTCTCCAGTCTCTGGCGGTACGAAAACAATTCGTTACCGCTGATCTTGCGCTCATAGGAGCGTATATGCGTCTTCCGATTCGACAAATGTGAAGCGGTAAAGTCCCCTGGGTAGCGTTGTGTTCTTGCCGTCTCATGCATGAGTTGCGCTGAGTGTGTCGGCCGCACGCAGCGCGGCGTGGGCCAGCCGCAATCGGTCATCGATGGTGTTCATGAGTGTCGCGGCACTGAAGAACGTGACGCCCTGCATAGGTTCTGGAATCGGATCTGTCTGGTCGATGACAAAGCCGTCAATGATGCCCGCATAACGCCGGGCGACTGCCGCTGCGCTGACCTCAAGGCCGAGCTCAGCCATCATTTTGGCCGCCGGACCTTTGATCGCCTTGCCGCCAATGATTGGCGTGACGGCAACCACCGGTGCGTCGGACTGTTGCATGGCGGCGCGAATGCCCGGCACCGCGAGGATCGGCTCGACGCTGACAAAAGGGTTCGAGGGACAAATGATGATGGCACGAAGATCTCGGCGTTTGAGAGCGGCCAGCGCGTCTGGCTGTGCACGTGCCGTCTCGGCACCGGCAAACATAAGCTCTCGCACGGCCGGTTCACATTGCCGATGGACGAAGTATTCCTGGAAATCGAGCCATCCTTCTGCGGTTAGCACACGCGTGCGTACCGGCTCGTCGCTCATCGGGAGCACCCGGGCGGCGATGGCAAGGGCCTGACACAGGTGAGCCGTGATTTCGCTCAAGGTCGCGCCGTGGGCAAGACGCCAACTGCGCTCCACGTGCATGGCCAGGTCGCCATCGCCGAGCTGAAACCAGCTCTCCCCGCCCAGACCCCTGAGCGCCGCCATGAACGTCCAGGTCTCATCGCGCCGTCCCCAGCCTCTGACCGGATCGGACAATCCAGCCAAAGCGTAAATCACCGAATCCAGGTCTGGTGCGATGCTAAGGCCCAGATGCTGAAAGTCATCGCCAGTGTTGACGATGATCGTCAGCTCTGCGGGCTGCAGCGCCATCCCCAGGCCATGAGCAAGCTTGGCGCCCCCCACGCCCCCGCATAGGGCAACGACATGGCTGGTCATCGGAAGAGATCCTCCTGGCGCGGGCGAATCAGGGCAGCAGCGGGTCGGTGTGGTGCTCGCGACGCAACGCCCCGCACCAGAATCACTGGGCGTGCCTCGCTCCCCTGCCCCATCACTACCGAGGCGGCTGAAGCGATCTCGTCGGCGTGACCGACAACGGTGACGCGTAGAGGACGCCCGAACAGATCCGTTTGACCACGCAAGTCGAGCGTCGCAGGAAACCCCGCGCAGCCAATCGCCACACCGACCGTGCCCATGCGCCAGGGACGACCGAAACTGTCACTGATCAGAATCCCCGGCTCGCAGCCGGTCAACTTGCGCAGCCGGTCACGCAAGCGCGCGGCGCTGGCATCCGGGTCTTCGGGCAGCAGCAGTACGAACTCGCCGCAGACGGGTTCAGCGACATTGGATTGATCGATACCTGCGTTTGCCATGATCAGTCCCAGACGGTGCTCGACGATCAGGACATCTTTGGCGGAGCGGACCACGCGCCGCGATTCGCGCAGCACCAGCTCTACAAGCCGGGGGTCCTTCTGCACGGTCTGCGCCAGCTCGAGCGCCCTCGCACTCGGCACGACTTGGGCGAGATCGATCCGTCGGCCCTCAGCCTTGGATATCACTTTCTGCGCAAAAACCAGCACATCGTCTGAGCGCAGCTCCAGGCCAGCGCGCGCCAACGCCCGCGCGGTCAAGGCAGCCAGGTCATCGCCGCTCCCCACCTGCGGGAAGTCTGGCAACGCGATGAGGCGAAGCTCGGCTGCAGAGCTCATCGCCAAGGACCCGGTACGCGCTCAGCCAAACGCCGCACGCAGCCTGGGTAAGACCTGATCGGCGTATAGATTCAGGAAGCGCGCCTGATCGGGGCCGGGAGCGTGAAACACGAGGTGCCGGAAACCCAGTTCGATGTAAGGTCGAATCTTCGCCACCTGCTCTTCCGGATCCGTGGAGACGATCCATCGCTTGGCAGCACGCTCGGTTGGAATTTGATCCGCGAGCCGTTCCATCTCCAGCGGATCCTCGACCGCAATCTTCTCCTCTGGTGAAAGCGCCAGCGCTGCCCACTGCCGGGTATCCTCCATTGCGCGCTGCTGGTCGCTGTCGAATGAGACCTTCATCTCGATCATCATGTCAACGTCCTGTGGCCTGCGGCTGGACGCTTGAATGCCTGCCATCACGTTAGGGAGCAAGGTATCCCGGTACAGCTCCGGCGCCTTGCCACTGGTGCAGATGAAACCGTCGGCGAACTGCCCGGCATACTTGGATATCACCGGGCCCGCGCCCGCGACATAGATCGGGGGCATCCGCCTCGGCCGATCATAAATCGTCGCCTTCTCGGTCCGATAATATTGACCTCTAAAACTGACCCGTTGTTCGCTCCAGAGCTGCCGGATCAGCGCCAACGACTCCTTAAGCCGCGCCGTACGCTCCTTCGGTTCGGGCCACGCCATGCCCAACGCCGGCACTTCATTGAGCGATTCGCCCGTGCCCACGCCGAGGATCACTCGCCCCGGGAACATCGCGCCGAGCGTGCCGAAGGCCTGCGCCACCACCGACGGGTGATAGCGGAAAGTGGGCGTGAGCACGCTCGTGCCCATGACGATGCGCGATGTGCGCGCGCCGAGCGCGCCCATCCACGCCATTGAAAACGGCGCATGGCCGCCCGTATGGCGCCAAGGCTGAAAATGATCACTTATGAAAACCGAATCGAACCCCCGCTCTTCGGCGAGAATCGAGTAGTCAAGCAGTTCATTGGGTCCGAATTGCTCCGCCGAAGCCTTGTAGCCCAATCGCAGCAACACGCTTCCCCTCTTTGCAATCAGTCGGCCGTGGCCAACGCGGACGGTTCGGGTGAGGACTGGACGCGGATCGGCCGCGTCGCGGGTTCCTCGCCAGGAATACCATAGAGCGTGGTGCGCTGACGTGCCTGGCGGCCGACGCAGCGGGCCAGTGACTGCAGCTGCACGGCATTGAGTTCCTGCCCGTGTACGCCGCCCGCAGCCCGGGTGATCGATTCATTCATGAGCGTGCCACCCAGATCATTGGCCCCTGCGTCCAAGCACAGCGCGGCACCCTGCGCACCCATTTTTACCCAGGACGTCTGGATATTCTTGATCAGTGGGTGCAACACGAGCCTGGGCACGGCATGCATGAGTACGGCCTCGCGAAAACTCGGCCCCGAGCGCGTCCGCCCCTTACGCCACAGCGGCGCCTCCATATGCACGTAGCCCAGCGGCACAAACTCACTGATGCCACCGGTCCGAGCCTGCAGCGAGCGCAGGCGCTGCAGATGTCGGGCCCAGTGCACTGGCTGCTCGACGTGTCCAAACATGATCGTGGCCGTCGTACGCAGACCCACCTCATGAGCCGTGCCGATCACTTCCAGCCATTCGTCCGTGAGTAGCTTGTCCGGGCAGATGATCGCCCGGATCTCGTCATCCAAAATCTCGGCGGCCGTACCCGGCAATGTCGAGAGGCCCGCATCGCGCAGCTGCTCCAGATAGGTCGAGAGCGGCAGACCGAGAGTGCTCGCGCCGTGCTGAATCTCCAAGGGCGAAAAAGCGTGCACGTGCATACACGGCACCGCCTCTTTTACGGCACGAACAATATTCAAGTATGTCTTGCCCGTGAAGCTCGGATGGATGCCGCCCTGCAGGCACACCTCGGTCGCGCCCGCGGCCGCCGCCTCGACCGTGCGGCGCGCCACCTCGCCGAGTTCGAGATTGTAGGCGTGGCCGCGCAGATCCTTGGACCCCCGGCCTTTCGAAAACGCGCAGAAACCACAGTGATACAGACAGATATTCGTGTAGTTGATGTTCCGGTTAATGACGTACGTGACCGTGTCGCCGATCGACTCGTGACGCAGCTGGTCCGCCGCAGCGATCACCTCATCGAGATCACGACCGTCGACACTAAAGAGCCGCACGATATCCGCCTCGATCAGCGCATGCCCTGCACAGGCCGCCTTTATGATCGCGCTGATTCCCGGCGCGCGACCGCCGCGCTCAAGCCGCGCACCGTCGGCCTGCGGATGCGAGGCCGAACCGTCCCCTCGTAACAGGAAGGCGGCAGACGACCAGCGCGCCGCGATCGGCGGCAATTCGCAGCCTGAGCCGGCGTACCAGCGGTCCGGTCGCGCGAAACCGCGACTGTCGCTGAATCGGCGCACGCGCGGCGTGACGGTTGGATCCGTCCATACCTCGGGCCGCACCGCATAGGCGGGCACGAGGGCTAGGCGCTCGACAAGATCCCGCGCGGCAGCGCCCGTTGCACGCGCGAGGTCCGCAACATGTGGCCAGGGCGCCTCGGGGTTCACGTGGTCGGGCGTCACCGGCGATACTCCACCCCAGTCGTTGATGCCGGCGCGCACCAAGCTGCCGAGCCCTTCGGGCTGTAAGTTTGGCGGCGCCTGAATCGACATGTTCGGGCCAAATAGAAGACGCGTCACCGCAATCGTCCAGAGTTGCTCTTCTATGGCCGGCTCGGGGGCGCTGGCCATTTTGGTTCCGGGCTTGGCTCTGAAATTCTGGATGATGAGTTCCTGCAGATGGCCGTGCGCATCTTGGACCGCGCGCAGCGCCAGCAAGGACTCGATGCGCTCGCGACGCGTTTCGCCAATGCCGATCAGCAGGCCGGTCGTCATCGGGATGCGCAGTTCACCGGCAGCCCACAGGGTTGCGAGCCGCCTCGCCGGTACCTTATCGGGGGAACCGAAGTGCGGACCACCACGCTCGCACAGCCGGTCCGAAGCGCTCTCGAGCATCAATCCCATCGACGCGCTCACAGCCCGAAGCCGACGCAAATCGGCAGCGCCCATGACTCCGGGGTTCAGATGGGGCAGCAGCCCAGTCTCCTCCAGCACGAGCTTGGCCATGCGCTCCACGTAATCCAGCGTGCTGACCGCACCCAAGGCATCCAGAGTGGTGCGGGCCACCGAGTATCGCTCTTCCGGTTTGTCACCGAGGGTGAAGAGAGCTTCCTTGCAATCGGCGGCCGTGCCCGCGCGCGCTATCGCGAGTACCTCCTCAGCCATGAGGTATGCCCCTTCAAGACGTCGCGGCGCTTTGGCGAAGGTGCAGTAGTGGCAAACGTCCCGGCACAGCTGCGTGAGCGGAATGAACACCTTGCGCGAATAGGTGACCGTTTTGCCGAATCCGGCGAGCGTCAGCGACTCGGCGACTGGCAAGAGTTCCAAGGCGGGCGCCTCGACCAGCAATGCCAGTGCCTCGGCCGAATCGGGCCGACGGCCAGCCTCGGCCGCGCGCAGCAGCGCGCTCAGGCCTGAAGACGCGCGAGCCATCGCTGTCGATTGAGCCGGTTGAGGTCAGCCGGGGAGTCTACGTCGAATTCCAGGCCGGGAAGGCGGACTACCTGCGCACTCAAGCCCGCGCGTTCCGCCTCCTCCAGGTGCAACCGCTTGCTGTGGGGGCCAAATTGGAAACGAAAAGGGTGCGCTGATACGAGGCAGAGTGCGTTCGTACCCACCCCAGCCGTGTCGGGCGCGATCGCAAAGCCGCCGATTCGGCCGGCGCGCACCAAACTGTCAATTTCAGCCGCGGTGATCTTCGGCAGATCCGCTGGCAATATCACCACCTCTCGGCAACCGAAATCGCGCAGCACCAGATGGGCCTGTGTCAGCGCCCTGTTGAGGCACTCGCCGGTATCGGCAAGCACCGGTACCTCCGCGGGTACGGAGTCGCGCTCTGGGCTGACGACCATGATCTGACGCACCGTCTGTGCGGCATCGGCGGCCGAAAGCACCACCGCAAGCATCGATCGCACGAGTTCGATGCGTGCCAAAGGCGGAAGCGCTTTCGAGAGTCGCGTTTTGCAGCGCAAACGCTCCTTGATCGCAATCAGGGCACATGCGCCGCGTCGCGGATCTAGCCGGCGCGTCGGATCGCCAAGCATAGTTAAGCTCATCCAGGCCTCCTGGCGAGTAGCTAGAACCAGACAAGCAGAATACTCATGCTAGTTCGTTTCGGCTAGCCCCGAGCCTCAACAGTTTGCTCGAACACATTTTATCCGATGCAACTTGAAAAGAACGCGTGTGGTGCCCGCCGGTCAGTGACAGAGGCCGAAGCAGTACAAGATCCTATGGCCATGGCGCCAGCAGACCGAGCAGACGCTCCTTGGGCAGTGTCATCGGACCGATAGCCTGGACGCAGACGCGATCCGCACCCGCCTGCCAATGGTCCTCGATGCGCGCGGATCGCCTTTTCGTCGCCCCAAACCATTAGCACGTGCCTGGCCACGACACCACCGAAGCAAACGTGACCTCGGCGAAAGACGCGCGGGCGATGTCAATCATTACGGCGAAGCGCGGGCTCCTTGGCTCTAAACGTGAAACCCGGAATGTCCGCGGTCGCTATGGCCATCAGCCCCGCCGCGCAGGCGCACTCTATACTCATCCCCGGTACACTCAAGGGCAGGCCCGCTCGCAGAAACGATTGTCTTGCAACGTTTCCACCCGTTCACTGGTTGTCATTGAATTTGATTGATGCATGTGTGCCGTCACAGAACGGTTTGTTCTGCGATGCGCCGCAGCGGCACAATGTCACACGGTTGCGCACTTCGTACTTGAAGCCATCAGAGCCGATGACTTGAACCCCACCTCTTAACCAAACCGGTCCGGAGCACGCATTGGCGGGGTCTTCGATGAGTCCAATCGATGGCTCGTACTTTGGTTCGAGCGCATCACCAGATGCGTTATCCCAGGCAACCAGGCGCCCCGACGGACAGTCGCAGGCTTCCTTCACGAAATGCTTGCTCGCCGCTGGGTTGTCCGTCTCGTTCACCAGATTCCACACCTGCCCGTGCGGATCGCAAAAGCGTGCGAACGCACACAAGCTCTCCACGTCCGTCAATGACATCGCCGGCCCTCGAATGACTTTGGCTTGCGCTTGGTACGTTTCGCGGCTGGCCGTTTCGGTACCGTCAAACCCTACTTTGGTGTGTGAGCCATCGCAGAATGGTTTGCTCGCGCTCTGCCCACAGCGACACAACGCATACTGCGCCTGTCGGGGGTACGCCTGCCCCGCTACCCACTTGACCGACTCGCCGGCTGAATTGGTACCAATGGTTTGCTTGTTCAGCGGCAAGTTGCCCGAGACCATAAAAGGACCATCTTTCACAATTTGGACCTTTGCGCAAGTCAGCGTTTTCGGATGCATCATGTATCTCCGGTTGGGACGGTCAATGTCACTCGTAATCTGATGCGGCCGTCGGCCGATGGACCACGCATCAGGAGAGCATCACGAGCCCAGCGTGGGCCACCCAGGTGGGCGTTACTCCCGTGATCCGGTTGCAGCCCTCGAAGCACGCGAACAACTGGTTCGCAGACCTCGGTATCGGCACTAACTATATCGCGCCGCTGTATCGGACCGATCACAAGCATTTCAGTAAGGAGTCTAATTTTGGAGCGCACGTCGCATTCGGGCGTCAATCCGCTGATCACCGCCAGAGTGAGCTGGCCTTGCGCGCGCAGCATTTTTCCAACGCGGGAATCGCGCGCCCCAATCCCGGCGAGAGCTTCGTCCAACTGCGCTATTCGCATCGACTGGGAAGGGCCCAGACTTGGGGGCCAGCTGCGTCGCTACTTCTCATTTGCGATCCGCCTTTCTCCCCAGCGCAACGAATTCGCCAGCGACGTCCTGACGCAATAACGGATCACACTCAACCGTTTCAGCGGACAGCGCTGGTTGATGCGACGCGCACTCCACCCTCGTTCCGTTGACTTTTCAGCGCGCCTTTTGCAGTGCACGGCCGCCGCTGGGACCTCGAATTGTCCTGACCGCCCGTCGGCGGTTGTCCTGCAGGCGGACCAGCCACGGGCGCATTGCGCCAGGATTACTCGATGGCCATCCTGAGCGCATCTTCGATAGTCCACCCCCTCCGACTACCCAGGGGTGCGTAACCCCCGTAAAAACATCGTACACGTCGGCTCCGAGGTGGCATTGCAGTGATCGCCGGGGCGTATCATCGCGTGAAGTGAGCTACGATTTCGCAGAGCTGTCCGATGAGTTGTCACAGCAATGTTTAGTTGGGATAGACCCGCATCCCGGATTCTGAGCTCGCCGAGCCGAGCCACGAACTCGGTTCTGGCCGCAGCGGTCTTTCTGATGCTTCAGCCTGTAGCCGGTGCGGCGAATGGTGGCTACGCTGCGCTGGTCAGGCAGGCGGCACCAAGCGTCGTCACCGTTCTCGTTGAAGAACGGGCGGAAGGCGCCGGCCAACGCGCCGTAGACCGAGCGACCACCGACACCCAATACAACGACATGCGCGCGTTCATGCGCAGCATGCTCTCCGGGCCGGGCAGCAGCAATCCGCTGCCCGGCGCCGCCGGATCGGCGCTGGCCTCAGGGTTCATCATAGGTGCAGACGGACTTATCGTTACCAATCGCCACGTGGTTGTGGGAGCCCGTTCGGTGCGCGTAAAGCTGGCAGACGGTCGGGAAATCCCCGCCCAGGTCATTGGCGTCGATGCGACCACCGATATTGCGCTGCTCAAAGTGAGCGCAGGTCGCTTACCTGCGCTTCGCCTGGAATCCTCTGACAAGGTGTCGGTGGGAGATCCCGTTGTAGCCATCGGCAATCCCTTCGGTCTCGGTCAATCGGTCACTGCCGGTATCCTCTCCGCACGAGCTCGCGCACTCGAAGAGGACCCGTACATTGATTTCCTGCAGACCGATGCGGCCATCAATCTTGGTAATTCGGGAGGCCCCCTGCTATCGACAGATGGAGCGGTCGTGGGTGTCACTACAGCGATACTCTCGCCGAGTGGGGGCTCAGTCGGTCTTGGATTCGCAATTCCAGCGGAAACCGTGGCGTCCGTCGTCGCCGAGCTCGAGGCACATGGGCGGGTGAACCGGGGTTACCTTGGCATTGAAGTGCAAGCGATGACACCGGCACTAGCGCGAGCCCTCCTCGGGCGGGAGTCTCCTGTAGGCGCGCTTATCACGGCTGTGGAGCCGCAGGGGCCGACTGCGGGAGAGCTCATGGCCGGCGATGTACTCCTGAGCGTCGGTGCCAAACCTGTGACCTTCGCCAGTCTGGGAAAAATCGCCGTGCGCCTGGCACCAGGCACTACGGTGGACGCGTCCGTGATGCGGGAGGGCATGGAGCTGTCGCTTGCGGTGACGATCGGTCAACTCCCAGATCCACCCGACAATCCGCTTCAATCCGGCGGTCCAGATACCTGGGTGCCGAATCTCGAGCTCGGCGTGGCCAACGCGACGACCGAGATTCGCAAGGCGCTCAAGGCGCAAGACGAAGGCGGCGGCCTGATCGTGACACAGCTGCGCCCTGATGGCGCGGGAGCGCTGGCTGGCTTGAAAATCGGCGATCTCATCACCCATGCTGGAACTAAGCGCTTGGAGGACGTCGCGGATCTTGCAATGGTCAGCAAGCCATCGTCCCGGCTCCCCTTGCTGCTTCGTGTCGTTCGTAATGGTTCCCCCAGCTTCATCGCGATCACAGGAAGCGAGGATCGATGATCGCTGGCGACAGCCTCTGACGAGGCGCCCATAGATTCTCTCAAGTCACTGCGGACGTGGCAGGGCCATGTGCAGATTGAAGGGGGCGCGGTGCTTCGCAGGTTCGCCAGTACGGGTAGGGTCGGTAACGACCGACTTGGCTCCGGCCGAAATTGGTGGGTATAGCAACACTATGACGTGGAGTATTCTGTACGGACCATGCCAGATCACTACGGCCGCATAGGATTGCACCATGACAGAGAAGCATAAACACGAGAAGAAACCCTGGCAGCCGAACATAGAGCGCGAGCCAGAGTTCAATCCCTTCGTGAATCCGCAGGACCGTACCGGCGCGTTGGAAAATCCGCCGCCGCTTGAGGACGTGGAAGGCGAGGAGGGGGAGGAAGGCGAATCAGTGGAGAAAGATCGGCTAGCCGGGGGATGACTGGACCTCACCGCCTTTATTCTTCTTCCGAGATGACCCTCCTCAGTAAAGAGGTCAATAACCATGACGCTCGCAATCAACCCGGACGTCGAAGCGATTCGCCGTCGAGTGCTGACGACCGTCCACGATCATTGGAAGCTGTTCCTGTTTCAGGGCATCCTCATGCTAATCCTCGGCATGCTGGCGGTGGCGTTGCCGAATATCTCAACCTTGGAGATCGAGCTGCTGGTGGGCTGGCTCTTAATCGTTGGCGGATTCTTTCGGGCCGCCACGATCTTCGGAAAGCGCCACATGCCCGGCTTCTGGTGGTCGCTGTTGAGCGCTGTGCTCGCCGTGGCGCTGGGGACGATACTGATCGCCCGTCCCCTCCAAGGCGTGATTACGCTGACCATCGTGATGACGGTATTTTTTGTGATCGAAGGCGTCGCCGCCGTGCTTATCGCACTCGAATACCGCCGCTACCTGCGCAATTGGAGTTGGACGCTATTGAGCGGTCTCATCAACCTGGTGCTGGCTTACCTGATCTGGAATGGCTGGCCCAGCACGGCCACCTGGGTGATCGGTCTATACGTCGGCATAAATTTGATCTTTCTGGGAGTGCAACTGATCATGACCGCTATTGCCGCCCGCGGTCTCCGCAGTACCACCGGGTAGATGCGACTTCCACCTCACGCCGTGACCGACAAACTCGAGAAGGCGGGCAGAAACGTGTTCTCGATAGACCGCCGAAATAGCGTTGGATCAGTGAGGTTGTCGTCGCTGCCCTGCCCTCGTCATGACACCATCCGTGCCAACGTCATCCCGACGAGCGCACTGAAGACGACCACGAGCAGCGGCGGTGCGCGCCAGACCGTGAGCAGAACAAAGCCGACGAGAGCTAGCCCAAAATCTCCCGGGGTTCTGACAGAACTTGTCCAGATGGGGCTATAGAGTGCCGCGCCAAGCAGGCCGACCACCGCGGCGTTGACACCGCGCATGACGGCCTGCGCTCCGGCACGCCGCCGAAATGTGTCCCAGAACGGTAATGCGCCGATGAGGATCAGCACGCCGGGAAGAAATATGGCCAGCAGGCCGAGCGCAGCGCCCGTCAGTCCATGCGGCGATGGTCGGACGACGGCGCCCAGATAGGCCGCGAAGGTGAAAAGCGGACCAGGAATCGCCTGGGCTGCGCCGTAGCCAACGAGGAAGGCGTCATCGCTCACCCAGCCTGGCGCCACAAAAGCCTCGCGCAGCAGTGGCAGCACGACGTGACCGCCACCAAATACCAGCGCACCCGAGCGGTAGAACGCCTCGAAGAGGGCTATCGGCTGCGAGGTTCCGAGATCGCGCAGCACAGCAAGGCCCGCGAGTAGTGCGAAGAAAGCGGTCAGCGCCGCGAGCCCTACCCGGCGCGAAACCGGCACCGCCAGATGGCCCGTCATTGGTTGCGCTGGAATCCGGCAGAGCCATGCCCCGGCAATGCCGCCCAACACGATCGTCGCGATCTGGGCGACTGAAGAGCTGATGAATAGAAGAATCAGCGCCGCCACGAGAGCGATCGTAGCCCGCTCACGGTCGGGGCATAGCGTGCGCGCCATGCTCCAAACGGCCTGCGCGACGATCGCCACGGCGACGAGTTTAAGGCCGTGCAGCAACCCGACGCCGGTCGGACCGCCGAGCACGGCCGCACCGTAGGCGAACAGGACCAGAGCGATGGCGGAGGGCAGCGTGAAGCCGGTCCACGCCGCCAGGCCGCCAAGATAACCCGCGCGCATGAGCCCTATGGAAATTCCGACCTGGCTACTGGCGGGGCCGGGGAGAAATTGGCACAGCCCCACAAGATCGGCATAAGCGGCCTCGTCCAGCCAGCGGCGCCGGATAACGAACTCATTCCTGAAATAACCAAGGTGAGCAATCGGGCCGCCGAAGCAGCTCACTCCCAGCTTCAGAAAGATCAGCAACACCTCAAAAGGCGAGCCCACCCGGTCCTCTTTGCGCTTGTTAATCCGCCCGCGTCAACAGCCCGGGTCACTCAAGGTCCGCCATACTTGCGACGAGTCCAAGGACGGCTTCGCATCTGAGCGCGCAGCAACAGGGGCCGGAGCGGTACTCATGTTTCGCCGATCTCATCGCAACTCTCCTTTGGCAGCGATCATTATGAACCGTGAAGAAAGGCAGCCACGCCTCGCCACCATACCTGTCGGCTACGCATAATCGAACAGCGCCACCAAGCCAAAATCCATGTGCAGCTGCGGGTGACAGTGAAAGAGCGTGCGCCCCGGATTATCGGCGACGAAGTCCAAGGCAAGCTCCTGGAATCCGCCTAGCATAACCACATCCTTTATCACCCGGCAGTGGGCTTCCCACCGCCGCCAGATGCAGTCGCTGCGCCGAGCGTGACGAAGTTGCCTGCGACATGCCCGCTGAACAGGCCCCGCAACGCCAGGAAGCCGGCGCTGTCCACGTAGCCGCCGTTGACACTGAGCAAGACCGGCGCGAGAGTTTCATCGCGCGGGAAAATCCCGGAGGGCCGCCGACGCAGACCGTGGCATCGTCGGCATCCCATGGCACCATGCGGTTGCCGCGACGACGGCCCGGATCGAATCGCTGCCGAAGCAGCGCGGCAATATCGTGTTCGCGCCGATCGATTTCAGCGGCGACGCCGCGCGGCTCAGCGTTCGACGAAAGCGCGCTCGATGACGTAGTCGCCGGGCTCGCCGATATGCGGTGAAATCCGGAAGCCGTGCGCATCCAGCAGCGCGCAGGTGTCGGCCAGCATGGCGGGGCTACCGCAGACCATCACGCGGTCGCTGGCGGCAGCGAAAGGCGGCAGCCGCAGATCCCTGGACAGACGCCCCGACTCGATCAGGCTCGTCAGCCGGCCGTGGTTCCGGTACGGCTCTCGAGTAACGCTCGGATAGTAATGCAGCTGCTGGCGCACCAGTTCTCCCAGATACTCGTCCGCTTGCAATTCCTCAATGCGATGCCTGACGACGGCGGTCTCCCGCACCCAGCGGACCCCATGGACGAATACCACGGTCTCGAAGCGTGCGTAGACTTCCGGATCCTTGATCACACTCATGAAGGGCGCCGCACCGGTGCCGGTGCTCAGCAAATATAGGCGCTTTCCGGGCTTGAGATCGTGCAGCACCAGCGTTCCGGTCGGCTTGCGCGCGACCAGAATCTCATCACCCTCGCGGATGTGCTGCAGGCGCGAGGTCAGTGGACCGTCGGGAACCTTGATGCTGAGGAACTCGAGATGCTCCTCGTGATTGGCGCTGGCAATACTGTAGGCGCGCAGCAGCGGCCGGCTGTTGACCTGCAGCCCAACCATGACGAACTGGCCGTTCTCGAATCGCAGGCCCTGGTTGCGAGTCGTGGCGAAAGTAAACTGCGTATCAGTCCAGTGTTGAATTTCGAGCACACGCTCCGTACCTATCGCGGCCAAGATCTTGCCACCTCGTCAGCTCATGGATGGAGGCGCGTATGTTACCGGGTGCGCACGCCGGAGGAAGCCCCATTGCGCTATGGCTACATAATTGGCTGTTATGACCGCGGTCGCTGCGCGCAAGCCGCCACGGCGGATTACTTCTTCCGCAGTGCTTCGACCGCATCGAACAGGGCGTGGATGCCAAACGATACGTCTTGAATCCTGCCATTGACAAAAAATGTCGGCGTCCCGCGCACGCCGCTGTCGCGACCGCTCTGCTGATGCTCACGAATGCGTTGCAGATAGACGTGATCGTCCATCTCCGCGATGTAACGCGCCATGTCGAGCCGCACACGCCCGGCGTAGCTGTGGAGCTGATTGGTCTTCAGATGCAGTTGATTTTCGAATAGCAGATCGTGCATCGGCCAGAACTGCCCCTGAGCGCCGGCGCATTCGGACGCCTCCGCCGCCATCAGCGCATGCGGGTGCACTTCCTCGAGCGGGCTATGCCGAAAGGCGAATCGAACCCGCTCGGCAAAACGTTCGAGCAGCAGCTTGACTGCCGGTGCCGCCTGCTTACAGTTCGGACATTCAAAGTCGGCGTACTCCACCACGGTGACCGGTGCGTGCTCTGGACCCAGTAAGTGATCCACCGCGCTCACCGGTGCGGTCAACTTGAAGAATTGATTCGAGGTCAATGGCGCACCGACAGGCTCACTTGACCTCGTGGCTCCATGGAATCGGATCGCTCGCCGGAAAAGTATCGTCCAGCTCCTCGTCGAGTTCCTGATCGAGGTGCTGGTCGCGCTGCCGGCGTGCGTCCGCTTCGTTGGGCGGCTGCGAAGCTTCAGTCGATGCATCGGGGGTCGGTGCCTGGGTACGCGGATCCATTGCGTCTACTCCGGCGGCGACAGTGAGCGCTTGAGCCGTTGCAGGCTGTTGAACAGCAGCCATGCACGGCCGATGAAACCAGCTGTGCGGCCAGCGCCGAGCCCAAGCGCGAGCGCGGCGCCGGCAGCCAGAATTAGCGGCGATATCCGGATTCTTCGAACCATCGCCAGTCCGCGATCGACCTTCTGCAGATCTGAATCGATCGCCGCCATCGCCTCTGCCATTCGTTGGCGCTGCGACGTGCACCGCAACTGCAGCGCGCCGCGGCGCCGGGCGAACTCGGCGGCACGAGCTGTCATGGGGGCGCCTTGAGGATTGCGCGGTCCTTGGCCAACTCGGTCAGCGTGGTTGCGAACAGACTGCGCTGCACCCGCAGCTTTGCCATCACCACCCTGGTCGCCGCCGCAGCGAGCAGCAGGAACGCGCACATGACCAGCACCGCCACCAATACGCGGTGGGTATCCCAGAACACAAGGATCAACGTCAAACCGCCGAACAACAAACCCAATGCGGCAGCGAGCAGCGCGGTCAACAACCACAGCACCAGCCCGACCAGGCCTTCCAGCCCTTCCTGCAGCTCGGTGAAGATGAGCTCGAGCCTCGTGTGCGCCATCTCCACCGCAGTGACGACCAGCTGACCCACCGAGTCGAGGAAACCACTGCTAGGCGGCTCGGGTGATCTCCCAGGGGGCTCGGTCATGCGGCAATGCCCACGTCGGCTAGCTCAATCTCTCGAGCGCAGCAGCAGGGCGCCTAACACAAATCCAGCCAGCGCGGCAAAGCCCACGGACTGCCACGGATTGTCGCGCACGTACTGGTCGCCTTTCTGCACATATTCACGGGTCTGGCCGACAACGCCCGCCTGGATATCAGCCAGCCGCTCCTTCGCCGCGGCTAGAGATTCCGCGGCTTGCGTTCTGGCCTGGTCGATCTTATCGCCGGCGTAGGATGCAGATGCCTTCAGCAGTGCATCTGAATCGCGGATGACGGCCTGGAGATGCTCGAAGAGCTGTGCGGCGTCCACTGGATCACTCATGGCGGAATTCTTTCTGGATTTCATTGCAGGTTCTTCCATAGATGTTAGTCGCGGCATACCGAGCGGCGCAACCTGTCTGCACGGGGCCGCTTACGGGGAACACTAATACTAACTCAGCGTCTGGGGCATCCTGTCCTTTCCTGCTGTAGGACTACGCGCAGGGCAGCTTGGTCCAGGCAGACACGTCCGCCGTAACGCTGATACTCGAGGGCGCTGCGCCGACCGTCGGTCGCCGGCCCCGAGATTGCCAGCCGAGCAGGCGCAGCAATGTCGGCGTAATGCCCGCATTGCTCGCGGGCATCGGATCGCGATACTGCGCTTTGAAATCCGGACCCACAGCCGCCATGAAGTTGCGGGTATTGTCGCGACCAAAGCGGCCGTGCATGCCCTGCCCCTGCTGCAGCAGCATGTCGGCAATCGGCACCGCGTTCTGCAGCGGATGCTTGGACGCCGCCTGCCGGCGGCCACGCGCTGATAGATCGGATTGCCATCCGGGTGCTGGGCCGCGCTGTGCGGATCGTACAGCGGCTCCTGCAGATACTGCGCCAGGTCGATCACCAGGAATCCGGGCGGCAGAAATCCCGCCGGCACATCGTCATAGCGGACGCTGGCGCTGAAACTCGCCGTGCCGTCACCCGTGCCACGATTTCCAGCCAACGTCGCATCGATCCGGCCTCCATACGGCTACGGTATCGATCGCCGCATCGCCGATCAACCGGGCTCTAGATACCCGGCGGCAGGCTCGGCGCCATGTCGCGTGCAATCCTGGCGGCATTGAGCCCGCTGCGAAACAGTGGTGGGGCGGAGGATTTATCCGCCTCGCTGACGGCGCTGCTCCAGCGACTCCAATAGTTCATGTAGAGCAGCTTGACGACGCCGTGATGCGCGGCGTGGACGGCGACGGTCTCGGCAACACGAGGACTGGCGGGGTTCATTGGATCGCCCGCTGTCAGGCATTCTCGGTCCCCTGCACCTCGATCCAGCAGGCAAAGATCGCATGACCATCGATCATCATCGGCGGTCCAGCGCGATGCGCCTGCAGCCCCAGGCGGCGGATCAGCCGCTCGATCCCCACCGGCGAAACCGTGATCAGGCGCTGTGCCCCGCGCGCGGCGGCACATGCCACCGAGGCGCGCATCAGCAGCGCCGTGGCCGAATTGGAGAATTGCGCCAGCGGCGGGGCGGCGCGGGCATTGAAATCCATCGCGGCAAAGCGCGATAACTCCCATACAGTCGGGTCTCGCGGCGGCGGCAGCCCGTTGAGCAGCTGCGGAAAAACCTCAGCCAGCAGATACGGCTGCGTGGTCTGCAACAGCCGCGAGCAGCCGGCGATATTGCCCCCCTCATCCTCGACCATCACATAGACCGTGTCCGGCCGGTCGAACTGGTCGGCTTCGGCGCCGTCCTGGGCTTCCAGTCGCCAACCGAGTTGCTCGACAAAGACGCGGTGGCGGTAGTGAGCCACCCGCCCGTAGTAGCCCTCGGGTAACCCTGCGACAGCACCTGAGATGACACGCATAGCGTCCTCGCTGCTTTCGGCACAGACGAGGGCTACTTCTAGAGGCTCGTTCGACTCTCGGTAACTGTAAGATTTGACAGGTGGCAGGCGTAGCGATTGCTGATGTAATGCTCGACCGCCTGCTCCCAACCCAAAGTGTCAACGGTGACGCACAGCAGCACTTCTGTGGCCCGCGCGCCCAGGTCGCGCCGCCGCGCATCAACCAGCATGACGTTGCTGCGCACCTCGCCTTCGCGCACGTAGCGGACCTGGCAGCCGGAGGTCGCAATACGCCAATCCCAGCCGAGGGATAATGCCGGTGACGTCTGACTGGCCCATTCGGTGTAGCCGACGATCGACGCAAGGCAGGCGCCGCTCGTGGTGCTGGGCGGCGGATTGATGTCGGCGTCGAGCTCGGACAGCAGATGGGTCAGCGGAATGGCACGCAAAGCCGCCACCGTCAGCCGCACGTAACCGTCGGGCGATACCGCCAGGGGCGGCCGATCGCCGCTGGCGAGCCTCCGGGCTCTCGGCTTCACGTCGACGAACCATCCACAGGCCGCAACACTACACGGGCACAAGGGAATGCTGTAGTGTAATACTTGACAGCTGGAGAAAATGCTGCGGCAGAATGGAGCGCGTGCCCCAGGAGCCATCGTGAAAGCCTGGCAGGATGATCAGCTGCAGTCGCTGTTGAATGAAGACAACGAGCATCGGATCTTCGATAAGCTCGCCGACATCGCCCGCCGGTTAGGGTTCGATTACTGCGCTTACGGCGTGCGGCCGCCGCTGCCGCTGACGCGCCAGCGAATCGTTATGTTCAACAACTACCCGACCGAATGGCAGGGCCAGTATGCGCGCGAGAACTATCTCGCGGTGGATCCGACGGTACTGCACGGCTTGCGCTCCCCGCTACCGGTGGTCTGGACCGATGATTTTTTCTCCGGTGCGCGTCCCTTCTGGGAAGAAGCACGCTTACACGGCCTGCGCTACGGCTGGGCACAGCCCTGCCGCGATGCCTACGGCACCCTGGGCATGTTCACGGTGGCACGCTCGAACGACGAGCTCAGCGACCTGGAGATGCAGGAAAAGAAGTTCCGCCTGTCGTGGCTGACGCAGATCGCGCATATTTCGATGACGCGCGTGCTGGTCAAGAAGATGGTCCCGGAGGCGAATGTGCGCTTGTCGGTGCGTGAGACATCGGTGATTCGCTGGACCGCCGAGGGCAAGACCACCTCCGAGATCTCCGAGATCATGGGTCTGTCGGTGCGCACGGTGACGTTTCATATCGGCAACGTCGTGAAGAAACTCAACGCCAGCAACAAGACCGCCGCGGCGGTGCGCGCTGCCATACTCGGCCTGCTGAGTTAGCGCGCCGGTCGGGCATTCGCTGCCGACTCAATATTCGAACTGGTAGGTGATGCCGACGCTGCTGCCTGGATCGTTTTGCGGCGTCGCACCCTGCACCGTGCCGCCTCCGGTACCGAGCGTAGTCTGCAGCTTCAGGCTCTTGGTCAGATCGACCTGCACCTGGGCCTGGGTCGACCCGCTCGTGCTCTGCTTGGCGCCGATATATACCCGCCGCGTGACGTAGCGCCCGGCCTCGATCGTCGCCGCATTGCTGGTCTCGCCGGCGGTGCCGCTGGCGCTGCCGCTGTTGCTCGAGCCACCGCCGATCGCCAGCCGGTCCAGGCCGAGCTTGCGTTGCACGGCATTGATCGGATTGAACGTGCCGCCGCCGACGCCCATCGTCGCCAGCGCAGCGCCGATCTGCGCCAGCTGCAGTGGGCTGAGCTGCGTCACGCTGACGCCGAACACCAGCCGCGAGAGGATCTCGTCCTGCGGCATTTCAGGCGTGCTGCTCAATGAGATGACGGGCGCATCGGCATAGCCGCCGACGTTCAACGTTGCGGTGACCCCGCCGCTTATATTGATTGCCGTGAAGTCGAGCGTCGGGTCGATTCGCTTTTTCACGCCATAGCCATTGAATCCCACCCGGCCACTGCTGAAGGTCAGCGTGGCGCCGGCGAGATTGACGGTGCCGTTGCGCAGGTCGAAGCCGCCGCTGATCTCGGGATCGGCGCTGGTGCCGCCGATCCGCAGCTGGCCGCCGAGTTCCGCGTCCAGGCCGCGGCCGCGCACGAACACCGCCCGCGGCGCCGCCACCGTCAGATTCAGCGCGACGATGGTCGAGCTGGTTTTCGACACCGGCGCGGGCCTCTGGCCCGCGCGCACGACGGTCAGCACCGCGACGTCGGGTGGCAAGGCATTCGGGATATTGATAACGGCGTGATCGATCTGCACGCTGCCGGCCGCATTGAGTTGACTGCGCAACGCGCCTGAGATCTTCAGGTCCATGTCGATGGTCGCGGTCAACAGATCGCTCGCGAACGGCTGCGCGCCGTGTGCCGTGAGCTGCAGCGCCACCGGCAGATCGCCCTCGCCGAGTCCGACCGTGCCGCTGGCGTTGATCGTGCCGCTGCCGGCATGCGCCGTGAACTGCTTGAGCTGCAGCTGCTCGCCGTCAGCCTCCAAGGTCGCGCTGACATTGCTCAGGTGCGCGCCGCGCGGGTAATCCTGCAGATCTCCGCCCGCGAGCACCAGCGTGCCGCGCGCCTGCGGCGCCGCCGGCGTGCCGGCCAGCTCGGCATCGATCTTGGCCTGACCGAGCACACTCTGGCCGCTCGCCTCGATGATCGGATTGATCACATTCAGGTTGAAGCTGCCGCTGACCTTGAGCGCGATGGCGGCGTCGCGGTTCAGCGGCACCTGACCGCTGATCTGCAATTGCAGGCCGTCGCCGGCGTGCATGCGCAGCTCGACCTGCGCGGTCTGCTCCTGCAGTTGCGCACTGGCATCGATGTCGGTCGAGGGCAGTCCCCTGGCGGCACCATTGCTGGCCCGCAGCCCGCGCGCCTGGAGTCGCACAAGCCCCTGCGGCCGCGCGAGGCTGCCGGTCAGATCGACATCGGCGTCGGCGCGGCCCTCGGCCAGCAGATCCGGCCACACCACGCGCAGCTGCGCGGGCGTGAAGTCGCGCAGCGAGGCATGCAGTTCGAGCGTCGGCGTCAGCCGCCCGCTAGCCTGCAATGTCGTGTCCGCCATCCCGAGCCGTAATTGCTCGAACGCTACGCCATCGCCAAAGGACATCATGGTCGGCGCGAGCAGCTGCAGTGTCTGTTGCCGGTAGTCGGCCCGCAACGCCGTCAGTCGCAACTCGCGCCGCTCAGGATACAGCGTGGCCGAGGCGTCGAGCTGCAGCGCCGGCTGACTGCCGGCCCGTACGCTGGCCAACACGTGCAGCTTCGGGCTCGCGAACGGTCCGCGAAGCTCCGCGTTCAGCTTGGTCAGCGCACCGTTGCGCAGCGCCTGCGCCGTCAATTGCAGCGCCAACACCGGCCGCACGGTCGGCTCGACGATATCGCCGCGCAGCTGCAGCAGCTGCAGTTGCTGCGCCGGTAGGCCGGCATCGTGGGCGTCGAGCGTGACCTGCGCGCGACTGCGGCCTGCAGCGCGATCGAACACCACGCTCGCATCGAGGCTCCCCTGGATGGGCTGCCCGAGCAGCCGGTCGAGATCCTCCAGCCGCGCGAAGTGCAGCTCCAGGCGCCCTTCCGGGTCCGAGGCATTGGCGTCGATGCGCAATGCACCGCCGATACTGGCGCTCTTCCAGTCCCCGCGCTCGATCTGGGCCGCCAGCGCGCCGTCGGCGTTGCGCTCGACGCTGGCCGTCAGCCGCAGCGGCGCCTCGTCCAGCGTGCCGCTGAGCTCGAGGCGCCCATTGGGCCGCTGTGGCAGGTCATGCGCACGCAGGCTGAGCCGGATCGGTCCGGGTGGCGTGCCATGTGCCGACAGCTTGCCGTTGACATCGGCGGCGAGCGTGAGTCGCGGGGATACCCCCTGCAGCTGCCCCTGCGCATTGAGTTCTCCGGCCAGCGCCGGCGACAGCGCCGCAAGATCCGGCAGCGCGAGTTTGAAGTC
This sequence comes from Steroidobacteraceae bacterium, assembly GCA_049518595.1. Lineage (GTDB taxonomy): Bacteria > Pseudomonadota > Gammaproteobacteria > Steroidobacterales > Steroidobacteraceae > FEN-1191. Next base: position 23,432 of record JBEKRP010000021.1, read on the forward strand.
CAGGTCCAAGGTCCCGAGCGCATCACTGCCATGCAGCGACACCTGAAGTTTCGATGCCTCGAGCTGCGAGCGTTCGATCTCGGCGCTGCCGTCCTTCAACAACAACGTCGCGCTGACTTTAGCGCGCGGTGCGAGCAGGCCCATGAGCATCGCATCGCCGCCGCCGAGCTCCAGGCCGCCGGTCAGCTCGACGCGACGCGTCTGCCCCGAAGCCTGCAGCTGCGCTTCCAGCGAGCCGCGGCCCTTGAGATGGACACCTGCAAGGGCGGCGAGCGGCTCGATATCTTTCAATGCCAGACTCAGCGTCGCGGCGCCAGTGTTGCTCCAGTGACCGCTGGCGCTGAGCAGCGGATGTGACAGCGTAAAATCCACCGGCCGCGTGGCCGCGCCGAGTTTCGCCTGCGCATGCAGCTCCAGCGGCGCGCCGGCGAGCAGGCCGCGGGCGGGTTCGGGCAAAACAAGCCCGCCCAGGCTCGCATCCAGCGCCAGCGCATCGCCCTCGCCGTGCAGATCGGCTTTGAGCGCGTCGAGCTGCAGCGGACCGGCGACCAGCCCGGCGAGCTGCAGCTGCGCCGTGGTCATCGGCACCGCGAGCGAGCCGCGCCAGCTGCCGTGCAGCGACAGGCGCCGCCACGACAGATCGGGACGCGGGCTCATCGCCGGCGCATCCAGCGTCAGCTGCAGCACCGCGGCGCGAGTGCTGAGATTCACGGTGCCGCCGGCGCTGGCCTGCAAGGCGCCGGCCTGTGCCGTGAGTTGCGCGCTGACGGCGTCGCGCGGCCCATCCACGCGCAGATGCACCGACAGCGCGCCCAAGCCGGGCAGCCGCATCAGATGCGTGAGCGGTCCATTCGCGTCCTCTTCCAGATCGAGCTGCGCCCGCACGCGTGCGCCATCGATCTGCGCCACGGCGCGGTAGGTGGCCGGCACCTCATCGAGTCGCTGCGCGGTCAACTGCCCCGCCGCCTGTTGCCAGGATGCGATGCGGGCGCTGCCTTGCACGCGCAGCGCGACGGCGTTGCCCACGAGCGGCGCGCCGAGTTCGAGTCGCTGCACATCGAGTCGGTCGACCCTGAGCGCACGCAACCAGATGCCGTCCGAGTTGCGCGACGGTGTTCGGGCCGGGTACGCGGGCACGCGCGCCACCGCCACACGCGCAGCCTGCAGCAGCGCGACGCGCCCCTGCCGTCGGATCAGCGGCAGCGGCGACCAGTTCACCTGCAGCTCATCGGCCTCGAGCCAGAGGCCCTGTGGATCTCGCAGCTGCAGCCGTGAGAGCCGCAGCTGGTCCGGAAAACGGCCCGCCAAGCCCTGCAGCAACACCTGGCCGCCGCTCAGCCGCTCGGTGCTGTGCTCGATGAGCCGCCGGCCGCGATCGGAATTGCCGAGCACCAGCAGCGCGGCACAGAGCAGTATGGGCAGCGACAGCAGCACGGCCGCGACAGCGATCAGGATGCGGTACCGGCGCGCCATCAGAATGCCTGTCCGAGACCGACGTAGATCTCCAGCGCGTCGCCGCCTGGCAGCCGTCGCACCGGGAGCGCCACATCGAGCCGAATCGGGCCGATCGGTGTGTAGTAGCGCAGACCGGCGCCGTAGCCCGCGCTCGGCCTGCCTTCGAACGGACGCGGGTCGGCGGTCACTTTGCCGGCATCGACGAATACGGCCGTGCCGAAATTGGTCCACAGCCGCTGCCGAAACTCGACACCCGCGGCCGCGAGGTCAGTGCCGCCGGTCGGGATCGGCTGGGAGGGCGGAGCAGGAACTGCCGGGTGGGGATTGGTGGCGGTGGGGGGCGGAGCGACCGGGTTGGGAAAGGTTGGCCCGACCGACTGATATTTATAACCGCGCACGGTGGCACTGCCGCCGCCATAGAAGCGCTGGTCCGGCGGCAGGCTGAACTGGCCGGCGCCGTGAGCTTCAGCGATCAAGCCGCGCAGCGCAATGACGCTGCGCCCCGTCGGCGTCCAGCCGAGCCGCGCCAGATCCAGGTAGGTCGCGGCGCTGGCCTGAAATATCACGAACGTCGCGTTCGGATGGCCCAGCGACTCGGTGGGTGCCAGCGACAACGTCAGCCGCACCCCATGCAGCGGATCGCTGAGCGGATTGGCCAACGCGGTGCTGTCGTATTTCGCAGTCACCGGCAGCGAAATCAACGTGTAATAGAAATTTGTGCCGTTATAGAAATTTGCGGCTTGCTGGAATATCTTCTCCTGCTCGAGGTTCACACCGACACCGACGGTCCATTCCGTCGACAGTTTGCGCAGCACTGTCACGCCACCGATCTGCGCGGTCTGATCGTAGGCGATGAGGTTCTGCTGCAGTGCCGTCAGGCTGAACTGCAGCGACTGGTCGGGCCGCAGATAATCCGGCTTGTTCAACTGTGCCGCCAGATCGTAGCCGAGTCCGGTGGTGTCGCTGCCGCCCCAGTTGATGATGCTGGCGCTCAAATTGAGCTGCTCGGCAGCGCCGAACACGTTGCGATCCGTCCAGGTGGCCCCGCCGCTGCCGCCCAGGTCGCTCGAATACGCCGCGGTCAGGCTGACCGCGTGGCGCTTGCGTTCCTGCACGTCAAAAGTGACCGGCAAACTGCCGCCCTGAGCGTCCGCCTCCTTTGGCAGGCGCACCGAGATGCCGGAGAAAGTGCCCAGCGTGAGCAGGTCGGTGCGCGCGTGCTCGATCTTGCTCGGGCTGTATTGGTCGCCCGTATGCAGCTTCACACGCCTCTGAAGGAACGCTTGGTCAAGGCGCTTCAATCCTTCGATGCGGATGGCACCGAGTCGGTACACGGCGCCGGCCGTGACCTTGAAGGTCACGTCCAGAACCGGGTCGTGCGCATCCAGGTAGGCAATCGGATCATCGACCTTGGCGAATGCATGTCCTTCCTCCTCGAGCGCGTCGAGCAGTCGTTGCCCAGCGGCCAGCACCGCGGCTGCGACGGCGGGTGCCCCACTCTCCAGAGCGAACGCGGCACGCGCCTTGGCGCTGACTTCGCCCTCGATCGTGACGCGGCCCAGGTGGTAGAGCGGCCCGGTCTCGATGCTGACCTGCACCGGCGCGCGGCTCCCCGAGGGCAGCGCATCGAGCGCTTCGCGCAGCCCGGAATCGTCCAGCGCCCGCCCGGCGATGGTCACGCTGACGTGGGCTTGATAGTAGCCAAAACTCTCGAGCACCGTCTGCAGCCGCTCGATGTCGGCTTCCGCCCGGCCGACCAGCGCAAATGGCCCGGCCGGCGCCGTAGTGCGCAGCGATACCAGCTGCGAACTCGCTTTCAGCGCCGCATCGAGCGCACCGTGGCCGGTGGTCGCGATATGCACCGTATAGGGTTGCGGATCGGCGCCCCGCACGGCCGGCGCAACTAGGAATGCCGTGATCAGGATCAATGCCTTGAGCCGCATGGCGATAGTATGTCCGTGGTCCCCCATCATGCCGGGCGGCAAACCGGGGCGCAGTACGCGCTTGGCTCGGGGCTGCGCAGGACCGGCGCCTAAGCGAGCGCCTGCTGCAGATCCGCCTTCAGGTCCTGCACATCCTCGATCCCTACCGACAGCCGGCACAGCGTGTCGGTGATACCGAGTGCTTCGCGGGCCGCGCGCGGCACGCTGGCATGGGTCATGATGGCTGGATGCTCGATCAGGCTCTCGACGCCACCGAGCGACTCCGCCAAAGCAAACAGCTGGCAGCGCTCCAGAAATCGCTTGGAGTCCTCGAGCCCGCCATTGAGCTCGATCGAAATCATGCCGCCGAAGGCGCTCTGACCGCGCGGATCGCGCATCTGGGAGCGCGCCAGCGCATGCTGCGGGTGTGAGGCGAGCCCCGGATAGTGCACCCGCCCCACCTTGCCGTGGCGCTCCAGAAAGACTCCCAGTTCCAGCGCGTTCTCGCAGTGGCGCTGCATGCGCAGCGCCAGCGTCTTGAGGCCGCGCAATGCCAGGAACGAATCGAACGGTCCGGCCACCGCACCAACCGAGTTCTGCAGGAACGAGAGCCGTTCGGCCAGCTCGGCGTTGTCGCCGACCACCAGCACGCCATTGACGACATCCGAATGGCCACTGAGATACTTCGTACCCGAATGCATGACCACGTCGAAGCCCGCCGACAGCGGCCGCTGCAGATAGGGGGTGGCGAAGGTGTTGTCGGCCGCGGCGAGGATGTGGTGCCGGCCGGCAATGGTCGCGATCGCCCCGAGGTCCGCGAGTTTGAGCATCGGATTACTGGGGGTCTCGACCCAGATCAGGCGCGTCTCCGGCCGGATCGCCGCCTGCACCTGCGCGCTGTCGCGCATGTCCACGAACGAGAATCTAAGCCCTGCGGACGACTCGCGCACGCGGGTGAACAGACGGCGGCTGCCGCCGTACATATCGTCGGAGGCGATGACATGATCGCCCGGCGACAGCAGCTCGAGCAGCGTGGCGGTCGCCGCCAGCCCCGATGCGAAGGCGAAAGCGCGCGTGCCGTCCTCGAGATCGGCTACGCACCGCTCGTAGGCGAAGCGCGTCGGATTCTGGCTGCGCGAGTACTCATAGCCCTGGTGCACGCCGGGACTGCTCTGCACATAAGTTGAAGTGGCGTAGATCGGCGGCATGACCGCACCGGTGCTCGGATCGGGAGCCTGGCCGGCGTGGATTGTGCGCGTCGCAAACGCCGTTCGTGATTGTCGGGATGACGGATGCTTGCCCATGGTCACCACTCTGATTCGAACTAGCCGAGCTGCTTGCGCAGATAATTGAGCAGGTCGATGCGGGTAATCACGCCGACGAAGTGGCCGCGCTCGGCGACGATCGCCACGTGGTCGCGCTGAAAGATCGGCAACAGATCGGCGATCGGCGCATCATGCCCGATGGTCTCGAGATTGGTCACCATCGCCGTACTGACCGGATCCTGAAAGCGCGACGGGTCGGTATGCAGATGCATCACCAGATCCGACTCATCGACGATACCGATCACGCGCTCGCCCTGCATCACCGGAATCTGCGACACGTCGAACAGCTTCATGCGGCGGTAGGCCAGCAGCAGCGTGTCCTGCGGCGATAGCGTCACGGCGCCGCCCTCCTGGTAGCGACGCACGATCAGATCGAGCAGATTGCCGAGGCGCGGCCGCTCCAGCAGACCCTGATCGAACATCCAGAAATCGTTGTACATCTTGCTCAGATACTTGTTGCCGCTGTCGGGCACGAACGTGACCACGCGCTTCGGTGCCGTCTGTTCGCGGCAATAGTGCAGCGCCGCCGCGACCAAAGTGCCGGTGCTCGAGCCGCCCAGAATACCTTCCTTGGCCAGCACGCTGCGCGCGGTGTAGAAACTCTCGGCGTCGGAGATTTCGTAAGCCCGGCGCACCCTGGACAGATCGCAGATCGGCGGCACGAAATCATCGCCGATGCCTTCCACCAGCCACGAACCGGCCGCCTTCTGGATCTTGCCGGTATTCACCACGTCGGCCAGCACCGAGCCCTTCGGATCCGCCAGCACCATGTCCACGTGCGGCGCGACCCGCGCGAAATACCGCGCCAGGCCGGTCAGAGTGCCGCCGCTACCGACGCCCACCACCACCGCATCGAGCATGTGGCCGGTCTGCGCCCAGATCTCCGGTCCGGTGGTCGCCTCGTGCGCGAGCGGGTTGGCGGGATTGGCGAACTGATTGACGTAGAAACTGTTGGGGGTCTCGCGCGCCAGTCGCGCGGCCAGGTCCTGATAATGCTCGGGATGACCTTTGCCGACATCGCTGCGCGTCAGGCGAATCTGCGCGCCGAGCGCGCGCAGATGCAGGATCTTCTCCTGCGCCATCTTGTCCGGGATCACCAGCAGCAACCGATAGCCCTTCTGTGACGCCACCAGCGCCAGCCCCAGGCCGGTGTTGCCCGCGGTGGCTTCGATGATGGTGCTCGGCGGCTCGCCGCCGGCGCGGATGTGGCCATCGCGTTCCGCCGCCTCGATCATCGACAAGCCGATGCGGTCCTTGATGGAGCCGGTCGGATTCTGATTTTCGAGCTTGACGAATAGGCGGCAGCAGCCCGTATCCAGATTGCGCAGCTCCAGCAGCGGCGTATTGCCGATGGTGCCTAGCACCGAGCCTTCCCGCGGCATACGTCCTCCGGCTTGTGGATCAGCCGCAGAAGCGTAGCACGCTGCGCCGCCTGCGGTTGAGCGCCGGCGGCGGCGGCGATCGGGCGCGGCAAAATCCTACTTGGGCGCGATCGTCGACGCTTCTGCGCCAACGGCGCCAGCGGCTCCGGCCGGCGGCGGCGCGGGCGCCGGCGCATCGATCGACGAATTGGCGGGGCTGGCCTCGGCCGGTGCCATCGCCGCGGCGCTCTCGGGCGTCGAATCGCTCTTGATTGCCGACTCGTCGGCTTCCTTGGTCATCACGATGATGCTGATGCGCCGATTGATCGGATTGCGTGGATTTTCCTTATCGAACAGCACCGATGAGGATAAGCCGACGATGCGCGCGACCTTGTCGGACGCCAGACCGCCGCCTTCGAGCGCCCGGCGTGCCGCATTGGCCCGATCGGCCGACAGGTCCCAGTTGGTATATCCCGCCACCATCACATACGCTGTGGTGTCGGTGTGGCCGGACAGGCTGATGCGGTTCGGGACTGAATTCAGGTAGGGGGCCAGCTCGTGCAGGATGTTGGCGGTATAGTCCTTGAGCCTGGCACTGCCGAGGTCGAACATCGGCCGATTCTGCGCATCGACGATCTGGATGCGCAGACCCTCGGGCGTGATATCGAGCAGCAGCTGATCCTTGAACGGTTTGAGCGCCTGGCTGTGGTCGATCGCCTCGCGCAGCTGCGCCATGAGCGACTCGAGCTTTTTCCGGTCGGCCTCCTGGGCGATCTTTTGCGCCGCGTCGACATTCGGCGCCGATCTATCGACCTGCGATGCCGTATCGCGCGGTGTGCCCAGTCCGGTGGACAGCGAGCTCGAGGACTTGCGCGCGTCGAGTCCGCCGTGCAGATTGATCACGCTGGTGCTCGCGCCGCCGGGACCGATCTGGCCCGGCGAGGCGCGCGGCGACTTGCCCTGCTGCATGCTCGGATTCTTGAAGTAATCGAAAATCGCCGCGCGCTGTTCCTTCGACACGGCGGCGATCAGCCACATCACCATGAAAAACGCCATCATCGCGGTCACGAAGTCGGCATAGGCGACCTTCCAGGCCCCGCCATGATGAGCGTTGCGCGCCCTCTTGACGCGCTTGACGATCACGATCGGACGCTCGACCTGGGGAGCATTCACGCCGGCACGCCCTCTTTCTGCGGCTCTTTCTTCTTGCCCTTGAGGTGATTCTCGAGATCCGCGAAGCTCGGCCGTACGTCCGACCACAGCAGCTTGCGCGCGAATTCCACCGCCACCGGCGGCGCATAACCGCGCACGCTCGCCACCAGCGCCATCTTCACCACCTCGAACGCCTTGCCTTCTTCATGCACCCGATGCTCGATCGCCGCCGCGATCGGGCCGATAAAGCCATAGGCCACGAGGATACCGAGAAACGTGCCGACCAGCGCCGCGCCCACCTTGCGTCCGATGGTGCCGGTGTCCGCGCCGTCGATCGCCGCCATGGTATTGACGATACCCAGCACCGCCGCGACGATACCGAAGCCTGGCAACGCATCGGCCACGCGCTGCACGGCGTGCGCCGGTTCGGCAGCTTCCTGGTGGTGGGTCTCGAGCTCGTACTCGAGCAGACTCTCGAGTTCATGCGGATCGAGGTTGCCGCCGACGATCAGGCGCAGACAGTCGGTGATGAACTCGATCATGTGATGATCCGCGAGGATGCGCGGATAATCGGTGAACATCTTGCTCTTCTCCGGCGCCTCGATGTCCGCCTCGATGGCGAGCATGCCGGACTTGCGGATCTTCACCAGGATGTCATAGAGCAGCTTGAGCAGGTCGACATAGTCCTCGCGCTTGTAGCGCGGACCCTTGATCAGCCCAAGGGCCGCGGCGAACGATCCTTTCACCACCTTGAACGGATTGCTGGTGACAAACCCGCCGAATGCGGCACCGACAATGATGATGATCTCGCTCGGATGCCAGAGCAGCAGCAGGCTGCCGCCTTCCATCAGAAAGCTGCCGCCAACGCACAACAGAACGACGACCGAGCCGAGGAGCGTAAACATGCGCGATGCAACTACCGGTAGGCCGAAGCGGTCCCGATAAAGCTATCGGCCGCGCGTGGGCTTTCTTGAAGCGCGGGTGCAAGAGCTATGTGGCTGATGCCACGGCGGTTCTTTTCGCGGGATCGCGCCGGAAATGTGACTCAGTTCACTGCGCCCACCGGCGCCGGTCGTGCCAGTCGCGTTCTCAAGCCAATTGGCGCTTTCAACCCCGGGCGGCGCTGCTTTCAGGATATATCGTCGAGCGTGGCGGCCAGGTGCTTCAGATAGCGGCGAAAGTCCTTGCCCAGACCCGGATCGGCCAGCGACAGCTCCACCGTCGCCTGCAGGTAGCCGAGTTTGCTGCCGCAGTCGAAGCGCCGGCCGGTGAAGCGATGGGCATATACCGGCTCACGCTGCAACAGACGCGCAATGCCATCGGTCAACTGAATCTCCCCGCCGGCGCCCTGACCGACGCGCTCGAGCTCATCGAAAATCGCCGGCGTCAACACGTAGCGGCCGACCACTGCCAGCGTGGATGGCGCCACCGCCGGCTTGGGCTTCTCGACGATGCTGCGGATGCGGCTGACGATGCCATCACCGGGCTCGACCTCGACGATGCCGTATTTGTCGGTGTCGCGCTTCGGCACCTCCTCGACTCCGAGGACGCTGCCCCCGCGCTCCATGTAGGTTGCCGCCATCTGCTTGAGGCATGGAACCTCGGCATCGATCAGATCGTCCGCGAGGTGCACGAAGAACGGCACATCGCCCACGGCCGGACGCGCGCACAGCACGGCGTGGCCCAGACCCAGCGGCGCCGGCTGGCGGATATAGATGCATGAGGCATAGCTCGGCAGCACGCTGCGCACCCGCTCCGCCAGCTCGTGCTTGCCCTGCGACTCGAGCAGTTTCTCGAGCTCATCGTCGGCATCGAAATGATCCTCGATCGCGCGCTTGGACGACCCGGTGATGAACACCAGCCGGCGGGCACCGGCGGCCAGCGCCTCATCGACCGCGTACTGAATCAGCGGCTTGTCCACAATCGGCAGCATTTCCTTCGGACTGGCTTTGGTCGCCGGCAGGAATCGTGTGCCACGTCCCGCCACCGGGAACACCGCGGTGCGAACCTCTGTTAGTGCCATGCCGTCGAACCTCTCAACATGATTATTCAGCGATCAGATTTTAGATGACCACGACCGCGCTGGCGACCGACTTGCGCGGCCCCATTGCTCCTGCAAGGATCGACGCTCAGTCGCGAATCGGGCGATCTGCACCGCTGTTGACGCGCTCGCGCAGGTCTTTGCCCGGCTTGAAGTGCGGCACGTATTTGCCGGCGAGTGCTACCGCCTCTCCGGTCTTGGGATTGCGTCCCTGGCGCGGCGGCCGGAAGTGCAGCGAGAAACTGCCAAAGCCGCGGATCTCGATCCGATCGCCTTGAGCCAGTGAGTCGCTCATGATCTCGAGCATCTGCTTGAGTGCCAGCTCGACATCCTTCGCGGGCAGATGCTTCTGCTTCGCCGTAATGATCTCGATCAGTTCCGACTTCGTCATGGCGCTTCCAGATTCTGAAGATCACCGCCTCGAAGGCTGCTGTTCCCTCGATGCGCTGACCCCTGTCGCTGATTTAATGACGCTGCAACTAATATGACGATGCAAAGGCCGGACGCGCTCAACTGCGATCCGGCCCGTTGATCTGCTCCTTGAGCAGATCGCCGAGACTGGTACCCGAGGTCGGCACTTCGGAACGATAGCTCTGCACCGCCTCCGCTTCTTCGTACACTTCCTTCGCTTTGATCGACAGCGAGATGGTGCGCGTCTTGCGATCCACACCGATGAACTTGGCTTCGACTTCGTCGCCGATCTTCAGCACCGCGCGCGCATCGTCCACCCGGTCGCGGCCGAGCTCCGAGGCGCGCAATTGGCCTTCGATGGTGTTGCCCAGATCGATCACGGCACCGCGAGGATCGACGTCCTTGACCGTGCCCTTGACGATGCTGCCCTTGGGGTTCTCGGCGATGAAAGCCGAGAATGGATCCTTGGCGAGCTGCTTGATGCCGAGCGAGATGCGTTCGCGCTCCGGATCGATCGACAGCACCATGGCCTCGACCTGCTGTGCCTTCTGATAGTTGCGCACCGCTTCCTCGCCGGGCTGATCCCAGGAGATGTCGGACAGGTGCACCAGACCGTCGATGTTGCCCGGCAGGCCGATGAAGATACCGAAGTCGGTGATCGACTTGATCTGCCCCGAGACGCGATCGCCGCGATTGTGATTCTCCGCAAACTCCTTCCACGGGTTCGCCTTGCACTGCTTCAGGCCCAGTGAAATGCGCCGGCGCTCTTCGTCGACGTCGAGCACCATCACTTCGACTTCCTGACCGGTGTGCACCACCTTGGCCGGATTGACGTTCTTGTTGGTCCAGTCCATTTCCGAGACGTGCACCAGACCCTCGACACCGTCCTCGATCTCGACGAAGGCGCCGTAGTCGGCGATGTTGGTGACCTTGCCGAACACGCGGGTGTTGGGCGGATAGCGCCGCGCAATGTTCTCCCACGGATCCGCGCCGAGCTGCTTCAAGCCCAGCGAAACGCGCGAGCGCTCGCGATCGAATTTCAGGATCCGCACGTCGATCTCATCGCCGACCTTGACGACTTCGGACGGATGCTTGACGCGCTTCCAGGCCATGTCGGTGATATGCAGCAGACCGTCGATGCCGCCCAGATCGACGAAAGCACCGTAATCGGTGAGATTCTTCACCGTGCCGCGCACCACCGCGCCTTCCTGCAGGTTATCCATCAGCGCGCTGCGCTCGGCCGAGAACTCCTGCTCGACCACCGCACGGCGCGAGACCACGACGTTGTTGCGCTTCTGATCGAGTTTGATCACCTTGAACTCGAGCGGCTTGCCTTCGAGATAACCGGTGTCGCGCACCGGGCGCACATCCACCAATGAACCCGGCAGAAACGCGCGTACATGATCGATCTCGACCGTGAAGCCGCCCTTGACGCGGCCGGAAATAATCCCGGTCACGATCTCGGCGTTGTTGAATGCCTCTTCCAGGCGCGTCCAGGTGCGTGCGCGCTTGGCTTTCTCGCGCGACAGGCGCGTCTCACCAGTACCGTCTTCGACTGAGTCGAGCGCGACTTCGACCTGATCGCCGGCACTGACCTCGACTTCGCCGCGCTCATTCTTGAACTGTTCGAGCGGGATGACGGCTTCCGACTTCAATCCGACGTTGACGATGACGACGTCGGGACCGACATCGATCACCAGGCCCGTCAGGATCATGCCGGGGCGAATGCGCTGATTCGCCAGGCTTTGCTCAAACATCTCGCTAAAACTTTCGTTCATACACTCTCTCGCACGTTGCCGTGCTTATCGACCGCGGCGCATCCGGCACAGCGGGTTGGACATGACGAACGCCGCATCCTGCGGCGCCAACCTTCAATTCACTTTTTCGAACGAGACCCCTCGAACGAGACCCCTCGCGCTCGCGCTATCCTCAGCGTAACGGCGCGGCGCCGGACCGGCGGCGAGCGACCTACGGCCAGAGCGAGCGGGCCCGGCCGTGCGCGAATATCTCGTCCGCCACCTCGGCGGCATTCATAGCCGTCGAGTCCAGGACGATCGCGTCGGCTGCCGGCACAAGCGGAGCTACAGACCGTGTCGAATCGCGCCGATCGCGTTCCGCGATCTCGAGCGAAAGGGCGGCAAGGCTAACACCAGAACCCTTCTCTTTCAACTGGTTATAGCGTCGGCGGGCGCGTTCGTCGGCACTGGCGGTGAGGAAGATTTTGAGCGCGGCGTGCGGGAACACCACGGTGCCCATGTCCCGCCCGTCGGCGATCAGACCCGGGGGGCGCGCAAAGGCCCATTGGCGATCGAGCAGCGCCGCGCGCACCGCGGGCCAGGCCGCGACCCGCGAGGCCCCGGCCCCGGCGCCTTCCGAGCGCAGCGCCGCCGATACCTCGCGGCCATCGAGCATAATGCGCTCGTTACCCTCGGGGTCGGCCGCAAACACCACGTTCATCTGCTCGGCGAGTCGGGCGTGGCCCTTGCTGTCATCGGGCTCCAGGCCCCTCAGGACCCCGGCCAAGGCCACCAGGCGGTACAGCGCACCGCTGTCGAGCAGATGCCAGCCGGTGCGATGCGCCAATAAACGACTCACGGTGCCCTTGCCCGAGCCGCTGGGCCCGTCGATGGTGACCACCGGCGCCGGCATGATCAGTCCTCGAGCGCGAGCCCCGCGGCGCGCGCCAGTCGTGGAAAACCGGGAAACGAGGTGGCCACGTTGGCGACATCCTCGATCTCGATCGGTTCGCTGGCGAGCAGGCTGGCGACCGCAAAGGCCATGGCGATGCGATGATCGCCGTGACTGTCGATGCGGCCGCCGCGCATCCGGCCTCCCTGGAGACGCAGTCCATCGGGCAGCAATTCGCACTCGATGCCCAGCGTCGACAGGCCCTGCGCCATGGCAGCGAGGCGATCGCTTTCCTTGACCCGCAGTTCCGCGGCGCCGGTCACGACGGTCTCGCCTTCAGCCGCGGCCGCCGCAATGAAAAACACCGGGAACTCATCGATGGCCAGCGGTACCAGCGCCTCGGGAACGCGGATGCCGCGCAGAGCGCCGGCGCGCACTTGGATATCGGCGGCCGGTTCGGGCGCCTCGCCGCGATGCGGCTGCACGTCGATGTCGGCGCCCATGAGCCGCAGCATCTCCAGCAGCCCGGTGCGGGTCGGGTTCACGCCGACGTTGCGGATCGTCAGGCCCTGCCGGGCCGCCAGACAGCCGGCCACAATGAAAAACGCCGCCGATGAAAAATCCCCGGGGACCGCGATGTCGCAGCCGCGCAGGCGCTGTCCGCCCGCGAGGCTCACGCGGCCGGCCTCGGACGCGATGTGCACGCCAAAACCGCCCAGCATGCGCTCGGTGTGATCGCGCGTCGGTGCCGGCTCGGTGACATTGCTCATGCCCTGCGCGTACAGGGCTGCCAGCAGCACCGCGGACTTCACCTGGGCGCTGGCCATCGGCAGCACATAGTCGATCCCCTGCAATGCCGCCCCGCCGTGGATGCGCACCGGTGGCCTGCCGCCGTCGGTGTCGATGCGCGCACCCATGGCGCGCAGCGGCGTGGCCACGCGCTCCATCGGCCGGCGCATCAGCGAGGCATCGCCGATGAGCGTGCTGTCGAAGCGCTGCCCCGCCAGCAGGCCCATGAGCAGCCGAATCGCGGTGCCGGCATTGCCCATGTCCAGCGGCCGCGGGGCGCCCTTGAGTCCATCGCGGCCGACACCGTGTACCCGGACCTCGCATTCCTGCGGCCGCTCGATGAACACGCCGAGCGCGCGCAGCGCCGCGAGTGTCGATAGACAGTCCCCGCTCGCCAGGAAGCCGCTGATCGAAGTCTGGCCTTCGGCAATGCCGCCGAGCATCAACGCGCGATGCGAGATCGATTTATCACCCGGAACACGCAGCTCGCCCTGCACGCTGCGGGCCGGACGTACGATGTAGCGGCGCCCGGTAGTGGCGCTGCTCATAGGGCTTGAGCGGCGCCCGCGGCGAGCACCTGCGGCAGCGCCGCTAGCAGTCGGTCATTGTGCTGCGGCAGGCCGATCGAAATGCGCAGGCAATCCTTCAGGCCGTAACCCGCGAGCGGACGCACGATCAGGCCCCGCCGCAGCAGCCGTTCGAACACCGGTGCCGCCGGTGCAGCGAGCCGCAGCAGCAGAAAATTGGCGGCGGAAGGCGCGGTCCACAGTCCCAGTCGCCGCAGCTCGGCCTCGACCCGGCTGAGTTCGCGCAGGGTCTGGCTGACGGCGCTGCGCATATGCGTCTGATCGGCGAGCGCCGCGAGCGCGCCGGCTTGCGCCAGCGAATTGACGTTGAACGCCGGCCGCAGACGATTGAGCACGTCGGCGACCTCCGGGTGCGAGATCGCGTAACCGACGCGGGCACCGGCGAGCCCGTAGGCCTTGGAGAAGGTTCGCAGGATCACCAGATTCGGATGCTCGGCCAACCACGGCAGCCCATCCTGCGTACCCAGCGCGTGGCCGTATTCGAAATAGGCTTCATCGAGCACCACCAGCGTGGTCGGGGCGGCGCGCTCGAGCAAGCGCTTGAGCGCCGCCGGCGCTGCCCAGGTGCCGGTTGGATTATTGGGATTGGCGATGAACACCAGCCGCGTGTGCGGGGCGATCGCCGCCGCCATGGCGGCAAGATCATGGCCGAGCGGCATGTCGCTGTCGCGCCCGAGCGCCGGCACTGCGATCGCCTGCGCGCCGGTCTCGCGCGTGACCAGCGGATAGATCGCAAAACCGTATTGCGAGTAGACCGCGCTATGGCTGGGCGTCAGGAAGGCCTCGGCCAGCAGCACCAGCAGGTCGTTCGAGCCGTTGCCGAGGGTCAGGCACGCGGCATCGACGCCCAGATGCCGCGCGAGCCCCTGCTTGAGCTCGTGACAGCCGCCGTCGGGGTAGAGCCAGACCTCATCGAGCGCCGCGCGCATGGCCGAGAGCGTGCGCGGGCTCGGGCCGTACGGGTTCTCGTTCGACGCCAGCTTGACGATGTCGTGGATGCCGAGCTCGCGCTCCAGTTCCCGGATCGGTTTGCCGGGCACGTAGGGCGACAGACCGCGCACCGCCTGGACCGCGAGCCGGCCGGGATGGCGGTCGCCGGGATGGCGCTCGCTCGCCATGGGCCTAGAGCACCGCCCGTGGATAGGAACCCAGCACGCGGAACAACGAGGCACGCTTCTTCAGCGCTGCCAGCGCTTTGCGTACACCCGCGTCCTCGGCATGGCCTTCGATGTCGATGAAGAACACATAGTCCCATTTGCGCCGGCGCGACGGCCGCGACTCGATGCGGCTCATGCTGATGCCGTAGCGCGCCAGCGGCTCGAGCAACCGATGCAGCGCTCCGGGCGAGCGCGTGTCGCCGATCGACAGCAGCAGGGTGGTGCGATCGGCGCCGCTGGGGCGCAGCAGCTTGCGCCCCAGCACCAGGAAGCGAGTGGCATTGTCGGCGCGGTCCTCGATCTCAGGCACCAGGATGCCGAGCCCGTAGACCTCGGCGGCGGTCTCACCGGCGATCGCCGCGGTACCCTGCTCATCGCGCGCGCGTCGCGCGCCCTCGGCGTTGCTCGCCACCGGCACGCGTTCGGCCTCCGGCAGGTGCTCGTCGAGCCAGCCACGGCATTGCGCCAGCGCCTGGCTATGCGAGCACACGCGCTGCACGCGCGCGAGCGCATCCATCTTGCCCATCAGGCAATGATGAATGCGCAGCTCGACCTCGCCGCAGATGTGCAGTGGGCTGATGAGAAAACGATCGAGCGTATTGGTGATCGTGCCCTCGCTCGAGTTCTCGATCGCCACGATGCCAAAATCGGCGTTGCCGGCCTCGACTTCCTGGAACACTTCGTCCACGGTCGGCAGCGCCAGGGCCCGCACCGAATGACCAAAATGCCTGAACACGGCCTGCTGCGTAAACGTACCCTCCGGACCGAGGAACGCGACTTTCAGCGGCTCCTCCTGCGCCAGGCAGGCCGACATGATCTCGCGGAACAGGCGCACGACCTCCTCGTTGCGCAGCGGCCCCGGGTTGCGCTCGAGCGCCCGGCGCAGTACCTGGGCCTCGCGTTCCGGCCGGTAGAAGTCGACCGTGTGGCCGTCCTGATGCTTGGAAATGCCGGCCCGCTGCGCCAGTCGTGCGCGCTCGTTCAAGAGCGCGTGCAACTGTTCATCCACGGCGTCGATGTCGGCGCGCAGCGAACCCAGCTCGCCGGCGGTGGCCACGGCGCCTTTGCCGGCTATGCCGGCTTTGCCGCGTACCGGGGTTTTGCCGCTCCCCGACACGCGCTGGCCGCTCGGTGGCTTCTTCGTCTTACCCTTGGTAGCGCGTGGTGCCATGTGCTTTAGTCCGGCGCGCGCACGAGCCGCGCCGACAGCACCCCGTCGATAGCGCGAATGCGCTGCAGCAGCGACTCGTCGGCGACGCCTTCGGCATCGATCAGTGTGTAGGCGTACTCGCCCAGCGAGCGATTGAGCAGCTCGGCGATGTTGAGCCCGGCGCTGGCAAGGCAGGTCGAGATCTGACCCACCATATTGGGCACGTTGGCGTTGGCGATCGCCAGCCGTATCGAGCCTGCCTCGCGCGGCAGCGCCGCGTCCGGAAAGTTGACGCAATGGCGGATGTGGCCCTGCTCGAGGAATTCGCGCAGTGTGTCGGCCACCATGACCGCGCAGTTGTCCTCCGCTTCGATGGTCGATGCGCCCAGATGCGGCAGCGTCACCGCACGCGGATGATTCTTCAGCGCGTTGGTCGGGAAGTCGCAGATGTAGGCGTGCAGGTGACCGCGGTCGAGCTCCGCCACCAGCTCGGCCTCATTGACGATCGGCGCGCGCGCGAAGTTCAGCACCGCACCGCCCGGCCGCATCAGCCGCAAGCGCGCGCCATTGATCAGGCCGCGGGTGGCGTCGAGCATCGGCACGTGCACGCTGACGAAGTCGGAGCGCGCGAACAGATCATCGAGCGACAGCGCCTGCTGCACCGACGATGACAGCTGCCAGGCGCGCGCGACCGTGATTTGCGGGTCGTAGCCGAGCACTTTCATGCCGAGCGCCTCGGCACTGTTGCAGACTTCGACACCGACGGCGCCCAGGCCCACCACGCCCAGCGTGCGCCCGGGTAATTCGATGCCGACGAAGTTCTTCTTGCCCTTCTCCACCGCCTCGTCGATGGCGCGGTCATCGCCCTGCAGCCCGCGTGCATAGGCCCAGGCCTGGCAGATGTTGCGCGCCGCCAGGAACAGGCCCGCCAGCACCAGCTCCTTGACGGCGTTGGCGTTGGCCCCCGGCGCGTTGAACACCGGCACCCCACGCTTGCTCAGCGCCGCCACCGGAATATTGTTGGTGCCGGCGCCGGCACGAGCGACCGCCAGCACCGACGGCGGGATGTTCATACCGTGCATATCGGCCGAGCGCAGCAGCACCGCGTGCGGATGGCCGATCTCCGAGGCCATCTCATAACGCTCGCGCGGCAGGCGCTCGAGCCCGCGCACGCTGATGTTGTTCAGGGTCAGAATCCGATATCCCATGCGCGCCGCCTGTCTCAGCCGTGACGACGCACGAATTCGCGCATGAATTCCGTCAGCGCCCTGACGGCCTCGATCGAAGTCGCGTTGTAGAGACTCGCCCGCATGCCACCGACCGAGCGATGCCCCGCGAGATTCACGAGCCCGGCCTGGTTGGCCTCGGCCAGAAAGCTTCTGTCAAGCGCAGGGGCTGCGAGGACGAATGGTACGTTCATCCACGAGCGGCAGGCCGGGTCGACCGGATTGCGATAAAACCCGGAGCTGTCGATGGTCGCATACAGCAGCTCGGCCTTGACGCGATTGCGCTCTTCCATCGCCGAGAGTCCACCCTGCTTCTTGAGCCACTTGAATACCAGTCCGGCGAAGTACCAGGCGAAGGTCGGCGGCGTGTTGAGCATCGAGCCTTCATCGGCCACGGCCTTGAAGTCCCAGACGCTGGGCGTGCCATGGCGGGCGCGGCCGAGCAAGTCCTCGCGCACGATCACCACGCACAGACCCGAGGGCCCGATGTTCTTCTGCGCGCCGGCGTAGATCACGCCGAAGCGGCTGACATCGATCGGCCGCGACAGAATGGTCGAGGACATGTCGGCGACCAGCGGCGCATCGACCTGTGGCACGAATGGAAACTCGACACCGCCGATGGTCTCGTTCGGCGTGTAGTGCAGATACGCGGCCCCTGGCGTGAGCTTCCAGGCGCTGCGCGGCGGCACGGTGGTGTAATTCGACGCCGCGGCGTCGGCGGCGACATTGACCTTGCAATAGTGCCTCGCCTCGCCGAGGGCCTTCTTCGACCACGACCCGGTGTTGATGTAGTCGACGCTGCTGTCGGCGTGCGTCAGGTTCATGGGGATGGCCGAGAACTGTCCGGTCGCACCGCCCTGCAGGAACAGCACCTTGTAGTCGCCCGGAATCGCCAGCAGCTCGCGCAGGTCCGCTTCGGCCTCCGCGGCGACGGCCATGAAGGCCTTGCTGCGATGACTGATTTCCATGACCGACATGCCGCTACCGCGCCAGTCGGTCATCTCATCCCTCGCC
>JBEKRP010000022.1:0-41544 GCA_049518595.1 Steroidobacteraceae bacterium
CAATTCCGGGGACATCAGCAACAACGGCCAGTCGATCTACAATGATATAAATGGCCTTCAAACGGCCAACGGTGCCAGTGCAATCAATGGTCAGTTGTTCTCACGTGCCGAATATGTCGGATTTTCACATCCTGTCTTCGGTCCTATACAGGTGGGGCGTACAACTAACTTCTCCCTGGATCAGGTGTTTGAATATGATCCAGTTCAGGCGGCGCCATTGTATTCTCCACTTGCTTTTTCCGGTGGCATTGGTGGTGGATTAGGCGCAATGGAGAATAGCCGCCTTGATAACAGTCTTAAATACGAGAATAAAATAAATTACATCAATTTTGGATTGCAATACAAATTCGCCGGCTCCAAGGCTGATCAGTCAGCCGGTTCTGCATATGTAGCAATGCTGGGCTATAGCTACGGCCCACTTGGCCTCAAGGGAACGTATTCGAAGACAACCAATTCTGTTGCCTGGGCTACAGAATATTCCGATGTTGTTGCACCAGATAGCAATCTGCAGATTGAAGATTCCTCCGGTTACATGTTCACTGGTTTGTATAAGATAAATTCTGATGCCACCGGAAAGGCCGGGTACGAATACCTGACAATTTCTGCTCCGTCCAATCTAAATCTGACAAATATCCAGGATTACTTTGGCCTGATACTGCCGAACCCCGCTCAAAATGCGAGTGGCGAGCAGCATTTCGGAGTGTCCTGGGTTGGCGGTGACTATAGATTTACCCGGACGTTTGATTTAGGCGTTGGCTATTACAATGTCAACACCGATAACGCCCCAGAAGTCGGTAAAGCATATCGCGCTAATGCGTATTCGATCTTGGCTGATTACAACCTGAGCAGGAGCTTTGATACCTATGTAGGGGCGATGTTGATGAGTTACAGCGGAGTAGGTTAGAGCACCTCGCACCGACGTTGGCCTATTCCATTAATGCTATGTATGGCGTTGGTATCCGTGTCAAGTTCTAGTACCAAGTGACGGCGAGCAGTAACCGATACACGCGGCTGTGCGTGATGATGGCGATTGGCCTTGCGGCGGGATCTGCCTTCGCGCAGGAGGACCCGTGCGCTAAATTTGCCTGGAACATCGACCACGAACGAGCGCTGTTCGCCACCGCGCCCGAAGCCGTCGCCGCCGGGCACGATGCGGCATCCACACCGCTGCTTGCGCCCGAGAGGCTGTACCAATTGCAGCTTGCACCGCAGAACCAGGTCGCTCTGACGCTTCCGCCCGGCAAGAAGACCAGCACCGACGGCGCCTACGCCGGAATGGCGCACCTGCGGCTGCAGCAGCCCGGAGCCTACAGAGTCTCGGTGGATCAGTCTTTGTGGATCGACGTCGTGGCTGACGGCAAGATGATCGACTCGGCCGATTTCCAGGGCCGACCAGGGTGCCTTGCGCCGCATAAGATTGTGCAGTATTCACTGCCCGCCGGCCGGGAGCTGGTGCTGCAACTCAGCGGTGCGGTCAGCCCTCGCGCGCGGCTCACGATTACACCGGTGGACGCGGGCACGGCAGAGCGCAGCCGCTGAGGAGCATCCGTTGGCAAAGACAAAACCCGGACCGATCGCGATACACGGCGGTCTGTGGCTGGACCGAAAAGGTCAGAAATTTGCCGGCGCTAACCGCATCGCATTGCTGGAAAGCATCGATCGCGTGGGCTCGATCACGCGTGCGGCGAAAGACGTCGGCCTGAGTTACAAAGCGGCATGGGATGCGGTGAATGCGATGAACAATGTCGCTGACAAACCGCTGCTGATCCGCGCGATCGGCGGTCGACACGGTGGCGGCAGTTATCTCACCGAGCACGGTCGCCAGCTGGTGCGTCTCTACCGTCTGCTGGAATCCGGCTACCAGCACCTGCTGGCGCAGATGCAGGCGCAGGTCCACGATTTCCAGAAGCTCAACGAACTTATGAGGGCAATCACCATGAAAACCAGCGCCCGCAATCAATTTCGCGGCATCATCAAGGCGGTGCGCAAGGGCGCGGTCAATGCCGATGTCATTCTCGATCTGGGCGGCGGCCTCGAGATTTTCGCCAACATCACCAACGACGCGGTCGAGGACCTGGACCTGAAGCCGGGACGCGACGCGGTGGCGCTGATCAAAGCGAGTTTCATCGTGCTGTCGCCCGACGCGAATATCCGTGTCAGCGCGCGCAATCAACTGCGCGGCACGGTGACCGCGGTCATCCCCGGCAGCGTCAACGGCGAGGTCAAAATTCAATTGCCCGGTGGACGCGTACTGACAGCGATCGTCACCAACGACGCATTGAAAGAGCTGGAATTGGTCGAAGGCGCTGCCTGCAGCGCACTGATCAAGTCCTCCCACGTCCTTATTGCAGTAAATGACTGACCGGGGGCAGCGCAGCGTGCAACTCGGCAAACGACTGCTCGCCGCCCTGTTCCTGGTGGCCGCGCTGTCGGCGCCGGCCGAGGACCTCAATATCGCCGTCGCGGCGAATTTCTTCGGTACCCTGCAGCAGCTGGCGCCGAAATTCGAGCAGGCGAGCGGTGACAGACTGCTGTTGAGTTCCGGGTCTTCCGGACAGTTCTACACCCAGATCCGGGAGGGCGCGCCATTCGATGTGCTGTTGTCGGCCGACAGCGATCGTCCGAAGCAGCTCGAAGCCGAGGGCCTGGCGGTGGCCGGCAGCCGCTTCACCTACGCCATCGGCACGCTGGTACTCTGGAGTCCGAAAGCTGACGTGGTGGACCGCGATGGCAAGGTGTTGCGCAGCGGCGTTTATCGAATGATCGGCATCGCTGAGCCGCGCAGCGCCCCATATGGTGCGGCCGCGCAGCAGGTGCTCGCAGCCCTTGGCCTGTGGGAAAAGCTCAACCAGGACAAGAAACTGGCGATCGGCCAGAACGTCAATCAGGCCTGGCAGTTCGCCGCCACCGGAAATGTCGACATGGCTTTTGTCGCGCTGTCTCAGGTCAGCGACGGCAATGCGATTTCCGGATCGTATTGGCTGCCGCCGCAAACGCTGTACACACCGCTGAATCAGGACGCCGTGATCCTGACGCGTACCAGCAAACGCCCGGCGGCGGAAGCGTTCCTGAACTGGCTGCGACAGGATCCCAAAGCCATCGCCACCATCAAAGCAGCCGGTTACCATGTCAAGGAATGATCGCGAGCTTCTATTCCCCTGACGACCTGGTCGCGCTGTGGATTTCCTTGAAGCTCGCGGCCATCACCGTGGCATTGCTGCTGCTGCTGTGCACGCCGCTGGCCTGGTGGCTGGCGATGACACGCTCCCGACTGCGAGTCATCGGCGAGGCCATGGCGGCCTTGCCGCTGGTGCTGCCACCGACCGTGCTGGGCTTCTATCTGCTGCTGTTTCTCGGGCCCTACGGCTGGGGCGGCAGGTTGATGCACCAGCTGGGAATGCAGCCGCTCAGCTTCAGCTTTGGCGGTCTGGTGCTCGGTTCGATGCTGTATTCCATGCCGTTCGTAATACAGCCGCTGCAGAGCGCGTTTCAAGCCGTCGGCGCGCGCGCACTGGAGGTCGCCGCCACGCTGCGCGCGCCGCCCTGGGATCGTTTTTTCACCGTCGCCGTACCGCTCGCGCGCCGCGGCTTCATCACCGGATCGGTGCTGGCTTTCGCCCATACCTTGGGTGAATTCGGCGTGGTACTGATGCTCGGCGGAAATATCCCCGGACGCACGCAGACGGCATCGATCGTGATCTTCAATGACGTCGAGGCGCTCGATTACAGCGGGGCTCAACGACTGGCGATCACCTTGCTGGTCGCGTGTTTCGCCCTGCTGCTGATCGTCTACGCCGCCAACCGGCGTGTAGCAGAAGCTGCGGCCGCCGCGTGAGCCTGGCGGTCGCGTGAGCCTGGCGCTCGACATCACCTGGTCACGCCCGGATTTCCAGCTGCAGGTCGATTGCGAGTTCCCGGGCCACGGGATCACGGCGCTGTTCGGGCGCTCGGGCTCCGGCAAGACGACGGTGTTGCGCTGCATTGCCGGACTCGAGCGCGCGGCGCGCGCTTCGGTGCGCTTCAACGGCGATGTCTGGCAGGACCACCGCCAGTTCGTGCCCACGCACCGCAGGCCGCTGGGATATGTATTTCAGGAATCCAGCCTGTTTCCGCATCTCGACGTGCGCGGCAACCTGGAGTACGGATTGCATCGCGTGCCCGCCGCGCAACGTCGCATCGGTTTTGATCAGGCGGTGCAATTCATGGGTCTGGAAAGCCTGCTCACGCACCGCGCCGACCAGCTATCGGGCGGTCAACGACAGCGGGCCGCTATCGCGCGCGCCCTGCTCGCCAGCCCGCAGCTGCTGCTGATGGACGAACCGCTGTCGAGTCTGGATCTGGCAAGCCGCGCTGAAATCCTGCCGCACCTGGAGCGCTTGCATGACGAGTTGTCGATTCCGATCATCTACGTCAGTCATGAGATCGGCGAAGTCATGCGCATCGCGGATCACATTGCGCTGCTGCAAGCCGGCAGCGTGCTGGCATTCGGCTCGATCCACGACCTGTTGACTCGCCCCGACCTGCCGCTCGCACACCTTGAAGAGGCCGGCAGCATATTTGAAGGCGTAATCGCGGAACACGATCATCGATATCATCTGAGCTATGTCGGCATTCCAGCGGGCCGCCTCGCCATCTCGCTGCGAGCGCTGCCGGTCGGTCAGCGCGTCCGGGTGCGCATCGATGCGCGCGACGTCAGTCTGGCGCTCAGGCCGCCGGAACTCACCAGCATCACCAACATCCTTCCAGGCCGCGTGATGGACGTGACCGATGATCGCGATCCCGCGCAGCGGCTGGTGCGGATCGACGTCGGCGGCCGGCCATTGCTGGCCCGCATTACCCAACGCTCGGTGGCGCAGCTGGCAATAGCGCCCGGCATCGCGCTATACGCACAAGTCAAGAGCGTGGCGCTGATGGATTAGCCGCGAGCGGCCTCAGTAGGTCTTGTACGGCAGGAACTTGCCGGACATTGCGATGTGCACCCGATCGCCCTTCGGGTCGGCCTCGCGCTTCAGGTCCATCGTGAAGTCGATCGCGCTCATGATGCCGTCGCCGAATTCTTCGTGAATCAATTCCTTGATGGTGGTGCCGTAGACGTTGACCAGCTCATAAAAGCGGTAGATCAGCGGATCGGTCGGCACGCTGGTGGGCAGCGATCCCTTGTAGGACACGACGGTCAGCCACTTCCGCTCCTGCTCGCTCAGGCTGAATATCTCGCCGATCACGGCGGCCTGCTCTGCGTTCAGTGTCATCTGGCCCAGACAGGCCGCGGTGACCCATTCCTTGCTCAGACCGACCTTCGCCGCCACATCGGCCCACTTCAGGCCCTGCCTGAGCTTGGCGGCGACGATCTTCTCAGTCACTTCGTCTCGACTCATGCTCGTCTCCTTAATGACCCACCGGTCTCATTCGGCCGCTGCCACTGCCGCCCCGCGTGGCCGGCGCGCGAGCCACACCAGTAACAATGGCGCCACGGTCAACCAACCCGAGATCCAGAAATAATCCAACGACGACAGCAGATAGGCCTGGTGCACCAGTCCCTGGGACAGCACGCCGACTGCGGCGTGATCATTGCCCACGCCGAGGGCCTGTAGGCCATTGATTGCGTCCTGCAGATTTGGACTGTAGGCGCTCGAACTCTCCGCCAACCGCGTCTGGTGCAGCGCCTCGTGGCGATCCCAGAATGTGGTCGTAATCGAGGTGGCGAAGGCGCCGGCGATGATGCGCAGGAAGTTCGAGACGCCGGAGGCCGAGGGCACGCGCTCGGGCGGCAGGCCATCGAGCAGAATGGATATCATCGCAACGAAGAATGTTCCCATGCCGATGCCCATCACCAATTGCGGCAGCACGAAGGCTGCGAAACTCGCGTCCGCGGTGAGGCCGGCGCGCATGAAGAACGAGATCGCGAAGCTCAGGAAGCCGACCGAGCCCAGCCAGCGCGCATCGACCTTGCCAACCATGCGGCCCACGAACGGCGAGACCAGCACCGATACCACACCCGCCGGCGCCGCAACCAATCCAGCCCAGATCGCGGTGTAGCCGATCTGGGTCTGCAGCCACAACGGCAGCAGCACGATGTTGCCGAAGAACACTGCATAGCCGACACAGAAGGCCGCCGTACCCAAAGTGAAGTTGCGCAAAGCAAACAGCGACAGGTCAACGATCGGATACCGCTCAGTCAGCTCCCAGATCAGCCAGGCAAGGAAAGCGAGCACGGCCACCAGGCCCAGCACCACGATCGCCGGTGAAGCGAACCAGTCAAGGTCCTTACCCTTATCGAGCATGACTTGCAGCGCGCCGACCCATACGATCAGCAGCCCTAAGCCCACGGTGTCGATCGGCAATTGCCGCGTCGGCGTGTCGTGCCGCGCCAGGTAGCGCCAGCAAAGAAATCCCGACAGCACGCCGATCGGCACGTTGATATAGAAGATCCACGGCCAACTCCAGTCGTCGGAGATGTAGCCGCCGAGCACCGGGCCGGCGACCGGTGCTACCAGCGTCGTAATGGACCAGATGGCGAGTGCTGTCCCCGCACGCGAGGGCGGGAACAGCCTCAGCAGCAGTGCCTGCGAGCCCGGAATCATCGGCCCGGAAACCGCGCCCTGCAGCACCCGGAACACCACCAGCGACGACAGGCTCCATGCCGCGCCGCAGAGGAATGAAGCGGCCGTGAACGCCAGCACCGACAGTACGAAAGTGCGCACCACGCCGTAACGCTGCATCAGCCAGCCGGTGAGGGGCACCGATATGCCGTTGCTGACGGCGAACGAGGTGATGACCCAGGTGCCCTGATCTGTCGACACGCCGAGGTTGCCGGCGATGGTGGGAATGGCGACGTTGGCGATACTGGTATCGAGCACCTGCATGAAGGTGCCGAGCGCCAGAGCGAACGCCACGACCGCGCGGGCGTAGCCGCTCAGAGCCGCCGTAGGAGCCTGCGAGTTCACCGCACCGGCGCAGCAGCCGCGCGCGCGACGGACAAGTGCCTGCTGTCGCGTCCCGCATTCAGCGCCACGATGCGGTCGATGCGCGCCTGCAGCTCAGGATCATCGCCGGCGCTGGCCTGCGTCGGCTGCGGCACGTTGCGCACCTGACTCGACACGACCGGGCCGGAGGTATCGCGCACATCCACATCCACGGTCATCGACAAACCCACGCGCAGCGGATGCGCCTTCAGCTCCTGCGGTTCGAGCGTGATGCGTACCGGCACACGCTGCACGATCTTGATCCAGTTGCCGGAGGCGTTCTGCGCCGGCAGCAGCGCGAACGCGCTGCCGCTGCCGGCTGACAAGCCGGCGAGCCGGCCGTGAAAAACCACGCCATTGCCGTACAGATCCGCGTGCAGCGTCACCGGCTGTCCCACGCGCATGGTGCGCAACTGCACCTCCTTGAAATTCGCGTCCACCCAAACGTCATCGAGCGGCACCAGGGCCATAAGCGGGCTACCTGCTGCCACGCGCTGACCGAGTTGCACCGCCCGCTTGGCGATGACGCCGGATACTGGTGCCCGCAACTCGGTGCGGTGCAGCGCCAGTGCGGCATTGCGTACTGCGGCTTCCGCGTCCAGCACCTGCGGATGCGTTTCGATCGTGGTGCCCTGTATTTGCGCCTCGGTGGCATTGAGCTGCTCGTGCGCCGCGTCGAGCCCCGCACGCGCCACCGCCACCGCGTCACGCGAATGCGACAGCTCCTCGCCGGAGACGGCGCCGTCGGACAGCAGGCCCTGGCGACGATCGAGATCATCCTGCACACGTTTCAAGTCGGCTACGCGCTGCGCAATCTGCGCCTGCAGCTGCTCGCGCTGCGCGAACAGGCCGCGCACGTTGCGCACCGCACGTGCCAGCTGCGCTTCGGCGCCATTGATCGCCACCTGCGCATCGGCCGGATCGAGCTCGGCCAGCACCTGGCCGCGCTCGACGCTCTGCGTGTCGTCCACGTTCACCGCGATCACCGTGCCCGGCACTTCGCTGGTGATCTGCACCAGATCGCTGCTGATGTAGGCATCGTCGGTGCTCTGGTAATGGCGGCTGACCAGGAATATGTGCGTCAGCCACACCAATCCGCCGACGGCCGCCACTACGGCAAGAATCAGAAAGGCGCGATTACGGGCGTGGTTGCCGGTTGGTGTGGGTTGGTCCATGTCAATTCTCGCTGATTGAATGTTCGCTTTGCTCGCAGCCTCATCGGGCGGCGACGCTCTGCGCCGCCGGGTACCGGAAGCTGCCGCCGACTGCCAACAGCAGCGTGACCCTGGCCAGTGCCAGGGAAGCGCTCAGATCGACCCGCTGGCGGCGCTCGTTGAGCACTTCGGTCTCGGCGTTGAGTACCGTCAGGTAGCCGGCCAGCCCCGCGCGGTAACGCTCCTCGGCCAGCCGGTAGGCTTCTTCGGCGGCATCGAGCGACTGGCGCTGCTGCTCGAGCTCGGCGCTCAGCGAATCGATCAGGCTGAGCTGGTCGGCAGCCTGGTGGACCGCACGCACCACGGTGTCATCGTAGTCTGCCACCGCCTGATCGAGTGCCGCCTCGGTGCCGCGGTACTGCGCGCGCAGGCGACCGCCGTCGAACAGCGGCAGCGACAGGCCCGGGCCCGCGCCGTAACCAAAGGAATTCGCGCCGAGCAGGTCGGACAGGCTGAACGAGGCGAAGCCGGCGAGCGCCGTCAGGTTGACGTTCGGATAGAACGCTGCCTTGGCGGCGCGCTTGCCGGCATCGGCGGCCTCGATGCGCGATCGCGCCGCAATCACATCGGGGCGGCGCGCCAGCAGATTCACCGGCAGCTCAGCGGGCAATGGCAGCGCTGCATCGAGATTCAACTGCGGGCGGCCGATGGCCGCATAGGCATCGGCGCCGCGGCCGCCGAGCGCCGCCAACTGGTGAATCGCCAGCGCCTGCGCCGATTGTGCCTGCGTCAATGCCAGGCGCGCTTGCGGCAGCGCACCTTCGGCTTCACGCAGCTCCACCCGCGTATCGAGACCGGCCGCCACGCGCTTGCGGGTGATTTCGAGAATGTTTGCGCGCTGCGCCTCGGCGCGCTCGGCGATGTCCGCGAGCGCGTAGCTGTGGGAGAGATCGATATATGACTGCACCAGCGCTCCCGAGAGCAACAGGCGGGCGTTGTCGA
The DNA here is from genome assembly GCA_049518595.1 of Steroidobacteraceae bacterium. Taxonomy (GTDB): domain Bacteria; phylum Pseudomonadota; class Gammaproteobacteria; order Steroidobacterales; family Steroidobacteraceae; genus FEN-1191. The sequence continues at coordinate 9,119 of JBEKRP010000022.1, forward strand.
TGTCGAGGGTTGCGGCCTTGGCCAGCGCGCGCGTCTGCACCACCGTATCCTCACGCTCACCCCACAGATCCAGGTCCCAGGACAGCATCGCACCCAGATCGCCAAGCCAGACGGTCTGGCCGCCGGCTAAGGCCTGCGGGAAACCCTCCGGGATCTTCAGCCGCGTCTCACCGGCGCTCAGCTTTACCCCGGGTAGCTGACCGGCGTGGGCCGCCGCGGCTTGCGCCTCCGCCAGCCGCAGGCGGGCGCCCGCCTGCGCGAGACCCGGGTTATCGCTCAGCGCCTGCTGGATCAGCCGATCCAGCTGCGCATCGTCGAAGCCTTGCCACCAGGCTTCCGGCGCCGGTGGTGCGGCAGCGCCCGCAAGACCCAGACCCGAATCGGCGATCGCGGCGTGCTGCGCTTCGCCCTTGGGCGGGGTGGCACAGGCGCACAGCACTGCGTACAGCGCCGCAGCCAGCCATCGAAAGCCGGCGCCGACCGGCTTCATGCGGCTTCTCCGGGCTCGGCGCTGGCGCTGTCAAGGCTGGTGATCAACTTGGTCAGCAGGCGGCTCAGCTCTGTGGCTTCGGCGCGCGAGAAGTCACGCAGGGCGAAGTTGAGCTTGTCGACCACCCTCGGAACCAGCGATGCGACGGTATCGAGTCCGGCATCCGTCAATCGCAGTTGCACCTCGCGCCGATCCTCGCGGCTACGCTCGCGCTGGACTAACCCGCGGGACTCGAGCTGGTCGATGACCCGCGTCAGCGCGCCGCTGTCGTGGCGTAATTGCGAGCACAGGTCGCTGGCATTGATCGCCAGGCCGTCGCGCAGATGCATCAGCACGACCCATTGGGTCATCGTAATGTCACTGCCGGCGACCGCCGATTCCAGGTGGTCGATCAGTAGCGAATGCGCGCGCTTGAGCAGATAACCGACGCTGCTGCGCGCCTGGTAGATTTCCGGTCGATAATGCTGCATTGGCACTTACTGCCTTAACAGTGTCTGTCTAAGCAGAGATTCAGCCATAGGCGGCGACCGCCGTCAAGCGTGGCCGCCGATTGTTGCCAGCTGCGGGCCGCTCAGGCGGGAGCTAAGGGATTTAACAATGCGCTGACGTCGTCGCAGGTCACCAGGCCTATCTCATTGATTCCCGTGAGCAAAGTCAGGAATCCCCGGATCTTGTCTTGACTGTCAACGATCTCGACAATGACCGGCAGATCCTCCGAGAACACTACTTCCGTCGTATGCAGCCGCGTTGAACGGCCAAAGCCCAGCGTCCCTCGAACCACCGTTGCGCCGGCCATTTGCAGCTGACGGGCCTTGAGTACGATGATTTTGTAAAGCGGCTGCTCGCCGTGGCGCTTGTCCTCGCCGATGTAGATCCGCAAACGTACCATTTTTCTATCGACCTCCACGATATCCTCCCCCGGGGGCTGCGCCTGGCCCGACCTCCGCCGCTGATCGCCGTGCGCTCATTTTTGCGGATCATCGCCGACCAGAAGCCGGTGAAAGCCGGCGATCACGGCGGGTTCCGGCCGGCGGATGGCCGGCGTGTTCTGGTATTGCTCCCAGCCGCCACCGAGCGCCTTGTACAGATAGATGAATGCATCGGCAGCGCTTTGCTGGGAAGCCGTGTACTCATCTTCCAGATTGTATTGCTGGCGCTCGGCATCCACGACATTCAGAAAATCGGTCAAGCCGCGATCGTAGCGTTGCCGCGCGAGGTCGACTGCTCGCGCGCTCGCGTTCAATCCATCGGTAAGACTCTTAAGACGCTGTTCCTGCGCTTCATAACTCGCGATCGCCGTGTCAGCATCCCGCACAGCATCAACCACCGTTTTCCTGTAGGTGATCAATCGCTCGTGCGCCTGCAGATCGGCAATGCTGACCAGCGCGTCGAGCGCGCCAAAATCCAGCAATGGCCAATAGACCGAGGGGCCGAAGGCCCAGATATGACTGCCTAGCGCACCGATGCTCGCCGACTGCGTGCCTAAACCGGCGGTCAGCGCCAGATGCGGAAATAAATTGGCGGTCGCAACACCAATCCTTGCGGTAGCCGCGGCCAGTTGTCGCTCTGCCTCGCGGACGTCGGGTCGGCGCTGTAGCAGATCGAGCGGCAGACCGGGCTCGATTGTCTCGGGTAGATTCGGCAGGGTTCCGGGATGACTCAGTTCTTTGGCGAGATCCTCGGGATACTGACCGAGCAGCACCGCGATATCGTATTGGGCGGTTTGAATATCGCTTTGCAGGAGCGGAAGCACGGATTGCAGTGTCGCGAGCTCGCGATTGGCCAACTGAAGGTCCAATTCGTTGGTCAATCCCCGATCGAAACGGGCTTGTTCGAAATCACGGGATTGCTGCGCCGTCAAAATATTCTCACGGATGATCGCGAGCCGCATCTGCAAACCGCGCATATCGACGTAGTTGCGAGCCACATCAGCGATGACGCTGATGAGCACTGCATTTCGGGTCGAAGCGGCCGCTTCGATCTCATACTTGCCCGCCTCGATCGCACGGCGGTAGCCGCCAAATAGGTCAATCTCCCAGCTGGCGGCGAATCCTGCCACCTGTTCGATCTGGTTGAGTGACCCCTTGTTGTCCCCTGCCCGCAGGGCCGGAGCGGCCCCCGCCCGCGTCATATCACTGCCGGTCCCGCGTCCCGCCGCGCCGCTGGCGGCCACTACCGGGAGCACTTCGCCTACCAGTACCGCCTGCCCGGTGCGAAGCTCCTGCAGGCGCGTCAGCGCGACTTCGACATCGGGGTTGGCTCGGATGACCCGATCGATGAGCGAATCCAGCTCCGGATCGTTGAGCGAGTGCCACCATTGGGTCAAGTCGACGGCGGCCGGTGCGCCGGGTGGCGCGGACTCCGCCGTGGTCGGGGCGGCTGCAAATTCGGCTGGCGCCACTGTTTTAGGCGCGTGAAATTCGGGACCGACTGCACATCCCGCCAACCAGGCGCCCAACACTCCAAGGCTCAGTGACCTCGCTGTCTGCATCTCAGCGCTCTCGCGTCGCCACGCTCGAGCCGAACGGTTCGTCGTCGCTAACCCGCACTTTTTCTCCCTCGGTAATCTGGTTGCTGATGTTGAGCACCAGTCGGTCGCCGGCGGCTACGCCCGAGCTCAGCTCGACCTTATCGCCATCATCACGGCCAATCGTCACGGGTTTAAACCGCACCGTACCGTCACTGGCAACCACGGCGACTTTCGGTCCTGCGGCGCCAAACACCAGCGTCGCGGCAGGCACCTGGCTCATGCCGCTGGCCTGCAGTTGGAAACCGACCTGAACGTACAGCCCGGGTACCAAGCGCCGATCGGGATTGGGAACGTCCAATTCCACGCGAAACGTGCGCGCCTGCGGATCGATCGCATCGGAGGTTCTGGCGATCGTTGCGGCAATGGTGCGGCCGGCGGAGTCATGGGTCGAGATCTGCGCGGGCACACCGGCCTTCATCAGGTCAGAGGCGGCACTTTGCGGCACGTCAACAAACACCCGAATCGGATCATCCTGAACCATACGGTATAGCGACGTGGTATTGGCCGCACCACCCGCGGTGACGAGATTACCGATGTCAACGCGTCGCTCGACGACGATGCCCGCATAAGGCGCCGCCACGCGCTTGAACTGTTCGAAGGCGGAGAGGCGGTCAACCTCCGCTCGATCGAGATTGACCTGGGCACGCGCCGCCTCGAGCTGCGCCGCGGCCATCGCATCGCCAGCCTTCTTGTCTTCGCGCTCCTGGTCGGATACGACGCCTTTGGGTGAATCGCGCCAACGAGCGTAGGTACTGGTCGCGAACGCCGCATCGGCCTGCTTAACCTTGACCTGCGCTTGCGAGACCTGCAGTTTGGCCTTGGCGGCGAGCAGCTCCGCGTCCAGCTCGGGCGTGTCGATCAAGGCCAGAAGCTGCCCGGCCTTGACGTGATCGCCGATATCGACGTACCAGTTGGCGACATAGCCGCTGACCCGTGCATAAATCGTGCTCTCGTACCAAGCTGCAGTCTCGCCGGGCAGTGTTAGAGTCCCGGTCGCCGGGGCGCTGCGTACGACCACGACATCGACCGCGGGCGGCAACGCTGCCGCCGCCCGGCTCTCATGCGCCAGGCTGTGCTCGGCATGTGACTTCCAGAAATGCACGATCAGGAAGGCGAACAGAAGAGCGATTGCGACCACACCCGCGGCGCGTTGCAGCGCGCGTCCAGTTTCAGGAGATGGCAAGTGAATCTCCTGCCTGTGCTTCCGGGTGCGACACCGGACGCTGACGACGCAGCAGTTTGTAAACCGTCGGGACAAACACCAGCGTGGCAAAGGTGGCGAACAGCAGTCCGCCGATGACCGCGCGCGCCAGCGGCGCGTTCTGCTCACCGCCTTCGCCTAGCCCTAAGGCCATGGGGATCATGCCGAGGATCATGGCGCCCGCGGTCATTAATACGGGTCGCAGACGGGTATAGCCCGCGGTGGCAGCCGCCGTGCTCGCATCGTCTCCCGCCGTCATTCGCTGATTGGCGAAGGTCACCACGAGAATACTGTTGGCGGTCGTGAGTCCGATGCACATCAGAGTGCCCATCAGGGCGGGCACGCTCAAGTGGGTGGCCGTCAGATACAGCATCCACATGACACCGCCCAATGCAAACGGCACGGCCATCAGCACGATAACGGGATCGAGCCAGCTCTGGAAGTTGATTACCAGGAACAGATAGACCAGCACCACCGCCAACGCCATTCCGGAAAACAGACCGGCGTAGCTGTCACGCATGGTTTCGACCTGACCGCTCAACACCACGGAGATCGCTGCCGACGCGGCCGGTCGATCGGCGGCGATCACCTTGTCGATCTCCGACGCGGCGGAATACAAGTCGCGACCCTGAATGTCGGCATCGACGTCAAAGACCGGGCGGATGTTGAGCTGCGAGAGCACCAGCGGCGCGGTCCCTCGCCGGAAACTGGCGACATTCATCAGCATCTGCCCTGTCCCGCCGTTGATGCCCGCCGTCAACGGCATCGTCCACAAGTCATGCGTGGAGTCGATGTGGTAGGTGGGCAGCTGCACGACGAGGGGATAACTGACCTGATTGCGGGGATCGATCCAGAAATTTGGCGCGCTCTGAGCGCTGCTGTTGGTCGCAATAAGCACATCATTGGCGGTGGAGCGCTGCTGCAGGCCCAACTGTGTCGCCAAAGACCGGTCGACGTCCACGTTGAGCGTCGGCGCGTTGGGAACCTGGAAGACATGTGAGTCGACAACGCCAGGCACACGTTGCAGATCGTGCGCCAGCTTGCCGGCTAGCGCATAGGCGGCGGTACTGTCCGGACCGGATATCTGGATGTCGACCGGCGCCGGCTGACCGAAATCCAGGACCTGATCGACGATGTCGGCAGGCTGGAAAAAGAACTGCAGCTCAGGAAAACGCTGTGGCAGCTCGCGCCGCAGCTGCGCAACCAGAGCTGCGGTCGGCGAGTGCTTTGGCTTGAGTGAGACCAGGATCTCACCATCCATGGGCCCGACCGTTGCCGAGTCGCTCAACGCGATATTCATGCCGCTATACGGCAGGCCAATGTTATCCAGAATGGTATCGATCTGGCTGTCTCCGGCAATCTTGCGGATCGTGGCTTCAACCCGCGCGAAATCGGCCTGTGTTTCCTCAAGCCTCGTGCCGGGCGGTGCGCGCACGTGCAGCCGCATCTGACCGGCATCCACCCGGGGGAAGAAATCCCGACCGAGGGCCGGAAAGAGCAGCAGCGAACAGACGATCAGCACCATAAAGAACAGCACCGTGCGCAGCGGCTCGGATAACGTCCAGGTGAGGGTGTCACGGTAGGTGTCGCGGAAGCGCTCAAAGCCCCGGTTGAAGCGCAGATGGACCGCCATAAACGGATTGGCACGCCTTGGCTCCAAATGAGAGCCGGCAGCGGAGCCTGGATGCCCGGCCGAGACATGGGAGCGCATGAGGTGCATGAACAGCACGGGCACCATCGTGAAAGACAGCGCGAGGCTCGCGAGCAGCGACAGGCACACCGACAGCGATAAGGGCGAAAAGAGATATTTGGCGGTGCCCTGGAGCAGAAATACGGGCACAAAAACCATACAAATGCACAATGTGGCCAGAACGGTCGGCACCGCGACCTCGCTCGCGCCGCTGACGATCGCCTCCGCCAGGGGTTCCCCGAGACCCACGTGCCGCTCGATGTTTTCGATGACGACTGTTCCGTTGTCGACCAATATGCCTACGGCCAGAGCAAAGCCGCCGAGCGTCATGGTGTTGAGCGTCTGTCCGCCGACATACATCGCCAGTACGGCGGTGATGATCGAGAGCGGAATAGCCGCGAGGATGATCAAAGTCAGCCGCCAGTTACCGAGAAACAGCAGGATCATCAACGCAGTGAGGGCCGCCGCCATCATGCCGCCCATCTTCACGCTTGAGAGTGCGGCGTTGACGAAGATAGATTGATCGAAGATCGGCTTAATGGTCACGCCGCTGGGCATGACTCTACGGATGTCGCTCAGCGCGGCGCGGACACCGTTGATCACCGCCAGCGTCGAGACGCCGCCCGTCTTGCGAATGGTAATAAGCGCGCCAGGGGTGCCGTCCACGGCGACGGAGTTGGTCTGCACCTGGAAGCCGTCGTGCACGTGCGCGATGTCGCGCATGAAGACGGTCTTTCCGGCGACCTGCGCGACGGGAAAGGCATTGATGGCATCCATGACGTCGGGGCTGTTGTTCATGGACACTTCGTAGTCCTTGCTGCCGATCTTCACGTCTCCTGCCGGCAGGATGACGTTCTGACGCTGTAGGGCCTCGCTGACATCGGAGGGCGACAGGCCCCGGGCCGTGAGAGCCTGGGGATCGAGATCCGCCATGATGACGCGCGGCTTACCGCCGTAGGGCTGCGGCACTTCAGCGCCATGCACAATCGCCAGATCCGGTCGAATGATGTTCTGACCCAGATCATTGAGTTTCGTATCGGACAGTGTTTTGCTCGAGAGACTGAGCTGGATGATCGGTACATCGGTCGCCCCATACCGCAGCACGAGCGGTGGGGTGATATTCGGCGGCATGTACTTGAGCACCACGAGCGCGCTGCTGGCCAACTGCGAGACCGCGCGGCTGACGTCGGCGCCCTCATGCAAGTAGACTTTCTCGACCCCTACGCCCTCATAGCTGGTGGCTTCGATCCGCGAGATGTCGTCGACCAGGGAGGCCATCTGACGCTCATGCAACGACAGAATACGATTCTGGATGTCCGTGGCACTCATGCCGTTGTAGGTCCAGACCACGCTGACGACCGGGATGTTGATTTCCGGGAAGATATCGATCGGCATGCGTAGCGCGGCACCGATCCCGAGCAGGCAGACGAGGAGCAGCATGGCCGCTACGGTATAGGGATGCTTGAGCACGAAACGAACGAGTGACATGCAGTCAGATCCTCAGGGCACAGCGCGGTGATTCATGCCTGTTCAGAGCCCGCCAGCGGTTGGCTCTCGCGCACGCAATAACCCACTCCACGCACGGTATGGATCAGTTTGACCGGAAAGGGATCGTCCACTTTACGTCTCAAGTGGCGTACGTATACATCGACGATGTTGGCGACGCCCTCGAAGCTCTGGTCCCAGACGTGCTCGAGGATCATGGCGCGCGAGCACACGCGGCTCGGCGAGGAGAGCAGATATACGAGCAGCGCGTACTCCTTGCTGGTCAGTTCGATGCTATGGCCACCACGGCGGACCTGGCGAGTCAGCCGATTCACTTCGAGGTTTGAAATGAGGATTACATCGGTTTGTTCGACGGGAGTAGGACGCAGCAGCGCATTGACGCGCACGACTAATTCCGCGAAGTCGAAGGGCTTGGTCAGGTAATCATCGGCGCCGGCCTCAAAGTGCCTCACCTTGTCCTCAGTTGCATCGCGGGCCGTGAGCACGAGAACTGGAAGCGACGGTTGCGACCGGCGGACGACCCGCAGCACCTCGGTGCCGCTGATTTGCGGCAGCATCAGGTCGAGAATCAGCAGATCATATTGATGGGACTCGAAATAATTGAGGCCCTTGGGGCCGTCTGCGGCAACGTCGACAGCGAAGTGCTCGGCCCGCAGGCCGCGCGCCACGAATTCGGCCAGCTTTTGGTCATCCTCCACGATGAGTAGTCGCATTGGTTCATTTAATGCGACAAAGATTAGATCCGCCCTAAGCCAACATTAAAAACCTCTCATAATGGCGGCTTGCACTCGGGCAGGTCACTTGCCCGATTATTAAAATCCGGCCATTCGATCACCCTTTGGCGCATCCTTGCACCCGAACGGAACTCGCATCAGGGCCGACGGTCGGTACGGAGTGTTAGGCGCACGGGGGTTTCCGGCTAATAGCCATCGGAGGTTATGCTTGCTGCTGCGATGTCCGAGCGGTGTGTTGGCGGCAGTGATGGTCCTACTGGCCGCGTACGGGGTCGTTGCGTGTTCGACCACGCCACACAGGACTGCGGCGGAACGGATGGCAGATGCCGACATTGCCGACCGGGTGCAGGCCGCGCTGCTCGCGGACCCGAATATCTATGCGCGGCACATCGACGTCGAGGTCGATCGCGGCGTGGTCCACCTCGGGGGATATGTTTGGGAGGACGAGGACTTTAGAACGGCTCGGCGCGACGCGGCTTCGGTCCCAGGCGCGAAGACGGTCGTCACCGAGATGGAACTCGTGCGCGGTGGTCTTGCCGGTACCAGCAGGTAGGCGGGGTTCGTCCCTGGGCAGTGCGCGTCCAGCGCCGTGAGCCCGCCGACAGCCGAGTCGAACGCGCCCATCGTCCGGGAAGGATCGACGCAATTGCCACGGCGCAACCAATCCAAGGTTATGGAACGTATTGAGAATTTTTCGTGATGAAAAATTCTCAATACGTTCCATAACCTTTGAATGATGGCGATCATGGCCAAGGGCGATACTTCCCGGGCGATAGGCGCGTGTCGGCGGGCTAGGACTCGGGCCGCATCTGCGGGAACAGCAGCACGTCGCGGATCGAAGCCGAGTCGGTGAAGAACATCACCAGACGATCCACTCCGAGACCTAAGCCCGCGGTAGGCGGCATGCCATATTCGAGCGCGCGGATATAGTCCGCGTCATAGTGCATCGCCTCGTCGTCGCCCGAATCCTTGCGCGCGGCCTGGGCGCGAAAGCGATCCGCCTGGTCCTCCGGATCGTTGAGCTCGGAGAAGCCGTTCGCGAGCTCGCGACCGGCGACGAAGAACTCGAAACGATCGGTCAGAAATGGATCGGCATCGTTGGCGCGCGACAGCGGTGACACCTCGGTCGGATACGCATGGACGAAGGTCGGATCGACCAGCGTGTGCTCGGCGGTCTTCTCGAAGATCTCGATCTGCAGCTTGCCGGCGCCGTCATGCTCCCTGTACGCAATTCCGAGGCGCTCACAGGCGGCACGCAGGTACGGTACATCGCGCAGATGGGCGCGCTCGAGCACCGAGTTGTGTTCCAGGATCGCCTCCTCCACCGTGACGCGCCTGAACGGCTTGGCCAGATCGTATTCGCGGCCCTGGTAGCTCACGCGTCGCGCCCCCAACAGTGAATCGGCCAGACCATGCAGCAGCCGCTCGATCAGTTCCATCAGCTCGTGGTAATCGGTGTAGGCCCAATACAGCTCGAGCATCGTGAATTCGGGATTATGCTGCGTCGATAGGCCTTCGTTACGAAAGTTGCGGTTGATTTCATAGACCCGCTCGAAGCCACCGACGATCAGACGCTTCAGGTACAGCTCCGGGGCGATACGCAGATACATATCCAGGTCGAGCGCATTGTGATGCGTCTTGAACGGCCGCGCGACGGCACCGCCCGGAATCGGCTGCATCATGGGCGTCTCGACCTCCATGAAATCGAGCGCATCGAGATAGTCGCGCAGATAGCGCAGCAGGCGCGTGCGCGTGCGAAACACCTCGCGGCTGGCCTGATTCATCACCAGGTCGAGGTAGCGCTGACGATAGCGCAACTCGGTATCGGCGAGCCCGTGCCACTTATCCGACAGCGGCCGCAGCGACTTGGTCAGCAGCACCAGGCGCTCGACCCGCACCGATAATTCACCGGTCCTGGTGCGGAATAACGCACCCTCGGCACCAAGAAAATCGCCGACGTCGAATCCCTTGAACTCATCATACGAGGCGCCGAGCGTGCCTTCCTGCAGGAACAACTGGATCTGGCCGCTGCGGTCGGCGATCTTGGCGAAACTCGCCTTGCCCATGACACGCTTGAACATCATGCGCCCGCCCACGCGCACATGCACCGGGTGGGCCGCGAACCAGGCGGCATCGCGATCCGTGTAGGTCGTGTGCAACTGGGCGGCCAGGGCATCGCGTCGGAAATCGTTCGGAAATGCGACCGCGCGCTTGCGCCAGGCAGTGAGCTTGGCGCGCCGCTCGCCGATAAGGCGATTTTCGTCGGCGGCCGGGGCGGCGTCCGGCGCAGCCTCGTTGGGCGCCGCCGCCGGCGGTACCCCATCGCCGGCAGTCTTGTCGTTCGTCATAGTCCCGCCTTCAGGCTCGCTTCCAGGAATTGGTCGAGATCACCGTCCAGGACGGCCGTGGTGTTGCCGACCTCGACCCCGGTCCGCAGGTCTTTGATGCGCGATTGATCAAGCACGTAAGAGCGGATCTGATTGCCCCAGCTGACATCGGATTTGGAGTCTTCGAGCACCTTTGCGGCCGCGTTGCGCTTGTTCACCTCGAGTTCGTACAGCTTGGCCTTCAGCATCTTCATGGCGGTCGCGCGGTTCTTGTGCTGGCTGCGCTCGTTTTGGCAAGCCACCACGATGCCCGTCGGTAGATGCGTGATGCGCACGGCCGACTCGGTCTTGTTGACATGCTGGCCGCCGGCGCCGCTGGAGCGATATACGTCCATCCTTAAATCCGCTGGATTGATCTCGATATCGATGCTTTCGTCGACTTCCGGTGACACGAACACCGACGCGAACGAGGTATGGCGCCGATTGCCGGAATCAAACGGCGATTTGCGCACCAGGCGATGCACACCGGTCTCGGTACGCAACCAGCCGTAAGCGTATTCACCCTGCATCGAGACCGTGGCGCTCTTCATGCCCGCGACTTCACCCGGACTGGAGTCGATGATCTCGCAGACGAAGCCGTGAGCGGCACCCCAACGCAAGTACATCCGTAACAGCATCTGTGCCCAATCCTGCGCCTCGGTACCGCCGGCCCCGGCCTGGATATCCAGATAAGCGCCATGCGCGTCCATTTCGCCGCGGAACATGCGCTTGAACTCGAGCTTGCGCACGCCAGCTTCGAGCTGGCCGGCGTCGCGTTCGATGTCGCGCGCCGCAGACTCGTCGTTCTCGATCTCGGCCAGCTCGAGCAACTGCGCCGCATCGCTGACAGCATTGCTGGTGCGATCGAGTTCGCCGAGCTCGGTGACCAGCCGCGCGCGCTCGCGCCCGAGTTCCTGGGCGCGCTCGGGCGCGCTCCAGATGGCGGGGTCCTCCAGCTCGCGGCTGACCTCTTCTAAGCGCTCTTTCTTGCGGTCGTACTCAAAGATACCCCCTCAAGGAGACGGCACGTTCCTCGAGATCTTTGAGCGTACGTTTGAGCTGGCTGACTTCCATCGAACGATTCTAGCAGGCTCGCGCGGTGATTATGCGGGCAGCACGTGCTCGATCACGAACTGCAGCCGAGGCTCGCCCATGTAGTCGTTGCTGTCCAGGCGGTAGACCAGCCGCGTCGCGCCACTGGGCAGGGGCACCGTCTGGCGATCGCCGTCGGTGAAATTAAACGCGATCGCATCGAACTGTCCGCGTCCTTCCGGCGCGCTCAACCCCAGCTTGAGGTGGCGTTCGCCGACCAGGCGTGCGGATTGGATGCGAAACACGCCGTCGAACAGTGGCTCCGGAAACCCCGGCCCCCAGGGTCCGCCGGCGCGCAACGCCGCCGCCAGTGGCAACGCCAGTTCATCCAGCCGGAGCTCGCCATCGGTCTCGATGACGTCCGGCGAGCCCAATCGAGCCAGCGCGCGGCTGCATTCGGCATCGAAGGCACAGGCGAACTGATCGAGCCGCGCCGCCTCCAGTGTCACGCCGGCGGCCATCGCATGGCCACCGAATTTCTCGATCAACAGCGGATTGCCCGTGGCAATCGCATCGAGCAGGTCGCGCACATGGATGCCGGGAATCGAACGTGCCGAGCCTCGCAGCGTCGTGGCATCTATTCTCGCAAACGCGATCACCGGCCGGCGCAAGCGCTCCTTGACTCGACTGGCGACCAACCCCACCACGCCCTGGTGCCAGGCGGCATCGAACAGACACACCCCTGCGCGCGTGATGCCACTGCCCGGATCGCCCAGTACCCGGATCGCAGACAGCGCTTCGGCCTGCATCTTGGCCTCGATCTGCCGGCGCTGGGTGTTGAGCGCATCGAGTTCCTGCGCGGCGGCGCGCGCCTCCTCGAGCTGGTCGCTCAGCAGGCAACGGATTCCGATCGACATATCGGTGAGTCGGCCGGCGGCGTTGAGCCGTGGCGCCACCGCGAAACCCAGATCCGACGCGACCAGAGCAGCGTGGCTGCGCCGCGCCAGCTCCAGCAGCGCCGTGATCCCGGGCACACAGCGCCCGGCCCGAATGCGCGCCAGTCCCTGCGCCACCAGAATGCGGTTGTTGGGGTCGAACGGCACCACATCGGCCACGGTTCCCAGGGCCACCAGATCCAGCAGCTCGGCCGCCATGAGCGCACCCGGCGGCAGCAGGCAACGCGCTTCCAGCAGTCGCCGCAGCGCCGCGATCACATAGAACGCAACGCCGACGCCGGCCAGCGCACGGCTACCGAATGTGCTGCCCGGCACGTTCGGATTGACGATGACGTTGGCATGCGGCAGCGCATGGCCCGGCAGATGATGATCGGTGATCAGTACCTCGATGCCGGCGGCGCGTGCCGCCGCCACGCCGGCGTTGCTGGAGATACCGTTGTCCACCGTCACGATCAAGGCCGGACGCTGCGTGGCCGCCAGCGCGACGATCTCCGGGGTCAGCCCATAGCCGAACTCGAAACGATTGGGCACCAGAAAGTCCACCGCCGCAAAACCCCAGCTGCGCAGCGCGCGCACGAATACAGCCGTACTGGTGGCGCCATCGGCATCGAAGTCGCCGATGATCAGCACCAGATCGCCGCGTTCGCGGTGCTGACACAGCAGCTCCGCGGCCGCCTCCACCCCGCCGAGGGTCCCGATCGGAAGCAGCTGGTGCATCGACAGGTCGAGATCCTGCGCGCTGCGCACACCGCGCGCCGAATACACCCGTTGCAGCACTGGATGCATCTGCGGATCGAGCACCGGCCAGGGCAGCGGCGATGAGCGACGTACGATCGTGAGACTCAAGCCAGCCTCTCCCACCACGGGGTGCGTGCGCGCCAGAATCGGGCCCGGTCCAGCCGGCGCAAACTGTAAGCGCGCGCGCCGATCGCCAACCGCAGCACCGACACGCGCCGTTCGCCCACGGCGCGCAACGCCCCGGGCAACCAGCGCTGCTCGAGCTGCACGAAGGCCGCCGTCAATCCGTCCGGCTGCAACAGCGGATAGAGGAATACGCTATCGGCGTGTGGACTGATTAAAGCGGCATCGAAAGCCGCCGGCAGCGCTTCCGCCGCGCCGCCTTGCAGCCGCCACAGAGCCTCGGCGTAGGTATCGCGCCCGTACAGGCGCGCCGGTGCCTCTGGCGCGCCGGGCGCAGCCGGCGCCGCCGATGCGCTGAATGGCGGCGCTGTGGCCGAGGTCGCCTCGGCGCCCCAAAGCCAGAGCGTAGTCACCGGCAGTTCACCGCGGCTGCGGCGCTCGAGATTGAGCGGATGCTCATACAACCACATCTCCATCTCTGCTCCCAGACGCCGCAGTGTCGCTGCGCCCTCGCCGCGTGGCAAACCGGGGGAGGGATCGCTGCCGGCAAAATACGCCGGATCGGCGCCGCTCGCCTTGATTGCCGGGCCCGACAGCAACAGTTCGCGCTGACCGAGCGTGCGCAGCTCCCACGGCGAATCGGCGAACACTCGAGCGAAATCCGCGACCAGCTGCTGCTGTTCCTCGCTTCCGAGCCGTAGCACGCCCGCAGGATGAAGATGGACACTATCGAGTCCGGCAAAATAATGAACCGGGGTCGCGAGCCAGACCTGGCCAGGCGTCTGCGTCGGCAGCGGCCAGGCGTTCCAGGCGGCGGCCACGGTTGCGGCCGGCGTCAATACCTGCCCCGACACGCTCCGGCCGCGTGCCGCCAGCCAGCCGCGCCAGTCCGGCGCCAATGCCGTCACGCGGGAGCGCGCGAGCATGGTCTCGAGCAATGGCAGGCGCGGCAACCCGGCACCGGCGTCGTCCGGCGCGGCCGAAAAAAAATCCGTGAGGACAAAGACTACTTCGGCCACGATATCGTATCGTAGCGCTCATGCGGCTCTTACTCGACTCCGATCCGCGCATCAACCTCGTGCGCCGTTACGACGCCGGCGTGATTGTCATCGGCGAACAGCGGATCACTCGCCCCTGCATCGTGACGCCCGAGCAGCTGCTGCTCGATTGGAGCGCGAGTTCAATCGCCGAATTATCCGAATCGCAGCTCGAACCGCTGCTCGCGCTGCGCGCCGACATCGTGCTGTTGGGCGCGGGGGAGACCCAGCAGCTGCCTGGCACCACTATCCGCGTGGCTTTTCGGGCTCGCGGCATTGCCCTTGAATGCATGAGTCTCGGCGCGGCGTGTCGGACTTACAACATCCTGGCGAATGAAGCGCGCAGCGTGATTGCGGGATTGTTTCCGTAACAGATTAAGAAGGCTGCTGCGGCCGGAAGCGCACCCGAAGAAGACACAGGGAGAGAAAGATCGACCAACTGCCCCCAACTACTCGAAGCTGACACAATCGAGTAATTGTTCCCGCTTCACACTTTTTTGTTCTCGTTGTCGAAACTAATTTTTTTTGTTGCTCTTACCATGCGGTCTTCCCCTGTTCGCCCCTGTGTCTTCTTCGCCTGCGCCTCCCCGATCAGATCGGCTGTCGCGAAAGACAGACAGCGGAAGAATACTAAGCTGGTCGCTAATGATTTTACAAGCATCTGAAATATAGGCTTTAATAATCTGCCAGTTACATATGTTTTCTAACGTCAATAATGTCGTGTAAATACTAGGAAGTCTTCGGGCCCGAATGCAGCCTAACTGGTGCCGCCCAGCAGCGGCACGAACGCTACGGCACCGAGCACGCGCCGCTCGATACCCTGCTCGCGTCGTGTCAACCGCAGCAGCTGCTGCTCGCCCTCGGGTCCAACCGGCACGATAAGCCGGCCGCCGATCGCAAGTTGTCCGACCAGCGTTTCGGGAATGGACAACGGCGCCGCCGCAATCAGCATGCCGTCGAACGGCGCCTGGCTCTTCCAACCTTGCGTGCCATCGCCGTGCCTGAAGCGCGTATTGCGAATCTGTAGTTCCTTGAGCCGTTCGCGCGCGCGCTTGAGCAACGCTTCGATGCGCTCGATCGAATACACGCGTCCCACCAGCGGCGCCAGCACGGCGGTCTGGTAGCCGCAGCCGGTGCCGACCTCGAGCACCGTCGCCAGTGGGCCGCCCTCGAGCAAGGCTTCGGTCATACGGGCGACGATATAAGGCTGCGAGATGGTCTGGCCGAAGCCGATCGGCAGCGCCGTGTCCTCATAGGCCCGGCTCGCCAGCGCCTCGTCCACGAAAATGTGCCGCGGCACATTACGGATACGATCCAGCACCGCGGGGTTGGCGATGCCCTGATCGCGCAGGCGTTGCACCAGGCGGTCGCGGGTGCGCGCCGAAGTCATGCCGATGCCGGCAAAGCGCGGATCGTTCATTGCCTCCGGCTCATAAGCTCTCCAGCCAGCGCCCGATGGTCGGCATGGCCGCGTGCCGTGTCAGATCGATCTGCAGCGGCGTCACCGACACCAAGCCGTTTTCCACTGCAAGAAAATCGGTACCGGCACCGGCGTCCGCGCCGGCACCGGCCGGACCAATCCAATACACCGGATGGCCCTTGGGGTCGCGCGCCGGGATGACCGCGTCGGAGCGATGGCGGAATCCCAAGCGCGTGCTCGAATATCCAGCCAGCTCGGAATAAGGCCGGTCGGGCACGTTGACGTTGAGTATCAGCGCCGCGTCGAGCGGCCGCTGCAACAGGGCCGCGACCAGCCGGTGCGCCACGCGAGCGGCGGTATCGAAATGCCGGCCGCCGCCCGGGGAGGTGCACAGCGAGATCGCCACCGCCGGCAGACCCAGAAAGCGGCCCTCGATAGCGGCTGCCACGGTGCCGGAATACAGCACGTCGTCACCGAGATTGGCGCCGTCGTTGATACCCGAGGCCACCATGTCGAATTCGAAGTCGAACACACCGGAAATCGCCAGATGCACGCAGTCGGTCGGCGTCCCGGCCACGTAATGCACTCCAGGCTCGGCCTCGAACACACGCAGCGGCGCATCCAGGGTCAGGGAATTGCCGGCACCGCTGCGATTTCGGTCCGGGGCGACCACCGTGACCTCGCCCAGCGACGCCATGACAGCACGCAACTGGGTGATACCCTCGGCACGATAACCGTCGTCGTTACTGACGAGTATTTTCACGGAAAAATATTTTCAGGGACAACGGGCGGCCAAACCCTTAAGCGGCACAATGGGCACGGGGCGGGCCAATATACTTCAATGCCCTCGTCCGGAGGAGCAAGCTGCGATGGGCCAGGAGGACGACGAGCGCGAGGAGGATGAAGGCGAGCTGTTCCGGCGCGCGATGCGCGACGTGCAGCCGCTCAAGCACCCGCTGCGAGCGCCGCCGGCGCGGCGCAGTGCCAGACCACGGGCGAAATTTGCGCGTGCCGAGCGCGACGCGGTGCTGCGCGAGAGCCTCGGCAGCGGCGCCGATCTGTATGACGTGCAGCCCGGGGACGAGCTGTTGTTCCGCCGTGCCGGTGTTCCCGAGACCGTGCTGCGCCGGTTGCGCCGTGGTTCGTATCGCATCGAGTCCGAGATCGATCTGCACGGTCTGACCGTCAACCAGGCCGCGGTGCAGCTGAATGATTTTCTGCGAGCAGCGCGCGCACGCGAACTGCGATGCGTACGCGTGATTCACGGCAAGGGCCTGCGCTCGGGCACGCGCGGACCGGTGCTCAAGAATACCGTCAATGCGCTGCTGCGGCGGTCGGATTCTGTGCTGGCCTTTGCTTCGGCGCGGCCGGTCGCCGGAGGCACCGGCGCGACGCTGGTACTGCTCGCCCGTGCCTGACGGCGCGCGCTTGCCGGCGCGCGCGGCTTAGCGCTCATCGATCAGGACCGTCGCCATTGCCACCAGACCTTCATTGCGGCCGACGAAACCCAGGTGTTCCGTGGTCGTGGCTTTGACGTTCACGCACGATCGCGGCAGCGCCAGCATGCTCGCCACACTGCTTCGAATCGCCTCACGCCAGGGCCCGATCTTCGGCGCCTCGGCCAGCAGTGTCAGATCGGCGTTCACCACGTGCTGGCCCTGGCGCTCGAGCAGTTCCAGAGTGGCGGCCACGAAGCGCACGCTGTCGACCCCCTTCCAGCGCGGATCGCTATCGGGAAAATGCTGCCCGATGTCGCCCAGGCCCGCGGCGCCCAGCAGCGCATCGACCAGCGCATGCAGCAGCACATCGCCGTCCGAGTGCGCGACGATGCCGCGGCTGTGCGCAATGCGCACACCGCCCAGCACGATGGCATCGCCGGGACCGAAAGCGTGCACGTCGATACCCGAGCCCACCCTCACTGAGTGGCCCTCTGCCGCAGGATCGCCTGCGCAAGGCGTAGATCGATTGCGGTCGTGATCTTGATGTTGCTGTCCTGCGCCTGGACCAGCAGAGCCGCATGCCCCTGCCATTCCATCGCCTGTGCCTCGTCGGTGGGCGTTCGGCCATCGGCGACGGCGCGTTCGAGCGCGGCGCGCAGCGGTGCGTAACGGAACATCTGCGGCGTCTGTGCGAGCCATAGCGCCTCGCGCGGCAGTGTCGCGGCGCAACGGCGCACTCCGATCTCCCCGGTGCCGTCCTGCGCGCGCTTCACTGTGTCGGCGACCGGCGCCGCCAGCAACGCACCGACCGCATCGGCGGCCCCGTACTGCAGCACGCGCTGCAGATCGGCCGCGCTCAGGACCGGCCGCACCGCATCGTGCACCAGCACCCAGTCGTCGGCACCGGCGCGCGCTTCGAGCGCGCGCAGGCCATTGCACACCGAATGAGCGCGCTCGGGCCCGCCATCGGCCACGGCGACGCGCGACGGCAGCCCGGCCGCGAGCCGGCGGCGGTGCGGATCATCGGCCGCCAGCAGCAGGCTGCCACCGAGGCATTGCGGGTCCTCCAGGAACACCTGCAGGGCGGTCTCGAGCACCGTACGATCGCCCAGCAACGCGTATTGCTTCGTACTGCCAAAGCGGCGGCCGGCGCCCGCGGCCGGCATCACGATCCAATAGCGCATGGGCGGGAGGGAGCTGGCAGCCTATCCAAGCTATCCACGGGCCGAGCTACCCACGGGCTCCTAGCGGGCCGCAGCCGTTCGCTGCGGGTTCTGCGGCGCCGGCGGCATCGGCGCGGCTGCCGGGGCGAGCACCCTCGGCGGGACCACCTGGTAGAAGGATTCATTGCCCGCGATCATGCCCAGATCGCTGCGCGCGCGCTCCTCGAGCGCGGTATAGCCCTGCTTCAGATCACGAACTTCGGCGGCGAGCTGTTGATTGCGCTCGGACACACGCGCGTTGTCGGCTTGTCGCGTGGCCACCGCCGCCCGCAGGCGCAGCACTTCAGCGACGCCGTCGCTCGACAGCCATAGCCGATACTGCAATAGCAGTAGTGCGGCAAACAAAGCAACGGCGAGCCACTTCATGGCGATGCTAGGGTAACACTGTTCAAACCGGTTGCGCCGGGCTCATATCTTCAGCGGGAATGCGTCGCGGCCGGCATAGCGCGGCTTGCCGCCGAGCAGTTCCTCGATACGCAGCAGCTGGTTGTACTTGGCGACGCGATCGGAACGCGACATCGAGCCGGTCTTGATCTGCGTGGCCGCGGTCGCGACCGCAATGTCGGCGATGGTGCAGTCCTCGGTCTCGCCCGAGCGGTGCGAGATGATGGACGCGTAATGCGCCTGCTCGGCCATGTCGATGGCCGCGAGCGTTTCTGTCAGCGTACCGATCTGATTCGGCTTGATCAGGATTGCATTGGCCACGCCTCGGGAAATGCCCTCGGCCAGGATCCGGGTGTTGGTGACAAAGATGTCGTCCCCGATCAGCTGCACCTTGCGCCCGAGCGCCGAGGTCAACAAGGACCAGCCGGTCCAGTCAGCCTCGCTCATGCCGTCCTCGACCGAGATGATCGGGTACTTCGCGACCAGATCCGCCAGATATTGGGTGAATTCGGCCGGACTGAAGCTGCGATGCTCGGACTCGAGCTCGTACTTGCCGTGGCGGAAGAGCTCGGAGCTTGCCACATCCAGCCCCAGATACACGTCACGACCGGCCTTGTAGCCCGCGGTCTCGATCCCCTCGAGTATGGTGAGCAAGGCGGCTTCGTTCGAAGGCAGATCGGGTGCAAAACCGCCCTCGTCGCCCACCGAGGTGGCCAGGCCCTTGCCGCTGAGGATCTTCTTCAGCGTATGAAAGATCTCGGATCCGTAACGCACCGCCTCGCGCAGCGACGGCGCGCCGACCGGCACAATCAGGAATTCCTGGATGTCGAGTGTGTTATCGGCGTGCGCGCCGCCGTTGATGATGTTCATCATCGGCACCGGCATGACCGGCTCGCGGCCGCCGCCGAGATGCTTGAACAGCGGCTGCCCAGCCTCGTTCGCCGCGGCATGCGCGTTGGCCAGCGATACCGACAACAGCGCGTTGGCGCCCAACCGGGCCTTGGTGTCGGTACCGTCGAGTTCGATCATGCGCGCATCCAGGCCGGCCTGGTCGCCGCTCTCGCGGCCGATGAGCGCTTCGCGCAACAGCGTGTTGACGTTATCGACCGCCCTGGTGACGCCTTTGCCCTGATAGCGCTTGGGATCGCCGTCGCGCAGTTCCACCGCCTCGCGCGTGCCGGTCGACGCACCGGAAGGCACCGCGGCGCGTCCGAGCGCGCCCGACTGCAGCCTGACCTCGGCTTCGATCGTCGGATTGCCGCGTGAATCGATGATTTCACGCGCATGGATTCCAGCGATTCGGCTCATAGCGATAACTCCTCGAAAGGATGCGACTTGCTAATCGTGTCGAGCTGCTTCAACGTACTGAGGAGCGAGCCCATGCGCGCCAGCGGCCACGCATTCGGACCGTCCGACAGCGCCGTCTCCGGCCGCGGATGCGTCTCCATGAAGATTCCCGCGATCCCCGCGGCGACCGCCGCCCGCGCCAATACCGGCACAAACTCGCGTTGACCGCCCGAAGCGTTGCCCTGTGCTCCTGGCAGCTGCACCGAATGCGTCGCATCGAAGACGACCGGACAGCCGGTGGCACGCATAGCCGACAGCGAGCGCATATCGGCGACCAGGTTGTTGTAACCGAAGCAGAAGCCTCGCTCGCACACCATGATCCGCTGGTTGCCGGTCGAGCGCGCCTTGTCCACTACGTTCTGCATTTCCCAGGGCGAGAGGAACTGGCCTTTCTTGATGTTCACCGGCCGGCCGGCGGCGGCGACCTGCAGGATGAAATTGGTCTGCCGGCACAGAAACGCCGGCGTCTGCAGCACGTCGACCACCGCGGCAACGTCCGCGATCGGCGTGTCTTCGTGCACGTCGGTCAGCACCGGCAGCTTGAACAGCTGCTGCACCGACTGCAGAGCCTTCAGGCCCGACTCGAGTCCCGGTCCGCGAAAACTGCTGCCCGAGGAGCGATTAGCCTTGTCGAACGACGCCTTGAAGATCAGCGGTACGCCCAGCGCGTCGGTGACCTCCTTGAGCGTACCTGCGACCTCTTGCACCAGCGCCTGGGACTCGACCACGCAGGGACCGGCGATCAGAAACAGTGGCCGATCGATCCCAACCTCAAACCCGGCCAGTTTCATGCGCCGGCCGCGGCCGGTAGCTGCGAGCCGCGATAGGCGCGCGCCGCCCGCACGAAGCCAGTAAAAAGCGGATGGCCGTCGCGTGGCGTCGAGGTGAATTCCGGGTGGAACTGGGTCGCGATGAACCACGGATGCGCCGGCAGCTCGATAATTTCGACCAGGCCGTCGCGCGATAAGCCGGAGAATTTCATTCCTGCGCGTTGATAAGCCTCGAGATAGTTGTTGTTGAACTCGAAGCGGTGACGATGGCGCTCGGCGATCACTTCGCGGCCATAGAGTTCGCGCGCCTGGGTGCCGGAATGCAGCAGGATCTCCTGCGCTCCCAGACGCATCGTACCGCCGAGCTGCGAGCCCTCGTCGCGCTGCTGAATACCGAGGCTGCGGTCCTGCCATTCGGTGATCAGCGCGATGACCGGGTGCGTCGTGGCGCGATTGAATTCGGTGCTGTGCGCGTCGGCCAGCTTCAGCACGTGGCGGCCATATTCGACGATCGCGAGCTGCATTCCCAGGCAGATACCGAGGTACGGCACGCCGTGCTCGCGGGCGTAACGCACCGCCTGAATCTTGCCTTCGATACCGCGCTCGCCGAAGCCACCCGGGACCAGCACCGCGTCCATGCCGGACAGGCAGCCGACGCCCTCCTTCTCGATATCGGTGGATTCGATGTAGTGCACTTTGACGCGCGTGCGGGTCTTCAGTCCGCCGTGCATGAGCGCTTCATTCAGGGAAATGTATGAATCACGGATCTGCACGTACTTGCCGACCATCGCGATGTCGATCTGCCCGTCGGGATTTACCTTCGCGTTGACGACCTGGCGCCAGGCCGCAAGGTCCGCCGGTGGTACTTCGAAGCGCAGCTTGTCGACCACGATGTCATCGAGCGCCTGCTCATGCAGCAACAACGGAATCCTATAGATATCGTCGGCGTCAACCGCGGAGATCACCGCGCGCTCCTCCACGTTGGTGAACAGCGCGATCTTGCGCCGCTGCTCATCGGGCAGGGTTTCGCGGCAGCGACACAGCAGCACATCCGGCTGGATACCGATCGAGCGCAGCTCCTTGACCGAATGCTGCGTGGGCTTGGTCTTGATCTCGCCCGAGCCGCCGATCACCGGCACCAGAGTGAGGTGCATATACAGCGCCTGGTTTCGTCCCAGCTCCACCCCGAGCTGGCGGATCGCCTCGAGAAACGGCAACGACTCGATGTCGCCGACGGTACCGCCGATCTCGACCATGCAGACGTCGGCATCGCCGGCGCCGAGCATGATGCTGCGCTTGATCTCGTCGGTAATGTGCGGAATGACTTGCACGGTGGCGCCGAGGTAATCGCCGCGGCGCTCTTTGGCGATGACGCGCTCATAGATCCGACCGGTGGTGAAATTGCTGTTTCGGCCGGTGGTGGTGCGGACGAATCGCTCGTAGTGACCGAGGTCCAGATCGGTCTCTGTGCCGTCGGCGGTGACGAACACCTCGCCGTGCTGGAATGGACTCATGGTCCCGGGATCGACGTTTATATACGGGTCGAGCTTGACCATCGCAATTTTCAGGCCGCGGGCCTCGAGAATTGCACCCAGGGAGGCGGCGGCTATGCCCTTCCCCAATGAGGAAACAACGCCGCCGGTGACGAAAATGAATCGGGTCATTGAGGAATCCGCCGCCTGAAGAAACAGCCTGTGACGACGGGCAGTCAGGTTAGCAAATCAGGCGCAGTGTCTCAATCGTAATCATCCTATTCCGCGTCGCCACGGCGCCAGCGGAATCGGCCCCGGTCGGCCGCGCGGGCGTCCCGGGAGCCATAGCTCCGGTCGAGCCACAGATCCGCGACCGCAATGATGCGCCCCGCGTGCATGATCAGCGGCACGGCGGCACGCTCCCAGGGCGCAAGACCTTGCGCTTGCAGCAGATCTTTGAGCGCCACGCGCCCCTGCGCGCCGTGCAGCCGTTCGCCGCCACGTCGGTGGCGGACGCTCAGCAGACGCGGCAGCGCAGGCAGCCGCACATCACCGTGGCGGTCGCGCACCAATCCGAGCGCGCCGCCAGCGGCCAGGGGCAGCCAGGGCTGCGCGCGCCAGTCCCATTGCTCGACCGCTGCGGGGCTGCGCGACGCGGTGGCGTCAAACGCGAACAGGCGATCCGCGTAGCGGCGCAACTGGCCGGCGCGCCAGCGGACCACGGGCAGCGCGTCGTCTCTGGCCTCGAGCATCGGGCCACAGATCTCGCGCACCCGCCGATGATCCGGAAGCTGCAGGCCGCGCTCGGCAATCCACTGACGCAAGGCATTGCGCCGCTGCGGCAGCGGCAGGCGCCGCAGCACGCTCACGCGCAGCGACGCACCATCACGCGCATCCTGCAGTGAGGCATTGGCCATCTGCTCGAGCAATGAGCGCGCCTCGGCCAGGTGACGGGCGCTGCGGCTGACGGTCGCGGCCGCGGCCGGCCAGCGCTGCCGGATCAACGGCAACACCGCTCGACGCAGATAATTCCGATCGAAGCGTTCGTCGGCGTTGCTCGGATCCTCGCTCCAGGCGAGTGCGCGCTCACGCGCGTACTGTTCGAGTTGGGCACGAGTCACCGGCAGCAGCGGCCGCAGCAGCAAGCTGTGCGCCCACGGCGTCACCGCATTCATGGCGGCCAACCCGCGCACGCCGCTGCCGCGCAGCAGGGCCAACAGCACGGTTTCGAGCTGGTCCTCCTGGTGATGTGCCGTCAGCAGCAGCTCGTCGCGCGCGAGCTGGGCGGCTAGCGCGCGGTAGCGCGCCTCGCGGGCCGCGGCCTCCAACGACTCGCCGCGGCTGCGCTCGATCGTGAGCTCAATGATCCCGCACGGTACCCGCAATTTGCGCGCGCGCATGCGCGCTGCCTGAGCCCATCGTGCCGACAGTGGCTGAATCCGATGATTGACGTGCACGGCGCGCAGCAAAAAGCGCTCACGCGTTCGCAATGCCGCCAGCGCCGAGAGCAACGCGCCTGAGTCGAGGCCGCCCGAATAGGCGACGCACAGCCGCCGACCGCGCAGAGGCCCCACCATGGCCTGCAACCGCGAGCCGAGCCAAGGGGCATCGAAGCGCGCCGGCGCCGCCGCCTCGCCGGCGACATCGGCCGCGACGGCCGCCGCCAGGCGACGAGGCCTCACGGCTGATTCTCGAGGTACACCCCGAATGACGCAATGCGCCTCGCGCGTCGCTCGACGAGCGCGTCGATGCTCAAGGTCTGCAGCTCGCCCAGATGGGCGAGGATGCCTTCGCGCAGCGCGTTGCTCATCACCAGCGCATCGCGATGCGCACCACCCAGGGGCTCAGGCAACACCTCATCGACGAGCCCCAGGTCGCGCAGACGCGCGGCGGTCAGGTTGAGGGCGTCCGCGGCGACTTCTTTTTTGTCGGCGCTCTTCCACAGGATCGACGCACAACCCTCCGGTGAGATCACCGAGTAGGTGCTGAATTGCAGCATCAGCAGGCGATCGCAGACACCGATCGCGAGCGCGCCACCCGAGCCGCCCTCGCCGATCACCACGGTGACGATTGGCACCCTGAGCATCGACATTTCGAACAGATTGCGCGCTATGGCCTCGCTCTGGCCGCGCTCTTCCGAGCCGACACCGGGGTAGGCCCCGGGCGTGTCGATCAGGGTGATCAACGGCAGCCCGAAGCGCTCCGCCATTTTCATCAGCCGCAACGCCTTGCGATACCCTTCCGGCTTCGGCATGCCGTAGTTGCGCCGCACGCGCTCCTTGGTGTCGCGGCCCTTCTGGTGACCGATGACCATGATCGTCGCGCCCTCGAGACGCGCGAGCCCGCCGACGATGGCCGTATCGTCGGCATACATGCGATCGCCGTGCAGTTCGTGGAAATCGCTGAAGATGGCGCCGACATAATCGAGCGTGTAGGGCCGCTGCGGGTGGCGCGCGAGCTGCGTGATCTGCCAGGGCGTCAGGTTCGAAAAGATCGATCGGGTGAGTGCGCGGCTCCTGGCGCGCAACTTCGAGATCTCCTCTTCGATGTTGACTTTGGCATCCGAGGTCACATGGCCAAGCTCTTCGATCTTGGCCTCAAGTTCGGCGATTGGCTGCTCAAAATCGAGGAAGCTGACGGCCATCTAGTGGGCAACTCATTTTCGTTCCAGCCGGGGGGCGAAGGGTACGGGGTCAGGGCCGGCCAGCGCAAGGAGAGCGGTCGGCAAGCCCTAATTCGCCAAAGCCGCGGAGCCTGACAGGGCCTCGAGGCTGTAGCTCAGGCGCGCCGACCCGGAGCCGAGCAGGTGCTCGAGCTGTTCGAGCAGCTCGCGCGACGGCCGCACTTTCCAATCCTCGCCGAAGCTCAAAGTCCCATTGGCTTCGCGGCAACGGTAGCGCAGCAGCACGGCGCATTGTCCATCGCGTGCCTCCCGCAGCAACGCCTCGAGCCGTGAGATCAGCTGCTGGGCATCGGCAACGTCCGGCCAGGTGATCAGCAGGTGGCGCGCGAGGCGCTCACGCACCGTCTCGAGCGACTGCAGCTGCCGGGCGGCCAGACGCCAGGCATCGCTGAACTCGTCGAAACGCAGAGCACCCTCGACCTGCACCAGCGCGTCTTTGACGATCAACTCGCGATGGCGCTGATAGACCTCCTCGAACATCGTGACTTCCATCCGGCCGCTGCGGTCATCGAGCATGAAACTCACTCGCGGTCCGCGCCGGCGGATCTCGACGATCAGCCCAGCGAGGGTGGCGTTACGCGCATCCCCATAGGCACGTGCCGCATCGATCGGCGCTGAAGGCCGGTCGCTGGCGAAATCGGCGATGCGGCCGGAGGCGAAATAGCGCAGGTCCTGCTCGTAGGGCGCGATCGGGTGCCCCGTCAGGTACAATCCCAGAGTCTCGCGCTCCCCCGCCAGGCGCTGGGAGGCGCTCCACTCGGCCACCGGCTTGACCGTCAGGGCCGCCGACGCGGCTGCGAGCGCGTTCAGACCGAAGATATCGACCTGCCCGGCCTCATGGCTGCGCGCACTCTGCTCGCTGGCATGCATCGCCTGATCGAGATTGGCCATCAGCGTGGCGCGATTCGGTCCGAGTCCATCGAGACTGCCCGAGCGGATCAATGCCTCGAACACGCGCCGGCTCAGCCGTGATAGATCGATGCGCCGGCACAAATCCACCAGGCTCTTGTAGGGGCCGTGCCGCTCACGCTCCTCGACGATCGCCTCGACCGCCGAACGCCCCACACCTTTGATGGCGCCGAGGCCGTAGCGGATGGTGCGCTCATCGGCGACCGCGAACATGTAGCTGGAGCTGTTGATTTCCGGCGGCAGCACCGTCACGTCGATATGGGTGCACTCATCGATCAGCGTGACGATCTTGTCGGTGTGGTCCATATCGGCCGACAGCACGGCAGCCATGAATGCCGCTGGATAATGCGCCTTGAGATAGGCCGTCTGATAGGACAGCAGCGCGTACGCGGCCGAGTGCGATTTGTTGAAGCCGTAGCCGGCGAACTTTTCCATCAAGTCAAAGATGTGGGCCGCGAGCCGCGCGTCCACGCCGCGCGCGCGCGCGCCGTCCACGAACACCGAGCGCTGCTTGGCCATCTCCTCGGCCTTCTTCTTGCCCATCGCCCGACGCAACAGATCCGCGCCGCCGAGGGTATAGCCGGCCAGCACCTGCGCGATCTGCATGACCTGCTCCTGATAGAGGATCACGCCATAGGTCGCAGCAAGCACCGGCTTGAGCTCGGGATGCAGGTAGTCGATCGCCGCCCGGTTGCGACCATGCTTGCGGTTGATGAAATCCTCGACCATGCCCGACTGCAGCGGGCCGGGACGGAATAGCGCTACCAGCGCCACGATATCCTCGAAGCAATCGGGCTGCAGCCGGCGAATCAGGTCCTTCATGCCCCGCGATTCCAGCTGGAAGACCGCCGTCGTGCGGCAGGCCTTGAGCAGCGCGTAGGTCGGCGCATCGTCCATCGGCAGCGCACCGAGCTCGAGTGGCGCCGCATCGCAGCGTGCGCGTTCGGCGTTGACCGTAGCGACCGCCCAATCGAGCACCGTCAGGGTTCGCAAGCCCAGGAAGTCGAACTTCACCAGGCCCGCAGCCTCGACATCGTCCTTGTCGAACTGGGTGATCACGCTGGCGCGGCCGGGCTCGCAGTACAGCGGGGTAAAGTCGGTCAGCACCGATGGGGCGATCACGACGCCGCCGGCGTGCTTGCCGGCGTTGCGCGTCAGGCCCTCGAGCGAGCGAGCGAGGTCGAGTAGGTTGTGCACCTCCTCATCCTGCTGGTAGAGCCGTTTCAGCTCCGGCTCCTTCGCGATGGCATCAGCGAGCGTGATGCCCAGCTCGAATGGGATCAGCTTGGCGATGCGGTCAACGAAACCATACGGGTGACCGAGGACGCGACCGACATCGCGCACCACCGCCTTCGCGGCCAGGCTGCCGTAGGTGATGATCTGCGACACGCGGTCGTGGCCGTATTTGGCGGCCACGTAATCAATCACGCGATCGCGGCCTTCCATGCAGAAGTCCACGTCGATATCCGGCATCGATACGCGCTCGGGATTGAGGAAGCGCTCGAACAGCAGGTCGTAGCGCAACGGCTCGATGTCGGTGATGCGCAGCGCATAGGCTACCAGTGAGCCTGCGCCCGAACCGCGGCCGGGCCCCACCGGCACGCCATGCTCGCGCGCCCAGCGTATGAAATCGGCAACGATCAGAAAATAACCGGCGAAGCCCATCGGGCAGATGACTTCCAGCTCGGCGGCGAGCCGCGCGCGGTAGCGCGCAGCATGCTCGCCCGCGATAGCGAGCGCGGTGAGCCGTGTCTCGAGCCCGTTCGCGGCCTCGGAGCGCAGAAACTCGTTCGGTGTGCTGCCGGCGGGCACCGGGTAGTCCGGCAGTCGCGGCTGACCGAGCGTGAGTTGCAGGCTGCAACGCCGCGCGATCTGCACCGTGTTGGCCAGCGCCTCGGGGATGTCGGCGAACAACGCGCTCATCTCGGCGACGCTGCGCAGGTACTGCTGCGGTGTGTAACGCCGCGTGCGCGCCGGATCGGCCAACAGCGTGCCGTCGTGAATACATACGCGCGCTTCATGCGACTCGAAGTCGTCCGCCCGCAGAAAGCGCACGTCATTGGTGGCGACCACCGGCACGCCGCGACGCGCCGCCAGCTTCAGCGCCGCGGGCAGGTAGCTGCGCTCTTCGGTCCGGCCCAGGCGCTGCAGCTCGATATAGAAACGGTCATCAAACAGGGTCAGCCAGAAGTCCAGCGCCTGCTCGGCCTGCTGCTCGCGCTCACGCAGCAACGAGCGTCCGACGTCGCCGTCGGCGGCACCCGAGAGCGCAATCAGGCCAGCCGTGGTGCCGCCGTCCAGCCAGGCGCGATCGACCAGCGGCATAGCCGCGAGCGTCTGGCCTTCGAGGAAAGCCCGGCTGACCAGCCGGGCCAGATTCTGATAGCCGCCCAAATTCTGGCACAACAGCGTCAGCCGCGATGGTCCCTGCTTTTCGTCCGGTTCGCTCAGCAGCAGATCGACCCCGATGATCGGCTGTACCCCGCGCTCGAGCGCCGCACGATAGAACTTCACCATCGCAAACAGGTTGCACTGATCGGTCAGCGCCACCGCCGGCATGCCCTCGGCCCTGACTGCATCCATCAGATCCGCCACGCGTACGACGCTGTCGATCAGCGAATATTCGGTATGCAGCCGCAGGTGTACGCAGGTCGGGCTCATGGTCCACCCGCCGGCCAGCCCCATGGCGGCGCACCGGCCAGCCAGCTGCGCAGCGGATCGAAGCTGCGGCGATGGATCGGGCAGGGACCCAGGTGCGCGAGCGCCCACAGATGCTGCGGCGTGCCGTAGCCGAAGTGCTGCGCCAGCCCGTAGCCGGGGTAGCGCGCGCTCACGCCCACCATCAGCGCATCGCGATAAGTCTTGGCGATGATCGAAGCGGCGCTGATACTGGGCACGAGATCGTCCCCGGCGATCACCGTCTGAACCTCACAATTAGCAAAACAATCATGCAGCTGCGGCGCACAGTTGCCGTCGATCATGATCATCGTCGGTCGCCGCGGCAGGCCGAGCAGCGCGCGCCTCATGGCGAGCAAAGTGGCCTGCAGGATATTCAGCAGATCGATTTCGTCGTGGTCGGCCTCGGCCACCGCCCAGGCGATCGCGCGCTCGCGAATGCGCACGGAGAGCACTTCACGGCGCTCGGGGGCGAGTTGCTTCGAATCGCGCAAGCCGCGGATCGGGCGCATCGGATCAAGGATGACCGCCGCCGCCACGACCGGGCCCGCGAGTGGACCGCGCCCGGCCTCATCCACTCCGGCGATCAATTCGGTCAATGCCGCAAGCCCTCCCCGTCCGGCCCCTCATCGCGCAGCAATTGAAGCACAGCTTCGGCAGCGCGCGCTGCCCCTCCCGCTCGCAATGACTCATGTACCTGGAGAAACTCTCGCTGTAAATACTCGCGACGGGCAACATCGTCCAGTGCACGCTCGACCGCGCCGCTGAGATTCTCGCTTGTCACCGCCTCCTGAAAGAATTCCGGCGCCAGAGACTCTCCAGCCAGCAGATTCGGCAGCGAAAAATACGGCAGTCGCACCAGCCGCAGAGTGCGCAGCAGCAGGGCCGTCACGGCGCCGACCCGGTAAGCTACCACCATCGGGCAGCGGCACAGCAGCGCTTCCAGGGTCGCGGTACCCGAGGCGACCAGTGCCGCGTCGGCGGCCGTCAGCGCGCTGCGCGCCTGACAGTCGAATAACCGCAGGTTCAGTCGCGGGGCCTGCGGCGCGGCCGCGAGCGCACGCTCGAACTCGGCGCGCACCGCCGCGTTGGCCATCGGCGCGAGCAGCTGCAGCCCCGGACGGCGTCGCGACAATTCGATCGCCGTGGCGATGAACGGTCCCGCCAGGCGCTGCACCTCGCCCACCCGGCTCCCCGGCAGCAGCGCGAGCGCGGGCAGGTGCGCGTCCACGCCGAGCGCCGCACGCGCTGCGGCGCGATCGGGCACCAGCGGTATCTGATCGGCCAAGGGGTGGCCCACGAACTCGGCTCGTACGGCGTGACTGCGATAGAACTCGGGCTCGAACGGCAGCAGGCACAGCACCAGATCGCAGCGGCGTGCAATCTTGCGCACTCGGCCCGGCCGCCAGGCCCAGACCTGCGGGCTGACGTACTGCACGGTGGCGATGCCGCCTGATTTGAAGCGTGCCGCCAGGCTGAGGTTGAAGGCCGGCGCGTCGATGCCAATGAATACATCCGGCTTCCAGGCGGTGATGCGATCGATCAGCATGGCCCGCAAGCGCAGCAGCCGCGGCAGATGTTTGAGCGGATCGATCAGTCCCATGACGGCGAGCTCGTCGGCGTCCGCCAGCGGCACGCAACCGGCCGCGCGCATCGCGGGTCCGGCCACACCGCGAAATTCGATTGGCCCCGAGCGCCCGCGCAGCGCCGCGATCAGGGCGGCGCCGAGCGCGTCGCCGGAGGCCTCCCCGGCAACGATCGCGACCCGCAGAATCGTCATCGGATCAGGCTGCGTTCCGAAGTGCCGATGAAATCCAGCAGTGGTCGCAGCTCAGGCTGGGTGGCGACCAGCGCGCCCAGCTGCTCGATTGCCGCTGCGAGCGGCAGTTCGCTGCGGTACAGAACCCGGTAGGCGTTGCGCAGATTGCGGATCTGATCGGCGGTGAAGCCACGGCGTTTGAGCCCTTCGCTGTTGATCGAATGCGGCACCGCTGGATTGCCCACGGCCATCACATAGGGCGGCACGTCGCGCGTCACGCCGGCGTTGTTGGCGATGAACGCATGAGCGCCGATCTTGCAGTGCTGGTGTACGGCGACGTATCCGCTCAGGATGGCCCAATCACCGATCTGCACGTGCCCGGCGATCATCGCAAGATTGACCATGATCACGTTATCGCCGATCACGCAGTCATGTGCCACATGCGTGTAGGCCATAAATAAATTATCGCTACCGATGCGGGTGATGCCCTGGTCGTGGGCAGTGCCGCGACTGATCGTGCAATACTCGCGGATTACGTTGCGGTCGCCGATCACCAGCCGGGTCGGTTCGCCGGCGTATTTCTTGTCCTGCGGCGCCTCGCCGATCGAGGCGAACTGAAAGATCTTGTTGTCCTCGCCGACGGTGGTATGTCCCACGATCAGCGCATGCGGGCCGATCCAGGTACGCGGCCCGATCACCACGTGGGCCCCGATGACGGCATAGGGACCGACCTCGGCATCGGCCGCCACCTGCGCGCCGGCCGTGATCACCGCGCGCGGGTCGATCATGGCAGGTCCGCGGCCGTTGGCGTGCCCGGCACGCTGCTCAGATCCGGGGCGATCATGATCTGGGCGTTGGCGACCTCCTCGCCGCCGACTTCTGCCCGGGTCGCGTAGCGGTAGATACCCTTGAAGGTGCGATCCAGGTTGACCGTCAGGATGAGCTGATCGCCGGGCTCGACCGGTTTGCGAAACCGCGCCTTGTCGATGCCGACGAAATAAAAGCGCGTATTCTCATCCGGTATGACATCGGCCGTGAGAAATGCCAGCAGGCCGGCGGACTGAGCCAGCGCCTCCATGATGATGACGCCCGGCATCAGCGGACGGTGCGGGAAGTGGCCGGTGAAGTACGGCTCGTTGTAGGTAACGTTCTTGAGTGCGCGCAGGCTCTTGCCGGGCTCGAACTCGAGCACCCGATCCACCAGCAGGAACGGGTAGCGATGCGGCAGGTATTTCATCACGCCATTGATATCGAGTGCGATCGGCTCATTCATCGTTCTGTTCCTGTTGCATCTCTTCGGGAAGTGGCTTGCCCGCGCGGCCACGTCGCTCGCGCTCTGCGAGCACTTTCAGCGTGGTCAAAATACGCCACCAGCGACGGATCGGCTCGACCGGAATCACGCTGGAATAGACTCCGGACTTCGTGACCGAGTGCGGCACCATCGACATGCCGGTGAGCACGACATCATCGCCAATCTCGATATGGCCGGACAAGCCGCAGCCACCCGCGATCATGCAGCGCGCGCCGATGCGCACGCTGCCGGAGATGCCGGTGCAGGCCGCAATGGCCGTATGCGCGCCGATCTGCACGTTGTGGCCGACCTGGATCTGATTGTCGAGCTTGACGCCCTCGCCGATCACCGTGTCGTCCATCGCGCCGCGATCGATCGTGGTATTGGCGCCAACCTCGACGTCATCGCCGATGCGCACGCCGCCGATCTGCGGCACTTTGAGCCAGCGGCCGCCCTCGCGCGCCAAGCCAAATCCGTCGGCGCCGATCACTGCGCCCGCGTGAATCAACACCCGGGCGCCGATCAGCACGCCGCGCTCGAGTGTCACGCGACCCACCAGCCGACAGTCGGCGCCGATGCGTACCCCTTCCGCGATCAGGCAGGCTGGGCCGATCAGGCAGCGCGGCCCGAGGACGGCGTCGGCCGCGATG
>JBEKRP010000023.1:0-40948 GCA_049518595.1 Steroidobacteraceae bacterium
GCATCGGCTGCGCTCAGGCCGGTCTATGAAGCTCCGGTCGATGACGATGCGCCGTTTGCCAATATATTTGCGAGTGCGGAGCAGGCCGGCCCGAATCGCTCGATCGGCGAGGAACTGCGCAGCCTGCGCGCGCTGCTCGAGCAGCAGCTCGCGGCTCTGGCCTGGAATGACTTCACGCGCCGTGAGCCGCTGAAGGCGCGGGCGCTGGCGGAACTGGCCAATCTCGGTCTGGATCGCGCGCTGGCACTGCAGATCGTCGCCGACCTGCCCGGCGGCATCAGCGGCGAAGAACTGCAGCGCACGTCGTACGCGATGCTGGCGCGGCGCATCCCGGTGTGCGCGCCGCCGGTGGAGCGCAGCGGCGCGCTGCTACTGGTGGGGCCGCCGGGCGGCGGCAAAACCACAACACTGGCGAAGCTTGCGGTGCGCTATGTGCTCGAACAGGACGCGGCCAACCTGCTGCTGATCTCCGCCGATGACGAGCGCATCGGCTCGCATGAACAACTACGCAGTCTCGGCCGGCTGCTCGGCGTGCGCGTTGAAACCGTGGTCGGACTGAGTGCTCTGGCGGCGCGCATCGAGGCGCTGCCCGGCCGGATGATTTTGATCGATACGCCGGGAGCGGTGAGCCGCGACCTGGGCGCGGCCGCGCAATATCGCGCGCTGCGCGAGCGCTGCAAGGCACTGCAGACGATGCTGGTGCTGGCCTCGAGCGCCCAGGGCGGTGTGGTTGACGATGCGGTCGACAATTTTGGCATTGGCGTGTCGATCTGCTGTGCGCTTACCCGAATCGATGAGGCCGTCAGCCTGGGCGGTGTGCTCTCGGCCCTGGCACGTTCGCTACTGCCGATCGCCTATTGCTGCGATGGCCCCCGCATCCCGGATGATCTCAAGCCGGCCCGGGCACATCAGCTGGTCGCCCGCGCCATCGAACTCTCGCGTCAGGCGCAAACCTGCGCTGACGACGATCTGCTCGCCCGCCGCTATGGGCGCAGTGTCCATGCAGCAGCCTGAAGTCCGCGCCAGAGATCTCTCGCCACCGCCAGTGCAGGTCATCGCGGTGACCGGCGGCAAGGGCGGCGCGGGCAAGACGGCGGTGTCGGTGAATCTCGCGACCGCCTTTGCCAAGGCCGGACGCACGACCATGCTGCTCGACGGCGATCTTGGGCTGGCAAACGTCGACGTGCTGCTCGGATTGACGCCGCGCTGCACGCTCGAGCATGTGCTCAGCGGCGAACGCCGGCTCGAGGAGGTGATACTCCAGACCAAGGCGGGCGTCCGCGTAGTGCCGGCAGCCTCGGGTGTGGCCAGGATGGCGGCGCTGAGCGCTGTGCAACAGGCCGCCATCGTCCGCGCGTTCAGTACTCTGCACGGATCGCTCGATGTGCTGATCGTCGATACCGCACCCGGCATCGGCGAATCGGTGCTGCAGTTCTGCCAGGCCGCGCAACAGATACTGGTGGTGCTGCGCGATGAGCCGACTTCATTGACCGACACCTATGCGCTAATCAAGGTCCTGAGCCGCAGCCACGGCGTGCGGCATTTTCGCGTGCTCGCCAATATGACCCGCCATGCCGGTCAGGGCGATGGCGTGTTTCGGCGGCTGCAGCGCGTGACCGATCGCTACCTCGAGGTCGCGCTCGACTTCGTCGGCGAAATTCCCGAGGACGGCGCGCTGCAAAAGGCCGTACAGGCGCAGCGACCGGTGCTCGAGGTCTTTCCATTGAGCCCGGCCGCCCAGGCCTTCAATCGGCTGGCGAGCGTGGCCAGCCGCTGGCCGCTGCCCGATGGTGCGAGCGGCCGCCTGGAATTTTTTCTGGAACGTATGCTGCGGCGACCGGCGGCGCGCCTGAAGGTTCTCAAATGAACACCGGCGCCCGCGCCTATGCCAGCACGCAGCCGGCGCCCGATATGGACGCGCTGGTGCGCAAGCATGCCGATCTGGTGAAGCGCATTGCCTATCACCTGGCGGGGCGTCTGCCGCCGCAAGTGGAAGTCGAAGACCTGATGCAGGCCGGCATGATGGGCCTGCTCGAGGCCGCGCAGAACTACGCCGCCGGATACGGCGCGAGCTTTGAGACCTATGCCGGCATTCGCATTCGCGGCGCGATGCTCGATGCCTTGCGCAAGCTCGACTGGGCGCCGCGCTCGGTGCATCGCAAGGCCCGGGCCGCGGCGCAGGCCCTGCGTGAAGTCGAAGCACAGCGTGGCTCGGAGGCCAACGAGGCCGATGTCGCGGCGTATATGGGCGTGTCGCTGACCGAATACCAGCGCATCGTGCAGGACACCCTCGGCTGTCAGCTGCTGCGCCTGAATGATGCCGACGACGGCGATGAATCCTCGCTCAATCGCCTGCCCGATGGCGCGCCCGATCCCGAGGCCAATGCCCTCGACGAGTCGCTGCGTCAGGCGATCATCGAGGCGATACAGGTGCTGCCCGAGCGCGAGCGTCTGGTGCTGTCGCTGTATTACGAACAGGAGCTGAACCTGAAGGAAATCGGCGCGGTGCTCAAAGTCACCGAATCGCGCGTCTGTCAGCTGCACGGGCAGGCGTTGCTGCGCCTGAAGGCGCAGCTGAGCGAGTGGCACAGCTAGAGGCCCGGCGGTGGACATACTCAGCATCACCGGCCTGCTGCTCGCCGCAATTGCGATCATTCTCGGCGCCATCCTCAAGGGTGCCGGCATCCACGCGCTGGTATCGTCGGCGGCTTTCATGATTGTGGTGGTTGGCACGGTCGCGGCCATCTGCGTGCAGACACCGATGGACGTCATGAAACGGGCACTGACGATGTTTCCCTGGATACTTCGGCCGCCGTCCCACGACCCGGAGCGCGTCATCAGCAAGATCATCGACTGGAGTAACATCTCGCGCCGCCAGGGGTTGCTCGGGCTCGAGGCGCTGCTGGAGTTTGAGGCCGACCCGTTTCTTCA
This sequence comes from Steroidobacteraceae bacterium, assembly GCA_049518595.1. Taxonomy (GTDB): domain Bacteria; phylum Pseudomonadota; class Gammaproteobacteria; order Steroidobacterales; family Steroidobacteraceae; genus FEN-1191. The sequence continues at coordinate 2,932 of JBEKRP010000023.1, forward strand.
TAAGGGCCTGCAGCTGGTGGTCGATGGCAGCGAACCGGACACCATCCGCTGCACGCTCGAGTTCGACATGCACGCGCGCGAAGCGGCCGACATCCGAGCCGCGAAGGTGTTCGAGGGTATGGGCATCTATTCGCCGACCCTCGGTATCATCGGCGCCGTCCTGGGGCTGATGGCCGTGATGCAGAATCTGGACGATCCGTCCAAGCTCGGCCACGGCATCGCCGCGGCATTCACCGCGACCGTGTACGGCATCGGCATGGCGAACCTGTTCTTCCTGCCGGTCGCCAACAAGCTCAAGGTCGTGGTGCATACGCGCAGTCATCTGTGTGAAATGCAGGTGGAGGGTCTGATCGCGATCGCGCAGGGCGAGAACCCGCGCATCATCGAGGGCAAGCTGCTCGGATTTCTGCACTGAGCGGATAACTGGGACGGAAGACACTCATGGCACGACGCAGGCGACACGACGATCACGATAATCACGAGGCCTGGGCGATCCCCTACGGCGATCTCGTGACCTTGCTGCTGGCGTTTTTCGTCGTGATGTACGCGATGTCATCGGTCAATGAGGGCAAGTATCGCGTGCTGTCGGACTCGCTCACGGAAGCCTTTCACGGCACGCCACGTTCACCGCAGCCGATCGAAGCCGGCAGAACATACCTGCAGCCGATTGAGCAACTGCCGCTGACGCAGGTGCATCGGATGATCGCCTCCAGTCTGCCGGTTCGGCACATTGTGCCGGCGGCGAACGCGCCAGTGCCGCCGCGGCAGTCTCAGAACGCCGTGGCACCGGCCGATCCGTCGTCCAGTGACGACGCCGCATCCTCCGTCGAAACGGGCATTGCCACGCCCGGCAGCGACCTCAATCGGGTCGCCGAAGACGTCAGCGCCGCGTTGTCATCGCTGATCGCCTCGGGACACGTGCGCGTGCGCCGTTATGATTCCTGGGTCGCGGTCGACATCAGCACCGACATTCTGTTTGGCAGCGGGGTCGCACGGCTGTCCGTTCCGGCCATCGAAGCGCTGCAGCGGCTGGCCGACACGCTGAAGACATTTCCGAATGCGATCCGCGTCGAAGGGCACACCGACGACCGCCGGATCAACACCGCTGCCTTTCCTTCGAACTGGGAGCTCTCGGCGGCGCGCGCCGCCAGTGTCGTGCATCTGTTCATGGATCGCGGCATCGCAGCCCGGCGCCTGGCGGTGGTCGGCTACGGAGAGTTTCGGCCGACGATGCCCAACTCCACGGTAACTGGCCGCAATGCCAACCGGCGCGTGGAGGTGCTGATCTTCAATCGCGACGGCACTGCCGACGGCCTGCGCTAGCCAGATGTGCCTCACATAACCACGTGAAGAGGTGAATGATGTTGCTACATGATGTCTCGCAGACGGCACTGGCTGCTGCCGTGCTTATCCTCGGTCTGGTCATTCTGCTCGAGCTGCGTTCGTTTTCCCGACTGCGGCGATCCGTGGACATCAACCTGGGGCGCGTGTTCGAGCAGCTCGAAATGCTGCGCGCAGAATCCCGGCAAATGCTCGAGGCACAGGCCCAAGCCGCTGTGCGCGTACCACCGGTAGCGGCGCCCGCAAAGCCGCTACTGGTCGAGCGGCAGATGCTCGAGCGGCCATTGGCCGCCCCGCCGACGGTCGAGCGGCCGGTGGTCGAGCGGCCGGTGGTCGAGCCGACGGCGCTGGACTTCGTCGTTGCGCCGCCGATCGACACCAACGATTATCTGAACGCGACCACGCTGGCTGCCCATGGCCTAAAGCCGGAGGAGATTGCCGCGCGTTGCGGTCTGCCCGCGGGTGAAGCGCGTCTGCTGGCATCGCTGGCATCGGCGCGGGTGCGCCGTGAGCAGGCGGGCTGCGCTGCGGCTGGCCACGCCGCAGCCGACGCAAGCGTGTCAGCAGGTACTACGCAAAGCGCGGCTGGCTCAGGAAAGGTCTGAGAATCGCCGGCGCGCCGATGCGCCGATGCGCCGGTCGATGATCCTAATCGTCCATCAGGAAACTGCGCAGCTGCTCGCTGCGGCTCGGATGCCGCAGTTTGCGCAGCGCCTTGGCTTCGATCTGGCGGATGCGCTCGCGCGTGACGTCGAACTGCTTGCCGACCTCCTCGAGCGTGTGATCGGTATTCATGTCGATACCGAAGCGCATACGCAGCACCTTGGCTTCGCGCGGCGTGAGCTGAGCCAGCACTGAGTGCGTGGTCTCGCGCAACGACTCCATCGTTGCCTGATCGATCGGCGAGGCCACCGACTGGTCCTCGATGAAATCGCCAAGATGTGAATCCTCATCGTCACCGATCGGTGTCTCCATCGAGATCGGCTCTTTGGCGATCTTGAGCACCTTGCGTACCTTGTCTTCCGGCATCTCCATGCGCACCGCCAGCTCTTCCGGCGTGGGCTCACGCCCCATCTCCTGCAGCATCTGCCGCGAGATGCGGTTCAACTTGTTGATGGTTTCGATCATGTGCACCGGTATGCGGATGGTGCGCGCCTGATCGGCGATCGAGCGGGTGATCGCCTGGCGTATCCACCAGGTCGCGTAGGTCGAAAATTTGTAGCCGCGGCGGTATTCGAACTTGTCAACCGCCTTCATCAGGCCGATGTTGCCCTCCTGGATCAGATCCAGGAACTGCAGGCCGCGGTTGGTGTACTTCTTCGCAATCGAAATCACCAGGCGCAGGTTCGCCTCCACCATTTCCTTCTTGGCGCGCCGTGCCTTGGCCTCACCGATCGAGACCTCACGGTTGATCTCCTTGATGTCGTTGATCGAGAGGTGATGCCGCTGCTCGACTTCCATCAATTTCTTCTGCCGTCGCTCGATCTCGTCTTTCAGACGCGCCAGCGGCGCGGAATACTTCTTCCCGGCCTTCATGTGCCTCGCGAGCCAACGCGCACTGGTCTCGTTCTTCGGGAAAGTGGCGATGAAATCCTTGCGCGGCATGCCGGAGTCGCGCACCGCGATGATCATGATCTCCTTCTCGATCTGGCGGATCTCATTGATGTGGGAGCGAAGCTGCTCGGTCAATGCATCGAACATGCGCGGCGAGAGCTTGAGCTCCATGAACTCGGCCGCGAGCTTCTTGCGCAGCTTCTGGGTCTTGGGGTCGTCGGCTCCGAGCTTGGCGATCCAGGCCAGCACCTGCTGATGCAGCTTGTGGATCGAGCCCATGCGGCGCGCGACTTCCAGCGGATCCGGACCGGTATCGATAACTTCCTCTTCGCTGTCGTCGCTATCCTCGGCCTCGTCGTCCTTCTCCTCGACGTCGGTCACGAGCTCGAGCTTGGTCGGATTCTGCGGCTGGGCAATGACGTCAGGCGCATTGGGATCGATGAAGCCGACGACCAGATCGATCAGGCGCGCCTGACCGGCTTTGACCAGCTCATAGATCTTCAGCAGGTGCTCGTGCGTGGCCGGGTACTTGGCGAGTGCGGTGCGCACTGCGTCCAAGCCTTCTTCGATCCGCTTGGCAATACGGATCTCACCCTCTCGAGTCAGCAGCTCGACCGTCCCCATCTCGCGCATGTACATGCGTACCGGGTCGGTGGTGCGGCCGAGCTCGGCGTCAAGCGCCGCCAGCGCGGCGGCGGCCTCCTCGATGGCCTCGTCGTCGGCGGCAGAGCCCGGCTCGCTGGCCAACAGCGACTCGGTATCCGGTGCCTTTTCGTACACCGGAATACCCATGTCGTTGATGGTATTGACGATGCCTTCGATCTGCTCCGGATCGACGATTTCCGCCGGCAAGTGGTCATTGACCTGGGCGTAGGTCAAATAGCCCTGCTCCTTGCCGCGCGCGATCAGCAGCTTGAGCTGCGACTGACGGTCTTCCGGCAGGCCATTGCCTCGGCGCGGCTCCGCGTTCGCGGCGCCCGGGTGCGATTTCGACTTGTGCGATGCAGCAGCTCTTTCCTGGGCCGCGGTCGATTTCAGCGCCGGCGCGCCCTTTTTATGCAGCTCAGGCGCCTTTGCGATGGCGCCACCGGCGCGACGCGCAGGCACGGGGGAGCTCTTGCGATGCGCCGAGCTGGCGGCGGCAACGGCGCCGCGCGCAGCGGGTTTGCGGGCGGACGGGGCGGGCTTCGGCGGCTGCTTGCGTGTCATGGCGTCTCTGGGGATGTTTCCAAGACTCGAGTTTCAGACATAACGGCCCGTTTCGTCGCTTGGCAACGAAGGGCTGTGGTCGTGGGGTCGTTCATGGAAAAGTTGAATATGATAACCAGAATTGATACGCGCGTGCCAGTATTCAAGCCCATATCGGTGGTAACGGCGCTTGAAGCTAGGACTTGAACGTAATCAAGTCGAGCCAAGCTCGAGCGACCGGCCGGCGCGCTGGCCGGTCGCTGCCGCCAGAGCTCGATATATGTGCGCCCCGCGCGATCGGCGGTTTGGCGGTCCGGGGCGATCGGGACCGTCAGGCGCCTCCAACTCTGGTTTGGGCCACGGTCAGTGCCTGAAGTTCCAGTTTCTCAGACTCATCGAGGGTTTGGGCACGCGCCTTCTCGATCAAGACTTCCAACCTGCGGCGCAGCTCCGCATCGAGCAGGCGAGCCACCCCCTGGCGCAGCTCCTGGCCAGCTGCGCTCTGGTCGGGTACCAGCGGCTCGCTGGCCGCCAGCTCACACAGCCGCCGGTATTCGGGCCGTTCCCGCCAGCGCTCCAGCGTCTGTGCCATGGTGCCGGCAGGGCTGGCACTGAGCTGCTCCAGCAGCGCCAGCAGCACGGCGACGCCGGGCTGATTCATCCGCGCCAGTTGCAGCCGCTGCTGCTCGTCCACTGCCGCCGCCGCGGCCGGGAAATGCAATAGCAACGTAATCGCCTGCGTCACCAGGCTGCCGCGGCCAGGCGGCCGCGCCCGGGCACGCGCCCCGCGCGCTGCGGGGCTATCCGCTGCGCGCGGCAGGAACGCGCCCGGGCCTTCCGGCGCTGCCAGCCACTGCTGCAGCCGCTCGGCCGGCAGGGCGATCGCTACGGCAATCCGATCGAGCAATAGCTCTCGATAGACCCCGGGTGTGATTTTCTCCAGCAGCGGTCTGACCAGCGCCACGAAGTGCGCCTTGCCGTCGGCGTGGCTGACGTCGGCTTGCTCGCTCAGCTGTGCCACCAGGTATTCGGACAGCGGCAGCGCAGCGTCCAGTCGCGCCGCGAAGCGCTCGCCGCCCTCGCGGCCGACCAGCGAATCGGGGTCTTCGCCCTCGGGTAGAAACAGGAAGCGCAGCTCACGACCTTCGCGCGCTTCCGGCAACGCCTGCTGCAGCGCGCGCCAGGCGGCGGCGCGCCCGGCGCGATCGCCGTCGAAACAGAAAACGACTTCGCTCACCAGGCGAAACGCGCGGCGCAAGTGTTCGGCGGTGGTCGCCGTGCCCAGCGTCGCGACCGCATCGGTGACCCCCGCTTGATGCAGGCGCACCACATCCATGTAGCCTTCGACCACCAGCAGGCGCTTCAGCGGGCGGCGCGCCAGTCGCGTTTCGTAGAGTCCATAGAGCTCCTTACCTTTATGGAACAGCGCCGTTTCGGGTGAGTTCAAGTATTTCGGCTCACCGTTGCCGAGCACGCGACCGCCAAAGGCGATCACCCGACCGCGCGTGTCCCGGATCGGAAACATCAGCCGGTCGCGGAATCGGTCGTAGTAAGCATCGCTGCCGTGGCTGCTCCCGACACTGGCGCCGCTGCTGCTGGTGCGTTCGCGCTCGACGATCAGGCCAGCCGCCAGCAACACTTGCTGATCGCGCTCGCCGGCGCCGAATCGCCGCAGCACATCGTTCCAGGCATCGTTCGCGTAGCCGATACGGAAACGCTCGATCGTCTCCGGCTGCAGGCCGCGCTGCGCGGCGTAAGCCTGGGCGCGTTCGCCGCGCTGCAAAGCCGAGCAATAAAAGTCCGTCACCTTCGCCAGCAGCTCATACAATGGTGCCGTATCATTTGGGCTTGCCGCGCCGCCCCCGGCCGGCGATGAGCCGGGCGTGCCGGTGGCTTCGTGCGGCACGCTGAGCCCGAGCCGGTTGGCGAGATCCTCGACCGCTTCGGGGAACGGCAGCCGGTCGTACTCCATCAGGAAGCCCAAGGCGGTGCCATGGGCGCCGCAACCGAAGCAGTGGTAGAACTGCTTGTCGGGGCTGACCCAGAACGATGGTGTCTTCTCGTCGTGGAACGGGCAGCAGGCCTTGTATTCGCGACCGGCGCGCTTCAACGGCACGCGGCTGCCGATGACATCCACGATATCGGCGCGGGCGATCAGCTCATCGATAAAGGCTTGCGGAATCCGGCCGGCCATACTGGCCGTTAGTCTAGGGCAACTTTGAGGAAAGGCGGGCTTTGATGCGTGTGCCAACTGCGGCCATATCGGCCCGGCCCTGGGCCTTTGATTTGATGATGCCCATGACCTTGCCCATGTCCTTGATCGAGACCGCACCGGTCTGTGCGATCGCCTCGCTGATCAGGGCGTCGAGCTCGGCGTCGCTGAGCGGCGCGGGCATATAGGCGTTGATGATCGCTAGCTCAGCGTTTTCCTTCGCGACCAGATCGGCGCGCCCGCCGGCCTGGAACTGCGCGATCGACTCGCGACGCTGCTTGCCCATCTTATCGAGCACGCTGAGCAGCTGCACGTCATCGAGGCTGATGCGCTCATCGACTTCGCGCTGCTTGACCGCGGCCAGTATCAGACGAATGCACCCGAGGCGATCCTTCTCACCGGATCGCATCGCTGCTTTCATGTCTTCCTGGATGCGCTCCTTAAGGCTCATCGGCTGCGGTCCTAAGTGCGGGGAAGCGGCGATTGATGCAGGCAGCAAGCCCGGCCTGAGCGCCCTAGGATCAGCGGGCGGGGCGTGCGAAGTCGCGAGACACGCGCTTCATATGCCGCTTGACGGCGGCGGCCTTTTTGCGTTTTCGTTCCTGCGTGGGCTTTTCGTAGAATTCGCGCCGTCGCAGCTCGGCGAGAACGCCTGCCTTCTCACAGGCCCGTTTGAAGCGCCGCAGGGCGGCGTCGAAATACTCGTTCTCGCGGACTCGAACACTCGGCATCGAAATACCAACCTATTGATTATAAGCCACTTATTGTTTCCTCCCCGTCAGGGCGCCAGGGCAAGGGCCGCGATTCTAATGAGACTGCAAGCAAAAGGCAAAATGGCCGCAGATCATGCGTATCCTGGCCATTGAGACTTCCTGCGATGAGAGCGCCGTGGCGGTGCTGGACGAACACCGCGGGCTGCTCGCGCACGAGCTATGGAGTCAGATCGATCTGCACCGTGCCTTCGGCGGCGTGGTCCCGGAACTCGCCTCGCGCGATCACCTGCGCCGCCTGCTGCCGCTGCTGCGCACCGCTCTGGAGAACGCCGGGACCCGCGCCGATGAGATCGAAGGCGTCGCGTATACGGCCGGTCCCGGCCTGGTCGGCGCACTGCTGACCGGCGCGGCACTGGCCCGCTCTTTGAGTTTCGGCTGGAAGGTACCGGCGATCGGCATCCACCATCTCGAAGGCCATTTGCTGGCGCCGATGCTGGAAAAGCCGCCACCGCCATTCCCGCACGTCGCGCTGCTGGTATCCGGCGGCCATACGATGCTGATCGAGGTGCGGGGCATCGGCGAATACCGGGTGCTCGGACAGACCCGCGACGATGCCGCGGGTGAGGCCTTCGATAAGAGCGCCAAGCTGCTGGGCCTGCCGTATCCGGGCGGCCCGCAGCTGGCGCAGCTGGCCGCATCCGGACGGCCGGGCCGGTATTTGTTTCCGCGGCCGATGCTCGATCGGCCAGGATTCGAATTCAGCTTTTCCGGACTCAAGACAGCCGTCATGCGGGCGGTGCGCGCCGCGCCGCTGTCCGACGAGGCGCGTGCGGATGTGGCCTACGCCGTGCAGGACGCAATCGTCGCCACCTTGTGTGCCAAGGCGCTGCGGGCGCTGGAATTCACCGGGCATCGCGCGCTGGTCGTGGCCGGCGGTGTCGGCGCCAATCGAGAGCTGCGCGCGCGGCTGGCTCGCGAAGCGGCGGCGCTCGGGGCGCAGGTGTATTTCCCGCGGCTCGAGTTCTGCACCGACAACGCGGCGATGATCGCCGTGGCCGGCTTGCATCGGCTGCGCGCGCACGAACAGACCTCTGGCGGAATTGAAGTCAGGGCACGCTGGCCACTGTCGGAACTGCGCGCGCCCGGGGCGGCTTAACAACCCCTGAGAGTGATCGAGCTAATCCAAGCATTTTTGCAATTAAAAATGCTTGGATTAGCTCGATCACTCTCAGGGACTGCCAAGTAGCCCCGGGCGACACGAAACTGCTACAACGCCCCGACGAGTGGCTACACTTTGCGCATGAGCCAGCACGATAGCGAGGACCGCATTTTTCTGCGCGGCCTGACCACCGAATGCATTATCGGTTTCGTCGACTGGGAGCGCCGCGCGCCGCAGACCGTGGTCATCGATCTGGAACTTCCCTGCGACTGCGAGCGCGCCGCCCGGCGCGATGCCGTCGCCGATACCGTGGACTACAAGAGCGTCGCCAAGCGAGTTCTAGCCTGGGTGCAGGCATCGCAGTTCCATCTGGTCGAGTCGCTGGCCCATCGACTTGCATTGCTGCTGCTGGCGGAGTTTCCACTCGAATGGGTGCGCGTCAGCGTGAATAAGCCCGGGGCGATCCGCCATTCGCGCGACGTCGGGGTTTGCATCGAGCGCCGGCGCTCGCCGCTCGAAGCCGCCCAGAGCGCGCCAGGCGCTGCGCCTGGACGATGAGCCAGGCCGTGTTATGGCCGAGGCGCGGGAGATGGTCCAGGCCTTTGTCGCGATCGGCAGCAATGTCGATCCGGCCGAGCGCATGCTGCAGGCGGCGCGTGCGATCAAGCAGCGCTTTGCCGATGCGCGCTTTTCGCGTTGCTATCGCAATCCGGCCTTCGGTTTCAAAGGGCCCGATTTCTACAACGCCGTGGCGGGCTTCACCACCACGCTGCCGATCGAGGCACTGCTGCCGTCGCTGCGAGAGATCGAGGTGCGATGCGGACGCGGGCGCGCCGATCCAAGGTGGGGGCCACGGAAGATGGACCTGGATCTGCTGCTGTACGACGATGTGGTCGGCGCAGGACGCGGCTATACGCTGCCGCGGCGAGATCTGCGGCGGCGGGTCTACATGCTCGGACCACTGGCGGAGCTGGCTCCCGACTGGCTCTACCCGCCGTCGGGGCCGACGATTGCGCGGCTCTGGGAGCAGTTCCCGCAGTCCGAGCATGTACTCGCGCCGTTGGAGCTCGACCTCAATGCCTTGTGATGCGCCGCCATTGACTGCGCCGCCATTTGCCGCGCATGACAGCCGGGCTCACCAGCCGATGCTGCGACCGCCGTCGATCACGAGGATCTGGCCGGTCACGAACGGAGCTTCGCTGGCAAAGAACAACACCGCCCGCGCGATGTCATCGGGCGACCCGTGCCGCTTTAACGGCGTGCGCTCGATGATCTTTTCCTTCCGCTCCTCGGCCATGGGCGCATCCGGCCAGAGCACCGGTCCGGGAGCGATGGCGTTGACGCGCACTTCCGGCGCCAACTCGCGCGCGAGCGCTCGCGTGAGCATGATCAGTCCGGCCTTGGCCACGCTGTAGACCATATGATCACGCAACGGCCGCAGGCCGTGGATATCGACGATGTTCAACAGCGCGCCCTGCGTGCGCCGCAACTCCGGCGCCGCGGCCTGCGCCAGCAGCAGCGGTGCGCGCAGATTGGTGCCGAGCAGATCGTCCCACTGGTCCAGACTGATGCCGCCGAACGGCGTGGGATAAAAAGTCGACGCGTTGTTGACCAGCAGATGCAGTGCTCCGAAGCATTCGCGGGCCCGTGCGATCAGGCCCGGCAGCGCCGCCGCGTCGAGCAGATCGCAGGCGATGACCGCCGTGGAATCCGCTCGTGCGGCTTCCAGTTCAGCCGCGAGCGTCCGCGCGGCACGGAGCGAGCGGTGGCAGTGGATCACCACATGGGCGCCGGCGCCATGCAGCGCGCGCACGATGCCGGCACCGACACGCCGCCCGGCACCGGTGACCAGCGCCGTGCGCCCGGCCAGGCGCTGACTGCGCTCGATGCCCGATGCCGTCTCCGGCCCGTAAAGCGTGCCTGCCATGAGCGCAGCTTATGACGCCAGGCGATGCAGTCTCAATCCTGCCGCAGCTGCCGCCGGACGAGGCGCGCCACGGCGCCGCGGTGTTGCACGCGGTGCGCGATGCGATTGCCACGCATGGCGGCTGGCTGGCGTTCGACGACTATCTGCGCATTGTCCTGTATGCGCCGGGGCTGGGCTACTACAGCGCCGGGAGCGCGAAGTTTGGTGGCGGCGGGGATTTTGTAACGGCACCGGAGCTGTCGGGCCTGTTTGGCCGCTGTGTGGCGCGACAGTGCGCCGAGATACTGCAGCGCGCCGGTGGCGATGTCCTGGAACTGGGCGCCGGCACCGGTGCGCTGGCCGCGAGCGTGCTGACGACGCTGCGTGAACTCGAGCTGCTGCCGCAGCACTACTACATACTCGAGGTCAGCGCCGACTTGCGCGCGCGCCAGCAGCAGCGGCTTGCGAGCTTGCCCGAAGCACTGCGCGTGCGCGTGCAATGGCTGGATGCGCTGCCCGCGGCGCCGATCGCCGGTGTGATACTGGCAAATGAAGTCGCTGACGCGCTGCCGTTCAAGCGCTTCGTCGTCACATCCGAGGCGCCGCTCGAGCGCGGTGTGGCGGTGTCGCCCCAGGGCGATTTATTCGAGGCCGATCGGCCCGCCGACGCGGCACTGCAGGCGGACATCGGGCGTATTGCTGTCTCGCTGCCCTGGCCGCTGCCGCCGGGCTACCGATCCGAGCTGTGCCCGATGCTACAGCCCTGGATCGTGGCCCTCAGCGCGGCCCTCAGCCGCGGCGTCGCCCTGATCATCGACTATGGCCTGGCGCGGCGCGAGTACTATCACCCGCAGCGCTCGGGCGGCACGCTGCGCTGCCATTTTCGCCACCGCGCGCACGAGGATCCACTGCTGCATCCGGGCCTGCAGGACATCAGCGCGTGGGTGGACTTCACGCGCGTGGCCGAAGCGGCGGCTGATGCGACGCTCGCGGTCGCCGGCTACTGCACGCAGGCGGCGTTTCTGCTGGCGACCGGGATCGAGTCGGATCTGGCGGCCGGCGGCGCGACGCTGGAGCGCGCGCGACTGGCCTCGCAGGCGCGGCAGCTGCTGCTGCCGGGAGAAATGGGCGAGAGCTTCAAGGTCATGGCGCTCACGCGCGGCGCCGATGCACCCCTGCGCGGCTTCGAGTATCAGGACTTGCGGCGCTCGCTTTGAAGGGCCTGCAGGCGCGCGAGGCGCTCGGCACGATAGGCGGCGGCGATCGCAGGGCCCCTGAGCTGCGACAGTCGCTCGCCCGGCAGCGTCACGGCGGCGGCGGCGGCGAGTGCCGCGGTGAGCGTGTCGTCGCGGTCGGATCGCGCTTGCACCGCGCGCAGCAGCAGTTCGAAACGAGCGGGCCGCCGAAACGCGTCCGCGGCTTCCAGCAACTCGAGCACACCGGCCGCATCGAGCGCTCCTGCGTCCGCGATACGCAGCCACAGCCGCGCGGTGAGCAGCGCGAGTTCGCGATAGTCGTTGGGCACGCGCAGGCGCTCGCACAATGCCGTGATCGCCTCCGCTGCGGTGTCGGCCAGCAGTGCGGCAAAGCGCAGGCTGGGCTCGGGACTGATCTGCGCCGCGCGTTGCAGGGCCTTTCGCGCAGGCGTGCGCCAGTCGAGCTCGGGCAGCAGCACCGCGATCGCGCCGCAGTCCTGCAGAATGTCGAAGAAAACCTCGGGATTTGCCTCGCCGAGCGCGCGCTGCATCTCGCGCCAGACACGCTCGGATACCAGGGAGTTGATTTCGCCATTGTCGACCATGCGGCGCATCAGCGCCCGGGTCTCGGGCGCGAGCTTGAACCCCAGGGCGGCCAGGCGCGCCGCAAAGCGGGCGACGCGCAGGACCCGCACCGGGTCTTCGACAAAGGCCGGCGACACATGGCGCAGCAGGCGCTGCTCGAGATCGCGCCGGCCGCCGTAGGGATCGACCAACGTTCCGTCCGGCGCGCGTGCCATCGCATTGATGGTCAGATCCCGGCGCTGCAGGTCCTGTTCGAGCGTCACCTCAGGCGAGAACCGCGTCTCGAAGCCGCGATAACCCGGTCCGGTCTTGCGCTCCACCCGTGCGAGCGCGTATTCCTCATTCGTGTCCGGGTGCAGGAACACCGGGAACTCGCGACCGACGGCGCGAAATCCGGCTCGCTCCAGCTCGTCGGGCGTGGCGCCGACCACGACCCAGTCACGCTCGGATGCGGCCAGGCCGAGCAGCTCGTCCCGGACCGCGCCTCCCACCAGATACACTTGCATGGCAACGCATGTTAACCGAGAGCCGAAGCCTTACCGCACTGAAGCCCCGACTGCTGGTCGTAGCGCTGATCGGCGCCACGCTGCCGGGTTGCACGCTCGGCTATCTGACGCAGGCCGCGCAGGGACAATGGCGCCTGATGCGAGCGCGCCGCCCGATCGAGCGCGTGATCGCCGATCCGGCCGCTAGCGAGGAACTCAAGGCCCGGCTGCGCGTGGTGCAGGACGCACGCGACTTCGCGGTCAGCGATCTGGGCCTGCCGGACAATCGCAGCTATCGCAGCTATAGCGACCTGAAACGTCCCTACGTGGTCTGGAATGTGGTGGCGGCGCCGGAGTTTTCAGTCGAGCCGCAGCGCTGGTGCTTCCCGTTCACCGGCTGCCTCAGTTACCGCGGCTATTTCCGCGAGCGTGACGCCCGCAGGATGGCGGACGCGCTCGCCGCGCGCGGCAATGACGTCATGTTGGGGGGAGTGGCGGCCTATTCGACGCTGGGGCATTTTGCCGACCCGGTGCTCAATACCATGCTTCGTTATGGTGACCTGGAGCTGGTGTCGACCATCTTTCACGAGCTGGCGCATCAACTGATCTACGTGCGCGGCGATACCGAGTTCAATGAATCATTCGCGGTGAGCGTGGAACAGGAGGGGCTGCGACGCTGGCTGGCGGCGCGCGGACGCAGCCTGGAGCTGCAGGAATATTTACAGAGACGCCAGGCCGAGCAGCCCATCATCGAGGCGTTTGCCGACGGACGTGGGCGGCTGGCGACCCTGTATGCGCTCTCGCCGCCGCTGCCGATCGACGAACGGCGTGGGCGCAAGCGCGAGATTCTCGCCGCCACCGGTGCGCAGGTGCTGGCGGTGGAACGGCGGTTCAAGCTGCGTACCGGCTACGACCAGTGGATTGCCGATGGCCTGAACAATGCGCACCTGGCTTCGGTCGGCACTTATTTCGACTGCGTGCCCGGCTTTCAGCGCTTGCTCGAGGCGAACGGCGGCACTCTGCCCGCGTTCTACGCGGCAGTCAGAAAGATGCGAGGCGATGCTGCTGCCCGCCGCGCGCTGTGCAGCGCCCGTGACGGGCATGCTGCTACGGCGCTCACGCCGCCGGACGCGGCAGCGCCAGCGAGTTCGGCGCCAGCCACAACGGTGCCAGCGCACTAAGGCTCGCAGTGCGCAGGCCAAGCTGCTGGCAGCCATCGTGCCGGCATACGCTGTCGGTCAGCAGCGAGCGGTAGTTGTCGGTGGAAAACGGCCTGCCGGGCAGGAACTGCATGACAGTCGCCTGCACGCGCGCGAGCGCATCCGGCAGCCGGTAGATGTGGCAGGCCACCTGCGCCGCGTGTGCCGTAATGCGCACGATCTGCTCGAGTGTCAGCACTTCCGGGCCGCACAATTCGTAGCTCTGATGACTGGCGGCGCCGCCGGGCAGCGCCTGCGTGAAGGCGGCGGTGACATCGCCGACGTAGATCGGCGCGAAGCGCGTGCCGGCGCGTGCCAATGGCAACAGGCCGGCCGTCTGGCGCAGCAGCCTTGCGAAGCGATTGGTCAGCGAATCGCGCGGCCCGAAGATCACCGACGGCCGGAATATGGTCCAGTCGAGGGCAGCGCCGGCGGCGCGTATCAATTGTTCGGCTTCGCCTTTGGTGCGCAGGTAGTGACTGCGGCCGCGCTCGGCATCGGCATTGAGCGCGCTCATGTGCAGCAGCCGCGGTACGCGGGCCTGAGCGATCGCGCGCAGCAGTGCCGCGGTGAATTCGACATGTGCACGGCGAAATCCCGCCCCGCCAAAGCCGCGCTCGTTGAGGATCCCGACCAGATTGATGACCGTGTCACAGCCATCGATGCTGCGACGAAGGAAGTCCGGATTATAGACGTCACCGACCGCCAGCTCCACGCTCGGCAACGGCATCAGATCGATGGCGTGGCTGCTCGCGCGCGTCAGTACGCGCAGTTCGTGGCCCGCGCGGGTCAGGCGGTAAACCAGCTCCTGGCCCACAAAGCCCGTACCGCCGGCAATGCAGATGCTTCGTGGCCGCTCGATCATCGGGATCGGAGCGCTCATGGTCTGAAAGCCGGCGCGATGCGGTACTGCATACCGCGCAGTACCGCACAACGCCGCGCAGCGATCAATGGGTCTCGATGCTGACCCGCTTCGGCTCCGGAGCCACCACTTTCGGAATGGTCACCTCGAGCACGCCATTGAGATGACGCGCGCTGATGTCATCCGTCTTCACATTCTCCGGCAGCGTGAAGCGGCGCAGGAACCGGCCTTCGACCCGCTCCAGGCGGGATACGGCTCTCTGGTCGTCCGGCCGCTCGAGCCGCCGCTCGCCGGTCACGGTCAATACGCCTTTATCGGCCGTAATCTGGATGTCCTTCGGCTCGATACCCGGCAGATCGGCGCGTACGACGAAGCTCTCGGGCTGTTCGAAGACGTCGACCGACGGGATCCAATTCACAGCGGCTTCACCGTTGCTCGCCGCGGCCTCGCCGCTCGCTGCCGCCGCATCAACGTTATCACCAAAAATCTGACCAATCTGGCGATGGAGACGCTCCACGGCGCTCCAGGGCTCGTAACGTACAAGTACCATAGTCTTTCTCCGCTTGGGTTAGGGGCCGCGGGCCAGCGTGACCCGACTGCATGCACATGAATTGGTGACGGATTGCGCGGTTTCAAGGCCCGCAGTGCAGCGGCGTATGACGGTTGAGTTGTGGATAGCCTGTGGGCGCGCTGTGTACCGTCGGTGCATGGGCGGTGGACACAACCTATTGATGTGGAGCGATATGAAACTTAAGCGCCTAGCTTCAAGTTTTCTGCTAAAGAAAGTACAGGCATATGTGTCCTATCTTATTGATTTATAAATGCAAATATAGCCGAACCGAAGTGTTGCATAATCTTGACGACGGGCTCCCAGCTTGATTAGTCTCCGCGTTCCACACAACTAGATCTTGTAGCGGGTGCCGGTCTCATTGTGTGGCCGATTCTGCGGAAAGGGGAGCCGCCGCCACCATGAATTCCGTTGTAAGACTCGTCACCAGCGACATCAATTGCATCCCGTTCCAGGAAGCCTCGCTGGATATCTGGGACAAGAAGTATCGGCTCAGCGCGAAGGACGGCGAGCCGATCGACCGCAGCATGGACGACACCTATAAACGAGTTGCGCGGGCGCTGGCCGACGTCGAGCGCGAGGACATCCGCGAGCGCTGGTATGAGCGTTTTCTATGGGCGTTGCGCCACGGCGCGATTCCGGCCGGGCGCGTGACCTCGAATGCGGGTGCCTGGGAACATAAGCCGGCGACCTCGACCATCAACTGCACGGTATCGGGCACGATCCGGGATTCGATGGACGACATCCTCGGCAGGGTGCACGAGGCGGGTCTGACGCTCAAGGCCGGCTGCGGCATCGGCTACGAATTCTCGACGCTGCGGCCCCGCGGCGCTTATGTCTCCGGCGCCGGCGCCTATACCTCGGGCCCGCTGTCGTTCATGGATATCTACGACAAGATGTGCTTCACGGTGTCCTCGGCCGGTGGCCGGCGCGGCGCCCAGATGGGCACCTTCGACGTCGGCCATCCCGACGCCATGGATTTCGTGCGCGCCAAACGCGAGAACGGCCGGTTGCGGCAGTTTAATTTGTCGCTACTGGTCACGGACGAGTTCATGCAAGCGGTGCGAGAGGATCGCGAGTGGAAGCTCGCGTTCCCGATCGGCCGCCGCGAGTACGAGGCCGAGCAACCCGATCTGAGCGACGCGCAGCATTTCGTCTGGCGCGAATGGCCGGTGCACGACGGTTACGTGGTCAATGAGGAAGGTCTGGTGGCCTGCCGCGTCTACAAGACCGTGCCGGCACGGCGCATGTGGGACGTGATCATGTCCTCAACCTACGATTTTGCCGAGCCGGGATTCATCCTGATCGACCGCGTCAACGAGATGAACAACAACTGGTGGTGCGAGAACATTCGAGCCACTAACCCGTGCGGCGAACAACCGTTACCGGCCTATGGCTCGTGTTGGACCGGTGCGATGCGCCTTAACACGAATTTTGGGCTCATTCGCACTGAGGATGCATTCTCACTAATGCAGAAAGGCGAGCAATTACGGGTTGCGGTCGACGACATTTTCAGCGCCAACAAAACTGATCTGCGGCCCTGCTCAGTCATCTGCAACGGCGCGCGAGAGATATTCGAGGTTGCCTACGATAACGGCCAGCGAATCGAGCTGACGGCCGATCATCGGGTATATACGCCAGCGGGTTGGCGTGAAGTACGTGAACTCGCCGTCGGCAGCGAGGTACATGTACAGGCCCGCGAGCTGTCGTCATTACAGCTAGTAGAGCCCTTCTATCTTGGAGCTCTGAAGTATCTGTTGCCGCGGTATCAGGGCGACGAATTAGTGGTCACTCGGCGCAGTCGACGCGCCTTGCTCAGACCAATTCTCGATTTGCTGCATGTCAATTACACAGATCGATCGAAAGGGCTCCACATTTCTCGCAATCATCCTATTGTGAAGGAGCTCGATCGCCTCGATCTCGTCACGGCCGAGCGTCGAGCGCTCGAAGGCTATGTGTACGCTGCCGACGCCACTGCGGCTCGGTATAAAGGCAAACGCGCCGTGTACGCGACCGAGCAGGAGTGTAGCGATCTCTCCATGGCGTATCGACGCCTGGAAATCCTGTGTCGCGCACCCGTGTGTCATCGCAAGAAGTTCGATCCGCGTGACGTCACTAATGAGACCTCGCAAAAGAATCGATACCGTTTGCTCTTGCCAGAGACGTCCATCGTTGCTCCGCAAATTCAGCGGCAATCCATTGATCTTGATTATGGGATGTACGGGTGGCTGCTCGCGGACGGTTGGCTCACGGATTCGGCGGGCATGCAATTTAGCGATCACGACAATATCGCAATGCAACTGCTCGCCCCGCACTTCAAGCGGCTGACCGGCACAGACGGCGCACTTCGACGGACCTATCAAGGTAAGTCGCTAGATGTGCATTCAATTGCTTGTTATCGCAAAGATGCGATTAGCGACCTACGCCGGACTCTTGGCCTAGAGGACTTCCGCTCCAAGAACTTGCGAGTGCCTGAGAAGATTTTTCGCGCCACGACTTTGCAACAGGCTTCATTTCTTGCAGCTGTATTCTGCGCTGACGGCGGAGTTTCGGCGGAAAAGCCCATGGTGAATCTAGTTTCGGCGTCCAAGGAGTGGCTACAGGATATTCAGCTGCTGTTGCTGAATTTCGGAATTCACGGCTGCATTCATTCATCTATTTCTAAGGGAAACATTTTTTATTCGCTGCTCCTAGCACAGCAAGATTGCTATCGATATTTCCGTTACATCGGATTCCCTTTCAATTCGACTAAAAAGGACAAACTTGAGCGCCACCTGCGAGACAAGCAACGCTGGCGAGAGCCGGATGCAGTACGCACGGCGCGAGTGCAGAGCATACGACCCTTGGGAATGCAGCGGGTCTACGACATCGAGGAATATTCCACACATACGTTGATCGTAAATGGAGTTGTCGTACATAACTGCCTGCTCGGTTCGGTGAATCTCACGCGCTTCGTGCGCGAGCCGTTCACGCCGCAGGCGCGCTTCGATTGGGACGAGTATCGCGATGTGGTGCGGGTGTTTACCCGCATGCTCGACAACGTGGTCGAGATCAATGGCCTGCCGCTCGAGCAGCAGCGCCATGAGATCATGCGCAAGCGCCGTCACGGCATGGGATTCCTCGGTCTGGGCTCGACCATCACGCTGCTCGGGGCGAAGTACGGCTCGGGCGAATCGATCAAGTTCAGCGAAGACGTGTCGCGCGAGATGGCGCTGGCGGGCTGGGAGGCCGCGCTCGAACTGGCGCGTGAAAAAGGTCCGGCGCCGATCATGAACGAGGAGTTCACGGTCACCAAGGAGATGCTGCGCAAGCGTCCGGAGATGACGCGCGACGGCTGGAAGGCCGGAGCGAAGATTCCGGGGCGCCTGCTGCATGCGCGCTACAGCCGCTACATGCAGCGCATCGCCGGCGCGGCGCCGCATCTGGTCGAACAACTCGCGCAGATCGGCGCGCGCTTCACGCATCACACTTCGATCGCGCCGACCGGCACGATCTCGCTGTCGCTGGCGAATAACGCCAGTAACGGCATCGAGCCGTCGTTCGCGCATCACTACTTCCGCAACGTAATCCGCCCCGGGCGCAAGACCAAGGAAAAGATCGACGTGTTCTCTTTCGAGCTGCTGGCGTACCGCGAGCTGGTCAATCCGCGCGCGCTGCCGGGGGCGAGCAATGATGCCGAGGCGCTGCCGGAGTATTTCACCTCGGCGGATGAGGTGACGCCGCGCCAGCACGTGGATATCCAGGCGGCATCGCAGAAGTGGATCGACTCGTCGATCTCCAAGACTGCGAACGTGCCGACCAATTTCCCTTACGAGCAGTTCAAGGGCATATATCTGTATGCGCACGAGCAGGGGCTGAAGGGCTGTACCACCTTCCGCTTCAACCCGGAGGCATTCCAGGGTGTGCTGGTCAAGGAGGAGGATCTCAAGAATACGACTTATGTGTTCACGCTCGAGGACGGCACCGAGATCAATGCGCGCGGCGACGAGGAGATCGAGTACGACGGCGAGACGCACAGCGCCGCCAATCTGTTTGACGCCTTGAAGGAAGGCTATTACGGGAAGTTCTGAACATGAGCAGCACACGCATCGACAAGCGCATCGTCAAGTACCGGGTCCTCAAGCCGGAAGACAATGAGGCCGCGAGGAACGCCGCGCCGCCGGAAGAACTGGCGCACGGCCGCGATGGCCGCACCGCCAAAGTCATCCGCATGCACGAGGAGATCAAGCGCCCGGAGATGCTGATCGGTTCGACCTACAAGATCAAGACGCCGGTCTCGGACCATGCCATGTACGTCACCATCAACGACATCGTGCTCAACGAAGGTACCGAGTACGAGCAGCGCCGCCCATTCGAGATCTTCATCAACTCGAAGAATCTGGATCACTTCCAGTGGATCGTCGCGCTGACGCGCATCATCTCGGCGGTGTTCCGCAAGGGCGGCGACGTCGCGTTCCTGGTCGCCGAACTCAAGGCGGTGTTCGATCCGCGCGGCGGCTACTGGCAGCCAGGCGGGAAATTCATGCCCTCGATCATCGCCGAGCTTGGCCACGTGATCGAGAAGCATCTGCAGAGCATCGGCCTGATGCGCAAGACCGAACTGGATGTGCATCAGAAGAAGCTGGTCGATGAGAAGCGCGCCGAGTTCGAGGCGCGCGCACGCCAGCAGGATGCGTTCGCCAAGTCGCATTTTCCCGAAGGCGCTCAGCTGTGCAGCAAATGCAGCACGGCCGCAGTGGTGATGATGGACGGCTGCATGACCTGCCTGAACTGCGGCGAGTCCAAGTGCGGCTGACACCGGCGTTCTGCCGGAACCGTTGGGAGAATTCGAGTTCTAGAGTGTATTTTTTGTTATAGAAATACACTCTGGAACTCGAATTCTCCGGTCGATCGCCGCCGCGCACCGGTGTCAGCCGCACTTGCCTGGGCGTCTGTGAAGCGGCGCATCTTTCAAGGCCGCGTTCTGACATATCATGGTTGCTCCCAAGGGCTCACGCCCATAACATCATTCGCCCGATGAAACGCCTGCTGCTGTTGTGCGTCCTGCTTTCCGTGTCGCGGTTCGCGACTGCCGCCGAGACACTGTTGCCCCGACCGCCCGAGCTCGAGCCGGACGTCCAGTTCTGGATTCGCGTCTACACCGAGGTGTCGACCAACGAAGGCCTGATTCACGATCAGCATCGGCTCTCGGTCGTCTATGAGACCCTGCACTTCGACGCCGATACGCCTTCGCCGGAGCGCGCGCGCAAGGTCGATGCCGAGCGCGAGCGCTTTGAGGCCATCCTCAAGCGCCTGGCGCAGGGCGCCGAGCCGCGCGACGATGAGGAGCGGCGGGTGCGAGCGCTCTGGGGCGATGAGGTCACACCGGCGCAGCTGGAACTGGCCGCCTCGGATGTGCGCTTCCAGCTCGGCCAGTCTGACCGCTTTCGCGCCGGCCTGGTACGGTCGGGCGCCTGGGAGCCCCATATTGCCGAAGTACTGGCCAACCTCGGGTTGCCGGCCGAGATCGCGGCACTACCGCATGTGGAATCCTCATTCGATCCGTACGCGTATTCCAAAGTCGGGGCGGCGGGCCTGTGGCAATTCATGCGTTCGACTGGCCGGCGATTTCTGCGCATCGACGCTGCCGTGGATGAGCGGCTCGATCCGTACCGTGAGACCGAAGCCGCGGCGCAGCTGCTGAGCTACAACTACCGGCTGCTCGGCAGTTGGCCGCTGGCGATCACGGCCTACAACCATGGCGCTGAGGGCGTACGTCGCGCCCGTGACCAGCTCGGCACCGACGACATCGTGCGCATCGTGCGCGAGTATCACAGCCCCAGCTTTGGCTTCGCCTCACGGAACTTCTATGTATCGTTTCTGGCCGCGCTAACCATTGTGCAGAAACCGGAAAAGTACTTTGGCGGCATCGACCGCAACAGCGAATTCGGGTTTCACGAACTGAAGATGCCCTCGACAGCCAGCCTGAGCACGCTGGTGCGGGCACTCGGTGTCGATCGCGAAACACTGCGCAGCCTCAATCCGGCGTTGCGGCCGGCCGTATGGAGCGGGCAGCGCGTCGTGCCGGCGGGCTACGTGCTGCGACTGCCGGAGGCTGGCTCCCGGTGGACAGCGGAACTGCTGGCGCAACGCCTGGGTGCACCGCAGGCCGGCACCGTCGCGGAGATTTCACAGCCGGCGAAGGGCGCTGCCGCCGCCACCGGGACTGCCCCCGCTGCCGCTCCCGCCACCGTACCCATATCCACACCGGCGCCGAGAACCAGCCCGGTAGTCATGGCTGCCGCGGCGCCAGCCGCGGCAGCCGCCGCAGTCGCGTCGGCAGCGGCCGCCAGCGCATCGCCGAGCGCCGCAAATGGCGTGCCTGAGAGTTCGCAGTATTACGTGGTACAGGCCGGCGACGATACCTCGGCGATCGCGGCGCGCACCGGCTTGTCGGTCACGAAGCTGATGACCCTCAACTCGATGCGCGATCAGGACGATATCTACGAGGGCCAGCACCTGCGCCTGGTGGCGGCGGCAGCGGAACCCGAGACTCTGACCACTCGGGCAAACGTCGCGGCGGCCCAGGCGGCGGTGCAGGAGAGCCTGGAGGAAGACGCGGCGGTCGCGGCCGCGAGTAGACTGGCCGCGAAGACCGAGCCGGTGTCGAAGGCGCAAGCCCAGGCCGAGGGTCCTCAGCTGGTGCCCGGCGCCACCGGGCCGGTATCGGCCGACCCGGTGGATTACTCGGTCGCCGCCGACGGCAGCATCCGGGTCGTGGCCGCCGAAACACTCGGTCATTACGCCGACTGGATTGGCACTACTGCGGCGCGATTGCGTGCCATCAACCATCTGCACGGGCGCATGCCGGTAGTCATGGGCCGGCGCATCAAGCTGGAATTTGCCGGCACGACGCATGACCAGTTCGAGGAGCGCCGACGTGACTACCATGAGCGCCTGCAGGCGGCTTATTTCGCCTCGCACCGGATCGCGGGTACCGAGGTATACATTGCGCGGCGCGGCGATTCGCTCTGGAGCATCACGCAGAAATCTCTGAAAGTGCCGGTGTGGCTGTTGCAGCAGTACAACCCGGACCTGGATTTCAGGGATTTGCGCCCCGGCACACAGATTTCACTGCCCAAGGTGGAAGATGTCTCGGCGTTGTGAAGCCTGCACGCTCGCGGTTCAAAACCGGCATGCCTATAATTTGCGGCAATGCGACTGTCTGCACTAATAACGGTTCCGCTGCTGCTCGCCGCCTCGGGCGCGGCGCTGTGCGATGGCCCGGAGACGGCGGGCATTAGTTCCGTGGCCAGCGTGGTGGTGGCGCCGTCGGGCGTGGCGACCGACGTCGCCTCGGGTCTGTCTTCGGCGCCGAGGGCGCCCAGCCTGTCGGCCACGGTACCGATTGCCGATGATGTCGTGGTACGCAAATCGGAGCGTCGACTCTACCTGCTGCGCCATGGTGAGGTCCTGCGCAGCTACCGCGTGGCGCTCGGGCTCATGCCCGAGGGCCCCAAAGAGCGCTCCGGGGATTTCCGTACGCCGGAAGGACGCTATCAGCTCACGCGCCGTAACGCGCGCAGCGACTATTTCCTCTCGATCCAGGTCTCCTACCCGAACGCCGAGGACCTGCGCCGCGCGCGGCGTGATCACGTGAATCCGGGCGGCTCGATCATGGTCCATGGCCTGCCGAATTATCAGCGTCATCCGCCCGACTATTATGCGGCGGCGGATTGGACTGACGGCTGCATCGGCATGTCGAACTCGGATATGGTGGAACTGTGGCTCATGGTTCAAGACAACACGCCGATCGAAATCCGGCCTTGAGCGCTGCCCCATCTTTTCCGCAGGCCGCCGGTGGCGCAAGTCCCGGCGGCGGGGGGCAAGCCGTGGACAGTGTCGTCATAGCCGAGTCGGTCGACGCGCGCGTCGGACCGCGCGGGAGCCTCGAGATCCTGTCGCAGGCCGAGATCGACAAGCTGCTCGACACCAGCCATACCGGTCTCTACACGCTGTTCCGCAACTGCGCGCTGGCGGTGCTCAATTCGGGCAGCGACAACGACAATGCCAAGGAGATCCTCGAGCATTACCGCGATTTCGACGTGCAGATCGTGCGCCATGCCTGGGGAATCAAGCTCGCGATCACCAATGCGCCGGGGGCCGCCTTTGTCGACGGCCAGATGATCCACGGTATCAAGGAGCACCTGTTTGCGGTGCTGCGCGACATCATCTATACGGCTAATGAGATCATCGGCGCCGGACGGCTCGACAGCCAGGATCCAGCCTCGATCACCAACGCCGTTTTTCATATCCTGCGCAACGCGCGCGTGCTGGACGTCAAGACGCGCCCCAACCTGGCGGTGTGCTGGGGCGGCCATGCGATCGGCGACGCCGAATACCGGTACGCCAAGCGCGTCGGCTACGAGCTCGGCCTGCGAGCCCTCGATGTCTGCACCGGATGCGGCCCGGGTGCGATGAAGGCGCCGATGAAGGGTGCCGGCGTTGGTCACGCCAAGCAGCGCATCACGCATGGGCGCTTTCTCGGCGTCACCGAGCCCGGCATCATCGCCGCCGAGCCGCCGAACGCAATCGTCAATCAGCTGGTCATCATGCCGGACATCGAAAAGCGGCTCGAAGCGTTTCTGCGCCTGGCGCATGGAATCGTGGTGTTTCCGGGCGGTGTCGGCACCGCCGAGGAGATCCTTTATCTGCTCGGCGTGCTGCTCGATCCGGCCAATGAGGAGCAGCCGCTGCCGGTGGTGCTCACCGGGCCGCGCGCCAGCGCGGCCTATTTCGACAAGATTGCGCATTTCATCGACGGCACGCTCGGAGCCGTGGCACTCACGCGACTGAAGGTCATCATCGACGATCCGGCCGGCGTCGCGCGCCACATGGTGCAGGGCTTCGAGCAAGTGCGTGCATTCCGTCGCAACCAGAACGACTCATACAATTTCAACTGGTTGCTGCGTGTGCCGTACGAGCTGCAGCAGCCGTTCCTGGTCACGCACGCGTCGATGCGTGCGCTGGAACTGCACCGGGCGCAGCCGGTGCACCGGCTGGCGTCCAATCTGCGCCGGGCGTTTTCGGGGATCGTTACCGGCAACGTGAAAGAGAATGGCGTCGCCGCGATCGAGCAGCAAGGGCCGTACGAGCTTGCGGGTGATGCCGATATCATGGGGCTGCTGGATGAATTATTGACCGGCTTCGTCGCCCAGGGACGCATGAAGCTGCCCGGCAGCGCCTATCGTCCCTGCTACCGCCTGGTGGCGTAGCCTGCCCCATAGGCCGCGTGAATCAGCGCGCGCGCTCCGGCATTCCACCTGCCCCGATACGACAGGATACGACAGGATCCGACCAGATCTGACGTGATCCGCCCGGATTGCATTTAACCCTTGCGTAGTCGGGATTCGCGCCGCCGCGGGATTGCGACGCGCGAGCCGGCCGAGGCGAATCCGGTGTGACCCAATTCCTGTCGAGCGAGATTGTGGCGACCTAGTCTCTTAACCACTAGGAGTGCACACGATGAGCAAGGAAGATTCAAAGGTCGAAACCGCGGAAGAAGCGCTGGCGCGGACACAGCCGCCGCCGAGCGGCGCGGAAGCCTACGCCCGCTGGCTCGAGCACATGCAGCGCACTCGCACTCGCCACGCTGCGATCACGCGCCATCTCTACACCTGGTCGAATTACAAGAGCTGGGCGGAGAAAGTGCGCCACGACTGGCTGGCCGAGGACGAGAAGTCCTAGAAGTCCGAAGGACCCGGGAGTCATCAGGCCAGGCGCACCGACTGCACCATGCCGGCTGGCGCGCTGCTGCGATTGGACGGCACCTCCAGCCAATCGAGCAACGCTTGCCACGACGCCAGATCTTCGGCGACGTAATACGGTTTCATCTCTTCCAGACCCAATCCCAACTCCGCGGCCCGGACGTAATTCTGCGAGTCGCGCAAGGTGGCGACGATCGGGATGCCGAGCGTGCCCAGAAATCGCGACAGCGACTGATAGATCGCGGTATTGCGGCGCACGCGGTTGGCGATTATCCCCAGGCGATTGTCATTTCGATGCACCTTCGCGATCAGCAGCAGATTCTGCACGCAGCGCGAACAGGCGTGGATGTCGATGTCCGAAGGCAGCACGGGGACCAGGATCTTGTCGGCGGTGCGGGTCAGCTCCGGCATTTCCTGTGCTTCGAGCGCCGCGGGCGTATCGACGATGACGCGGCCGGTGCCCTCCGGGATGCGCAGCTGAAAGGTGCGGGTGACACGCGGGTCGCGCTCGAACGCCGAAATCAGGTGGATACGCGCCTGAGTCTTATTACGCTTGTGGACCCAGTGGGCCGATGAGCCCTGGGGGTCATAATCCATCAATACCGGGCGCTCGCCGTGCAGAGCAAAGTGGCTCGCGAGATTGATGGCGACGGTTGTCTTGCCAGAACCGCCCTTTGGGTTCAGCACGACGATACGCTGCATGAATGTCCCTGTCTTGCGCGGATATTATGTCGTTCTGCAATTTACGCATAGGCCGGCCGCGCCGCAAGCCGCGCGATGAGTTCTGAGAAGCGGGTCGTACGATTGCGCGTCGGATGGATGCTGCGCTGTTCACGGATCCACGCCAAAGTGGCGGGGCCCACCGTCTCATCGACCGGCCTGTGAGGCGCAACACGGCGAGCGATGGCCACACCGCCTAGCATGACCATCATAGCCTGTAACGCGGATGCGCCCTTGGAAGTATTCCTTCAGTTTTGGGACGAGATGGACGACTGGCTGAGCGCTGCCCGGCATCTCCTCGGCCGCTCGATGGCTTGAAACCTTAAGCGCCAGGCCCTATATCACCGCTTTCCCCACGAGTGGAGACGGTGGACGACATGCCAACTGCGCGCGAAACGCTGGGCTTCCAGGCCGAAGTCCGCGAACTGCTGAATCTGATGATCCATTCCCTGTACAGCCACAGGGAAATCTTCCTGCGCGAGCTGATCTCCAACGCTTCGGATGCCAACGATAAGCTGCGCTTTCTCGCGCTGTCGAATCCGGAACTGCTCGGCAAGGATGGCGATCTCGCGATCTGGATCGACAGCGACCCCAAAGGCGCAACGCTGACGGTACGCGACCACGGCATCGGCATGAGTCGCGAGGAGGCGGTCGCGCATCTGGGCACGATCGCCAAGTCCGGTACCGCCGAATTCTTCAAGCGTCTCACCGGTGATCAGCAGAAGGATGCGCAACTCATCGGTCAGTTCGGCGTAGGGTTTTATTCGTCATTCATCGTCGCCGAGCGCGTCGAGGTGCTGACACGCCGCGCCGACGCCGCCCCCGAGGACGCGGTGCGCTGGGAGTCGAGCGCCGATGGGCAATTCACGGTCGAGACCATAACGCGAGCAGAGCGCGGCACCAGCGTGGTGCTGCACCTGAAGGAGGACGCGAGGGAATTCGCCGACCCCATGCGGCTGCGTGCGCTGGTACGCCGCTACTCAGACCACATCGCGTTCCCGGTGCGCATGCTCAAGCAAGGCGCCGCGACGCTCGATTACGAGGACGTCAATCAGGCGCAGGCAATGTGGACCCGGCCGCGCAGCGAGATCAAGGAGGAGGAATACCGCGATCTGTACGGCCATATTGCCCACGATGGCGCCGAGCCGTTGGCCTGGAGCCACAACCGGGTCGAGGGCAAGCGCGAGTACACCAGCCTGCTCTACATTCCGGGACGCGCGCCGTTCGACCTGTGGCAGCGCGAGGCGACGCGCGGACTGAAGCTGTACGTGCGGCGCGTCTTCATCATGGACGATGCCGAGCAGTTCCTGCCGCTGTATCTGCGCTTTGTCAAAGGCATCGTCGACTCGAACGATCTGCCATTGAACGTTTCGCGCGAGCTGCTGCAGCAGGATCGCGAGGTCGAGGCGATGCGCGCGGCCTTGACTCGGCGGGCGCTGGAGCTGCTGGCGCGGCTGGCCAAAGACGAACCCGACAAGTATCAGCAGTTCTGGCGCGAATTCGGCCGCGTGCTCAAGGAGGGATTGAGCGAGGATCCAGGCAACCGGGAGCGGCTGCTGCCGCTGCTGCGCTTCGCCAGTACCGCCAGCGCTGCCAACGACGAGACGGTAAGTCTTAGCGACTACATCGCGCGGATGCGCCCAGGGCAGGAGCGCATTTATTACATCATCGCCGACACCCTGGATACCGCGCGGGAGAGCCCGTACCTTGAGCTGCTCAAGCAGAAGAGCGTCGAGGTGCTGCTGCTGGCCGATCGCATCGATGAATGGGTCATGGGCCAGGTCACCGAATTCGAAGGCAAGCGCTTCAAGGACGCGTCGCGCGGCGGTCTCGAGCTCGGAGGTCTCGCCGATCAGGCTGAACGCGCGCGCATCGACGAGGAGCGAAAGGAGAACAAGGCGCTGCTCAAGCGCTTCAAGGATGCGCTCGGGGATCGGGTGCTCGAGGTCCGGGTCAGCGAGCGGCTCCGTGGCTCTCCTGCCGTCCTGGTACACGGGGAGGGCGAGCTGTCGGCGCAGATGCGGCGCGTGCTGGCGGCTAACGGACAGGCGCCGCCGGCGACCAAGGCAGCAATGGAGCTCAACGTCGCGCACCCCCTGGTACGGCATATGGACACGCTCAAGCCGGCGGATGAGTTCCAGGAGCTCGCGCTGCTGCTCTACGACCAGGCCACCATGACGGAAGAGGGCCAGGTCGCGAACCCGGCAGACTTCAGCCGCCGGCTGAACAATCTGCTGGTGCGGCTGGTGGTGGGCCGGTCCGAGCCTGCCGCGGGTGCCGCGGATGCCGCGGGAGCCGCAGGAGCCGCGGGCAGCGCGGGAGCCAAAGCCACGTGAATCGCGTGAGCCGCGCTGCCTGTGCCAGGCGCTGACAGGCTTGTGGCCTTTGCGCTAACCTCAGGAGCGGAAGCTCACAACTCGAGGGGGTGTCGCGATGAGCACTGAACCGCCCGACGACGCGCAGCTGCGCGCCCGACTGACGCCGCTGCAGTACCACG
This sequence comes from Steroidobacteraceae bacterium, assembly GCA_049518595.1. Lineage (GTDB taxonomy): Bacteria > Pseudomonadota > Gammaproteobacteria > Steroidobacterales > Steroidobacteraceae > FEN-1191. Next base: position 30,863 of record JBEKRP010000023.1, read on the forward strand.
TGACCCAGAAGAAAGGCACGGAGCCGGCGTTTAGCGGCAAATACGCCTACAACAAGGACACCGGCGTCTATAGCTGCGTATGCTGCGCCCAGGAGCTATTCAGCTCCGACGCCAAGTATGACTCCGGTTCCGGGTGGCCGAGTTTCTGGCTGCCGCTCGCGGCCGACCGGGTGCGCACGCATGTGGACAGCTCGCATGCCATGACGCGCACCGAAGTGACCTGTGCGGGCTGCGGCGCTCATCTGGGCCACGTGTTTGAGGACGGACCGAATCCTTCGGGACTGCGTTACTGCATCAACTCGGCGGCGCTCGGGTTCGCGGGCGCCCCGAAACCTTGAGTCTGCGTCGGCCGCGCGCCGAACCGCTGCTGATCGGCGGCCCGGCCGGCGTGCTCGAGGCCGTACTGGAAGAGCCGCGGATTTCACCGCCTGGCGCCTTCGGCGTGGTCTGCCATCCGCATCCGCTGCACGGCGGCACCATGCACAACAAAGTTGTGCATACGGTGGCACGGGCCTGTCAGGAGCGCGGTATGCCGACGCTGCGCTTCAACTACCGCGGGGTAGGCGCCAGTGCCGGCAGCTACGACGAGGGTCGAGGCGAGACCCAGGATACGCTGGCGGTGGTGGCCGCAGGCAGGGCGCGCTGGCCGGATGCCGCGCTGATGCTCGCGGGTTTTTCCTTCGGGGGCATGGTCAGCCTGTGCGCCGCGGCGGCGGCAGCGCCGGCGCGGCTGATCAGCGTCGCGCCCGCGGTGACACGTGCCGAGTTTGCTTCGATCGCACGGCCGCCCTGTCCTTGGCTGATCGTACAGGGCGACGCCGACGAGATCATCGATTGTCGGGAGGTGCAGGCCTTCGCGGCGCGTTTCGAGCCGCCGCCGCAGCTGATCGTATTGCCGGGCGCAGGGCATTTCTTTCACGGCCGGCTGACTGAGTTGCGCGATGCCGCATTCGCGTTTCTGGCCCCGGCATGAATGCGCCGACAGCCCGCCGGCGCACAGATGAAGAAGCCCGGTAAAGCTGAGCCTTACCGGGCTTTCTTAAAGCAGTTCGCCTAAACCAATGCGAACCGAAGCCTGATCAGTTCACCATCGACTTCAGGTTCTTCAACGGTAGCGCGCGCACCTTCTTGCTGGCGGGCTTTGCCTTGAACGTCATCTTCTCGCCGGTGAAAGGGTTGATGCCATCGCGCGCTTTGGTCGCGGGGCGCTTCACCACCTTCAGCTTGAGCAGACCGGGGAGAGTGAATAGGCCGTTACCGCGCAGGCTTTTCTTGATGATGCCGTTGAGTGACTCGAAGACTTCACTCACCTGCTTGCGGGAAAGTTCCGAGTCCTTGGATATCTGGGCCAGTATTTCCGACTTAGTCGGTGCCCCACCTTTTTTTGCCATTGGCGAATCTCCTGAAGTGTATGCGGACGTCTGTCTTGGTCGACGCGAAAGGATCAAAAGCGGTATGAAACGGCGCGCAACATAGCACACCGCTGCGCCAACGCAAATCTTTTTTCGGTAACACGCACTGCGCAAATGCCTTTTTTTATAGGCCCGCGCGCATCGCGTCTAGAAGCGGCGCCGCCGGTGGTGCGGCACGCGCCGACACTGCGCCGCAACTGTGCGCGTCAAGGCACCAGAATCAATAGCATTTGAATCACGATGATGGCCCACAGCGGTGACCAATCAAGTCCGCCCAGCGGCGGAATCACGCGTCGGAATGGGCGCAGCACGGGCTCGCACAGCGCTATAAGTAATCCTTGCGCCGGAGAGTAGGTGCCGGGCGCAATCAGCGACAGCAGCGCGTAGGTCAGGATCGCGAAGAAGTAGGTCCACAGCGTCGTGCGCAGGATTTCGAAGGCCGCGAGTCGCAACCAGATCAGCGCCGGGGGCGGACCTAAGCCGCTGAGCAGCCATGAAACCGATACCTGCAACAGCGCGATCACCGCAACCGCGACGCAGGAGGCCGTGTCCAGTCGTCCGATCGAGGGCAACAAGCGGCGCAGCGGCACGATGATCGGATTGGTCAGGTGAATGATCGAGCGCGCCAGCGGATTGCGGAAGTCGGCGCGCGACCATTGCAGCAGCAGCCGTAACAGAACTGCTATCAGGCACAGCCTCAACAGGGTGTCAATCAGGTAGATCAGTGCGGCCATCGATGGACTCGCGGCGGCTGGACTTTCAGCGGTGGTTTCATTGGTGCTCCGTATGCTGCGCGCTGCTCAGCATATCGGCGAGCTGGACGCTGCGCTCGCTCGCCGCCTGCAGCGCGCGCGCAATCAAGGCCTCGAATCCGCCCTCGTGGAGCACGCGCAACGCCGCCTCCGTGGTGCCGCCCCTGGAGGTAACCGCCGCGCGCTGTTCGGCCAGCGGCGTGCCCTCGTGTGCCAGCAGGCCGGCGCCGTGCAGCGTCTCGGCTGCCAGCAGCGCGGCCGTGCTGCGCTCCAGGCCCAGCGATTCGGCGGCCTGCGCCATCTGCTCGGCGAGCAGAAAGAAATAAGCCGGGCCGCCGCCGGACAGGGCGGTGACGACGTCGAGCTCGGCTTCAGTGCGTAACCAGACCGCGCGACCGACCGCCGCGCCGACCAGTTCGGCAAGCGCTCGTTGCGCTGCAGTCACGGATGGCGGCGCATAGAAACCCGTGACGCCGGCGCCGAGCAGCGCCGGCCGATTGGGCATCGCGCGCACGACGGCTATTCCAGCCGGACAGGCGCGCGCCAGGTCCGCGATCCGCAGGCCCGCGGCAATCGACAACAAGACCGGCTTGTGTTCGAGCAACGCCGGGTGCAGCGCTCGCAGCGCATTGCCGGCTTCCTGCGGCTTGACGGCCAGGACCACCAGAGTGGCGTTGCGGACCGCCTCGGCGTTGTCGCCGCTGGATTCGACCTCGCATTCGCGCTGCAACGCCGCTCGGGCCTCGGCCGCCGGCTCACCGACGATGATGCGATGCGCCGGCACGGCCTGACGCAACAGGCCAGCGATCAGCGCGCGAGCCATGTTGCCGCCGCCAATGAAGGCGATTCTGGCCGATTCCCTGGGCTGCATCCGCTGCATTCTATCCAAGGTCCGCGACGGAGCCCGCCTGATTGTAGCTGCGCGGCTCGGGCGGAATCATCGGGCCGAACCGTCAGGCGGGCTGCTCGGTCGCGGGCCGAAAATCGCCGTTCCGACCCGAATCAGCGTCGCGCCCTGCTGTATGGCCTCGCGAAAATCCGCGCTCATTCCCATCGACAGCGCATCGAGACCGCCGCCCTGGGCGTTGATCTGCTGCAACAGCAGCCCCAGGGCGTGGAAGGCGTGGCGGTTGCTCGGCGCGCTTTGGCCGGCCGGCAGCATGCACATCAGGCCGCGAAGCCGCAGCCGCGGCAGTGCGCGCACCGCCAGCGCCAGGCTCGATGCCGATCCCGGCTCGGCCCCCGCTTTGCCGCTTTCGCCGGCGATATTAACCTGGATGCACACTTGCAGCGGCGGCGCGTAGTGCGGGCGCTGTGCCGACAGCCGTTCGGCGATTTTGAGCCGATCGACGCCATGGACCCAGTCGAAGCGCTCGGCAATAAGAGCGCTCTTATTCGCCTGGATGCGGCCGATGAAGTGCCAGGTGAGCGCCAGATCGCGCAGCGCGTCAATTTTAGGCAGCGCCTCCTGCACGTAGTTCTCGCCAAAATCGGTCACGCCGCAGGCTGCGGCGGCGCGCACCTGTTTGGCGCCATGCCCTTTGCTGACCGCCACCAGTGTGACCGAGTCCTCAGTCCGGTGACCGGCGGCGGCGGCGGCGGCGATCTCGGTGCGCAGCGCCTGCAGGTTTGCCGCGATAACCTCATCGACTGGCGAAATTTGCGGAGCGATTAACATATTGGTGATCGAGTACCTCCGCTATACTGCATCGGCCGGCCGCTATCACCAGCGGGAGGAGCGAGAACCCGAATGGCTGTCGACATTGCGCAACTGCTGGCGTTCGCCGTCAAGAATAACGCTTCCGATCTACATCTGTCGGCCGGTGTGCCGCCGATGATTCGCGTCGACGGCGACATTAAGCGCATCAACATGCCGGCACTTACCCACAAGGAAGTGCACGCCATGGTGTATGACATCATGAACGACAAGCAGCGCAAGGCCTATGAGGAGTTTTTCGAAACCGATTTTTCCTTCGAGATTCCGAAGCTGGCGCGCTTCCGCGTCAATGCTTTCAACCAGAACCGCGGCGCCGGCGCGGTGTTTCGTAATATTCCCTCGGTCATCTTGAGCCTGGACGACCTGGCGGCGCCGAAGATTTTTCGCGATCTATGCATGCTGCCGCGCGGCCTGGTTCTGGTCACCGGCCCGACCGGGTCGGGTAAATCGACCACGCTGGCAGGCATGGTCGATTACTGTAACGACAATCGTCCCGATCACATCATCACGATCGAGGATCCGATCGAATTCGTCCATGAGTCCAAGCGCTGCCTGATCAACCAGCGCGAAGTCAAGCGCGACACGCTCGGCTTCAGTGAAGCGCTGCGTTCGGCGCTGCGCGAGGATCCGGATATCATCCTGGTCGGCGAAATGCGCGACCTGGAAACCATCCGCCTGGCGCTGACCGCCGCCGAGACCGGCCACCTGGTGTTCGGCACCCTGCACACGAGTTCGGCCGCCAAGACCATCGATCGCATAGTCGATGTGTTCCCGGGCGAGGAGAAGGACATGGTGCGCTCGATGTTGTCGGAGTCGCTGCGCGCGGTAATTTCGCAGACCTTGCTCAAGCGCACCGGCGGCGGCCGCGTGGCCGCGCACGAGATCATGATCGGTACCCCGGCGATCCGTAATCTGATCCGGGAAGGCAAGATCGCGCAGATGTATTCATCGATCCAGACCGGCCAGTCGGCGGGCATGCAGACGCTCGATCAGTGCCTGAACGAACTGGTAGCGAAGGGCGTCGTGAGCAAGGAAGAAGCCCGGTACAAGGCATCCAACAAGGATGCGATGTGATAGCGCTGCTAACGCGGACCTTAAGGCCTAAGCACGCATTAACGAGGCCGTCATGGATCGCGACCAAGCCATCAAACTGATGCAGGAACTGCTCAAGCGTGTCGTGGAGAAGACCGCTTCCGACCTGTTCATCACCGCAAATTTCCCGCCGGCGATCAAGGTCGATGGCGAGATTCGGCCGCAGATGGAGCGTGCGCTGACCGCCGAGCAGTCGGGCATGCTGGTGCGGGCGATCATGAACGACCGCCAGACCAAGGAATTCGACGCCACCAAGGAATGTAATTTCGCGATCGCGCCGCCCGGCATAGGCCGCTTTCGGGTCAGCGCGTTCGTGCAGCAAGGCCACGTCGGCTGCGTCATCCGGCTGATCAACGCCAAGATCCCATCGTTCGAGGAGCTCGACCTCCCCTCGATCCTCAAGGAAGTCGTGCTGTCGAAACGCGGCCTGGTGCTGGTCGTCGGCGGTACCGGCTCGGGCAAATCGACCACGCTGGCATCGATGGTCGGCTACCGCAATGACAAGACCCGCGGGCATATCGTGACCATCGAGGATCCGGTGGAATACGTGCATCAGCACAAGGGCTGCGTAATTACGCACCGCGAGGTCGGGGTCGACACCGAATCCTGGCACGCGGCGCTCAAGAACACCCTGCGCCAGGCGCCCGACGTGATCCTGATCGGCGAAATCCGCGATCGCGAGACCATGGAGTACGGCATTCAGTTCGCCGAGACCGGCCACCTGGTGCTGGCGACACTGCACGCCAACAGCTCGAACCAGGCGCTCGATCGCATCATCAATTTCTTCCCGGAAGAGCGGCGCGAGCAGCTGCTGATGGATCTGTCGCTCAATATTCGTGCACTGATCTCGCAGCGCCTGATTCCGCGCGAAGCCGGCACCGGCCGCATCGCCGCGATGGAAATCATGCTCAATTCGCCGCTGATCCAGGACCTGATCTTCCGTGGCGAGGTCGCCAAGATCAAGGAAGTCATGTCGCGCTCGAACCGAATCGGCATGAAGACTTTCGACCAGGCGCTGTTCGAGCTGTACGAGCAGGGCCACATCTCCTATGAAGATGCCCTGCGCAATTCGGATTCGAAGAATGAGCTGCGATTGCGCGTGAAGCTGGAGAGCAAGCGCGAGAACAAGCCGGTCGAGGCCGACGGCGACCTCAGCATCGCCGAAGAAGTTGACGGTAAGAATTTCTAGGTCCGGCATGTCAGCAGATCCACTCGAAATCACCGGCCCCGGCACACAGCCGGCGGTCAACACCAGGCCGCTGTTCAAGCTGATGGTGGAGCGCAAGGCGTCCGATCTTTTTTTTACATCGAACGCGCCGATCAAGATCAAGATCGAAGGCCAGATCTACCCGATCAACAAGCAGGTATTGCCACCGGCGGCGGTGCGCTCGATCTGCTTCGGTCTGATGACGCCGCAGCAGATCGAAGCGCTGCAGCGCGAGCTGGAGATCGATTTCGCGATTTCCGAGCCTGGTCTGGGCCGCTTCCGCGTCAATATCTTCTATCAGCGCGGTTATCCGGCCATGGTGCTGCGGTACATCACGGCCGATATGCCGCGACTGGATTCGTTGGGCCTGCCGGACACGCTGATCGAGCTATCGATGCTCAAGCGCGGCCTGATCCTGTTGGTCGGCGCTACCGGATCCGGTAAATCGACCACGCTGGCGGCGATGATCAACTATCGCAACGAGAACGCGTCTGATCACATCGTCACGATCGAAGATCCGATCGAATTCCTGCACACCAACAAGCGCTCGATCATCAACCAGCGGGAAGTCGGTCTCGACACCAAGAGCTACGATCGCGCGCTGCGCGGGGTGATGCGCGCCGCGCCCGACGTCATCCTGATCGGCGAGATCCGCGATCGCGAGAGCATGCAGGCATCCATCAACCTGGCTGGCACCGGACATCTGGTGCTGGCGACCTTACATGCCAACAACTGCGCCGAGACGTTCGACCGCGTCATCAACATGTTTCCCCTCGACCAGCACAAGCAGGTCACCCTCGACCTCTCGCAATACCTGCGCGCGGTACTGGCGCAACGGCTGGTTATGGGCGTCGACAACAAGCGGGTCGCGGCGGTGGAGGTCATGCTCAACACCCCGCATATCTCCGAGCTGATCAAGCGTGGTGACGTCAGCGGCATCAAAGAATCGATCATGCGGAGCGGCGACAGGGAAGTATTCAGCTTCGATGCCTCGCTGCATAAGCTCTTCCAGGAAGGCCGCATCAGCCTGGACGAGGCGCTGGCCCACGCGGATTCGCGTACCAATCTCGAGGCCAAGATCAACTTCGGCTGAACCGGCTGCTTAGACGCAGCGGGCGGAACCGGCCCCCCATGCAGATAAGGACTACCTGGCGCGATTTTTAATTATAAAAATGGCGCCAGGTAGTCCTTATCTGCGTAGGTCATCGACGCTCCCGTTATGCCTAATCAGCCGGTTCAGCCGGGAAGATAGCGTTGGCCTCGAATACGGGGCCATCGACGCACACGCGTTTCATCGCGGGCCCCGCCGGCGTCTGCACCGCCACCGCGCAGCCGGCACAGCCGCCTACCGCGCACACCATGAATTCCTCGAGCGCGACCTGGCAGGGCACAGAGAATTCACGCGCCAGACGGGCCGTGGTGGCGAGCATCGGCGTCGGGCCGCAGGCGAAGATTTCTGTTTCGGCGAGCGCGATCGGCGACAGCGCACGCAGCCAGGCGCGCGCAAGCTCAGTCACGTAGCCGTCGAAACAGCCCGGAAAGCCCGATAGCGTGGCCAGCCTCGACGGCACACCCCATTCTTCGAGCACCGGCATGCCGGCGATCACCGCGTCGGGCATGCCTGGAATCATGATGGTCGAGGGCCGCGTGCGGAACGGGAAGGGGATCTCCGAGCCCATCAGCACCAGGGGTTTCCAGGCGGCCCCGGCGCCTGGGCGCAGCTGCTCGGCCAGGAATACCATCGGCGGAATGCCGACGCCGCCGCCGACCGCGAGCACGCGCGGGCGCTGCGGATGCAGCACAAAACCCTGACCTATGGGCCCGAGCACGCTCAGCTGCTGTTGCGGCTCCACGCGGGACAGCGCGCGCGTGCCGGCCCCGACGACCTTGTAAAGCACCTCGATCCAGCCAGCGGCAGCGTCGGCGCGCATGATCGATAGCGGCCGGCGCATCGGCAGGTCAGCGGCGCAGCGCAAATGTACGAAGCTGCCGGGTGTGGCCCGGGCCGCACAGCGCGGCGACTGCAGACGCAGCACATGCTGCTCGCCTTCGAAGTGGGTATGCGCCAGGACCGGCGCGTCTTCGAGCATGATCGTGCCGCGATGGGGCCGGGCGGCTGCGGCGGCCGCGGCGCCATTCACTGGGGCCGCGACGCTCACGGCGCCAATCTGCCGGCGACGGTCTCCAGCAGCGCCATACGTACCGCGACGCCGTTGCTGACCTGGGAGCGGATCACCGATTGTGGTCCGTCGGCGATTTCGGAGGCGATCTCGATGCCGCGGTTCATCGGCTGCGGGTGCATCACGATCGCATCGGCGCGCGCGCGCGCCAGGCGTGCCGGCGTGAGTCCGTAGCGGTTGAAATACTCTTCGCCGTCGGGAATTGCGGTTTCGGCAAAGCGCTCCTTCTGAATTCGCAGCATCATCACCACATCGACGCCTTCGAGTCCCTGCTCGAGGGTCTGGAAGCGCGGGCAGCCGCCAAACTCCTGCGGCTCGGGCATCAACGCCGGCGGCGCCACGATGCGGATCTCGCGTGCCTGCAGAATCTGAAAGACCTGATAGGCCGAGCGCGCGACGCGCGAATGGCGGATGTCGCCGACGATGGCGATGCGCAGCGCCTCGATGCTCCCCTTGTGCTGGCGGATGGTCAGCGCATCGAGCAGGCCCTGGGTCGGATGTGACAGATGGGCTTCGCCGGCCGAGAGTACGCTGACCCTGGGGGCGACATGCGCGGACACATGCGCGAGCACACCGGGTTCGGCATCGCGGATCACGAACACGTCGAAATGCAGCGCCTGCAGCGTGAAGATCGTGTCGAGCATGCTCTCGCCCTTGACCCGCGAGGACAGTTGCAGCTCGAGATTGACCACTTCGGCACCGAGCCGCCGGCCCGCGAGCTCGAAGGACACGCGCGTGCGTGTGGACGGTTCGGTGAATAAATTCGCAATGGTCACGCCCTGCAGGGTGTTGCCGGTCGGCGGCCGTTCGCCGATGCCGCGGGCGAAATGCTGCGAGCGCTGCAGCAGCGCCTCGATTTCGTCGCGGCGCAGACTCTCCAGCGTGATCAGGTGACGCAGGGAGCCGTCTGCGCGCCTTTGCTCAATCATCGATGCGGCCTTCACCTCTGAGCCAGCGTTCGAGAATGATAGCGGCTGCGGCGCTGTCGATGTCAGCATGTTGGACCCGGCGACGCCGCTGCCTGCTGGCGCGCTGCCGCTTGAGCTCGGCCGCGGCCTCGATCGAGGAGGCGTATTCGTCGGTGCGGTGCACCGGCCGCTGCGCACGCGCGGCAAGAGCGGCGGCGAATTGGTCGGCGCGGGCGGCTAAGTTGGACAGTGAGCCATCGGCGTGGCGCGGACTACCGACGACCAGCAGCTCCGGTTGGTACTCGTGCAGCAGGCGCTCGATGGCGGCCCAATCGATGCCGCGGTCGGTCACACGTACCGCCGCACGGGGTGCAGCGGCGTTGCTGACGGTATCGCCCGAGGCGACTCCAATGCGACGTAGACCGAAATCGAAGGCCAGGACGACACGGGTTTGCGCCTCAGGCATGACCCGCAGTGAAACTGACGCGGGAGCTGTCCACGCCGAGCAGCTGCCACGCTGCCTGCCAGCGATCTTCGAAGGGCAGCTCAAACACGATGCGCTCGTCGATCGGCAAGCTCAGCCACGCGTTGTCCAGCATTTCGCGCTCGAGCTGTCCGGCATCCCAGCCCGCATAGCCCAAGGCCACGACAGCGCCATGCGGGCCTTCGCCGCACGCGATCGCCGCCAGTACGTCACGCGAGGTCGTGACCTGCACGTTGTCGGAGATCCGGTGGGTGGAATCCCAGGAGCCGCCCGGCCGGTGCAGCACGAAGCCGCGATCGGTATGCACCGGGCCGCCACGCAACACCGGTTGCTC